>NZ_JBHTHA010000018.1:0-19588 GCF_042676385.1 Paenibacillus sp. GCM10027628
GTAATGCATGCAGCTGACGAATACTAATCGGTCGAGGGCTTAACCAAGATACCCAAGAAAGCAATTTCTCGGGGCCCGGAACAAAACCGGTTTAACAAATACCCACACTTTACGCAAGTTTCGTATCTAGTTTTCAAGGAATAAACCTTGAACGTTTGGTGATGATGGCGGAGGGGATCCACGCGTTCCCATCTCGAACACGACCGTTAAGCCCTCCAGCGTCGATGGTACTTGAACCGAAGGGTTCTGGGAGAGTAGAACGTTGCCAAGCACAAAGAAAAGCCTTTTTGAGAGAAATCTCAAGAAGGCTTTTTATCATATTACGAGATAAGAACCCCACATCGCAAATAGAGTGTGGGGTTGATTTTATTGCATATAGCAGGAAGTATCCTTGGGGGTCATTTTGATCAAGCCATTTTTGCGAAAGGGACGAAAGCGATACAACATCCATAGCCGCGGCATCATCATCCATAAGTGAAAGATGAGGAAGCATTTTAGCCATTGATAAGAGACCCACGGATATAGCCCCCCGATGCAAGCGAGACAGATCCAGAACAGATGTTGCTGCACTTTGCTCACCAAACGGATTGAGGCATTACCTTCGGGCAGGATGCCACACCAGAAGATTCCCCATTTGAAGGCCCAGCCTCTCATGGCGCTACCAATTGTAAATTGAAAGTAACTGCGAACTATTAAGAAATGACAGATCACCAGAATGGGATAACTGATTAGAATTGCGATCCAATTACTTTTGTCCAATTGATAAATAAGCATAGAAATAAGCAAGAGAAAGTAGAGAATCACCTTATATAAGGAATGATATATTCTTTTCTTTAGCGTGTAGTTGTAGATAGTTGAGTTATTGGAGAGATTTGGATCCTGCAGCGACATGATGACCTCCGTCTGTTAAATAGAACATAATATATGTCTATATCGGCAGAAACCTTCCAAAATATGAGCGCATAGCTAGTTTAGGAGAAATGAGCTTCGGTTATACTAGTCGTAAAGGAGTTGAGGTGATCAAATGGAGGAGAACCGGATTGGGGTATGTATGATTTGCGAGCAACAGCGTAATGGCGGAATTCGAATTATTTCAGCCTTTATATGCGATGAATGCAGTAATGAGATGGTCAGGACGGATGTCAGAGACCAAAAATATCCTTTTTTTGTGAAGCAAATGAGTAAGGTATTTTATACGGGTCATACGAGAACATATATGAACTAAGAGAAAGCTTCTGAATGGAAGCTTTTTTGTTTTTTCAGCGGCTATCATCTACTATAGGAATATCAAATAGAGCGTTGAAGGAGCAGGATATATGTCTACGCTTGGTAATAGAAGATCGATAGCGCCCTTATATGAAGCAATGTTAGCTCATTATCATAGCCAGCCTTCAAGTTTTCACGTACCAGGACATAAATCTGGACAGGGAGTCTTAGAAGAGGCGAAGCCATTTTTACATTCTGTGATGTCAATCGATTACACGGAAATAACAGGTCTTGATGATTTGCATCATGCGGAGGGTGCGATTTTAGAGGCCGAACAATTGGCCGCTGAATGTTTTGGGGCTGAGGAGACCTATTTTCTGGTAGGCGGAAGTACAGTGGGTAATTTAGCTATGATTACATCGGTCTGTGAACGGGATGATTTAATTTTAGTGCAAAGAAATGCGCATAAATCGGTGATTCACGGACTCATGCTTGCCGGCGCAAGAGCCGTTTTTTTATCTCCTGCGTGGGATCGCGAGACGGGGACAGCTGCAGGCATATATATAGATGACGTAAAGCAAGCACTTAGACGGTATCCGCAGGCAAAGGCGCTCTTTCTTACGAACCCGAACTACTATGGAAAAGGTGTAGATCTTAAGCCATTCGCTGAGCTTATGCATGAGCATGGCAAACTGCTGCTTGTAGACGAAGCGCACGGGGCGCATTATGGCTTCCATGAAGAGGTACCAGCTTCGGCCTTATCTAGTGGGGCTGATGCCGTTGTACAATCGACGCATAAAATGCTCACAGCAATGACAATGGGAGCTATGCTCCATGTACAGGGGCTGCGTATGGATCGATCCGTATTGAAACAACGGTTGGCGATGCTTCAGAGTTCTAGTCCCTCCTATCCGATTCTAGCCTCACTTGATTTAGCGAGAAAGAGAATTCATACAGAAGGAAGAGCATGGATCGAACAGGGACTAGCGGTTGTTAAGGAATTCAGGGTGCTCCTAAGCAAGCTCGAGGTATTTGGTTATGATTCGCATGATTTTCCAATGGTAAAAGGTCACGGATTTTCGACCAACGACCCTTTTAAGGTAAGTATTTATGATAAAACAGGAGCGTTATCAGGCTCTGATCTGAAAGACCGACTTGAAGCCTACGGCTGTTTCGTAGAAATGGCTGACGCACGGAATGTCTTGCTCGTTTTTACACCGGCTTCCAGCATGGGAGATGCCAGGCGAGTTTATCAGGCCTTAGCCAACATTAATTTAGACGATCAGGTGCAAAAGAAGGAACTTCAAGCGCCCATCTCGAATATAAGTATATTACCCCCAGATACACAAATTTCGTCGCCAATCGCCTTTGATTTGCGAGATTTGCGGAAAACAGGGTCAAAAGAGTCCTATGTAAGCACAGTCACCGTCCAAGATGCCATTGGAAAACGCTCTGCGGACATGGTGATTCCTTATCCACCGGGAATACCATACCTATATCCGGGCGAAATGATTACAGCATCGGTAGCCGAAGCGCTGCAGCAGCTTGCCGTGAACGGGATTCGGTTCCAGGGTACCGCATTTGGACAGACACAAAAGCTAAAGATATACACATAACCATACATCATCTGGAAACACAGCATTCAGGAGGACAGAGTGGAAGGAATATTCATAACGTTTGAAGGGCCGGACGGCGCAGGAAAAACAACACAATTACGAAGATTGGCTGAGGAGCTTAGGCGAATTGGACATGAAGTCGTGGTCACGAGAGAACCTGGGGGTACGGCGATTAGCGACAAGATTCGCAGCCTTGTTTTAGATCCTGTTAACCAAGAGATGGTTGACCAAACCGAAGTACTTCTCTATGCCGCATCCAGAGCGCAGCATGTGCATGAACTGATTTTGCCTGCGCTTGAAGCAGGTCGGATTGTATTGTGCGATCGATTTATTGACGCCAGCATTGCGTATCAAGCTTATGGACTGGGTGCCGACATAGACACGGTAAGAGCAGTGAACCGGTTTGCCAGTTCGGGATTGCAGGCAAGACGGACTTACATTTTGGATGTACCCGTGGAAGTGAGCCTGGCTAGACTTCATCACAGAGCGGCGGGTACGGACGCAGCGGCCCAGCAATTAGACCGGATCGAGCAAAAAGATGTTGAATACCACAGCCGAGTGCGTGCGGGATTCCATCAAATTGCTGCCGACCATCCGGAACGCGTATGCGTTGTGAATGCAGATCGCAGCGAGGATGAGATCGCCGGGGACATTTTATCCGATTGCAACCGTTTGTTAAAGGAACATCTTTCCGTCTAAGGCAAGAAACCTATAATTAGTTTATAATGAAGAGGAGGAATCACCCATGAAACTAGTCGTTGCCGTTGTTCAAGACAAAGACAGTAACCGTCTCTCCAATGCTTTGATTAAAGAGGGCTTCCGTGCTACGAAGTTAGCGAGTACTGGCGGCTTTCTGCGGGCAGGGAATACAACCTTTATGATCGGTACCGAAGATGAGAGGGTACAAGAGGTTATGCAAGTCATACGTGCCAATTGCAAAATTCGGGAGCAGCTTGTCACACCGGTATCGCCTATGGGAGGAACGACAGATTCCTACATTCCATTTCCTGTGGAAGTTCAAGTGGGTGGAGCCGCTGTATTCGTACTGCCTGTAGAACGTTTTGAGCACTACTAATCGTAAGGATGGATGAGTCTTGAAAATTAATCCGGGGTGGCAGCCCGTCGGTAAGAACGTCAAAGTGAATGAGAACGTCCCGCCGCCACAGCTGGCACCCCGGAATTTCTCAGACATCATGCAGCAGCATGATGAGAAGTTTTCGCAGGAGCAGCTGAACAAGATGATGCAGCAAATTACGCTGCAAGGCGATCGTTTGGCGCGATCCATGACTGTGCGGGAGCTGCGTCAGTACAAGCTGCTCATCAAGCAGTTTCTTGAGGAAACCGCGAGACGCGGAGTGAACTTAAGAGATACGAAGGGCTGGGATCGTCGCGGCCGTTCGAAACGATATAAGCTTTTGGAGGAAATCGATCAAGAGCTGCTGGCTTTGGCG
This sequence comes from Paenibacillus sp. GCM10027628, assembly GCF_042676385.1. Taxonomy (NCBI): domain Bacteria; kingdom Bacillati; phylum Bacillota; class Bacilli; order Caryophanales; family Paenibacillaceae; genus Paenibacillus; species Paenibacillus sp. GCM10027628. The sequence goes on from NZ_JBHTHA010000018.1 coordinate 4,274, forward strand.
GATGAGCTGCTGGAGACCGAGCAGGGGCGGATTGATATTTTGCAGAAAATCGGAGAAATCCGAGGGATGCTGATTAATTTGTTGTTTTAATAAGGAGAAAGCGACTTATGTCTTTTCAAGCCATACCTGGACAAACGGCAGCGAAAAGGCTGCTTCAGAACGGGCTGCGACAGGACAAGCTATCGCATGCTTATATATTTAGCGGGCCGGTCGGTACCGGAAGATCAGAAATGGCGCTGGCTCTGGCCAAAGCGATTTACTGCAAGAATTCCGTGGATGATGCGTGCGGAGAATGTCTGGAATGCCGCAAGGTGGAGCATCGCAATCACCCGGACTTGCATGTGGTAGAACCTGAAGGCGCTTCGATTAAGATCGAGCAAATTCGTGATCTGCAAAAAGAGTTTGCTTACCGGGCTACGGCATCGGGAACCAAAATATATGTCCTTCATCATGCTGAAAAAATGACCGTTCAAGCGGCAAATAGCTTGTTGAAGTTTCTTGAAGAGCCGACTTCGCGAGTCGTTGCGATTCTTATCACAGAGAACGGAAACGCCCTGCTGCCAACGATCCAATCGCGCGCGCAGTGGATTAGTTTTACACCGTTACCTCGCGATGAAATGGTCTTAACTCTGCTGCAAGAAGGGCATCCCGCAACATTGGTGCAGCCGGCTGCTCATTTAACGGCAGGACTTACGGCAGCCAGGGATCTCATCGGGGCAAATTGGTTTGCAGAAATGAGAACCGTAGTGTTACAATTAGCGAAGGAGACGCTGACACGTTTCCCTTCTTCTATAATTACGATTCAGCACAAGATTGTGAAGACAGAGCTGGCGGATCACATGTCGAGTTTGTTTGACCTGTTGATTCTCTGGTTTAAAGATATGGTGCAGCTGCGCCTGGAGCGCAGGGACAAGCTTGTTTATAACGACCAGCTGGACTGGATGGGCTCCCTCGCATTCAGCCGGGACGTTTCCGAGTGGGTGCGCATGATGGAACAAGCGGTAGATCTGCAAAAACGTCTACGCTTTAACGCCAATTCACAGCTGGTTATCGAGAAAATGCTCGTGGAGATGCAGGGGGTGTAGCATGTATTCGGTAGTTGGCGTCCGCTTTAAAAAAGCGGGTAAAATATATTATTTTGACCCCATCGATTTGCCTATAGAAAAAGAAAGCGCCGTTATTGTTGAAACCGCTCGCGGCGTGGAATATGGCAAGGTTGTCGTTGGGAAGAAGAATGTCAAGGAAAACGATGTGGTTCTGCCACTTAAAAAGGTAATTCGCATCGCGGATAATTCGGATGCCGATTTGGTAGAAGAGAACAAAAAGGCAGCCAAGGATGCGTTCCAAACGTGCCATGAGAAGATTCGAGACCATAATCTTAAGATGAAGCTCGTGGACGTAGAGTATACGTTCGACCGTAATAAAATTATTTTTTATTTCACAGCTGAGGGACGTGTGGATTTCCGTGAGCTCGTGAAGGATCTGGCCAGTATTTTCAGGACCCGGATTGAATTGCGTCAGATCGGCGTGCGGGATGAAGCCAAGATGCTTGGGGGTATCGGTCCGTGTGGGCGAATTCTTTGCTGTTCTTCGTTTCTGGGCGATTTTGAGCCCGTATCGATTAAGATGGCAAAGGATCAGAACTTGTCGTTGAATCCAACGAAGATTTCCGGACTTTGCGGCCGGTTAATGTGTTGTTTGAAATACGAACACGATAATTATGAAAGTGCCAAAGACTCGCTGCCGACCGTAGGCAGACAGGTCATTACTTCGTTTGGTAACGGGAAGGTGCTCGGCTTGAATATCAACGAGCGTACCGCCAAGGTTCAGCTGTTTGATCTTGGTAAAGTGATGGATCTACCTTTCGACGATGTGGTAGAACAAGAGTAGAGGCTTCTAACCCGCGAGAAGCGCTGCGGCGTAAGCAAGGACGGCACTAGAGGTGAAATCGTGGATAAACAGGATATTTTCGAACAGATGGATGGTATCGAAGAACGAATGGGCGCCACTTATGAAGAGCTGGGTGCCTTGAAGAAAAGAATTATTATGCTCATCGAAGAAAACAAGCGACTAAGCATTGAAAACCAGCAGCTGAGAAAGCTGATCAGGCAAGAGGAAACGACTGTAGAGCAGCCGGAAGGAACGGCCAAAGAGCCGCCTCCGATTATTGGCGCCGGTTACGATAACTTGACCCGTTTGTATAATGAAGGTTTTCACATTTGCAATGTCTATTATGGACACCTTCGGACTGAGGGAGATTGTTTGTTTTGCTTATCCTTTTTAAATAAATAAGTTCGTTTGACCGTAGGGGTGTATGCCTTACGGTTTTTTTCAATCATGAGAAAGACCCGGAAAGGAAATGACTGAAAACACGTATGAAGCAAGTTCCCTTACTGCCAACAGAACGCATTGATGATTTATTGACGCATGATTTGAAAATTATACAGAGTGAGCAGGTATTTAGCTTCTCGCTCGATGCCATATTGCTTGCGCGGTTTTGCAGTGTCGCTCCTAAGGGGCGAATGATTGATTTATGTACGGGAAACGGTGTAGTACCGCTCTTGTTAACAACACGAACGCGCGCAGAAATCTGGGGCGTGGAAATTCAAGAAAGATTGGCGGACATGGCGGTTCGCAATGTGCTTCTTAATGGATTAGAAGAAAGGTTGCACATGATTCAAGGGGACCTGAGGACGATCGTGCAAACGCTCGGGCATGGCCAATTTGATACGGTTACCGTGAATCCGCCTTACCTGCCAGTACCTAATGGTGAGCAAAATATCAATGAACATATCGCTGCTGCACGTCATGAAATTCATTGTACGCTGGAGGATGTAGTTGCAACCAGTGCAAAGCTGGTCAAATCCGGGGGTAAGGTAGCAATGGTGCACCGAGCGACACGGCTCGTAGACATTATTAGTTTGATGCGGCAATACCGATTGGAGCCTAAGCGTCTTAGGTACGTGCACGCAAGAGCCGGCGAAGAAGCCATGATGGTACTGGTGGAAGGAATGAAGGACGGAAAGCCGGAGGTTCGGACACTGGCGCCGCTTATCGTGTATGACGAGAATCAGGAGTACTGTCAAGAATTGAAGGAAATCTATTATGGGGGCAGAACCTCTCTGATGTAAAAAAGAAAAATAAGAAAGAGGGTGGTTCCTCTGGGTTTGCAAGTGCAAAAAAGTTACCGAGATGGCGGGCAAGGCGTGGGCACCTTATACTTGGTCGCAACGCCGATCGGCAATCTCGAAGATATGACCTTTCGCGCGATCCGCACGCTGAAGGAAGTGGCGTTGATTGCCGCGGAGGACACGCGGCAAACGCGTAAACTGCTGACGCACTTCGAAGTCGCTACGCGACTCGTCAGCTATCACGAACACAACAAGCAGGCAAGCGGACCGGAGCTCGTCCGCTTGCTGCTTGAAGGGCAGAGCATCGCACTGGTCAGCGATGCGGGACTGCCGGCCATCTCCGATCCAGGTTACGACCTGGTGAGGATGGCCGTGGAGCAGGACGTGCCGGTGGTGCCCATCCCCGGCGCGAATGCGGCCCTGTCGGCGCTGATTGCATCAGGCCTGCCGACAGAGCGGTTTACCTTCGTCGGTTTTCTCCCCAGGGAGAAAAAGGATCAGACGAAGGTGCTGGAGGAGCTGCAGCTGGCGCAGGGCACGCTGCTGTTCTATGAATCACCGCACCGCGTGGACAAAACACTTGCCCGCATGGGGGAAGTGTGGGGGGCGGAGCGACGGATTTGCCTTGCCCGCGAGCTGACGAAGCGGTACGAGGAGTTTGTCCGCGGCACGATCGCCGAGTGCCTCGCGCATTTGGAGCAGTACCCGCCGCAGGGCGAGTACTGCATCATCGCCGAAGGCGCTTCGGCGGCAGCTGCACAGGAGGCAGCTGCGGGCTGGTGGGAGCCGCTGACGCTGGGCGAGCACGTTGAGCACTACGAGCAGCGCGGCAGCGAGCGAAAGGACGCGATGAAGCTGGTTGCGGCGGATCGCGGGCTGTCCAAGCGCGATGTTTACAACGCGCTGCTTGATCGCTAGAGGGCGAGGAAACGTGTTTAACGCGGTTTTTTATGGAATTTCTCCTGTTAATACGGCCATTTCCTTATGCTTTACGTAATTATAGCGAAAAGCTCCCGCTAAAAAGGATTCATTCGGGGATTTTTGATGAAAATGGCCAATTTTACTGGGGGAATTCCAGTTAATACCTCCCGAAATGCTAATATTTACGCGATTAACGTTAGGTTTTCCGGTTATTTAATGGTTTCTGGGATATAGTTGCAAGTCGAGGCGGGAGGCTATGTAACGAGGTACCGATGATGAGCGTTTGTTCAGCCAAAAAGCCAGACAAAAAAAGATCTCTAATCCGTGGCCTAGGCCAGCTGATTAGAGACTAGAGGAGATATGAAAAAGGTTAGAATTACCATAAGGGATTAGTGCTACTTCTATTATATACTACTTTTCTTATTTTGTCACAGGTGTTGGCATCTCAGATAAACAAATATGGCAAACTATTTTTCCTTTGAAATAGGTAACATTCTCGGCATTGCCGCAGAAGATACATGCAGGCTCATATTTTTTCAGCATAATGCGCTCGCCATCTACATAAATTTCCAAAGCGTCTTTCTCGCCTATGCCTAAAGTGCGACGTAGTTCGATTGGAATAACAACGCGACCTAATTCATCGACCTTTCTTACGATACCAGTGGATTTCAACATATATAAATACCCCTTCCAATTTTATAAAATTTTTATCAATATCGTCACCATTCGACAATCTTGTCTTGTTTTATGATACCAACCATTCCCAAAATAGTCAACCATATTTTCATATTTTTATACTCGTCCACATGAAAAAATTTAGTGCTGACCAAGGTTCAAAAAAAGCTGAAACGCCTTATGAATCAAGCTTTTGTAAGTCTTATCATACAAGATAGAGTCGTGAAAAAGTGCCGTCTGGACGTGACTTCAAGTGTTTAATGCAGTATTAAAACTGGAATATGATATCGACATAATTCGACAAAATATGTCGGTTTGATATAGTAAAATGTCGAAAGAATGTCGAATTTGATAAAGAAAGGTAGTGAAAAGGATGAAAGAAGAAAAAGTGTTTAAAGATCCGGTTCATAAGTATATCTATGTACAAGACTCTACGATTTGGGACTTGATCAACACGAGGGAATTTCAACGGCTGCGGCGTATTCGACAATTAGGCACTTCATATTTAACATTTCATGGCGCCGAACATAGCAGATTTTCACATTCGCTCGGCGTGTATGAGGTTACCCGTAAAATCATTTCACAATTCGAGCGCAACCATTATGAGGATTGGCCGAAGGAAGAGAGGCTGCTTTGTTTATGCGCAGCTTTATTGCATGATTTGGGGCATGGTCCTTTCTCCCATTCGATAGAAAAAGCTTTTGGCACAAGGCACGAGGAGTGGTCCTGTAAAATAGTCCTTGGCGATACGGAAGTGAACGAGGTACTGCGCCGCATCTCTCCGGATTTCCCGAAAAAGGTTGCCGGTGTCATTTGTAAATCGTACAGCGAAGAAATCGTTGTCAGCCTGGTTTCCAGTCAACTTGATGCGGATCGTATGGATTATTTGCTGCGCGATGCTTATTTCACAGGAGTTAATTATGGAACGTTCGACCTGGAACGGATTCTTCGTGTCATCCGGCCTTATAAAGGACACATTGTGGTGAAAGAGAGCGGAATGCATGCCGTTGAGGATTATCTCATGTCCAGGTACCAGATGTACTGGCAGGTGTACTTCCACCCAGTGACTCGCAGCGCCGAGATTTTGCTTCATAAAATATTTCAGCGTGCCAAACATCTTTATGAGGAAAACTACACATTTGGGTTTATGGTCGAGCCCATTTTACACCTGATTCAGAATCGTCTTTCCTTAGAGGATTATTTGGTGCTGGATGAGTCTGTGATGCAAACGATGTTAACGTTCTGGAGTATGGAGCAAGATCCGATTCTCGTGGATTTGTGCAAGCGGTTCTTGGACCGTAAGCTGTATAAATACAGTACTTTTGAAGAGGGAAATAACCGCCTGATTCAGCGGATGGAGCAGGCGATGCAGGAGGCAGGGCTCAATTCTTCTTATTATATGGAGATTGATTTCCCATCAGATCTTTCTTATGATGTATACCGTCCTGGAGAAAGCGATGAAAAGCTGCCTATTTTGCTGCTGGATCATAAGGACAACCTAACGGAGATTACGCATAAATCGGAGATTGTCCGCTCCATCAGCGGCATTCACATGGGTAAGCACCATATTTATTATCCGGAAGAGCTGCTCGATGGTCTGAACACGACTTCTTATGCAGATCTATGGACACTGCTCGGCAAGCAAGAGTAATGCCTCTAACGATATTCGACGAGATACATAAAAAAGGAGAAGACCATGCTTACTGACTCACACACACACTTAAATGCCGAACAATTCAACGAAGACCGGGATGAGGTTATTCAAAGAGCAGTTGATGCCGGTGTAACCCGCATGGTGAACGTCGGCTTTAACCGAGAAACCATACCAAGTTCGATTGCACTGGCTGAACAATATGAGTTTATTTATTCGACAGTGGGCTGGCATCCGGTAGATGCCATAAATATGCAGCCGGGGGATCTGGAGTGGATCGAGGAGCTTTGCCAACATGAAAAAGTGGTGGCAATTGGTGAAATTGGCCTCGATTACTACTGGGACACGTCACCGAAGGATGTCCAAAACCGGGTGTTTCGTGAACAAATCCGGCTGGCGCGCAAATTGGGGATGCCAATCGTCATTCACAATCGGGATGCGCATCATGACATTCTTCAAGTACTGAAGGAGGAGAAGGCTTCGGAGGTCGGAGGGATCATGCACTGTTTTTCAGGCAGTTGGGAGACGGCTAAACAATGCTTGGATATGAACTTCCATATTTCCTTTGGAGGACCGGTTACGTTCAAGAACGCGAAGCAGCCCAAAGAGGTGTTGGCGCAGGTTCCGCTGGACCGGTTGTTGATTGAAACCGATGCGCCTTACTTGACACCGCATCCTTTCCGCGGCAAGAGAAATGAAACGTCTTATGTTCGGCTCGTAGCCGAGACGGCCGCGGAAATTCGTGGGATGACGGTCGAGGAGATCGCCGAGATTACGACGAACAATGCCATTCATTTGTTAGGTCTCAAGTGAAGCGGCGGCTTGGAACTTGCGTCTTAGCACAACACCGCAGATCAACGAAATAAGCAGAAGACTAAGCACAGGTACAAGCCCATAGATAAGCGGTGATTGGATTAGCAGTGGAATCGCAAGAACGCAAGTTTGAGCCAACAGCATGCACCAGATTAGAAAAGCGAGCGCCCCTGCCTTCAGGCTGCGATTAAGCGGATACATCTCCAGCCAGAACGTGTAGCGGTGGGCTCGTGCAAGCGAAGACAACTGAACAGTCGAAAACAGAATAACGACAAAGAAGATAACGCCTCGTGCTGCCTCGCTGCTTGAAACGAATATGGCAAGAACGCCAATTACCGTGATGCGCAGTACGATGGTAAATAGCTCGGTACGGAGCAATGTTTTGGTATAGATATACATATAAGTGGCATCCTGTTTAAAAGGAATCCATCTCGTGACCCCGCTGATCCAGCTTCGGCGGGTTATTCGCGTTCCCAGCTGCGGGACGTCCACGAACCAATTGAAGAATGCATAAAGCCGGGCCTGCTGCTGCTTCTCTTTGGCAATCAAGTAATCCCAGCCGATCAGGTATTTAGATGCAAAATGAGCGGAGCCCAGCCAGACAAGAATGAGAATTAATGCAGTGCCGCTTGCCCAAAAGAGATTGACCTGGAATTGCAAATAAATGACCGCAATGGAGGCTAACCATCGAAATGTTAGCGAGGCTTTTCTCGCGCGATGATCCACGAATCGGCTTTCCTGCAGGCTCCCAAACAAGTTCGCCACTTTAAGTAGGATAAGCATACCGAGCATCAGCCAAATAGGCTGTTCAGTGTTTCCTACACAATGATGATATAGCGGCCAAAGTACGACCCAAGCGATCAAAGTCCAAAAGGCTTGCAAAGCGAAGCTATACAGGAAGGCGCTGCGAAAATAAGTTCCCATTTGATGCTCAATACGGAGCAGGAACATACGGTCGGGATGGCGCAGCAAGGTACGGATCGGGCTGGATGCGAGCAGCGGAACGAGCAGTACAAGGACGATCCAAATATAAGGATAATTTGTCGGAAGACGCTGCAATATTTTTGCATAATAATAGGAAGAAATAATGACAAGAAACAACACGAAACCTAGGAAGTTACTGCGCGCTGCATATTGCCAGTACCCCATCGATTCCTTTACATAACGTTCAAAGCGTTGCTGCCACAGGATCTGGGTATTCACTTCCATGTTTTTCATAAAGATTCACCCTGCACGAGTTGATAAAAAATGTCGTCTAGTGACGCGTGCTGGAGACCGGTTTGCACGCGCAATTCGCCTAAATCTCCTTGAGCTACCATGTGACCTTTGTGCAGGACGACATAATTGTCGCAATATTTTTCGATGGTTGACAAAATATGCGATGAAATGAGGAAACTGGCGCCTTTTCGCTTCATTTTGACCATCAGCTCCAGTAAGGAACGTATGGCTAGCGGGTCTAGCCCAAGAAACGGTTCGTCGATGATATATAAGGAAGGTTCGATTAGGAAAGCGTTCATAATCATGACCTTCTGCTTCATACCTTTAGATAGGTGGCTGGCGAAACTGTTCAGCTTGTCCTTCATTTGAAACTCTTCCAACAGCGCAGCAGATCTCGACAAATAAGCATCTTTCGACAGTCCGTAAGCCATCGCTGTCAATTCCAAATGCTCACGTATCGTGAGTTCTTCATACAGTTCGGGGCTTTCGGGAACATAGGCGTAAGCTGCGCGATAGGGTATAGGGGCATCAGTCAAAGTTTGGCCATTGATACGGATGTTCCCTTTTTGAGGTTTAAGAAGGCCGAGAATGTTCTTAATGGTCGTACTTTTACCTGCGCCGTTCAGACCTATCAGCCCCATCATTTCTCCTTGCCGAATGGAAAAGGAGAGCTCATGCAGGACCGGTTTGCCCGGCAAATATCCCCCATAAAGAGAGTCAACTTGTAAAATTGGGGTCATCTCATCGCCTCCCTATTTAGCAAATTATTGGTATTTATGAGTCATTTTTATCCAATCTTATTATAAACAAATTCACAAATTTAGCCTAATTTAGGCGTGTGATTGATGAAAATCATCGTATTCGTGTGTTATAATGAGAAAAACGTACCAATAACCCATATTTGCTCAGTAAAATGTCCACAATTCCTGAATTCCGTCCTTTTTATCGATAATCGATAACTTTACAGCAGAAGATTTACAGCGTAATATACTTTTCATAATAACTTAATAACCAATTTGCCATTTTTCCATTCGCTGAGTTCCATTATGGGAACGGGGGAACCGCTGTAAGCCATCGGACACGTAATCCGTGACGGGGTGAACAGAATGATTATCAGGGGTGAATCCTGGTGCTTGCTTCGCAAACATCGGGTAGGGCGACTCTCACGTCCGAATCCGTCAGCTAACCTCGTAAGCGTACAAGAGGGGTAACGATTGTCGTGCTATTTGTATTTCACATGCAAACTAAGCCACGGGAAGAGTCCTCTTCCTGCTGGCTTTTTCATATTTCTGAGGATATTTACAGCCAGGAGCTCATAGGATGATGAATAGCAAAGGGGGTGGGACTACCAGGGGAGTCGGCATAGACCGCACTGCTACTGGGTAAACTCCGCTGCACAAGTTGGAGGGAAACATGTTAAGTTACTACAAAAAAACTTAGTCGCGTCAAATCTGATCATGCGTAACACTCGACGGCGGGGCTTTGAAGGAGGACCGAAGAAGTGGGCAGTATCTCATTAACAGAGACCCATGTAAAACGATCATCCAGCATGTCCTTCGCATTGCGATGGAAGCATGAAAACTTGCGTTTGATTTTAAGCTTAGCTATGATCTCAATCGCGATGACTTTCATGTTTTTGGTGTTGTTGTACGGTACGGCTACCAAGAGCGTATCCGTGGTTGTGAATGGACAAGAAACCGTTGTGCATACGAAGCAATGGGTCCTGCAACGCCTACTGGATGAACAAGCCATTAAGATTGGTGAGCACGATGAAATTTCCGCAGCCCTTACAAGCACAATCAAAGGCGGCGAGAAAATCGTCATCGCTCACGCTTCACCAATTCAACTGACTGCTGATGGAAAGACCACCACTGTTTACACAACTGCAAGAACGGTAGAAAGTGCATTGCAAGATTTACATATTGCACTTGGGGAGCTCGATAAAGTAACTCCCGGACCGATAGCCTCTCTATCTGCCGGCGATGAAATCAAAATCGTCCGTGTGAAGAAAGAGACGGAAGAAGTAACGGAGCCGATCGCGTTCGACACAGAAAAGAAGAACGATGCATCGCTGCTTAAAGGAAAGGAGCAAACCGTCCAAGAAGGTAAAGAGGGCGTACTCCTGAAAAAGAAAGAAAAGACTTACGAAGACGGTAAATTAGTCTCGGAAGCAGTTGTGGATCAACAGGTTCAAACGGAACGTGTAAATAAAGTTGTTGCTGTGGGCACGAAAAACGCAGTTGTCGTTTTGTCGGCTTCATCCCCAAGCGTGGATGAAATTTCCAAGAACGGCGTGAAGTTTGGATATAAACAAATCCTGAAAAATGTGAAGCTGACCGCTTACTCAGCAGGAGCGGAATCGACAGGTAAAGCCGAAGGGGCCCCCGGGTTTGGTAAAACATTCACCGGAACAACCGTTACAGAAGGCAGAACCATTGCCGTCGATCCGAAGGTCATTCCATTGGGATGGTGGGTTTACATTGAGGGCATCGGCTTCCGCCGTGCCGAAGATACAGGCAGCGGTGTAAAGGGCCAGATGATTGATGTTTACTATGAAGATGAAAGCTATGCCAATAGATTTGGTACGAAGCAAGGCTATACGGTCTATGTGGTTGGACCTAAGAAGCCAACGGAGAATTAACGAGTAAACGGCTGTTTAGGCGGGTAGAATGAATCTATAAGCCTTCAGCTTGGGCGAAAGAAGAGGGGATCCCTCTTCTTTTTCTGCGTTGATCCATACCAATCAAGCGTAAGGCCGTGGATGTCGAAACCGAAGGTTCTTTCGTACAGGGAAAGGGATCATTGATGATTAAAGAAGTTATCGTCGTAGAAGGCAAGGACGATACGGCAGCGATTCGCCGAGCTGTCGAGGCGGATACGATCGAAACAGGCGGGTCCGCGATCGGACAAGCCGTGTTGAAGCGGATTGCGCTTGCGCAGCAGCGCAGGGGCGTTATTATTTTTACGGATCCCGATCACGCAGGTGAGCGGATCCGGAAGATTGTGGCAGCCAAGGTACCCGGCTGCAAGCATGCTTTTATTACGCAGGAGCAGGCTGCGTATAAGGGCGATATCGGCGTCGAGAACGCGACGCCCGAGACGATTCGGCAGGCGCTGGCAAGCCTGCGTACAGAGTACGACGGCGCCGTCTCCATGCTGACGATGGAAGATTTAATGGCGGCGGGGCTCATTGTCCATCCCGAGGCGGCTTCTCGCAGGCTTGAGGTAGGCAAGGCGCTCGGTATCGGCTATTGCAACGGCAAGCAATTTTATAAACGCTGCGCGATGTTTCAAATCACGCGTGAGGAGTTTGAAGCGGCGTTAGAGTGTTTGAAGTAATGCGTTTGCGTCAAAGCAACATACATAATGAGAAGTAGTGGGAAGCGGCTCGAGAGTGACTTTAGCATGGAAAAACCGTGTTAAATCCAATCAGTTGGGCATCCTTAGCGTCATCCGGCGACTTTAGCGCGGAAAAACCGTCTTAAAGTGGTGGAGTTGCCGATTCGAGGCCGGTTAACGCTGAAAAACCGTGTTAAACCCCATCAGCTGAGCATCCACAGCGTCATCCGGCGACTTTAGCGCGGAAAAACCGTCTTAAAGTGACGGAATTACGGATTCGAGTCCGGTTAAGACGGAAAAACCGTGTTAAATCCAATCAGTTGGGCATCCTCAACGTCATCCAGTAACTTTAGCGCTGAAAAACCGTCATAAGGCGACGGAATTGCCGATTCGAGGCCGGTTAAGGCTGAAAAACCGTGTTAAACTATACGGAGGCACGGCTCGGAAGTGAATGAAGAACCTAATTATAAAAAGAGGGCTATACGATGCATACATCTAATCGCGTGACATCCGATGATGTCGCAACACCGAGTAAGACGAAGGAGATTCTGAAGCGGCACGACCTTGTGTTGAAAAAAAGTCTCGGTCAGAACTTTCTGATTGACCACAATATTTTAAATAAGATCGTGTCCGCCGCCGAGCTCGGCCCGGACAAGGGCGCGCTGGAGATCGGCCCCGGCATCGGGGCGCTTACCCAGCAGCTCGCCAAGCTGGCCGGACGCGTCCTGGCCATCGAGATCGACCAGCGTCTGCTGCCCATTCTGGGCGAGACGCTGGAGCCTTACCCCCATGCGACCGTCGTGCATGGGGATGTGTTAAAGCTGGACCTGCCGGAGCTGTTCCGGCAGCATTTTGCGGGCGTGGATGGCGTCAGCGTTGTCGCCAACCTGCCCTACTACATCACGACGCCGATCATAATGATGCTTCTGGAGCAGAAGTTGCCTCTGGAGAATATCGTCGTGATGATTCAAAAAGAGGTGGCCGACCGCATGGCGGCTCGCCCGGGCACCAAAGATTACGGCAGCCTCAGCATTGCCGTTCAGTTTCACTGCGAGGCGGAGCTCGTCACGATCGTGCCCCGCACGGTCTTCGTGCCGCAGCCGAACGTCGATTCCGCCGTGATCCGGCTGCGTGTGCGCAAAACCCCGCCGGTCGACGTGCAGGACGAAGTCTTCTTCTTCGAAGTCGTCCAGGCGTCCTTTGTCCAGCGGCGCAAAACAATTTACAATAACCTCGCGGCGCGGTTCTTTACCAAAGAAACCAAGGGCGATCTTGAAACCCTGCTGCTCGCCAATCATATCGAGCCTCAGCGCCGGGGCGAGACGCTGAGCATGGAAGAGTACGCGCGCTTGTCGTCGGCTCTCCTTGCGCACGGCTGCAAATAACCCGCACCAAATGCCCAGTTCCGCCATAGGATATGCCTAGGAGGGGATTGTGCGATGAGGCAAGGAGACTTTGTTACCCGTAAATCCTATGGCGGTGACGTCATTTTCAAAATCGAGCGTATCGAACAGCTGCGGGCGGTGCTGCGCGGCGTCGAGTATCGGTTGCTGGCAGATGCGCCCTTGACGGATCTGATGGCGGCTAGTCCTGCCGGGACCCCAGATGATCCAAGATCAGACACACAGCAATTTCGCGAATCCATTCAGCGATTGGCGTTATCCCAGGCACAGATGCAGGAGAAAAACGAAATCTCGCTGACCCATAAATATAAGGCCGGTTCCAGCTATTTTGAAGTGCCCGGAAAAGTACTTCATTTGGATGGGGATCCGGCTTATTTGCGTAAGAGCATGCAGCTTTATGGGGAATTGCGTGTGCCTGCGGAGGGGTTCTACATTGCAGAGCCGCAAATGCCGGATGCTTTGTATAGACTGCTGCCCCAGATAAAACCGGATATCGTCGTTATCACAGGGCACGACGGCATACTGAAACATCGCGGCAGGGGTGAGTTGCAAAACCTGAGCAATTACAAGAATTCACAGCATTTTGTGAATGCCGTGCAAATCGCGAGGCAGTACGAACGAAATCGGGATGCCATGATTATCGTGGCGGGTGCTTGTCAGTCTCATTTTGAAGCCCTGCTGCGCGCTGGCGCCAATTTTGCAAGCTCGCCGGCACGCGTCTTGATTCACGCCCTGGATCCGCTTTGTATCGCAGCCAAGCTTTCGTATACCTCAGTGAAAGAAACGATTTCTATGCTTGATATTGTGGATTTGACCGTTACCGGCTTGGAGGGATTAGGCGGCGTTGAGACGCGTGGGAGTTACCGGATGGGCATTCCCGGCATTCAGAGTGTGCAGGTAAATGCGTAACTGTAATAATTTGAAATTGGTATTAATTAGGTTTGTAAAAGGTACACCTGTCAGGCATTTAACTTCTTGAAGTTGGATAGCCTTGCAGGTGTTCTTTTTATGTGAACAGGAAGGAATAAGAAAGGTGTGAATAATTTGCGAACTTTGGAGACAACCTGTAAGGTAGGTAACTAAAAAATTAGGTGAATATGCCGTTGACAATACGATTGTCGTGCTGATATAATATTTGCCCTAGTTTGACATGCCTGTCCGAATCGGTTATAATTGACTAGGAAAGAGGTGGTAGTTGACAATGGCAAAAAATGCGCTGTTGGAGATTAAACGCAGTTTGGAGCCCCATGTCGGGCAGAAGATCATGTTGAGAGCAAATGGTGGTCGTCGAAAGACTATCGAGCGTTCCGGTGTTTTAGAAGAAACCTACCCTTCTGTATTTATTGTGAAATTGGACCAAGAGTCGCATGCATTCAAGAGAGTGTCTTACAGCTATGCCGATATCCTTACTGAATCCGTTGAAGTTACCGTTTGTAATGATGACGGACAAGTTCGTATCACCTATATCCAACACTAGCTTAAAGCGTTACTATATGAGCAGACCCTGGGGGTCTGTTTTTGCATTTTGTATGGAGATGAACTGTTAGCGACATACTAAACTTACTTGAGCAGGAAAGAGACGCTAAGGAGGTTTCATATGGGTCGCAGAAGAGGTGTCATGTCCGAAAGTTTTAAATATGAATTGGCCAAGGATTTAGGGTTTTATGATGTGGTGCAGCGTGAGGGTTGGGAAGGCATCCGTACGAAAGATGCGGGGAATATGGTCAAACGTGCCATTCAGATTGCTGAAGAGCAATTGGCCAAGCAATATTCATCCTCCGCTCCTGTCAATTATAGCCAGCCTAATTATCAGCAAGCGGGCCCGAGTTATCCTGCATCAGGTTATAGCCAGCCTAACTATTCATCGGCTAATATACCTGCGAATTACACTCAGGAAAGCTATGGTCATGGCGCATATGGAGCGCCACAACAAGCGCAGTCCAGCTATACGCCAAGTTACACATCGGCGGCGTATAACGTTAATGCGTCATTTCCCTATCAAAATCAGTCGTCTTCTTCTGTAGTGAACCAGTCAACAGCAGGCAATCAGCAAGCTGGCCAGTTCATACAGCGTCCATTTTGAAGCTAAAGCGAATGCTTTAGCTCAGGATGTCGACAAACCCCTTGTTTTTCAGAGACTTGTCTACAGAGATTAAAAAACCTG
>NZ_JBHTHA010000019.1:0-19962 GCF_042676385.1 Paenibacillus sp. GCM10027628
AGTAAGTCTTAAGTTATTACGTTAACGGAAACGTTTGTTATTTTCATACAGCATTAATGAAATCTAGCCTATAATAAATACTAACCCCTTTAAAATATAAATCTTAGACTCGCCGTCCGTTGTTGTGGGTCTCTTTTTGCTGTTGACTGAACTAACTGGCAGCATAGTTTAATTAAAAGTGGTATGATTTATATGGATTAAAGTTGTTCATTGTGGGGTTATTAAATGATAAATTTTCTAAATCATTATTTTGATGAATCAACAGGACCTTTTCGAAATTTATCCGATTTAAAGCCAGAAGAAGCGGAAAGAATTCTCAACGAAATTCGAATTCAGAAAAAAGGATTTGCGAGTAAAAGATCAAATGACTATCTTGCAATTCGACGGAGTCTCGAATTAATGGCAAGAGACTTATTTATATTAAAGGGCGGAAAGCCTCTTCGAAGTTATCCTCATTACATGACTGTTGGAGAATGTCCGTGGCTCTTGGAGTGGTTCGAGAAAGGTAAAGAACTACGTATACCTATTACAGAATTCGATCCTTATACTTTAAGCTTTACTTATGGAGACTTGTTTCCAACTATGAGATACCAGGATGGGAAGAAGTACCGAGGTCAGGTATATACGTTAAATGAGATTTACCAGGTAATAAATGAGTTTGGATTACCTCAAGAATGGAATTCTCAAGGTAATAATGGACCGGAAAGGTACATAGAAGTACAAGTTTGGGATGATAAACCATTATCCACGTGGTTGCTTAACTATCGGTTAACGTTAGCTCAACATGAACATTAACCGGCTGCCGCTTATCATTCAGAAGGAGTGTGGAAAGTATATTTCATGTAAAAGATATTTTATCTAATCAGTTGTTAGCAAATGCTAATGACCCTAGTTGGTACCTACCATTTTCTGATGCGGTTGAAAATTTGTCAGAGGAAGTAGCGTTTTGGAAACCTAGTGAAGATAGTAATAGTATCGCTGAAATTGTACAGCATTTACTTTATTGGAATGAAACTTGGCAAACCAGGTACCAAAAATCTCATGTCGATGCAGTGCCTTCCATAGGAAATAATAATAGAAGCTTTATTATTCCCGAAGATCAAAAATTCACTGACTTAAAAGAACGACTAATAGAGGTGATTTTAAAATGGCAAGATCTACTTAGTGAAGAAAAAGTCGAAAGTGATGTATTAGGTTTCCCGGAGGCTGCCAAGTGGTGGGAGATAATCGGAAACGTCTCAACTCATAATGCATATCACATTGGACAAATTTGTTATATTCGGAAGCTACAAAAGAGTTTGAAAGCAGATGCAAACTAAGAAAATTATCCGGAAGAATAAATAGTAGAGGAGCTTGCATCGCGGCAGATCCTCTATTTGTTCATTTAAGTAACTGGCAGGATAGTTTGAATAAAATTAACCGTTGTTCTTATTTTAGATAAGGTGTAATCTGGAAATGTCTTCAAAACGATAAGCCGTAATCGTGTTATGGTAGGAGGAGGCGCTGATTAATGGGCACAACATTCTTTCTTGTTAGGCATGCTCTAAAAGAAAAGGCAATTGGAGACGTACCAATCACGTCTAATGGTGCATTGCAAGCACAATTAACAGCGAGACGTTTTTGTAAATTGCCGATAGCAACCATACTTTCAAGCCCACTCCGAAGGGCAAAAGAAACGGCTGACTATATTGCATTGGAGACGAAATCAAAAATTAATGTGGATGCTCGTTTGCGGGAACGAGCTAATTGGGGGGACTTGCCAGGGCAGACTTTTCATGAGTTTGTCTCGATGTGGGAGCGATGTACACGTGAGCCTGAATATATACCACCAGTTGGTGATTCTGCTATGCAAGCAGGTCAACGTCTATCCTCTTTATTATTGGAATTAGCAACGCGATATCCGCCTCAAAGTAATATTGTAATTGTTACTCATGGAGGATTAATAACTGACTTTCTAGTTCAGACATTCACTAAGTGCGAACTTGATGTTTGGCACCCTGAATTCATATCCGTACAAAGCGAGTTGGTTCCCGAGTGTTCAATAACTACACTTTTTTGTGAAGGTGGAAATTGTAAAATTGAAGACTTTGCATCAGTTGAACATTTAAAAACATTAAGTTAACGGAGAACTTTTCGATAATAACACATATGTAAACACATTTGGATGCTGGAATGAAATAAACCTCGAGAAGGTGACTGAATGACAGGGAAATCGTTTCAGATAACAGGAATTATTTTTATTATTATCGCTGGTATTTTGTATACTCTAGAACGATGTGCCAACTGGATTGCTAACGGTCTTTCAGTACAAGGACTAGAAGTTCATTCTGGGAATGGAAGTTTAGGTCTACCTTGGGTTAGTATGACTGACAATGTATTCGTGACAACGTTTGTGGTTGTTGGGATTGTTATGTTTTTGTATGGATTTCTAAAGAAAAGACAAGATTAAGCCAAAATTAAATTGTTGCGCTAACGAGAGATTTAGTTTAACGATCCAGGAGCAGTTTGCCGCCGCGGCAGCTGCTCCTTCTGGCATTAAGCTAAATGGCAGTATAGTTGAACGGAATAAGTAAGGTAAAGTTATCGAAACAAGAACGAATCTGTATGAATTATCGAACAGAATTATACTCTTTTCTTAAAAAAGCACTAATCTGTATGAATTTTCACACAGAATTATGGAATTTGCTGTTTAAAAGGTATTTATGTATGATTTTTCGAACATATCCTTAGTTCAAACCATGATTGAACTAACGGAGACGATAGTTCCATAATATTGCACTATCCAGGCTGCAGGTGATTCGCTCGGCAGCCTGTTCCGCAAATCGAAAACAGAAACGGAGCCTTGCAAGCTTGAAGGCTCCGTTTTCTTCATTTTATACGTGGCGGGAGTTTCCAATGGAGTGAGTGTTGCTTTGATCTTATGCTACGTCAAAATGATAATCTTGTGGTTGCGTTTCGTCTTTGCCATTTCCGATACCAATCGCACGGAAGATGAAAGTTAGGACGATGGCCACAATGAAATTCAATACTAGGGCGTANAAATGTACCGTATACCATCCCAATCAGCCAGCCAATTACCATGGCCCAACGATTCAACCATCTTGTATATAAGCCGACTACGACCGCAGGCAAGGTTTGAAGAATCCAGATCCCGCCCAGTAGCTGCAGGTTGATTGCGTCCTGTTTGTTCATTAAGAAAATGAACAGCAATGCGCCGACTTTAACAACAAGCGAGAACCATTTTGCAACCTTGGATTCCTGTGTGTCTGTAGCATTTTTGTTGATGTACGCTTTATAAATATTGCGCGAAAACAGGTTGGCCGCAGCAATCGACATGATCGCCGCTGGGACAAGGGCACCTACACCGATTGCGGCGAATCCAAATCCTGCAAACCAGCTAGGAAACATTTTAAGGAACAATTCCGGAATAGCAGCGTTGCCATCCTTCGTCGTGATGCCAGCGGCAATCGCCATAAACCCAAGCAATGCAATGATACCCAGCACGAACGAGTAGGCCGGCAGTAGCGCGGAGTTGCGTTTAATCACATTTCGACTGCTCGAACTGAAGATCCCGATCAAGGAATGCGGGTACAGGAACAAGGCAAGTGCGGAGCCAAGAGCCAACGTCGCATAAGGCGCATAAGCCTTAGGACCAAGGATGACAGCTTCCTTATGCTTGACTGCCGCGGCATCGAAGATCGGACCAAATCCGCCAAGCTTGTAAGGAATATAAATAACGGCTGCAATAACAGTGATATAGATCATCAAATCTTTGACAATGGCAATCGCGGCCGGAGCGCGAAGACCGCTATTAAATGTATAAATCGCCAGTACCAGGAAGGCAATGATAAGCGGCAAGTCGTGTATAAAGCCTGTCCCCGTAAATCCCATGGCATCGAGTATCGCCTGCATACCAACCAATTGAAGCGCTATGTATGGCATAGTAGCCAAAATACCGGTAACTGCGACAGCCAATGCAAGGGAATTGCTTCCAAAACGTCCTTTAACGAAATCCGCTGCCGTAATGTAGCCATGCTTTTTGGCAACCGACCACAGGCGCGGCATAACAACAAATATGAACGGATAAATGATAATGGTATACGGCACAGCGAAAAATCCGATCGCGCCTTTCCCATACATCGAAGCAGGTACGGCAATAAACGTATAGGCCGTATAAAGATCTCCGCCCAGGAGAAACCAGGTGATCAGCGTTCCGAACCTTCTTCCGCCTAATCCCCACTCATCGAGAAGCTCAAGGTTTCCTTGACGCCATCTTGCCGAATAAAATCCGATAACCGTAACTAGTAGAAAAAACAATAAGAAAACGATGAATGCCGTCCAATTAATATTCATAATGACTCCTTCTCTCTCTTATTTTCGCTTCGTAGCGAAATATACGACTGCCGTTAACACTGCGCTGATAATAACCCACAACATTTGATACCAGTAAAAAAATGGCATTCCCGCCAGTGCTGGCTCGGCAGTAGAATAAGATGAAGGCCACAGCATAGCTATAAAAGGAATGATCAGAAGGATGTACCACCATTGGCTGGCCTTTTTTTCATTTTGTTTATTTTGCATGATCAATGTCACGCTCCCTTTCACATTTCGTAAAAAAGTTCATAGGTGAATTTTGCAACATGAAAGCGTTCTCGTCAATATGTTTTTGTATTTCTACGGAGACGGAGAGCGGCAAAGTCAAGCAAAGCAGCGGCAGTCTAAGACTCTATCTCGAGTCCTAGTCCGCCGCAATTATTCATCGTAAATTATCTGCGCTTGCGGGTTCCGGCAGTAGGTCTGCTGCCCGTTCTTTTGCGGGCGGACCCGGATTTTTTGCGGCGTTTGCGCTTGCGGGGAATCAGATCTTCCAATTCTGTATCGGAAGATTTCACCTTGCCTTTGCCGATGGAATTGAAGAGCACCTTCATCATCGGGGCCATTTGCTGAAAACTGGCCATGAACTTCTGCACTTTGCCCATCGTTCCGAGGATGCCGTCAATGCCGCCCATACGCTCTACGAAGCCTTGAATTTGCTTGAAATTTATGCCGCTAAGCGGATTGGATGAACCCCCAGCGCCGCCTCCGCCGCCGAACAGACCGCCAAGCAGTCCGCCGCCTCCACCGCCGCCCGGATTGCCGCCACCGCCAAAGAAGCCGCTGGTATTGCCGCCAGGAGCGCCTCCGAAGAAGCCATTGCCGCCACCGCCTTCAAAAGGAACAGGAAGCCCGCCGCCTTGCGGGAACGGATTGCCGCCGAGACCCGGATATTGGCCGAAGCCATCGCCGATTTGTGGAGCCCCGGTGAAACTGCGTGTGTGCACTTGAGGATCAATGCCGCCATTGCCAATCGTTTGTCTGTGGTTACTCACTCGAATTCACGACCTTTTCATCAGATTAGACTAATATAAGATATGTCACTTGCCTACGAGTGGTATGGACGAATGTCACGGGTTTTGGAAATAGTCGCGATTTACCTCGGTAACGCATAGAAATTTTAACGTTTTGCCAATCTAAAGGAAGGAATTATAGGACTCGTGTCGAAACATACAACAGAGCTTGCTTTACTCATGGGCTACGATGAAGTTCTACCGGGAGTTGATAACGAATGCAATTAAAAAAATTAAACGATAAAGCCATAGACCAGTTATTCGAAGCCATTCTAACGCTCAAAGATATAGAAGAGTGCTATGTTTTCTTTGATGATTTATGTACGGTGAATGAGATTCAATCACTGTCCCAACGTCTGGAAGTGGCGCGCATGCTGCGCAAAGGCTGCACATATAACCAGATCGAAGCCGAGACCGGCGCCAGCACGGCGACCATCTCGCGAGTCAAACGCTGCTTGAACTATGGCAATGACGGCTACGTCCTGACGCTTGACCGTTTAAACCGCTAAGATGAATGTTTATTTCAAAAGTAATAACATCCTGCCTTACCTTGTGTAAAGCGGGATTTTTCATGTTCAATCCTTGGATCCATCCAGGGTCAATTGACATGCGCGAATACATTGGTTAGCATAGGTATCACATGGTATCGTAGGGAACGGATGGGGTCGAACACAATGAGCAAATTTGGCGTACTTGTAATCAGCCACGGCTCTCGCGATGAGGGCTGGGTTAAGCTCGTCGATGATGCCGTATCGGCAGCCCGGATGCCGGCGGGGACGCCGATTTTTGCTTCCTATCTGGAGCTGGTCGAAGGTCGGCTCATTCAAGACGGGATCTATAACCTTGAGGCGCAGGGCGTCACGGATATCGTCGTCGTTCCTTTGTTCGTGTCCTCCGGGAGCACACATATCGATGAAATCAGCTATGCGCTGGGAGTCATTCCGCAGCCTACGCTGCCGACAGATCTGGAGCGGTTCGATATCCGGGCCCGCATTCATTTTACATCTCCGATCGATGACGATCCGGTCATTGCTGAAATTATATATGAGAAAATCAAAGAGCTGTCCGATAACCCGAGCCGGGAGATCGTCCTCCTGGTTGGTCACGGCAGTGTGGAAAAAGGCTTTCATCTAAAGTGGCGCAAAGGGCTGGAACAGCTTGCCGAGCGGTTAAAAGCTTTAGGCGGCTACGACGAGGCGGATGTCGCCATGCTTTTGCCAGATCAAGTGAACCGGAAGATGACGTGGTGGGCTAAGCATAAGCCGGAACATACGGTTGTTGTGGCGCCGCTATTTTTAAGCGAAGGCTATTTCACGAGCAAAGTCATCCCTTCCCGGATGGAAGGGTTCGAATATCGATATAATGGACAGGCGCTTTTGCCTAGTCCGCTGATTTCACAATGGATCGAGAAGCAGATCGCTTCACGAATCACAACTGCGAACAGGTGATGAGAACGCAATGGTCAAAAGAGCAAGACTGATCTACAATCCGACCTCCGGACGCGAGGAAATGAAAAAGCGTTTGCCGGAAATCCTCCAGCGCCTGGAGCGAGGAGGTTTCGAGACTTCGACGCACGCCACCATTGGTGAAGGCGACGCCACACTTGCCGCCGCCGCTGCGGTGGATCGAGGCTTCGATCTGATCATCTCGGCAGGCGGAGACGGCACCCTGTGCGAAGTCGTCAACGGCATGGCGGAAAAGGAGAACCGGCCGCCGCTGGGCATTTTACCACTGGGGACCACCAATGATTTTGCCCGCGCCCTGAATATCCCCAAAAACTGGGAGCAGGCCGTCGACCTGATCGTCCGGCAATACACGCGGGACATCGATGTAGGCAAAATCAACAACCGCTACTTCATCAATATCGCCGGCGGAGGCTCCATGACTGAGCTGACCTACGAGGTCCCCAGCAAGCTGAAAACGATGATCGGCCAGTTGGCCTATTATATGAAGGGCCTCGAAAAATTGCCCCGCCTGCGCCCGATCGAGGTGTTCGTCAAAGCAGGCGAAGCCGAGTTCCATGAGGAAGTCATGCTTTTCCTCGTCGGCAACTCCAACTCCGTCGGCGGCTTCGAGAAGCTCGCGCCGGATGCGAACATGAATGACGGATTGTTCGACGTATTGATATTGCGTAAGTGTAACCTTGCGGAGTTCATTCGAGTGGTGACACTCGCGCTACGCGGCGAGCATTTGAACGATCCGAACGTGATCTACTTCCAAACGGATCGTATCGAAATTAATTCGCCGGACTACGTCCAGCTCAACCTCGACGGCGAGTTTGGCGGCACACTGCCGTGTGTGATGACGAATTTGCAGAGCCATTTACAGATCATCGTGGATGAATCTGGGCAATCTATTTATAAGAAAACGCTGCTTAATACGCTCACGACACCGTTTCAGTTGAAGGGAATTGCGGGTGTGGATGAGGAGTCGGAGTAGGGCGTGGGGAACAGACTACTTCCCAAGACAGTTAAATATTTTAAGTTGCGGAAATAAAGTGAGGGTTTTATGAAAAAGAATCGTTCCGGCCCGCGGCCGGGTGAAGATAAAGATCGCAATGGCGGGGGTAAAGTACAATCAAAGCCAGAATCAAAGGCAAAATCAAATGCTGAGCCAGTATGGATGGCCGATCTGCCGGTGCAGATTGGGCAGCAATATGAGGCTGAGATCATTGGGATCAGCCATGACGGGGAAGGGGTAGGCCGTGTGAACGGCTTTACCCTTTTTGTTGGTGGTGCGCTGCCGGGCGAGCGTGCACTCGTGCGGGTGGAGCACCTGAAGAAGCAGTACGGCTATGCTAGATTGGAGCGCGTTCTGAAGGAGAGCCCGGATCGGGTGGATCCGGACTGCGGGATTTATGAGCAGTGCGGCGGCTGCCAGCTGCAGCACCTTGGTTATGAGGCGCAGCTGCGCGTGAAGCGGCAGCAGGTGGTTGATAACCTAGTGCGGATTGGAAAGCTGCAGGTTGTGGGGGAAGCTAGAGCGACTGAGGGCATTATTGTCCATCCTACGCTCGGGATGTCCAATCCTTGGCGGTACCGCAACAAGGCGCAGGTACCTTTTGGCGAAGAGCAGGGCGGCCTCATCGGCGGCTTTTATGCACAGGGGAGCCATCACATCATCGATATGGATGAGTGTTTGATTCAACACGAGTCGAATGACGAAGTCGTCGCTCGGGTGAAAGAGATCGGAAAGCGGTTAGGGATTACCGCTTATAATGAGGCGCTTCACGCCGGACTGCTGCGCCACGTCGTCGTCAAAGTCGGCTACCGCACGGGCGAGATCATGGTCGTGTTGGTGACCAACGGTAGGGAGATTCCTCGCGCTTCAGAGTGGGTTGACGGCATTCGCAAGGCTCTGCCTGCGGTGAAGAGCATTTGCCATAACGTGAATATGAAACAGACCAACGTTATATTTGGGGATGAGACCCGCGTCCTGTGGGGCAGCGAGGTCATCTATGACTACATCGGCGATGTGAAATTTGCAATTTCCGCGCGATCGTTCTTTCAAGTGAACCCCGTACAAACGGAAGTGCTGTACGGGAAGGCACTTGAGTACGCCGCGCTGACAGGCGGAGAGACCGTCGTCGATGCCTACTGCGGCATCGGCACGATCTCCCTGTTCCTGGCGCAGCGCGCGGGACAGGTGTATGGGGTAGAGATCGTCGAAGAGGCGATCTCCGATGCACGCAAGAATGCCGCGTTAAACGGCATGTCGAACGTGCACTTCGAGGCAGGCCCGGCCGAAGTGGTCCTGCCCGAGTGGACACGTCAGGGTGTCCGTCCTGACGTGATCGTCGTCGACCCGCCGCGCAAGGGCTGCGACCCCGCGCTGCTCTCGACGATCCTCGAGCTTCGCCCGCGCCGCGTCGTCTACGTGTCGTGTAGCGCCTCGACCCTCGCACGCGACTTGCACGTGCTCGCCGACGGCGGCTACACCGTCGCCGAGGTGCAGCCGGTGGATATGTTTCCGCATACGACACATATTGAATCAGTTTGTCTGTTGGTTAATAATACAGATTCTGAGAAATCTTGTTAATGAAGGTTTTTCATATAGGACAGTAGTTTGTCTTAAGTCAGTATAACAGCTTGAATTTGACTACTTGATGTGAAGCTAATGTGAAATGCCGATTATTTCACGAAAAATAAGATAATTCGACATACAAAAATAGAAGAAAGATGCTTGGAATAATGTTACGTGACATTAAGCGAGCAACGACAAAAGAAGTTACGTGAGTTGTTGGATGGATTTAAGGCAGGGGTATTGAGGAGATATCTTTACTCAGAATGATCCCATTGGCACTGGTGCTTGAATCCATCAAAAAAACCAATAAGCACGTGTGATTAGTACGGGCTTGTTGGCAAGACCACAAGTTCATTCACTAAAATAGTGATAATTCAGTAAGAAAAATCTTAGACTAGTTCCTAGAAGCATTATTGTATAAATCATAATAAAGTACATAAAGTAACTCACAATAAAACAGAGAAATGAAAATAATCCAACTGAAAACGGGAAAGAAGTATACGTTATTAGGTACGATATTATTGTTGTAACAAGTGTGAACCCTAGTATTGCCCCTGCAAAATAAAATGTGAAAAGTATTCTGAAAAAATTCAAACCTTTTCCTGAGTCAATAATGTTTTTTAGGATTTTATTATTTGCCATCCCTGCAAGAATTGCAAGTCCTCCAACTAAAAAACCAAGTAAACTGAATAGACCTGCAATAATGATATTGAGTGTATTTCTAATAAAATTTATAGATCCCTCAATATCAATTTTACTTACAGAGAATTGTTCTTGAACTTTTGTTATATTATCAATTTTGAAAACAATGAACAGACATATTACCAAACTTATCATCGCTAAAATAAATGAAACTGCCGCTTCTTTACTCCAATATAAGTCTTTGTACTTCTTAGTCTTACTAAGAAAATGAAAAAACCTATTGTTTTTGTAAAAGTAAGAGATATCCATAGTTTGCGTTTCATTCGTCTCTGTTTTCCCTGACATTATGATTCGCTCCTTCATCACTTACTCTTTGAAGTAATATCTCAGATATACCGGCTCTAGTCTTTTCTTGAACAGTTGGAATTACGTCTTTAGATTGATCGGAAATTGGTTTTGTAAAGGGGGCCTGTTCATCGCTTTTCACTTGTGTATCTTCATCGGAAGTATTCTTGCCTTTAAAATTCATCAAACCATAGCCTTTAGTAACAAATTCAATGAATTTCTTAATATAATCTGATCTAACATCGATACCTTGTTTGGCAGTACCTTTTAAATTTAATTCAAATTTGGTCGAGTTTGTTTCTTTGATTTTCTCAGAACTTGTTCCAAAAAGTTCAGCAAAATCTTCCTTATCGCCATTAGGTGGTATTAACTTTATTGAAACTTCTTTTACATGTTTAAAAACAGATAGCTGCTCGACAAATTTTCTTTTGTTAATTTCAATAAACAATTCAACTTCACCGATATCACAACTTGCTTCAATCAGATTCTTAAACTTTTCGAGAAATAAATTTCTGCTAAAACCTCTTTTTGGAACAAATCCAATTATTTCCCTCCGAATATCGAAACTAAAAGTTATATACCTTGCAGCCTTAGGATCATGTCGCTCTATTACATCATCATTATCTTCATCATAAGAAACATGAACTCCTGGCGCGAAAAGAACAAGGCGCCCGGAAACAACAGAAGTATCTGGATTTTTATCAATCGATATAAATTTATATGTTCCATCCTGATCGGCAAGTATATTATTCGGTTTAATTCCATTATAGATTTTGAACAAAAGTTTTTCTAACAATAGTTCATCATTGTATACATTGTAAATTTCTTCATTAATATTAAATTTTGCAAAATAGACGGTTGACATCTAATATTTCACCTCATGTTATTAAACGACAGAATAACATGAACATTCGACAAAATTTGCTTTATTTCCTTCAATGATACAAATTATTTCCCAAATTTATCAAAATAAACTCCTCACCCATTCTCTTCTACTAAGTTCGTAAACCTCAAGTTGGGGTAACACCTTATCGGGGGATTAATTCTTTCTGAAAATGTTAATATGTGGGAAAACAGTGAACAAAAAAATCATTACTAAAAAAAGAAAAACCTCATTATAGAGATTTTAGAGGCAATTAGGAGACTTTTAAAGAAGGCTTCATCAGTTTATTGTTGATGTGATATATGGGAAAAAGGTGTTTAGGAATTATAAGTTTTGATCTAAGAGGATAAAGATAGAGAGTAAATCCTTATAAATGCTTTAGTCCCAAACATTTACTGAGAAAAATATAAAGCCCGGGGATGCTTTCCCTCGGGCTTATTGTCCGGTGCTTCCGGTACAAAACTAATGTACCATACTTATCCATTTTTGTAAACCTCTTTTTAACAATACACATATTATTTGTTAATGGTTAGTTTGAAGAAAAATTCATTTACATACGTTAAATAATATAAGCATGCAGTAAGGGGGAGTTATAAAGATAAAGTAAGCATAGAGCTGATCAATCTATTCTACTTTTGAAATTTTATATACTAAATACAATGATATTTAATAGCTATCGTTTCTTTCGCTTTTCTACAGCCGTTAATATGGTTTCAATTACTTTTTCCAGCTCTTTTTTTGTTTCGTGTTCCCAAAACCGTAAAACTAACCACCCCCTTGATTCATAGTCTTTGCTTACCTCGAGATCTCTAATTTTATTCCTCTCTATTTTTTTTGACCAATATTCTGTATTACTGGCAGGCATAATAAAATGCTCCTTACATCCATGAAAAAAACAAGAATCTAAGAAGACAACTATTTTATATTTTTTTATGGATATATCAGGTTTGCCAGGCAAGTCCTTAACATTTTTTCGGTAACGCAAGCCTCTTTTCCATAGTGCTTGAAGAACCCTCAATTCCATTTTAGTTCCTGTTGAACGAATGTTTTGCATATTTTTTCGCCGGTCACTCTCTGACAAGTTGTCCATTAAATTACACCTCTTTTAATTGATTATATGACCTAAAAGGGTCATATATATAAGTGATGAAATGGGTATACTTTCCATGAGGCTATTATACATCCAGTAGGAGGAAAATGGCAGCATGTTAGATGAAACACAAGCACTTCAAAGTCTGCTGAAGAAAGCGGCTGTTTGGAAATTCCTTCATAATTTGGATCGGGAATTATATGCTAGCGGTATGAATAATGCGAAGATCAGTAAACTCGTAGGTAATGCAGAAAATTCATTTAATAAAGCGTTGAATAAAGTTAAAGATTTACGTATTTCAACAGTATTACGTATTCTCGCATATACGAACCGGGAACTAGGCTTTAAAGGACAACAACTGATTTCGTTGGACCGGTTGTTCGACGCGGAAATACAGCAAATGCTACTTACTGCAGGTGATTTATCCGGAGAGGAACAGCCCGTATATAACGATGAGATACGTCAGCTTTTTATTGGGCTTCAAGCGCTACAATCGTCAGGTCTTCAAAAAGCGTTAAACCGGGCAGAGCTGGAAGCATATTTGCGATTAAAAAACGAATGGATATTACAGGAGGAGACACATGAGTGAAAGGAAAGTTTGGTTTATTACTAGACCCGAAAGGGATCCGCGTTTTCATGCCGACGCGATGGAAGCTTTGGCTTCTGCGACTAAGCAGTTCACCATTCCATGGAGTGGTAACCGCGATGCGCATATTGAGTACGAAAAGTGTTTATACAGAATTGGTATTAAACGTGAAAATGTGAGTAAAGATGGTTCAGGAGGTCGTACATGGGCTGCTATGATGCGAACATTCGCCTATTGTTATCTGGATGCAGACGGCTTCTTGCAACCGACAAAGTCAGGCCTTAAGTTACTGAAAAGAGATTCCGTGCGTCTTCATACAACGAAACAGATTCTTACATTGCAAATTCCAAATGCTTATTTCTTAGAAGTTGGATTTAAACCAAAATTTGAAGAAGGATTCCGCATCCGTCCTGCAAGGTTTTTACTTAAACTGGTGAATCAGGAGAGGCTTGATTATTATGTAACAAAAGAAGAGATCACATTCTTTGTTCTTACTGCTAAAAGGGATGATGAACTAGAATCAGCTATTAAGCGAATTCTTCAGTTTCGATTATCAAGTGACGAAGGAAAATTTGCTTTGAAAGCAGCAATTGTTGAGCAGTTCGATCATCGCGAGCGTTCCGATAAAGGAGCTCGAGATTTTGAGATCGCACACAGTGATGTGGCTCATACTTTTATGTTGATTTGTGAATACACTGAACTTGCTGAATACATTCGAGGCAAAGCACTGCGTGTTGATCCGTCAAAGAGCGTAGAGTATAAAAAAAGGCTTGAAGAGTTCGATGAGCGATATCCTTTCAATGAGCGGTATAAAATTTCCTTAGAGCAGATGGCTTTGCATAATGGTCTTGACATTGGAAGTTACAAAGCAAACCACTATGGAAGTATTGGCGCAGCGTCAAATAGCAAGAAAACTGAAATTTTAATTAATCGATTGCTGAATGATGTGCCTAATCCAAGTGCCTTGTCTGTAGAAAGTTTGACTGAAATTTTGAGTAGTGAGTTCCCTAGAAAGGATGCTGAAATGATAGCTTTTAATATTTCTCAGACTATATTTACTGAAGTTCGTCCTGAATTTGTTGATTCTTATTTGAATCAGGAAGATGACAGGATGTTTGAAGATCAGACAGGGAATGTTTTGAGAGCGCTAGGATTTGAAGTTGTTATGCGCCCGAAGCCAAAGGCAAAGGCCTCCACTGAAATTGAAATATTAGTTAAATATGGAACGGAATTTTTCGGTATACTTGATTCGAAGAACTATAGACCAAAATTTCCTTTATCTGCAAATTTAGTATCTCATATGGCTTCAGAATATATTCCAAATTATGAAGGGTTTGAAGGTCGAAAAGTTGGTTTTTTCGGATATGTAACAGCGCAAGGATTCAGCGGGGAAAGCAATCTTAGGAAAATTTCTGATTTGGTAAAGAGAACAATTTCAGACAGAGATATTCCAGGGATAATGTTAACGGCACAATCACTGCTAGCATTTCTAAACTATTGCATGGAGGAAAATTTACCCGAAGAGAAACGAGTTAGACTATTTCTGGATGCAGTTTGCAACCAAGGATACAGTACGCCGGAACAATTATTAAAAAAAGTGCGTTCCTTTTCAGGAGCGCACTGAAATGTAGTTATACGGTGACCAACTCCATTGATTCTTGGGCCAAAAGCTGATCAATGTTCCATTTTGATGGGATGTTGTCATATATAACTCCAGCATAGGTTTTTAGTACAGCTTCGATAACAATGCGCGCTCCTTCTGGAGGAACAGCCATACCGACCTGTTGACGTACTTTTTCTTTTGTGCCTTTAAATATGAACTCATCAGGGAATGTTTGTAATCTAGCTCGTTCCCGATTAGTTAGAGCTCGGTGCTCAGACCAATGATACATATGCGTTCCGCCACCTCCGCTTCCAGTAACTGTATAGGAAGGAGAGTTAGGATCTAGCCTGCGGTAAATTTGACTCATTTTTGCGCCCTTTACGTTTAGTCTCAAGGACTCAGGAATACCGTCATACCAAGCGTTTTGCCCCGCGGGAATATGTTTTAAGAATTCAATAACTTTCTCAGTATGTTTGGGCATGTCATGATTATATGCATCTTCCTGAATTGGAGGAATCGTAAGAGCAGCCTCTGAGGTATTGTAAGGATATTGGCGATTTGGACCATGAGTTGGGGCGGGTACTCGGAATTCCTTATTTAAATCATTTCGGAAACCAATAATTAAAATTCGTTGGCGACTCTGAGGAACGCCATACTCCGCAAAGTTATATAAGTGAGGTGTCAGTCGGTATCCAGCTCCAGCCATTTCGGAGAGAATTTGTATAAAGGCTTTCCCATCATTTGCACTTTGAAGACCACCGACATTTTCGGCTATAAACCATTTCGGTTGATAATGATTCAGCACTCTGATCCCATAGGAATAAAGTGGGCCGTAAGTTCCTTCAAATCCCTTTTTCTCACCAACAATACTGAAATCATTGCATGGAAATCCATAAATAAAGGAATCTATCTCACCAAGTTCTTCGATTCTCAAATTTCGGACATCACCATGATGAACTGTTTCTGGGTGGTCCGGGCAAATATTATACGTATAAGTTTCACATGCACTTTCACAGTAATCGTTTGACCAAGCGTGTTGGACGGAAAACACTTCTCCGCCAACTTCTACACGGGCATTCTTAGCTCCCCATGCAAAACCACCGGGACCGTTGAACAGCTCGCCTTTTCGAAAAATCATGTCTCTTTCCCCCTGCTACAACTGACGTATTTAGTATTATATCATTAATTTCACTTTTTATCGATAGATATACGAACGTTAGTTCCAAAGTAAAAGGGGGGAATTAAGTAAAATAAAATAAAAATAAAGAGGACTTATCACATGGAACTTAAGAGAATTCAAGCAGATTGGCAAAATATATTGAACGATCCCGTGGTTACGACTGGGTGCAAGTCAACTTTTTCATATTCTCTTCCAATACATTTGGGGGGGAACACATTATATTTAGTTTTGCCGGAAAAGAAATGGGAAAATCATTTTAAATATGAATCATTTAATTTGAAACAATTATCCCGGGCTGTTAGTAATTATTTGAATCAAGTAATTGATTGCAAGATAATATCATCTAAACCCCAGATTCCAGTATTTGATACTGAACTAAAGGAAAGCGTTGGGTATGCAGTAGAAAGTCTAACCCACATGACGATGAGAGACTTTCAACAGGAGGGAAGAAAAAGAACTCCACAAGACTATATAGTAGATACGATAGAAGGTAAATTATCTGAATATATCTTCAACCGTTTTTTTCAGTTTTGTACAGGCTATTGCTTTAGCGTTGATACCAATATTTATAAGAGTACGACAGAGACAGATGGTGGAAATGATCTTCAGATACTTTACAGTAAAGATTCAAAATATTTATCTAACTTAAAAGTAGATCTTAAAGCAACAAAATCCAAACATATGTGGCTTCTCGTTGAAGAAACCAAAGCAATGGCGGATGTTTATGTGTTAATGCGAATGCAGTTCGTGAATGAAGATGCACTTAACAATGTTTACATTGATATGGAGCAAGTACATATCAAATCGTATAAAAACAATATAAAGGATGAGATTCTGCAAGTACTAAAAGGAAAGTATTCCGGTGAAGTCTCCGGCTTTGCTTATATGAGCGATATTATAGATCCAGTAAACAAAAAACCATGGGTAAAATTTAAGAGAGCGAAAAAAAAGGCATTATTGTTTCCACGGGAATTAGATAAAATAATGGTATCAGATCCAGAAGTAATTTGGGAACTTCAGGAAATATATCGTGATTCATTAACTTTTATGGATACCGAATTGAAAGCTGAATGGAACTACGGAGTTCCAGTTCTAATGCTTAGAAATACGCCTTCAGATTGGAATAATCTTTTTCGTAAAATAACCATAATGATGATCGACTACAAGGATCAGTTATACCCATTGAGATGGCCTCATTTATGGAATCGATCTACAGAAGATGTTCAGAGACAGAAACTAGATGCAACCCGATTGCTCCAGAATTTTAGAAGAGATTAATTTTAAGATATTAATACCGAACTAAATAATATTTGCATCTTATTTTATTTAATTAATATATTAAAATAATGCGGTGATAAAATTATGTCTGTTAAAGATATTGGTTCAGTAAATAAGAGACTTAAATACATTGTTTATTCTGAACTTTTGAAACAGAAATTTGAGATTTTTATTAATCCCCTTGAAGACGCAGGTATTGACTGTGTCATACGATTGAATGACAAAATATATATTGATGTATATATAAAGGTTAGATCTTCAATGGATGAAAATTGGAATACATTTGCTGCAATGACAGTAATGCCTAGAGAAAATGCCATTTATATTTTCTATCTAGAAAAAAACAATAGTTACTGGGTTATACCATCTGAGCATTTAATTAAGATTTCTAAAGTTAAACATCTGGGTAGAGTAACATTTAGTGTGCCAATCGAAGAAGATGATTCAAAACAGATATCTATGAAATATAAAAATAGTGCTGGTTTTGAGCACTTGCGAAATATGAAAACAAAGGTGCATTAATTGGGGAGCAATCTTCAGAGTAACCTCAGAGGATGATTTTATTGTAGTAGCATGGGGAGGATATCCACATGAATCGGACGATTCTATGAAGTCCATCTATAATCGTCGTATTACGGAAGTTGAGCGTATACTAAGTGGAAGAACCGTTTATTACGTTGGAAGAATGGTCGAGAACAATACATTTCCTCTTCATGGCGTGTTATGGTCCTATGATCATTCCATACCATCTATAGATTATAAAAGAAAAGATTAACACCTATCAAAGGAGTGAAAACATGTCGGCGGGAACTATAGAGGCCAATAAGGAAATCCTTCAAAAAATTTTTTCTGAATCATTCTGGTTTGTGATTCCGGAGTATCAACGATCGTACGTTTGGCAAACCGACAATGTGACGGAGCTGGTAGAGGATCTGATCTATGCCTTTGAGCATAAGCCGGGAAATGACTATTTCTTGGGCTCCTTGGTCATGAAGAAGCTGAAGGAAAGTTCGTTCCCTGAATACGAAGTGTTGGATGGGCAACAACGATTGACGACATTCTTCATCATGATGGCGGTGCTGCGCGATCTGATTGAAGTGCCACTATACGTGGATACTTTACAAAAGAAAATTTATCAGGAGGAGAATCTGCTCGAGAATGTCCCGGCAAGAACCCGCTTGACTTATAAAATTCGGGATAAAGTCGAGGATTTTATCGCGAATTATATCATCTTTAAAGGTGGCACGGAAAAAATAGCAGAAATTAAGTCCTACCTTGAGGGAGAAAACGTTTCTCTGGCCAATATGGCCAACACAGTGCTCGTTCTGCGGGAGCAGTTGCAGGATGTCCTGAAGGAGTACGATCTGCAACAGTTCATCCGGTTCATATTCAATAAAGCACTGTTCATTTACGTTTCGACGGAGAATACTGAAGATGCATTTCGTCTGTTCACTATTCTCAACAACCGGGGAATCCCGCTGACTAATGCCGATATTCTCAAGTCGCAGAACGTGGGAAGTCTAACGAATGATAAAGAAAAGAACAAGTATGCTAAAATTTGGGAAGATATAGAAGGGAAGCATGGGGAAAACTTCGACCGGTTTCTTCAGTTTATTCGGACTATCCTCATTAAGGAAAAGGCCCGTACAAACTTGCTTGAGGAATTCACGGAGTTGGTTTACAACGCCAAGACCCCATCGTTGAGAATAGGGAAGGAAACATTCGAATTTGTTCAAAAGTATAATGACATCTATGAGAATATCATTGAACTCCAGAGTTCCGAGTTGAGCAACGGATTCAAAAACCTGTTGACGATCATGAGAATCGGACTACGGTCAGAGGATTGGATCCCGCCTTTGATGCATTATTACGCCAAGTTCGGCAATATCCAAATAGATAAATTTCTGACCAAGTTGGAGTTCAAGTTTACCGGAGATTGGGTCTGCGGTACAACACCTACGATCCGGTTGGATGCCATGAACGCGATTCTAAAGGCGATCGAATTAACCGATGTGTCCGGACTTGACGATTTCCTGAACAAGGATAAGCTCTTCGGTATCGATAAGGAAGAGTTCAGACGAAGCATTTCGGGGAATATTTACAAAAAAACCTATGCCCGCCACCTGTTGCTCAAAATGGAATATTTGCTTAGCGATAATACGGTCCATTTGTCCGGGTACCATTATATTACAGTTGAGCATATCCTGCCGCAAAATCCTCCGGAGCATAGTCAATGGAAGAAGGATTTTACGGATGAAGAACGTGTTTACTGGACCAATAAGCTTGCCAATCTTGTCTTAATCAGCCAGAAGAAGAACAGTGCTTTGAACAACTCTGATTTCGTCGATAAAAAGAAGATCTATTTAAAGAAACGAATCGATGCGTTTCATGCAAATAAGGTGTTTATTGAACAAAATACAGACTGGACACCGAGTGTTCTGGAGAATCGACAGAAACAATTGATCGAATTATTGTCAAAGGCAGAGACTGTGTCTGATTATTAAATCTGGAAGAGCCTGCTCCGGGCTCTACCGGTTTTTTTCATCAAGACCTCAATGCTAAAACCGTTAAATAAAAGGCTTTATCTTCCGTGTCTTTGAGCTTGCTGCTGTCGCTTAAAACCGAAAGTTAGAGTGAGCTTGACCATTATCCTTGACCCTCAAACAATTTCCGTTGGATATTAACATTGTCCACCTGATCCACATTAGTGAAAAAATGAAAGCCTAACAAGTAACAGATGAACTTGCTGGGGAGAAGGAGATTGATCCTCTTTTGTAGTAAATCGTTATTGCAACCATCATGATGCAAAGATAAATCGGATTATCGGAGTTTAACCGATGCCCCAAACGATTAAGGGATAGCGATTCCGGGCTATTCCCTTTTTCGTGTGCGCCCAGCATGGGCGCTATCTATAGGGTTCAAGTCCCGAATGGCGAAGGCAGTAG
>NZ_JBHTHA010000020.1:0-36442 GCF_042676385.1 Paenibacillus sp. GCM10027628
TGGTAGAGCACCTGCTTTGGGAGCAGGGGGTCGCATGTTCAAATCGTGTCGTCCCGATAACACGCGGGTGTAGTTCAATGGTAGAACTCCAGCCTTCCAAGCTGGTAGCGTGGGTTCGATTCCCATCACCCGCTTAAAGAAATAGATCACCACTTAGGTGATCTTTTTTGTTGTAGCGAGAAGGGAAGAGAGCCCACAGAGGGTTCGACCGTCCGTGAAAACATCGTAGAAAAAACCAAAGTAGGACGCGCGTCCAAATTTACACCTAGTCGCTTCCGTAGGAAGCATGAAAATGGGAATTTGGAGTANGCCCACAGAGGGTTCGACCGTCCGTGAAAACATCGTAGAAAAAACCAAAGTAGGACGCGCGTCCAAATTTACACCTAGTCGCTTCCGTAGGAAGCATGAAAATGGGAATTTGGAGTATTCCCATCACCCGCTTAAAGAAATAGATCACCACTTAGGTGATCTTTTTTGTTGTAGCGAGAAGGGAAGAGACCCCACAAAAAACTCGCACATAAATTGCCAAGACCTGCGATGGGTCTTTTTTTTTATTTTTACTCTATGTGCAGACTACGGAATGTGGTAGAATATTCTGAAATGGGTTTTTCTAAGGAAGAACTTTGATAGAGAGAAGCTTTAATGTAACATAGTGAATAGACGAGGTGGAGAGTATGTCAGAGAACGAAATCAGCTTACTAAAGCAATCGACCAATAACCTGCTGCGCAGGGATGTACGCTTCTTAGGACACATTTTAGGTGAAGTTCTTGTCCATCAAGGTGGTAATGAGCTGCTCGATGTTGTAGAAAAGATTCGTGAGATGAGCAAGTCCCTAAGAGCACACTATGTACCTGAGATATACGAAGAATTCAAGAAGACGATTAGTTCGTTAGATCCGGAAATACGTCACCATGTTATTCGTGCTTTTGCCATTTATTTTCAACTTGTTAATATTGCTGAACAGAATCATCGGATTCGTCGCAAAAGAGATTATGAGCGCTCCTCTGGCGAGATGGTACAGCCAGGATCCATTGAAAGCATCGTTCAAGAGTTGAAGAATAGTAATATTCCTTATCAAGAGGTGCAGGAGATTCTTCAA
The DNA here is from genome assembly GCF_042676385.1 of Paenibacillus sp. GCM10027628. Classification (NCBI taxonomy): domain Bacteria; kingdom Bacillati; phylum Bacillota; class Bacilli; order Caryophanales; family Paenibacillaceae; genus Paenibacillus; species Paenibacillus sp. GCM10027628. Next base: position 1,101 of record NZ_JBHTHA010000020.1, read on the forward strand.
GCTATCTCTTTAGAGCTTGTGATGACTGCCCATCCAACGGAAGCGATGCGTCGGGCAGTTCTTGATGTGAATCTTCGTATTTCAGAAGATATGATGAAACTGGACAACCCGATGCTGACACATCGGGAACGAGAACAGCTGCGTGAGAAGCTGCTGGGTGAAGTTCTTAACCTATGGCAGACGGATGAGCTTCGGGACCGTAAACCTACGGTTATCGATGAAGTACGGAACGGCTTGTACTATTTTGATGAAACGCTATTCGATGTACTTCCGGAAGTCTATCATGAGCTGGAACGCTGTCTGAATAAATACTATCCGCAAGAAGCATGGCATGTCCCATCGTTCTTGAAATTCGGTTCATGGATCGGTGGAGACCGTGACGGGAATCCATCTGTTAAAGCGAATGTGACGTGGGAAACATTAGGTTTGCACCGTCAACTAGCACTCCAGAAATACGAGGAGATTCTCAAGGCGACGCTTGAGAATATGAGCTTCAGCAAAAATATCGTGCAAGTTAGCGATGCTTTGCTAGCATCCATCCAGTGCGACCGTGAGGCTCTTGGTAATGTCCAGGACGTTTGGCGAAATGAGAAAGAGCCATACAGAATCAAGACGACTTATATGATTGAGAAGATTCATCAAACTGGTAATCCGAGCATACCGTCTACTCAGAAATATAACAGTCCTGAAGAGTTCATCTCTGATTTGCAAGTTATTGATGCAAGCTTAAGAGGCCATTATGCGGACTATATTGCCGATAAATACATCAAAAAGCTGATCCGACAGGTTGAGCTGTTCGGCTTCCATTTGGCTGCTCTGGATATTAGGCAGCATAGTAAAGAGCATGAGAATGCGATGACTGAAATCCTGGCGAAAATGGGGATTGTTGCCGACTACAGCAAATTGTCAGAGGATGAGAAAATCACCCTTTTAACTGATATTCTCAATGATCCTAGACCGATTACATCTATGTACTTGGAGTATTCCGAAGGAACGGAAGAATGTCTTAACGTTTACCGTACCGTTGGCGAGGCACAAAAGGAATTCGGCCGCAACTGTATCAATAGTTATCTGATCAGTATGACGCAAGGCGCTAGTGATTTGCTTGAGGTTCTGGTATTTGCCAAAGAGGCGGGGCTATATCGTAAAGAGAGTGACGGCAGCGTAACATGTACGCTTCAATCTGTGCCTCTATTTGAGACGATTGATGATTTGCACGCAGCTCCGGAAATCATGAGCACTTTACTTGCGATACCGGCTTACAAGGCGAGCTTAGATCCTGTTACACAGCTGCACGAGATCATGCTGGGGTATTCGGACAGCAACAAAGACGGCGGCGTGATTACGGCAAACTGGGAGCTCCGTATGGCGCTCCAGAATATTACTGAAGCGGCGAAAAAATTCGACGTGAAGTTGAAGTTTTTCCATGGCCGCGGCGGTGCGCTCGGTCGAGGCGGTATGCCGCTGAACCGCAGCATTTTGGCACAACCGGTTGAAACGCTTGGCGGCGGTATTAAAATAACCGAACAAGGCGAGGTGCTTTCTTCTCGTTATTCCTTACAGGGTATTGCTTACCGCAGCTTGGAGCAGGCGACCTTTGCATTAATTACGGCGTCAAAGCTTTCTCGTTCACCTCAAAGGCACCCATTGGAAGAAAAGTGGGAGAACATTATGAGAGGTATTTCCGAGCAAGCTCAGACGAAATATCAGGACCTGATTTTCCGGGATGAAGACTTCTTAACATTCTTCAAAGAGTCGACTCCACTTCCGGAGATCGGTGAGTTGAACATTGGTTCCCGTCCGTCTAAGCGTAAAAACAGTGACCGTTTTGAAGATTTGCGCGCCATTCCATGGGTGTTCGCTTGGACGCAAAGCAGATATTTGCTCCCTGCTTGGTACGCAGCCGGAACGGGTTTACAAAGCTTTTATCAGGGGGAAGCAGGAAATCTCGATACATTAAAAGAAATGTATGCAGAGTGGTCATTCTTCCGTTCGATGATCGATAATCTACAAATGGCCTTAGCCAAAGCTGATCTTCTGATCGCCAAAGAATACGGCAGTATGGTTAAAAGATCGGAAATCGCGGAGCGTATCTTCGGCTTGATTCGGGAAGAATATGAATTAACCTCATCAATTATTTTGCAAATTACCGGGCAGCAAGAAATTCTGGATAACGTTCCTGTGATTCAGGAATCGATTCGCCTTCGTAATCCATATGTGGATCCACTAAGCTATATGCAGGTTGAACTGCTTACCGAGCTTCGTGCATTACGCGATAACAACGAGGACGATGCGGTGCTGCTTCGAGAAGTTTTGCTCACGATTAACGGAATTGCCGCAGGGCTTAGAAATACGGGCTGATTGCATAGAGAATAGCGGAGAAAACGGGATGAAAGTCGGGGGCCTTAGTTGAGGCGCTCGACTTTTCCTGTGATTTCCTGCTGGTGCCCAAAGACAGGAGTTGTTGCACAGCATGGGACGATGGTTGGCTATAGTCCTAGTTCTTATTGGGGCTTCAAGTTACGGGTTGTTATCCTCTTTTATTAAAATGGCATACGATCAAGGCTTTAACGATGGGCAGATTACACCCGCTCAAATGACCATGGGAACCTTATTTGTTTGGCTGCTTGTTCTTTTTAATAAAAAGTCTTGGGTGAATCCTTTCAAAGGGCCATGGATAAAGTTAGGATTAATTGGTATATTTGGATTAGCGTTAACAACGGTCTTCTACAATATTGCTCTAACAGAGTTGAATGCTTCGTTTTCCATCATTTTGTTGTTTCAATTTACATGGATGACGATTGCGATGGATTGTATCGTTAAACGTAGGCTTCCCAGGAAGGCCGAGGGATTTGCAATTGTACTGATCATGCTTGGAACTTTATTGGCTGTGAATGTTTTTGAAACGGATTGGCATCAATTCAGCACAAAAGGTCTGCTGTATGGTCTGTTGTCAGCTTTAACGTACAGCGCATTTCTTTTTTTTACTGGTCAGGTAAAGAGTTCATTGCCTCCTCTGATGAATTCCGCTGTTATGCTAACCGCGGCTATGCCGATCATGTATATCTTGTATCCGCCAAATGTTTTTGTTCAAGAGCATGGGGGGAGTTTGATGTTATGGGGCCTTTTATTAGGATTATTAGGGCAGGTTGTGCCGACGATTTCTTTTAATATGGGCATCCCTCGTATCGGAAGTACGCTTGCGGCTATGCTTGGATCCGTAGAGCTGCCTGTTGCTGTGGTGGCCGCCTTTTTAATTATCGGAGAACCGGTATATGGTCTGCAATGGTTAGGGATGGGCCTTATTCTCGGAGGTATTATGATTTCTGAATACAAAACGGGAACTGCTGCGTAAGAATAAGTAAAGGAATTGAATGGCTTAGGAGCCGGAGGTATCGTAGTGAATTTTGTTGAAGCACGTCTGGCGAAGTTGGCCAGGAATGGGGATCGCAACGCTTTTGCAGAGCTTGTAGGGCTCTATAAGGACAAGATCTTTCACCTGGCTTATCGGATGTTAAATAACAAGCAAGAGGCCGAGGACGCGGTGCAGGAGACGTTCTTGCGGGTTTATACGAATTTGCACCGGTATGATGAGAATCAGAAGTTTTCAACCTGGATTTTCCGTATCGGAACGAATTTATGTATCGACAAGCTAAGGAGAAGGAAGAACACCTATTCGCTCGATGCGGAAATGCCGGATGGGGAAGGAAACGATTATTATGCCATGCTCCCTAGCTATGAGGACACGCCCGAGGAGCAGATCATAGTATCGGAAACACAAGAACAGATCCGCGAAGCGATAGAGACATTGCCTGAAAAGTATAAATCAGTCGTTATCCTGAGATATTTGCACGATATGTCGCTTCAGGAGATCGGGGAGGTGCTCCAGATGCCTGTAACAACTGTTAAAACAAGGGTACATCGCGGTCGGGAGTACTTGCGCAAGCGTTTGGAGCAAGAGGAACATGTTACCATTTAAAAACCTGGAATCAAGTGAAACATATTTGAAATTCAAACGTATGGTATACCACAAAACGCAAAAGTTCAAGAAAGGGGTGGCTGATTCATGAATTGTAAGGAAGCCCTCCCGCTCATGCATGAATATCTCGACGGTGATTTGCAGGGGGCAGAGGCTTTAAGGCTGAAGGAACATTTGATATCTTGTGCGGCGTGTCATGCCTTGTTCAGAGAGTTGGAAAGAACGGATGCAATTGTAAGATCGCTACCTCCGGTCAGTGTTCCAGACACTTTGACAGCGCAAATTATGAGCGGGCTTCCACCGATGAAGAAACGTAATGCGTGGATGGAGTGGATTCGCAGGCATCCGGCTGTGTCGGTGGCTGTTGTTTTTGCTGCTGTTATGTTCGGCAGTTTCATGTCGATGTGGAATGATGACAAGAATTTGATGGTGAAGGGCAGCGATCTTCAAGATGTTGTCATTCAGGGCGATACGGTTATCGTGCCGCAAGGTCATACAGTTAACGGCGATCTCGTTGTTCAGCGTGGTAAATTGCAGGTTGACGGCGATGTGACAGGGAACTTGACCGTCATTGACGGTACGTTGAATTTGGCTTCAACGGCGCACATCTCTGGACAGGTTACTAAAGTTGATCAGGCGTTAAGTTGGGTTTGGTACAAATTGGGAGAGTTTGTGAGTATGCTTTCTTCGCATTAAAAGGAGACGTCCTCTATCTTGGCAGCAGTCGGCCGGATTAGGACGTTTTTTTGTGTGAAATTTCACATTTTTTGGATAAAAAACGCCAATTGGGAGAGATAAATAGAAGTATCGCGAGGATTATGATATGATTCTAATACAGAGAGAACAATGAGTGCGTCGTTGGGGGAGAATAACAAATGGACTTACTCACGAGCATTTCGATTAAGGATGTCATCGATATTCTTATCGTCAGCTATGTGATTTATAAACTGATTCTCATCGTTCGTGGGACAAGGGCCATTCAATTGATGAAGGGGATCCTTGTCGTTGTCATTACTTGGGCGCTCAGCATATGGTTCAAGCTAAGCACGCTGCAATGGATGATGAATCAGACTTTAACCTTTGGGGTCTTAGGTATCATGATTATCTTCCAGCCTGAGCTGCGTCGGGCACTCGAGCAATTAGGCCGCGGCAGTCTGTTCAGCCGTTCCTCCTCCGAAGAGGACCAGGACGTGAACAAACGGATTAGTGAAGTGATCCGGGCTGCGAACTATTTGGCCAAGAGGAAGATTGGCGCTTTGATTGTATTCGAAAAAGAAACGGGTCTCACGGATTATGTGGAATCCGGTATTGCAATAGAGAGTAAAATCAGCGCGGAGCTGTTAATTAATATTTTTATCCCGAATACACCGCTGCATGACGGTGCTGTGATTATTCGCCAAGGCCAATTAATGGCGGCAGGATGTTATTTGCCTCTGTCTGAAAATCCTTTTATCAGCAAGGAGCTTGGAACGCGTCACCGTGCGGCGATTGGTATGAGCGAGGTTTCGGATGCGATGTGCATTATTGTCTCCGAAGAGACAGGACAGATTTCACTGACAATGAACGGGCATATCGTTCGCGATATTAAAGAGGAATCGCTTATTGCAAAGCTATTTGAGGAACTGAAGCCCAAAGCGAAAGTGAAAGAAAAGAACCCTTTCTTGAAGTGGAGGGGACGTTCAAATGGATAAATGGTTGCGAAATACGAATGTCGTGCGGGTCGTCGCACTGATTATCGGTATTTTTCTTTGGGTTGTTGTGCATATGGAAGAGACGAACGTATCCGGTAATTCTCCGTTGAGAGAACGTGTCGAAACAATCAATAACGTTGCGATAACGACCAAATACGATGAGAGTCATTATTTTATCTCATCCATGTCCCCTTCGAATGTACAGGTCATTCTTACCGGGAAAGAATCTGCCGTGAAAAAAGTAACGACCAGCAACAATTATCAGATTCAGCTTGATTTGACACAGGTTGGCAAAGGCGATCATCAGCTTACGCTTACGCCGGTAGGCTTTCCATCGGATGTTGAGGTTCAGGTTGTTCCACGGACCGTTCATGTCGTTATTGAAGAACTCCAGATGAAAGAAGTACCTGTTGCCATTAACATTAAAGGAACTCCGGCAGCCGGACTTAAAGCGGGTCAACCGATCGTGAAGCCGAATAAAGTGTATATTACGGCGCCGACGAGCAAGTTGGAACAGGTTGTGACCGTCAGAGGAGAAGTGTCTGTCGATAAGGCTCAATCGGCTGTGACAAAGCAAGTAAGGTTGCAGGCTTTTGATAAAGATGGTAAAGAAATCGCGGTTAATATGAATCCGACGGTGGTGGATGTCGAGGTCCCTATCACAAGTCCGTTCCAAACGATACCTCTTCAATTAAAGTTAACCGGGGAGCCGCCAAAAGGATTCGCGATTGCCTCTGTAACGCAAAATCCAGACAAGATTACCGTGTATGGAACGCAAGAGGTCGTGGATCGGTTAGAGTTCTATCAGGGACCGCAATTGAACATTCAGGATCTCAAGGAAACCAAGGAATATTCACTAGATATCCCACTTAGGAATAAAGTAACTCAACTGGATCCGGATAAAGTTACTGTTCGCGTCGAAATCATACCTTCGATTACGAAAGCGATGGAAAACATTCCGATTACCATTATCGGTCAAAATGAAAACTACACTACGAAAGTAGTTACACCGGAAACGGCAAAGCTGAACATAACGGTTGAGGGGGCGCCTGCGCTCATTGATCAAATCAAGCCGGAGGACATACAAGCGATACTGGATGTGAGCAATTTACCGCCAGGGAAACATGAGCTGAATATGACTCTGAACTTGCCTACTTATGTAAAGCTGGGCATGCCGCAAGACGTGAAGGCGACTGTTGAAATCAGCGAGAAAGCACCTAAAGTCGCTCGGCCTTAATGGGTTTGAGCGGGTTATAGAAAAAGAGGAGAAGAAGACATGGGGAAATATTTTGGTACAGATGGTGTGCGCGGAGTCGCTAACGACGAGTTGACGCCAGAATTAGCTTATAAAATTGGCCGCTGTGGCGGATACGTATTAACAAGGCAAGCAAGGCATCCAAAGGTTGTCATCGGCCGGGATACTCGAATTTCGGGCCCTATGCTGGAGGCGGCATTGGTTGCAGGATTACTATCGATTGGCGTTAACGTGATTCGAATCGGAGTAGTTAGCACTCCAGCTGTCGCTTATTTAACGAAGAAGCTGGGAGCAGACGCAGGCGTTATGATTTCGGCTTCGCATAACCCGGTTGGTGATAATGGCATTAAGTTTTTTGGCGGCGATGGTTTCAAGCTGCTGGATGAGACGGAACTGGAAATCGAACAGTTGCTGGATGCTGCTGTCGATGAGCTGCCGCGGCCGGTTGGAGGCGAAATCGGTACCGTTTCTGACGATGAGGATGCGAAGTTCGCGTATCTGGAGTTTTTGAAATCGACGTTATCCGGATCTTTCCAAGGATATAAGGTGGTCTTGGATTGTGCGAATGGTGCGGCTTATGAGCTAGCGCCTAAGGTGCTCCGCGATCTGGGAGCGGAAGTGATCACGATCGGCGCCGAGCCGAACGGGCGCAACATCAATGACCATTGCGGCTCCACCCACCCTGAGAAGCTTCGTGAGGAAGTGGTGAAGCATGGCGCAGCCATTGGGCTCGCTTTTGATGGGGACGCGGATCGGTTGATCGCGATCGATGAGACGGGCGCCGAAGTAGACGGTGACTATATCCTTAGCATTTGCGGCGATGCGCTGAATCGCGCGGGCAAGTTGAACCATAACACGATTGTTACGACGGTTATGGCGAATATCGGCTTTTTCAAAGGGATCGAAAAAGTAGGTCTGAAAGCTTTACAAACCGCTGTAGGCGACCGTTATGTCATGGAAGAGATGAGGAAGGGTGGCTACAACCTGGGCGGGGAACAATCCGGTCATGTTATTTTCCTGGACTATATCTCAACGGGCGATGGGATTCTGACAGCTCTGCAGCTTATGAATACAATCGTTCAATCAGGTAAAAAACTGAGCGAGCTAAAAGGCATTATGCGCAAATACCCTCAGCTGCTTGTTAACGTGCGTGTCGTTGATAAAAGCAAGCTGAAGAACAATCCGGTTATTGAAGAAGCCATTCGCAAGGTCGAGGAAGAGCTTGGGGATAACGGTCGGGTGTTAGTTCGTCCATCGGGTACGGAGTCGCTTATTCGTGTTATGGCAGAGGGTCCAGATAAAGATCAAGTCGAGACTTACGTCCAGACTATTGCTAAAGTGATTCAAGAACAGCTTGTATGAGAAAATGAGATGGTCATTCCCTTTCTAGACTGTGTGTTCGGAGAGGGGATTTCCATTTGATGGATATAGAGCAATTTCAAGAAAAAATAAGTTGCGTTGAGTCGTTAAAATGAATATGATGTAAAGGGGTTTTCAGAAGTTTTCAAGATTCCCTTATTACTCAAGAAGGAAAGGCAGGGTAGAGGTTGACCTAGTAACAATAGCGCCAGAACTCGCAAGCGGGACGGAAAAGTAAGCATACTGCGCAAGCGAGTTGACGAGGTGAAGGTGTTCGAAACATTCGGCGGGGACCTTCCGGTACAAAGCTAGAGTGCCGTTAAGTTGGAAAGCAAAAACGCTTGGGCGACCGGGCTGACAAGATTCCAACATCCTAGCAACATAAATAAGCACTTACTGATCGTTATCATAGATGTTTTTTGTTTTATTCTGTCTAATGTTTATTTGCTTTGAGAAAAAATCAGGATCTTTGACAAACAGCCTAAATTTAGAGGCTTATAAAACTATGGAGGTACTACACTATGTGCGGAATCGTTGGATATATCGGCAAGCGTAATTCTCAAGAAATTCTATTGGAAGGTCTCAAAAAACTCGAGTACCGGGGCTATGATTCGGCAGGTGTGGCGGTTTATACAGCAAGCGGGCTGCAAATCCAGAAAGCAAAAGGTCGGATTGCGAATCTTGAATCCAAGCTGGAGGAAACTCCATTGAACGGAAGCGTAGGAATCGGGCATACTCGCTGGGCGACTCACGGTAAACCATCAGATGTGAATTCCCACCCGCATACGGACAACTCGATGAAATTTTCGGTTGTGCATAATGGGATTATTGAGAACTACATTAGCTTGAAAGAGGAATTGATCGCGAAAGGTCATGTATTCGTTTCGGAGACGGATACAGAAGTCATTTCTCATCTAATTGCTGACTTGTACGAAGGAGATATTCTGAAAGCCGTTCAGAAGGCCGTTAAACGCATGACGGGTGCATTTGCGCTTGGCGTTTTGACAGAACTTGAGCCTGATCGATTAGTTGCGGTTCGTCAAGCTAGTCCTCTGATCATCGGGATTGGCGAGGGTGAGAATTTTATTGGCTCGGATATCCCGGCAATTTTGGAATATACGCGTAACGTCTTTATCTTGAATGACGGCGAAATGGCGCTATTAACCAGAGATGCTGTCGAATTAATGACGCTTGAAGGCAATTTTATTTCCAGGGAAATGTTTCATGTCGATTGGGACATTATTACGGCTGAAAAAGCCGGATTTGATCACTTTATGTTGAAAGAAATCCATGAGCAGCCAAAAGCGTATCGCGATACGATGGGAAGTCGAATTGCGGCAGATGGAAGCCAAGTAACATTAAACGAGTTATCGATGACGGCTGAAGAAATTCGCAACATCAATCGTGTTCATATTGTAGCCTGTGGAACGGCCTATCATGCAGGTATGGTTGGGAAATACGTGATCGAGAAGCTGGCTCGCATCCCGGTTGAAACGGATGTAGCTTCTGAGTATCGCTATCGCTCACCGATCATTACAAAGGACACGCTGGTCATTGTAGTAAGCCAATCCGGGGAAACGGCAGATACGCTTGCTGCACTGCGTGAAGCCAAACGCTGCGGTGCGCGCGTACTGGCTATAACGAATGTGGTTGGCAGCTCGGTAGCTCGCGAGGCTGATGACATCATCACAACGTGGGCAGGCCCTGAAATCGCGGTAGCTTCCACCAAAGCATACACGTCGCAATTGATTGCTTTCTACTTGTTAGGATTGCACTTGGCTCAAACATTAGGTACCCAAAATGCTGCAGAAATTCAACAGACGATTGCCGCTTTGAAGGAGCTTCCTGCGCAAGTAGAAGCCATCCTGGATCAAGCGGAAGCTATTAAGGGCGTTGCAGAAGAAATGGCCAAACACGACAATCTCTTCTTTATCGGACGTGGCTTGGATTACGCAGTAGCGTTGGAAGGTTCCTTGAAGTTGAAGGAGATCTCCTACATTCATTCCGAAGCCTACGCGGCTGGTGAACTGAAACATGGCACTTTGGCGCTTATCGAAGATGGCGTTCCTGTTATCGCACTGGCGACTCAACATGAGCTGCTGGAGAAAACCGTAAGCAACATTAAAGAAGTGAAAGCGCGCGGCGCAAATGTGCTGGGTATCGCCGTGGAAGGCGAACTTGAATTGCAGAAATCGGTGGACAGCACCTTTGTGATTCCGAAGACGCTGGATGTACTTGCTCCGGCTCTTGCGGTTGTACCGTTGCAATTGCTTTCTTACTACGCGTCGCTTGCTCGTGGTAATGATGTGGATAAGCCGCGTAATTTGGCGAAGAGCGTTACTGTGGAGTAATAAAAAACTATGGAACCAGTAAAGTAAACTGTGGAACCAATAAAGAAAGTATGGAACTATTCTATACAATGTGAAGTTCTTAAGCGACCTCAATGAGAAAGTCCCGATGATAATACAAAATCATCGGGACTTTTTATTTTCAAAAGCAGACAATACAATATGTCATCTATCTTAGGAGATCGAATTAGATTAATTCGAAAAACTAATCGTTTAAATCAGACTGAGTTTTTAAAAATATATTGAAACATAGGTTGAGGGGTTGAAACCATTGATAACACCATTTTCTAAATCGAGACATTTTCGGATAGAGAACGTAAAGGACTGCATTTACGCCGCGATTGCGAAACCTGGTACAGACTCGCTAGGCAACGCTGCAATCATTGACCTTAGTGTTGAGAGAAAATAAAGTTATAGACTGTCATTTCTAATGAGGAATAGAAAAACCGGCACCGTTTCTCTTCTTCTGGATCATCTTTACTCGCCTTTCGAAAATATGTTCTACATGGTAGTCAATCATGGTGTTACGCCTCCCTAATTATAGTTTTAGCAATACCAGGCGTAACTAAACCATGACGGGAACCTTGTTGAAATTGGCAAATAAGCCTTGATGTATCTGGGTAGACCATCAATCCATTTCTGGAGTTGACGCTGATTGAGCGTTGAAACCTTCTTTCCGACTTTCGTGGCGATTCCATTGATCTAATCAACCAGTTGTTCCAAGGCAACCGCCCAGTCAATGGCGCTGATGTCATCGCATAGCAAGTAGAACAATCTGCCAAAAGATTGTTGATCCGTACTCTGTCTATGCTACCAGGCGAGCAAAATCCCGTTCTGCATACTTATCCCCATTCATCCGGCAATTCCGGACTTCCCACCAACCCAACGATCCGAACGCTTCTTTATATAATGAGAGAACACATAACGCCAAGGAATGCAGAAGGGGAAAACCGCTATGACCAAGCATTCGATCACAACTCCCAAGGTTGAGTCGTCTAGCTGCCCGGAAGTCCAGAGTGGGAGAGCGACGACGGATAGCCAGATCAGCTTCCAGAGCATCTCCCATAGGAGCAACGGAAGCATCTGCAGTGGATACCGGAGACCCAAGAGGGAGAGAGCCGAGAAGGCGGCCAGCATGCATTGGGCGACGCCCTCCATCAGATCCCAATGTTCGTGGCGGATGACGCCGGACCATACTACGATTCCGAGTCCTACGACAACAAGGAGATACAGGGCACGCAACAGGTAGAGACGAAATACCGAGACTTCCTTCATGATTAAACACTCTCCTTAATAATTTTCTTCATCCACGACGTGATGCTAATTCCGTCCGAGTCATGCAATTCTTCGACATCGGCATAGCGAAGCAAAGCTCCGTCCTTGATGGCGATGAAGCTATCCCATATCGACTCGAGCTCTGGGATCTCGTGGCTGGCCATGAGTAGCGTCTGGGATTCCAAGTCAAGGTAAGTAATCATTCCTTTGACAATCGATTCCCGCACCATCGGATCCAGTCCGGACAACGGCTCATCCATCAGAATGTACGGCACTTCTCTGGCTAGAGTGAGCATGATTTTGACCCGGCTGCGTTTGCCCTTCGACAGATCGCTAATTCTCGCATTCGGTTCCAACTGCATGAACGCCATGATTTCTTCCGCCTTGGCGGCTTTAAAATCGGGGAATTGTGCAGCCTGATAGGCGATTGCTTCTCTTACCGTAAACCAAGCATAAGTCGAGTCCTGGTCGGATAAGTAGGAGACTAGCGTGCTGATTCTTCGGTGCGCCTTCTCCCCATTTATGGTGACAGAACCGCCTGTTGGCTGAAGAAGTCCTGCAATGAGCTTTAATAAGGTGGATTTGCCGCTACCGTTCTCTCCTACGATTCCGATGATTTTCCCCACAGGCAATGTTAAAGTAATGTCTCGAATGACGGGTTTCTTGTTATAAGTCTTCGAGACGTTAGATAATGCGATCACGTTACTCATCTCCCTTATCTCTCTTGTTCAAGTGATCCTGCAATCCGGCGATGATCTCCTCCGAACGATAGCCCATCTCCCGCATAACCAGGACAAAGGAGGCAATCTGCTCTTCGATCATGCTCAAGCGAAGCTGAGTCAATAGCTCTTCCTGCTCCGTGACGAACGTGCCTTGTCCTCTTCTCGTCTCCAGAACCCCTTCCCGTTCCAGTTCGCTGTAGGTGCGTTGGATGGTATTCGGGTTGACGTTATAGGTTACCGCCATCTCCCGGACGGATTGAAGCTTCTGGCCCGCTTGCAGTTCCTGGCTGACGATTTGCCTCTTGATTCGATCGGCAACCTGGAGATAGATCGCTTTGGAAGAATGAAACTCATCCATGATTAAACCTCGACTTTCCTGTCAACGATCCATGAACTCAGATAGAACAGACCGATGACAACAATCAAGTTATAGAAGTATTCGCCCAAGTAGAGGGGGAACGGATCCACCGAGAACGTCGGAAAATAGATCTCCATTCCACCCCATTGCGTAACGAGCTTATAAAGACTCGAGGAAGTGATGATATCGTCGATCCAGCTCGATAAGAGAACGGTGCCGATAAGGACTACCCAGGCCAAACGCCCGATTCGATGTTTGAGCGCATGGTACAAGGACCATAGAAGGATGACCCAGACGCCGATCGCCACGGAGATAAGGATCGCGTGCAGGAAGATCAACCATCCCGCACTCCAAGTATCCGTCCAGTACTCTTCCATTAAACGAAACTTCGCCCGGAGCAAGATTCCAGCCATCGAGTACAGAACGGCCAAGGAGGCGAGCATCGTGACCAATCCGCTCGTTAGCTTGCTTAGAAGCAAGCTGACAGCCGGCCTCGGATTGTGAAGCCAGACGTGCAGTTGAGAGGCTTCCGTTCGTAGGCTCGCGAACAACGCGATCGGAAGATAGAAGACATGGAACCCGGCAGCGGCTAACAACGGAATGAACAGATATTGGCCGACAAGTCCCGCAATGACGATGCTGATGACGTTAATGACAAGCCCCGCGAATAAGACGCTCGTCGATAATCGCAAATCCTTTTTTACTATAGCTGCCCATTTGGCCATTGTGCTATCCCCTTTGAATTAGATGTAGTGTATTAACTAAATAGTACACTAATACATTGGGTCGCGTCAATAGGCAAAAATATGCTGGCGCACCAAACGAAAGGTGTTTTTCTGTCAATTCAAATAATTATTCGTTCGCAAGGCGCACCACATCTGGCTTAGGCTAGATTTTTAAGCTGCGAAAGTTGAGTTATATTCTTTACAAATTTCTCCTACAACTTTATCCAAAAATACTGTCTTTCCTGGATATCTGGAGATAAGGGAATTGAGGCTATGCATATGATAAGAAAAGGGCAGGCCGAAAATAATTCGTCTGTCCTCTCCTCTGTTGAATGGATTAATAAAATATTTGGTCTATTGGCATAGTAAATGTCCAACTTGTTGAACACAACCGCTTAATGAAACTTACCTGTTCAGTCGGGTATGGGACAATATTCTTGACCTCCGACAGTATATGTCATCTGTAAGTTGTCTTTACTGATCTGCTTTATTGTCTAAATACATTGCGAGTTCATGCAACCGCTGAAGTATTTCACCCGACGGTGATGTCCATATCGAATCAAACTATCTCGAGATTTATCATCCCTAAGTGATTTGCTATAATCGCTTGGAACCGTATAAGCATTATCAGCCTCGTCAATAAATAATTGTGCCACTTCATCCGATCGCTTGCACACCTCTTCACGCTGTGGCATCAACATCCGAATATTCCCTTTCGAAAGGCAGGCTTCGAATCCTTCGTGAAGTCCTAATAAAAGGCACCCTCGAATTGATTGAACAAAAAAAGGAAGATGCATCTATTTCGACTTTTTTGTATTTTCGATGTAAGTTTCATGTATAATAGAAGGTAACGGTTCTAAGGGGAAGGGGGAATTCGCTTGCAAGATCAAGTCGCGGACCAACAAGAGAAAAATAAGATGAAATACTTGAAAAAACTCATCCCCCCCGTTATGAGAGAAGGGTTTCAAGCCTTACGGATGGACGACATCGCCAAGCTTATGGATGTCAGCAGAGCCACTTTGTATAAGCACTTCTCTTCGAAGGAAGAAGTCATCGAAAGCGTCGTTCGCATTTTCGCGGATTACGTCGCCAAGCTCGAGGACTTGGACCCGGAAGACGACGACAACGTCTACGCGATCGGATTTCAACGCTTGTTCGAACAGTCCGTGACGCTTGCCGGGAAAATATCGGATGTGTTTATGAAGGAGTTGCAAGCGGTCTATCCGGAGCTGTACGACGAGCTTAGGAACGCTTTGAACGAACGGGAAGAACGAATAGTCCGGTTTTACCGCGACGGGCAAAGCAAGGGAGTCTTCAATCCGATTAACGATCACCTTCTTGTGCTCCAAGACGTTATTTTACTAAGGGAAATCATGAACCCCAAATATTTGCTTTCTCGTAATATTTCGTTTCGGCAATCGCTTGTCGATTATTATCGGTTGAAAAAAACGCAGCTGTTCAAAGCGGAAAAAGCGTCGATCGTCGACGATTCGAAAATCGAGCCGATTATCGACTATCTCGTCGAAAAGTTCACCGCTACCTTGTAGCGCGGAACAATAAAAAGAAGGAGTCGCGGTTCATTCCGCGACTCCTTCTTTTCTTGATTCTAGCCCGGTTAAGACGGCTTCGCGAACTAGCCTTCCGGTTGCAACGAGGCTTTCTTGTCCGGCTTCAGGTCCGGCATGAACCAGACGAGCACCACGACGAGCGCCGCCGTCAGAAACGCCGCCGAACCGAGGATCGCTGCCGAAGTCGCGTGAGCGAAAGCGGACTTGGAAGCTTCGCCCCCGCCCATCGCCGCTTCGAATACTGTGACCAGGATGGCGAGCCCTAACGATCCGCCGGTTTGGTGGGCGGCATTGACGAGCCCCGAAGCCGCGCCCGCGTCCCTCGCCTCCACTTCGGCGATGCCGAACGAAGTCAACGGAGAGAACACCACGCCCGCCCCGATTCCTATAATGATCAATGGGAAGAACATTTCGGGGAAGTATAACGTATGCGACGAAAGATGGCTGAGCAGCAGCGTGCCGATAATCGCGATCGCAATTCCCGCGATCAGCACTTTAAGATTGCCGAACCGGGAAATGAGTCGGGGCATCGCGTACATCATCCCGAACATCACGAGCATCATCGGGAGAAAGGCGATGCCGGCTTGGAAAGCGGTGAAGCCGAGAATGTTTTGTAAATATTGGGTCAGAAAGAAAAAGAGCGAGTAATTGCCGGCTACCATGAGAAACCGGCCGAGATAAGCCCCGGATCTGCGGCGGTTGGAAAATAACCGCAGCGGCGTGATCGGCTGCTTCGCCCGGGCTTCGATAAAGACGAACGACGTCAGCATGGCGGCGCCGACCGCCAGCGAAATCAAGGTGAGCGGCCGATCCCATCCTTCGGAAGCCGCCTGGATAAACCCGAATACGAGCGCCGACATGCCCAGAACGGAGGTCAAAGCGCCCATCGCGTCGAATTTGCCCGCATTTTTGTCCGTTTCGTTCAGAAACCGCGGTGCGAGTATGAGCACCGCGATGCCGATCGGAACGTTAATGAACATCCCGACTCTCCAGGATACGAATTCGGTCAGCCACCCGCCGAGCACGAGGCCGACGCTGCCGCCCCCGCCCGCAATGGCGCTATAGACGGCGATCGCTTTCGCACGCTCTTTCGCTTCCGTGAAGCTGACGGACAGCAGTGCTAGCGTGGACGGCGTGGCGAATGCGGCCGCGAGCCCTTGCAGGGCACGGGAGACGAGCAGGAATTCGGCCGATTGCGCAACGCCGACCAGAACGGACGCGACCGTAAACACGGCGATACCGAAGCTTAAGGTTCTCCGTCTTCCGATAATGTCTCCGGTCCGCGCGCCAAACAGCAGCAGACCGCCGGAGATGAGAATATAGGCGTTCTGTACCCAAGTCAGGCTCGTCGTCGACAGATGCATCGTCGCTCCGATTTCCGGAAGCGCGGTGATCATAACGGACGAGTCGAGCATAATCATAAGTTGGCAGGCAACGATAAGCATCAAGATCATGTTCTTAGAAGATTTCAACCCGATCATCCTTTCGCGATAGTGTCTTTTCGACTTGATCATATCACGCAGGAAATACAATGTAAACAAAATATATATTTTTTGTCTATTATATTTAATGGGGAAATAAAAAAACATGCCTCCGATGTTCAGCACGGCATGGTCGATTTCGAACGATTATTCGGCGTCGCGCCTCGACGCGCCCGATAACGTCGCTTATTCCCGGAACGCAAAACGGGCTCAGCCAATACACCTACCGCGATCGAGTAAACCCAATACGTCGTTAAGGGAACTCCCGTATGTTCGTAGAAGCAACCAGCGCCGATTTTGCCGCGCAAGTCGGACCTAAGACTTTCCCAAGCAGTAATCGTTGTTAAAGGCAGCGATGCAGCATTTGCAAAATCTAGAGTTGAAGGTTTTTTACCGACGATCCGTTCATCCACTAAATGAAATTCACTGTTGCACCCTGGTCGAATGAGACTTCCTGCATAATACACCTCATCTCCCGGCTTAAAAAACGTGCAATCCCGTCCTACTTTTCCGGATGTTCGATTGGCAGATATCATTCCAGATTTTGTACTCAAATTTATCATTCCTTCTTAATATTGATTGTTCTCATTGGCTTCATTGTATTATAATTAGTAACATACAAAAAGTACGCAAATAATTGATATCAAGTATTGAAAAAATACCTAGAAGGGATGTTCTGGATGTTAAATCCTTCAAGAAAAAATTGTCCGGTTGAAACGACCCTGGATGTTATCGGCGGAAAATGGAAGGGCGTTATTATCTATCACCTGTTGAGTGGGACAAAGCGATTCAATGAACTTCGAAGGATCTACCCCCAAGTCACTCATCATACACTTACACTGCAATTGAGGGATCTTGAACGAGAAGGAATCATTATACGAAAGACATATAACCAAGTTCCCCCGAAGGTGGAGTATTCGTTAACAGAGTTTGGGAGAACGCTGGAACCCATTATTTTGTTGATGAAAGAGTGGGGAGATCAATACGACGCAAGATTAAATCAAAGTCATCAAGTGGCGGGAAATGAAGCTGATCAACAGGCATACAAAGATACGGTGATGGAAGAAATGGAAGGAAACTATTGTTAGACATAAACTTCCCATTGAAGTCATGGGGAGTTTTTTTTATAATATCCATATCGTTAAAACGAGGGAGTTGGTAAAGATGGCAATTAAAGATTGCCGGATTGGCCCAGTCTCATGCAAAGCCTGTTTTAGAGGCGATACTTTGCATGGGCGTCAAAAGTAAAATCGCCCAAATGAGCATACATCGTTTCTAATACTTGGCTTTGCACCTTATTTCATTATTTAAAAAATAAGGGGCTGAACCTATATGTGTGAACCATTTATTAGAAACCATCAATATAACGATATCAAGAAACAAGTGGGAATACGACAAAATGCGCTCAGAACTATAGCTGATCCGAAAGTATTGGAATCGGTTAGATATAGCACAGAATCCAAAATAATAGAACTGTTTCCGGATATTACAGACGTGCAGAAACAAATGTTAGAAAGAATTTCTGCATTAGAAACGGCTGAGGATTTTCAAAAGTATGTGAGAGAGTTAGAACCGTACTTGGTGGAATTTCCGCAAATTACAGCAAAACAAATTCAAAAACTATTTCCCAAGAATAAGAAGCTAAAGATTCCTGACTTATCCGAGATAGACAATCGTTATGTAACTTATCTGAGCTGGACCGATATTTCTACAAATAAATTGTTCATGGTTTATCATGTAAACGGGCAATTCGTTGGTGTTGAAGGCAGATATACGCCCACCAATAAGAAAAGTTTTTGCTTTGTATGTAATCGGTACGAAGAGCTTGCTTTATTTTCGGCGATATCCAAAAAAAGGCCGGCTAATTCTTCGCCTGATTATTACAAAGCGGTTGGTAACTATTTGTGTATGAACAGTCAGGAATGCAACAAAAACATCGCGGATACTTCTTCTTTAGAAAGATTTATTGACACTGTTATTAGATAGGACTAAAACCATTGAATCTACGGCTGTTTTATAGATTCAATGGTTTTTTTCGTTATGGCGAAAGCGGTAGATAAAGAGGTTCGGGGGGACCGGTGTCGAAATAATCGGAAAAGGAGGCGAGGAATATAATGAAGGAGCCTGACAAGATTTATAACACTGCGGTTGAGGCAACGCTGGAAGTCATCGGCGGGAAATGGAAACCCGTGATTCTCTTTCATTTGACATTTGGCAAGAAACGCAACAATGAATTTAAAAGCCTGATCCCTATGATTACTCAGAAAGTGTTAACACAGCAGCTTCGGGAGCTCGAAGAGGCAGGCATCATCTTGCGTATTTCTTACAATCAGGTTCCGCCCAAAGTTGAGTATGAGTTGACTGAGTTTGGCTGGAGCTTAAAAGAGATCCTGCATTTAATGTGCAGGTGGGGGGATACGTATATAGAAAGAACTTACGGAGATAAGGCTGCTGTCCTGGCCGCTCCGCAATATGAAGAAGCGCAAAAAAGATAAGAAGCCGTCCTTATAGAAGGTCGGCTTTTTATCTTTTTATACAAATGGTTAAGGGATAACTTTGCGTCGGCGGAAGTCGTCAAAGATGTTCATAAACATCTCTTCGGTATCGATGTATTCGTGAAAACCAAAGCGACGGGCCTTCGATCCGTCTGCGAAGAAATCGTAATCCCATGAGAATACGAAATCGCCGAAGCGCCAGGAGGATACGTCGCTATAAGCATGCTTCGCAAGCCCATGCTTCTCGACCATGGCATTCCACGGTTCTTCCTTATCCGCCATGACGACATCAAGGGACATTTGCAGCGGAGGCGCTGTCTCCATGCCGAAGTAGCGGGCGATCTTAGGCCACAGCTCGTTCCAGCGGAACAGATCGCCGTTCGTGATGTTGAACGCCTGGTTGGCACAGCTCTCAGTAGTCGCCGCCCAGACGGTGGCCTTTGCGAGGAGCCCGGCATCCGTCATTTCCAAGAGGCTATGGTAAGCACCCGGTTTGCCTGGAAAACGTAAAGGAATGCCGAGTTCCTTCGAGATCGAAGCGTAGATCGCAATGACCATGGCAAGGTTCATCGGATTTCCGGTCGAAAAACCGCAGACGACCGAAGGGCGGAGCGCAGACCATGTCCAAGCCTTGCCTTTTTGCCGTTGTTCTAAGAAGTTTTGCTGATCGACATTGAATTCGGGCGGCATATGGTTGGCGTCCGTTTCTCGAGCCGGTGTTTTGAACGGACCGAGATGTGCCCCATATACTTTGTAGCCCTGCATCAGACTGACATGCTTCAATCCGGGAGCGATGGGTTCGATTGCATCAACGACGTTAACGAGCATGGCGAGGTTGGGTGGAACGAGTTCTGCCCAAGTGGGGCGATCTTGATAGGCGGCATAAAAGATGTGCGTGATCTTAGTTAGTCCGCTTAGTTTCGCGCGGGTATCGTCTTTATCGAGCAGATCGGCAGTTACATACTGGACGCGGTCATTCGATTCTCCGCCCCGGCGAGATACGCCGATTACCTCCCAGTCGGGAAGTGTTATGAGGTGATCGATCAGGTTGCGGCCGATAACACCATTTGCGCCTACGACCAAGGCGACTTTGTCTGTAGTTACTGTTTCATTGATCATTGTTTTCAGCTCCTTGTGTGCGGGTGTTGTTAAAGCTATTTTGCAGGAAGGAACCTTCGTTGAGAAGTACGCACTTTGAAGTGCTTATAGCACTTTGGTGTAACTTAGCAGTGTTGATGGGTATCTCTGTAGACCGGGCTGCTGGTTTCTAAAAGGGTAAAAAAGAAAGGGGCACCCCCTCAGAATGTGTTGAGTCCTGAAGGAATGCCCCTTGTTATCGAAAAATGGATTGAAAGGAAGGAATGAATATGTTAATATTTTATAAATCAATAATATTTAATCATACAACAAAAATCATTAAAAGTCAATATGAGAATCCGATTTCCATTTGTCTCCTAATTATCATTCCTAATTCCTAAGTATTGACGAGTCATCCGAGGAGGTCTCTAATGAGTAGTCATCTTCCGTGCCAAGGTTGCAGAGGATTATGCTGCGGCCCTGTTCCGGTCACCGAAATTGAGCTGAAAACCATCCGCAAGAAAGTGAAAGCGATGCCTGTGAAGGTCCGCTCGGAACTCGAAAATCAGCAGCGACATTTTGGAACTTGTCTCTTTTATGATATGGAGAAAGACCGATGTGGCATTCATGCGGTAAGACCGTCCGTGTGCCGGGCGTTTGGACACTATAGCAACTTGGTTTGCTTTCGGAAACCGGAAGCTGCGGCTGCCGAACAGTGGCGGGCAACGGGTACCCATGTTGGCATTTTAACAGTTGATTTTACTTGGCAAGATTTTAAATAAACGAATGGATGCCCGGTGGGGGCATCCATTATGCGGGTTGCACGAAGCGAATGTCGTGCGAATGAGCTTCTGCTGCAGCAAAGGCGAGCAGGCGACCGCCTTCTTCAGATAATGCCTCCCGGTCTTCGGGCGATAAAGATGCAAACAGTTCGATGATGAGCGTGGCCTTTCCCTTCTTTTGCTCAATCTTCCAAATGCCGCGGACAAAGCCGTCGACGAGAATGACGGCACGTATGATGCCGTTCTCCGTGAATACCCTCGCCCGGTGTTCATCGGCCATAATTCGGGTGCGATCGGCGAAAGACAGGAGCATATTGTCGAATTCGCCGAGGAAGCGCACAGGCGCAGGAGTATCCGCATCCGGGAGCGGGGCATCCGGCAGGTCGAACAGTTCGCTACCGTGCTCGTCATGGAAGGTGCGCAGGTGCGGGCGAAGCCGCCGGACGGCTTCGCTTAGTCTGGTCAGGCCCGACCAGACTTGCATGTCTTTGATCGTTGCGGGACCGAAGGCTCCGAGGTAGCGCAAGATCATCGCATCCGGGGCGGTATCGGCCGCAAGCGGAAGGCCCAGCCATGCCTCAGCGGAGGTATGGCTGGCCTGACCGCTTGCGCCCCAGAGGCCCCGGGGCGGCACTTGCACGAGCGGCACCTGCGTGCGCACAGCCGCTGCCAGCGCAGCGGGCTCGCGGTCCGGCCAGCGCTCGGCCAGCAGCGCGCCGAGCTCGCTGAACGTGCGAGGCTGCGCCTCCACGAGCGCCCGGCCGGCGGCCGCGAGCGCATCCTCGTCAAGCCCGGCTAGGCGCTTGCCGTAGGCGCCTTTCAGCCCGCGTTCCTGCACGGACTGAAGGACAGGCCGCAGCGCCAGGCAATCCCGTGCGCTGACGAGGTGCAAGGTCGAGCGCATGAGCGCGATGCGCACGGCGCTCTTGTCCTGGATCAAGCGCGACAACGCCTCGTGGCGGAAGTCCGCGAGACGCGACCAGAGCCCGATGTAAGGCGGATTCGGAGCCTGCGCCTGCAAGCCGACCAGATGCTCGAGGGCATCTGGAACGGACAGTGCCTGCCTGCTGAGCAGCAGTTGGCGCTCGAGAAGGGCGCGGTTGAGAGACCGCTGTCCGAGGACTACTGCCGGTTGATTCTTTCCATCCGCTGATTTGAAGTTCTGCGATATCTGTACACCCATGTCCGGATATTCCCCCTATACAACTCTGCAAATGAAAACTGCATTCCGATCTACCTTATTTCCACTTTCTAGTATAACTAAAACACACTGACAGCATAATGTCAGTGTGGAAAAGTAGTACAGCCTATTTTTAGGATCCTTTACTTCTTGCCAGCGTTGATGTCCGTGTCCGTGTATTTCACAACCGGCCATTTCTCTTTTCGCAAGGAGTGCATTAGCTCCGGTGAAGCATGTACATTATCTTGAATCAACTGCTTGGGATTCAGCGCCATCCACTGAATCAAGGAAATATCGGCGAAACGGTCGCTCTTGAACATTTCCAAAAACCATAAACTTTCGCTGCCTGTGTTCTGAATTGGGTGAATGCCTGATGAGAAAAAGTCCATGGGTTTATTATAAGTTCCGCACAGAGGGGAACAACAAGTTCAACTAGTTCTTTTTTGCCGTGAATGTTACGATATTTGTATATCCGTTGAAGGAGTCTGATTCGATCGCTATGATCCAATATCGTAACGAACATGTAACTGCGGATCGGGGAGAAATGCAAAGACGCCTGGATATGGCATCCAGGCATTTGGAGGCGCTTATTCAGGCCGTAATAACTAAAGATGACAGTGCCATCACAGCCCTTGGTCAAGCGCATGCTTTTTCGTCTTCTTTTACAGAGGCATGTCATCGTGAAAATGTTAGCATCATTAAAAAAGAATTTATCTATAACGGCTAAGCGGCTTATACATATCCACCGTTGACCCGGATGGTTTGCCCTGTGATCCACCGCGCTTCTTCACTGGCGAGGAAAAGCACGGTGCCCGTAATATCATCCGGCTCGCCCAGACGGCCGAACGCGTTCAGGTTCACGATGCCCTGGATTTGCTGTTCCGTCTTCCCTTCCTTGAAAAGTTCTGTGTTCACAGGTCCAGGGGCAACGGCGTTGATCGTAATTCCTTTCGGTCCGAATTCCTTCGCGAGCTGCCTTGTAAACTGTTCGACGGCTCCTTTGGTTCCGGTCACAGAGGTTGAAAAGTTAATGATGCGGCCATTCGCATTCATATGCAGGGCCGCTTGCTGGCACATGAAATATGTGCCTTTCACGTTGATCGCAAAAAGCCGATCAAAATCCTCTTCCGTAATGCTGGCTATCGGCTTCGTAATGATAATTCCCGCGTTGTTCACGACGATATCAACCTGTCGGTAAGTTTCTATCGTTTGCTTGAACAATTTGTCCACGTCGGCTACACGGCTAATGTCTGCTTGAATGGCCGTTGCTTCACCGCCTTGCTGTTTAATGCGGGAAATAACCTCTTCAGCCTGCGCTGCGCTACTGCTGTAATTTACAACGACTTTGGCACCGTGCGAAGCGAATAGTTCCGCTATGGAACTACCGATTCCCCTGGAAGCTCCGGTAACGATAACGACTTTGCCTGTAAAATTTGGATTCATGAAAGTTGCTCTCCTTTATGGGCTTGATGTTATTACTGTAAGCCTCTATGGCCCAACGAGCAAGAAGGCACTTTTTCATTGGATAGTTACTTTCAGGTTAGAAATGATAAGAACGGAAGGGGGAGAAGGGATGACCTCTCTCGAGTTTCTAAAATTGCATGCTGGCTACAACGAAGACGATATTGACTGTTATATCCATGTATCGACAACCATTCAGGCGATCGGCGGAAAATGGAAAATGCTTATCCTCTGGCATGTCCATGAGGGGGCCAAACGGTATAACGAGCTTCGCCGCTTAATTCCCGGCATCTCGCAAAAGGTGCTGACGCAGCACCTGCGCGAGTTAGAGCAGGATGGATTGATTGAGCGGACTGTGTATCCGGAGACGCCGCCGCGGGTTGAATATGGTATGTCGGATTACGGGAAGACGCTGGAGCCGATCTTCGATATCATGTATGACTGGGGCGTTAAGCATCGGTTGCGGCAAGAGGGCATCTCCGAATCATAAGAATTGCCACTGAAGCAGTTTCGGCTTAGACAAAAGCTTTCTTATGCTCTCTGCAAGTAGCTCTCGGCGGCCAAGCAAAGGTAATAAGCCAATCCGATCTGCTGGCTTTCAAGCATCCCGCGATGAAAGTCATCCGCAAGGAAGAAGCGCGTTTGTGCTGCAAAGCTTGCATCGTTGACATCATGCCCGTGGGCGCTCAGGAACGCTATGTGTTCACGGACCCGTGTACGAACTTCATCGCTGTCCACTTTCAAGCTTTTCCTTAGCGCGTCGGCCATGCCGTTCATGAAGCTTATGGCTTCCATGGCGCTTTCATTCATCTCTTGCGCTTGAATAGGAGAGGCTTCGAATAAATCGTAGTCGTAAGTTTTTTTCAAATATTCGCCTTGCTCCGACAAGGCGCTTTTCCATTCTTCCTCGCTTTGAAAGCCTTGAAACATTTCGGATGGTTTCATGGTTTCTCCTTTCGTCTTGCATGATATGGATGCTTCAATCGTCTGTACTAAGCTTTCCAACCTCTGTTTACGGGAGACAAGCAGCTCTTTTTGAGCGGCGAGTATCTCCATCCGGTCTGCTCCTTCATTCAGCAGCCGCTTAATTTCGTCGAGGGTAAATTCCAACTCCCGATAGAACAAGATTTGCTGCAAGCGCTCCAATTCTTGCTGACCATACAAGCGGTAGCCTGCCTCGCTAACTTCGAGGGGGAGAAGCAGTCCTATTTTATGGTAGTGGTATAATGTCTTGATCGTCACGCCTGATAAGTCGGAAACTTCTTTTACGGTGTAAAGCAGCTTCGTTCACCTCCTTAGCGTTTTGCGTAAGCAAAATTTGCTTCGCATTCAACGCTCTTAACTAAGTGTAGAGTCCACCCTAAGGTCGGAGTCAACAGCGATTATTAGACTTTTGTATACGACCAATGGTGACAAGGTATAGCAGTTGGAGGAAACATTATCGAAGAGTATAATGAGGCATATCGGAAAAAGCAGAACGAATAGAACGCTGACTCTTAGGCGCTGCGGTTTTTCGTTGAAAATCGAGTCAGACCTATGAAAGTGAAGGGGAAATGTACCGGGAATAAGGGTCTAACCACCAGGAAAGTTGAAAAGGGTACAGCAACAAACAGCAAGTGCACAGCTGGAAAGGTGTTTTTCATCGTTACAGGAGGCGAGGGGAAATGAGTTCGTGTCTCTAACGATGTTTTGTATACTTGCAGACGAGAAAAAAAGAAGTTTTGTACGCTGAGCGAAGCTGGAAAGATGTCTATCATCGTAATAGACATGCAGGGATGTTTGAATTGTGTCTATAACGATATTTTTCATCTTTACAGACGAGAAGATGGCTGATTGACAAAGACAAGTTCGTTCCCAAACGGACGACATTAGATAAGGACCTGGCCATCGGGCAGGTTTCGTTGTCTTGTCCTTTTCGTATGGCTACCAGAGGACTTGTATGTAAATTGAGAAGGCATGAGAGACCCCAGGCTAATCCTTGGGGTCTTTCTTTGTTTATAAAGAACCGTGATAATGCCCAGTCTTTAGATTATACGTTTGTTTTTCGAACGGTAGGATCTGTAAAGCCTTCCAACTCTTTTGAAAAACGTCTTGTCGCTCAGTTTGTTAAACAAACCGTGAGAAGGATTATGCAGATTCACTTCAATGATCCAAACCTTCCCTTTTTTATCCACGGCCAAATCGATACCGCATTGGAAGGAGAAAAACGGGTATTTCTCCGAGTGTTTCATAATGCTGTGACTCAGCTGTACGAGTTCCTTTTTTATGCGATTGATGCGGGCAGTGTTAGATCCCAGCGATTGACTAAGAGCATGATCGACTGTTGTTGCATAACCGCCGCCACGTTGTACATTGGACACGACACTGCCTTGACCGGCCACCTTTGCGACCATCCCGGCATATTGCCACTTGCGTTCTGCGTCACGCATCATCATCACCCGGATGTCAAAAGGTCTGCCTTGGACAAGCGCAAGATCGATTTCTTTTTGAACGATAAACGACTGCTTGGGGTTCGATTGTCTGATTTGGCGGTACAAATCGGGTATGGAGGCGGCGAAGCTCGCTCTGCCGCGCACTTTGACAAAACGAAAGCCCTTGTTAACTTTCCAGGCCTTTACGATTCCTTTCCCTGTATGTTGCGTGCTCGCCTTCACATAAACCGTTGAATACTTGCTCATAAAACGTTGCAACGATTGAGGCGTTAAAAATGCGGTTGGCGGCAAATAGGGCGCAATGCCGGGGTTTTGGGCATAAAAACGATGTAGCCTCCATTTTGTCAGCCTCGCGAGGGGGTTATCAGGCATGATATCCATTCCTTTTCGAATTGGTAGGTTCTTCATAGTGTATAACCCCGATATTGGAATGTGCACGGCGTCAGCGGACTTAGCAAATGATAATATCGGTACCTCTTTCTTAATACTTCTGACTATGTCATAAAAAATATTTACATGAAAATGCCGCAGTGTTACGATAGGTAAAATTTACCTTAGTGCATAAGGAGGCAAACTTATGAGCGAAGAATCCATCGAACTTAGATTGGCACAACTGGGGATTGCACTTCCTGTGGCAAGCGAACCGGCGGCGAAATATGCGAACTACGCAATAGTGGGCGGGCTTTTGTTTATTTCCGGAAAGGGGCCATCCGGGAAGCCGATAGGGAAGTTAGGTCAGCATTTTACGACGGATGAGGGTTATCAATTCGCGCGATCGGCTGGCATTGAGGTGCTTGCTGTAGTAAAGGAAGCGCTCGGCAGCTTGGATAAGGTGAAGCGGGTCGTGAAAGTCCAAGGTTTCGTCAATGCCGATCCGGCGTTTGAGGAACCGCACAAGGTGTTGAATGGGTTCTCGGATCTCATGCTGGAAGTTTTCGGAGAAAAGGGCAAGCATGCCCGATCCGTGCTTGGTGCCAGTACATTAAGAGACAATCTGCCGATTGTCGTGGATTCCATCTTTGAGGTATGAGTTAAATGTAGTAAAAAAGGCTTCTCGCCTCGTTACCCGACTAAGGTAATGAGGGAGAAGCCCTTTTAAATTATGCGGTGCGCCCGGAACGGCGACGGCCCAGCACTACGATCAATGCCAAAATCAGCAGAACCAGCGGCATCGCGGCTACGCCCATCCCTTGGCCCGATTTCAAATGGGTTGCTACAGCGCCAGCCATGATCAGCACGAGGATACCTGCCGAGTAGAAAGCGATTTGCGGCTTTTTGAAGCCGATAAGAAGCCCGATGGCTGCCAAAATTTCAATGGCACCGACGATATACATGACTCCAATGCTATAACCGTAGGTTTGCGTAAATTCATGAGCCTGCAGCTCATTGCCGGAAAGCTTCAAATAGCCGAACATGAGATAAGCCAAAGCTAATAATCCTTGAAGAATACGAACAATCCATTTCATTTCCAAAACACCTCGAATACATATTTATTAAAAAGCGATGGATAGGTAGCTTAGCGATCCTACTTCATAACTGCGGTGAATCACTTGAGCTTGACGCTCCGGGTCTCCACTGCCCATGGCGATATAAAGCGGTATAAAATGTTCCGGACGCGGCACGGCCATGCGCGCATTCGGCGCCAGCGTGTCATAGTGGAACAATGCCTCCAGATCCTGCTTTTGCATGTTCGCGACCAGCCAGTCGTCGAAGGCGACAGCCCAAGCTTCCGGCTCGGTGGCGTTCCAGTTGATCGCGCGCAAGTTATGGACCGTCGCACCGCTGCCAACAATCAAAATGTCTTCCTCATCGAGACCGCGCAGAGCTTCTCCAATGCGGTATTGCTCCGCCGGAGGCAGGTAAGGATGCACGGATATTTGAATGACCGGACATTCCGGATTCGGGAACATCCGAGATAACGGAACCCATGAACCGTGATCGAGTCCTCGTTTTGCGTCTAAATTCACAGGAATTCCTTTTGCCTGGAAACGGTCGGCGAGGGTGCGAGCCAATTCCGTAGAGCCTTTGGCCGGATACTTAATTTGATAAAGCTCCTTCGGAAATCCGCCGAAATCGTAGATCGTTTCATAAACGTCATCCGTCGAGGAAATCGTAAGCACTTCGGTTTCCCAGTGTGCCGTAAAGATCACGATGGCCTTTGGCTTCAGTTTCTTGCCGTATTCGAGAAGAAACTCGGTGCAGGCGGTATCTTGAATCGCCATCAGAGGCGAGCCATGTCCTACAAATATTGGTGAAATCATCGGTATCACTCCTCATTAATTTGTTACTTGAAATCATTTAGTTACTTTATGTAACCGAGTATATAATGCATATCATATTCCGTCAAGTAATTAATTAACTTTGCGTAATACTGTTATTCGACAGCATCTTACGCTATAATAAGAGGACATATTGAGGTGATGAACATGGACCAATCGCAATCGCAAATGTGTCCGCGCTTTGAGAAAGCCGTAGAAATTCTAAGCAAACGATGGACATCGCTCATCGTTTTTCAACTGCTGTCGGGTCCGCAGCGCTTTGTCCAGATCGACCATGCGCTGCCTAATTTGAGCGGCAAGGTGTTATCGGAACGTTTAAAGGAGCTGGAGCAAGAAGGGATTGTCAGAAGGGTAGTGTTCCCGGAAAGTCCGGTTCGTATTGAATATTCCCTGACCGACAAGGGGCGGGCTCTCGCGCCCATTTTTGTGGAGATTGCCAAGTGGTCTTCGGAATGGCTGCCGGTTCCTGAATGATACGGCTTTACGCATAAAAGAGGTCAACCAACTTATCGACATGATAAGGGAGGTTGACCTTTCTTTCAGATTACCTGCTTATTTTAGAAGCGATCGATTTTCTCATCGCCGCTCCAAATAGTTGGACTACTGTTTTCCTGGGCAGGATCCGTCCGAGCAGAGCGGTAAAGTAATTGTTTGTGCCGTCAATAACGTAGCTTTTGTTGCGTTTGAGGGCCTTCATCGCGGTATCCACGACTTGTTCCGGCGTGCGTTTTTTTGCTGTCTCCACATCTTTGGCGGATTGAAAAAAATTGGTATCCGTCGGCCCGGGACACAAAGCCAGTACTTGAATTCCGCGATGCCGATACTCTTCCCGGATCGACTCCGTAAAGGACAAGACAAAAGCTTTGGTAGCACTATAAACGGAGCAATAAGGAAACGGAAAAAACGCGAGCAACGAAGCGGTATTAATGATGACTCCACTGCCCTTGGCCAACATGCCGGGCAAATACAAATGCGTCATCTCTAAAACAGAAGCGGCATTCAACATGACCTGCTTCCGGTATGCCTCTTGATCATGATTCAAAAATTCGCCGCTTAACCCAATGCCGGCATTGTTTACTAAAATATCGACCTGCTTTCCTAATCGCTCGGTATGGTTGTAAACTTCAGATGCCGCATTTGGAACGCTTAAATCTATATGGATAACGTGCACCTCAACGCCGTATTGTTTGGCAAGCTCAGCCGCTAATCGCTCCAACTTATCTTTTGAACGTGCTGCCAGAATGACATGATATCCTTGTTCGGCGAATCGCCTCGCGAATACTTCCCCAATGCCAGAAGATGCCCCTGTGATCAATGCTGTTTTTATCATCATATACCCTTCCCGGTGTTTGACTTCTTATTGAAACGCTCCTCCTAAAATAGCATACGGATTCATGTGTGAAAATTAACTTTAGTCAACTTGCAGGTGTAAGAGGGGAAGAAATCTGAACATGAAAAAAGCGAGTCGGAAATAGCTCCAACCCGCATTCGATCGTGATTATATCTATTATTCCTTCGTCTCCGGAGAGACCAGTCCCAGCCCGGCAAAAGGGCCTACACCATCGTCCTCCTCGACGAAACGTTTGAGCGCGTTCAATTTGTTCTCCCAATAACGTTCATAATAGGCAAGCCATCGCTTGAGTTCCATCAGCGGTTCCGCGTCCAGTCGATACCTCGTTTCCCGACCGACTTTCCTTTCTTTGACGAGACCGGCATCGGCCAAAATGCGCAGGTGCTTGGATACCGCAGTTCGGCTCATCGGAAAATGGCCGCTAATGACTGTGACCGGCATTTCTTGTTCGCCCAGCAGCTTCAGCACCTGACGACGAGTCGGATCGGCGATCGCTTGAAAAACGTCATGCTTTTGCGAAGGCTCAGCCATCTTAAGCCTCGACGTATTGGCCAAGCTTTTGCACAAGCCCGACCCAGCCCTGCGACATGTGTTCGCGAACTGCTGCGTGAGGTTGACCGAATTCGGTAACTTTGTTTGGATCCCAGCCGTCATGAATCAGCGTAAACTCGGTTTTACCTGAGAGATCGACCAATTGGAACGTCAACGTCCAGTCTTTGCCCCACGCGAAAGAAAGACGATTCGGCGGGTCGATTTCCGTCACTTTACAAGGCGATTTGCCGAATGGCCCTGCTTCCAGGTGAAACTCATAACCGGCTTCCGGCTTAAAATCGTTCGGCATGAACCACGCGGCGATTCCTTCCGAAGTCGCAACAGCGCTCCACACTTTTTGAATCGGTGCATTTAAAACAAGAGTTTGCCGGACCGCCGGCAGTGTATTCGTTTGATTTTCCATAACAAGGTACCTCCGTTGGTTTAGTTGTTAGTTGTTTAGTTGTGGTTGACTCTAGGTTCTGAAATAATTCATAACCCAGCTGATCCCGTATTTATCGGTCACTTGACCATGCAGCGCCCCAAAAAATGTATCCTGCAAATCAATCGTTGTATCGCCATCAGCGAGCAGAGTTTCAAAAGCATTGCGAATTTCTTCTTCGCTTTCGAATTGAAGAATGATTTTTGTATTTTGCCCAGCTGCGTAATTTTGACCATAAGAATCGGCAAAATGAATCAGGCTGCTGTTAATGTGAAGCTCAGCGTGCAGGATTTTGCCTCCATGATTGTTTAGAATCTTGATCTCGCCGCCCAAAATTTGTTGGTAATACCGAATCGCTTCTTCACAATCATTTACGACGATATAGGGATTTGCGCTTTTCATATAACCTCCCGTAAGTTAAATTCATGCGAAACCAAATGGTTTCATAAATGATTATACGAAACCATTTGGTTTCGTGTCAACCGAAGAATTCTCCTGCCTTATTTGGCCGAAAAAGAGCGTGGAAGATGTTACCGCTTTAGGCAACTGACGACAGGTCGCGCAGCTGAAGAATAAGGCATGGAGCCTGGGGGCCCAGGTTCTATGGCTTTTGTTTTTGTACGTTGGATTTCGTCCAACGGAATCCAGCTTAAAAAGGTACTTTGATTGGAATTATTTCAATAAAATGGATCAAAACAGTGGATGAAATCCAATGGCGTGTGTGCTGAGCTCTTTGTTGCTTAATTACACTGTATGAAATCCAATGAAATGAACGCGCAAGGCTACGGATCCGTAAGAAGAATTTACAAATGAGTACTTTTGATCGATTGCCGTAAGTTTAAATTGCAGAGGTACACTTTCGATTTCCATGCTGTCCTTTCTTGTCAGTAAGCAATCTTCTTCCTTGAATCTTCTTACATTCTCACTCTTTTTTACTTTATTCTTACTTGCACCGATCTATCTGTCTGCCCATCTCCTGTGACTCTTGCATCTTCCTATAAACGTTAATCCCTGTCCGCCCACCTAAGGATCAACTGTATTTCCTCATCTTTCACCCGCTGTCTCTCCCTCATTTTCACCCTTCTCTTTCTCACTCTTTTTCCTCAGTTCCACTTCATGTTCTTCTACATTCCCCTCTCTCATGTCTCCACTATGCCGTCCTCATTCCCATCTCACTTTCTAGCCATCCCCCCCTCATTCCACCAGCCATCCCCGCCACAACTAACATATCCACATCCTTATCCACAATATCAACATGTTCACAGATCAGGCTGTGCATAAGCTGTCAACTCTGTTATACACATATCCACAGAATAAGTTATCCACATCTGAATAATTTACTGTAAGATATCCATAGACAGCTAACGATTTCTTTTGTATGGTAAACGTGAAGCAAGGTTACATTAACTACCAAATGAGTGGAAACAGGTGGACGGGGAATGAAGAAGATTTTTAGCATTTATAAGACCGATTTGATCAACTTGTGGAAGGTGCCCACAGGTCTTTTACTCATGATTGCGCTTGCTATTTTACCATCCGTTTATGCATGGATTAATCTGGAGGCTATGTGGGATCCTTATGCCAATACGTCAGGCATTAAAATCGCGGTAACCAGCAACGATCAAGGCGCGACAGTCGAAAATAAGACGTTCAATATCGGGAACGAAGTGGTGGATAATCTAAAGAACAACCATTCGCTGGGCTGGACTTTTGTGGGTGAGCAGGAAGCGCTTCGCGGCGTTGAGCAGGGCGATTATTATGCGAGCTTAATTATTCCGGCGGATTTTTCCAAGAGGATCACGAGCATTATCGATGGGAACATGGAAAAGCCCGAGATTCTCTATACGGTTAACGAGAAGATCAATGCGGTCGCTCCGAAAATTACGAGTAAAGGCGCTTCCAGCGTGTCGCAGCAAATCAGCGAAAATTTTATCAAAACGGTCAGTTCTTCGATCCTGACAAGGATGAAGGCGCTCGGGATCGACTTCGAGAAGGAATTGCCGACGATTCGGAACATGGAAACGAAAATTTTTGAGCTGGAACAGCGTCTCCCTGAGATTACCGATATGGGGAACAAGGCGCTGGAGATTGAGCAGAAATTGCCTGAAATAAAGGAGAAAGGCCAGAAAATCGTCGAACTCGAGAAAAGAATCCCCGAAATCGATCAGGCAGGCGATACGATTCTGAAGATCGAGGATCGTTGGCCGAAGATTGCCGCTGTGGCGCAAGAGGTACTCGTCGTTCAGCAGAAACTGCCGGAAATTCAGCAGGCGGCTAACCGCATTACGGAGCTGGATCAGAACTTTGACAAGGTTGCCGATGCTTTAAACACGGCCATCGACAATTCGCGCAAAGCTGACGAAGTCGTTACTGTCGCCTTGGACGCCCTCCCGAAAGTTGAGGCTATTGCCGAACAAGGGGGAGCTTTCGCCGATCAGCTCTACAACTATCTACAGAACAACGATGCCGCGTTCCAGGCGATGATACCCGTCATCAAGCAAAATTTGATCCTGCTGCAGCAGACGGCCGATGCGGTCACGCAAATTACGCAGGTGCTTCAGGATGCGAATCTCGACCCGCAGAAGGCTCTCGCGGCATTGGCTTTACTGTCAGATCGGTTATCCACAGGTGTTGCTATCATCGACCGGACTATTGACTTGTTCACAAGGCTGAATACTTATTTGCCGAACAGTCCGTTGACTGATAACATCAATCGACTTACGCAGATAAAAACGAATTTCAACAACCAAATCCAAGCGATTAGCAAAATCCAGACGGCCATCAAGAACGGCGAAAAGCCTGCTAAAGACCTTGTAGATAACTTAAATGCACTGTCCAAACAAGCAAGCAGCGCGTTAGGCGACATTTTGTCCCGTTATGACTCGGAAATTGTCCCCAATATGACGAAGGCATTGAGCCAGATCAAGTCAATCGCTCAAAACTCAGCAAGTGTTTTGCAGACGCTTAAGGGGCAGCTGCCTAACATCAAGCAGATTTTGCTCGACGCACAAGCGGGTATTCATTTCGCGCAAGCTCAGTTGGATGCGCTGCAGAAGGATTTGCCAAATATCCGGGCCAAAGTGCATGAGGCCTCTACAACGATTCAAACCAAAATGGATGAATTCACGAAAGGCATCAATGAAGCGGCGCCTTTTGTCCGTAACGATTTACCGAAGGTAGAGCAGAAGATACATGATGCGGCGAACTTTGTGCGCAACGACTTGCCGGCTGCCGAGGATGAAATTCGGCGGGTATCCGACCTGTACCAGACGAAGTTTCCGCAAGTGGAGGATGCCGTCCATTTGGCCGCGAACCTGGTCCGTAGTGATCTTCCGGAATTCGAGGCGGCCGTTCGTAAAGCCGCAGATCAAATCCGCCGTGTAGAAGGCGGCAACAGCATCGAAGAAATTCTCAAGCTGCTGCAGAACGACATCCAGAAGCAAAGCGATTTTCTCGCGAATCCCGTATTGATAAAAGAAGATAAGAAATTCCCGATTCCCAACTATGGGTCCGCGATGTCGCCATTCTATACGACGTTATCCTTGTGGGTAGGTGCCATGCTGCTCGTCTCGCTTATGCGCGTGGATGTGGATAACCCGGACGGCATGTTGAAAACCCACCATATTTATTTCGGCCGGATGATGATTTTTCTTACCGTTGGTTTTTTCCAGGCGTTAGTCGTAACGCTAGGCGATCTTTTTCTGCTTGGAACCTATGTTGTGGATAAAATCTGGTTCATCTTGTTCGCGATATTAATTAGTATCGTGTTCATTACGATTACCTACACATTGGTTTCGGTGTTTGGCAACATCGGCAAGGGGATCGCTATTATCTTTCTCGTACTTCAATTCTCCAGTTCGGGCGGGACGTTCCCGGTCAGCACGGCGTCACCCTTTTTCCAGCGGCTGAATCCGTTTGTGCCGTTCACTTATGCGGTTAGTGCGATGCGGGAAGCTGTTGGCGGCATGCTATGGGCAGTGGTGCTCAAAGATATTCTCTTCCTCTGCATCTTTATCGGCATCTGCTATCTGGTTGCCCTCGCGTTGAAAAAGCCGCTCAGCGGCTACACCAAACGTGTTGCTGAGAAAGCGAAGCAAACCAAATTAATTTCTTAATATAAGCGCTGCTCCAGGAGCTTGCACCTTAGGGTGTGAGCTTTTTTTAATCGTCAGAATTGGCATGCTTAAAAATGGAGACAAACGTACTGAACCGCTTATTTATGATCGTGGATCCAGTTTGTAGGCATGTGCTGAGGAAATGAAGCGAAATGTATCCGGATTAAGGGGCTAGCCACCATGAAAGTTACAACGCGTACAACAACAAACAGCAAGTGCACAGCTGAAGAGATGTTTTTCATCGTTACAGAGGGCGAAGGGCAATGAAGTCGCGTCTCTAACGATGTTTTGAATGCTTACAGACGATAAAAAAAGCAGCTTTGTACGCTGAGCGAAGCTGGAGAGATATTTTTCATCGTTACAGACATGTGGGGATGTTGCAGTCGTGTCTCTAAACATTCCTGTTAATGCTAAGAAATTGCCTTAGACAAAAAAG
>NZ_JBHTHA010000021.1:0-18428 GCF_042676385.1 Paenibacillus sp. GCM10027628
GTTCTCTTTGTTTCTTTTTGTCGTAGCAGGATTCACCTGGACGACATTATATCCTTTGTTTCTCAAACCCTTCTATGGAGTTATGAAACGAGAGATGTCGATTCGAAAGCACGATCCCGCGATAATTCGTTACCTGTGCCACATGCGTCTCCTTGGCCATGTCGATACCTACAACAAGATGAGTTGTGGAAATTCGTTCAATTCGTTGATTTTGTCCTTCTGATTGTTTAAACTTCATAGTAAGAGCGCCTCCTTGATGGTGTTGGGTGTTAACCCGTCGACAAACCCATCATACCGAGGCGCACCTTTTTTGACAAAGGCTATTTCTTAGCCTTAACAGGAATGTTTACTTCAACGGACAACGGCAGCCGATCGTGTGGACGGCTGCCGTCATGTTCTGATTCAACTATCGGGTATCCGTTAGTTTAAGACTTTAAATTATTTTGCTTCTGCTCTGCCATATCTAATGGCATAACTATAATCTTTTCGGCCATTTTGCTCTGCTCTGTGAGCGGCAAGCTCATAATTATATGGAAGTAAAATATGTTCGATAAGCAATGAATCATCTTTCCGACTTACAGTCAAATACTTTGCATGAGGAGTCTTTGATTCCATGAAATGTGGGTGAGGTACCTCCTCATAGTATGCTGGAAGTCCAACGCTTCCGGGATTAACAATCAATTTTCCATCCGGTAACCACACCGATTTCTGAATATGTGTGTGACCACAAAAAATTACTTTTTGAGCAACAGGAGCTAGTTCAGACATTAGTGCATCAACACTCTTTTCAACAACACCACATGTAGAAACGTCCTCTAACAGATATTCGTCATCTACGAATGGAGTCCCATGACAGAATAATAACTCTTCAAATACCCACGTCTTTTTAAAAGATTGAATCCAATTATGTATTTCTATAGTAAGTAGTCGTTTTACATAATGAAATGTAACTGATTCCATTTGTTCTTGAAGTAAATACCGATCACAATTACCCATAATATTAATTATATCAGGTCTCTTCAATAGCAATTCGGCAGTTCTAATAGGATCTATAGGACCAAACAATGTATCTCCTAAATTTACAATTGTTTTTATTCCACGTGAATCTATGTCATTGAGTACAGCTTCTAAAGCATACACGTTGCTATGTATATCGGAAATGACAGCTATAGTATAATCTTTATTCGTTTTAAATCACCTCATTATTGTCTTTTGTTATGAACTAAAGTCTTCGTTAGCTTAATTAATAGGCTTTCTTAACTTTTCTCTCTTTTATCCATTCAAAAGAGGCATTGGTAAAAATAAGTACAAAACCAAAAAAAATAGCTGAATCTGCTATGTTAAAAATCTGAAGCGGATAAAACAATTGTCCAAAAATTGTAAAATGAAAATTAAATTGAATGAAATCTACCACTTTACCAAAAATTATTCGATCCGTAAGATTCCCGATCGCTCCACCTAAAATAAAACAGCTTGCAATTGCTAAGATTTTCTTTTTTTCTCTCAACACTTTGCGAATGTACCACAAAATTCCACCTATAATAATGACCGTAATTGCAATAAAAAGCCAATGTTGCCCCTCTAAAATACCATAAGCAGCTCCTCTGTTACGGATTGAAGTGATTTGAAGGACATCTCCAATCATAGGTAGGGATTCGTTCAAACTAAGTTTATTCCTAATAATCCATTTGGAATATTGATCAATTAATAAGACGAATAATGCAATAGCATAATAAATCAAATTATGGTCTCCCTTTCTGAAAAAAAGTGGGGTCTCACTTAGTAAAAGAAAAATAGGTTTTGGATTCCCAATACTTCTTCAATAATACCATATTCCGGCTATAAATTATTGGTTTTTCATGATACATTGCAACAATATCCTGCCAGTTACTTGAATGAACATATTCCTTATGTGGCGGTTCCACGCAGTTTATCTTGGACTGTATAGACTCGTTGAAGTAAATCAGCATAATCAAAACTATAGGAGGTTGTTGTATCGATTTCAATGACGGTACCACCTACCGTAAGAGGCGTAAGATTCCCATTTAAAATCCGTTCTTTGTTTTCTACTTGTTCAATCCATTCCAAATCACTATGACCAACATGTCGTTCTTTTGTCCCCATTCGTGTATGGAAGCGTTTCATGAGGACTTCCCCATCCGTCCTACACATGATTTGAAACGGTTCAAAATCGCAAGCTTGTTTTAATCTGAGAACCTCGGCACTTCTTAACTCGGGTCGACCAAAGAAACCCTCGATTACCATCGATTGACCAGCAGATAGTATTGATTTTGCTATGGAATATAGAAGGGTAAATGCTGCAGGTGCTATCAAGGGCGGACATCCACTGAACTGACATTCTAAGGCATCATACAGGGTTTCATATATACCATCTCGGGAGAAAAGTGGAAAACTAGCATCATGAGCAAGTCGCCTTGCTAAGGTTGTTTTTCCCGTGCCAGGAAGTCCATTCACAATAATTAACAGTGGTTTTCCCATGGTAAATTACCTCCAGAGCTGAGAAGGCTGCCGATCCATTTCTGTCGACAGCCTTCTCCGGTTGCTTAATCATTATGTACCTAATCATGATTCTATCTTTCGTTCCATTAATCCGTCTGCTGCAACACAGGTGGACTCAACTCTAATTTGCGGTTTCGGATAAAGAGCGCGGTACCGAGCGCCACAAGTGTGCTAAAAAAGCCGAAGAGGAAAAGATCGTGGAACCCTGTGATGCCCGGCGTATGGGTGAGGATAGCTCCCATAATAGTTACTCCGACCGCTGTTCCAATGTTGCGGCAGAACATTAGGAATGAGGTGGAGATACCCCTTTGATGCGGCTCTGCCAACTGCTGGACAGCGATAATCGAGACGGTCGATGTCAGGCCGAAGGCGAGACCAACGACCGTGATACATACAGTCGCGAAGCCAACCCCCGTCTCTGTACGGACCAGCGCTAGTAATACTCCGGCAAGCACGAGTAGAACGTTGCCAGCGAGAAGCAGTGGACGAAAGCCATATCGCAAAACCCACTTACCGGCTGGTACCGCCACTACCATCCAACCAGCCGCCAGACCGAGAAGAGGAAGTCCACTCATAAACAAGCTGGCTCCGGCAAATTTTTGAAGAAACATTGGGATGAAGCTGCCAACACCAAACAGAGCAAGGCAAGCGACGAAGCCGTTAATATTCACCCACCTTATCGTCTGGTCTCTCAGCATACTGAGTGGCACGAGTGGCGATTTTTGTTTTCTCTCAAATAAATAGAACAGGACCAGAAATAAGCCCCCTATGACTCCGCTTAACACTTGATTTTTCTCGAGCACAGTCACAAGTAGCAGCAAGCTTACTCCAATAGTGAACAATATGGCTCCGATGTAGTCTACCTTGGCCGGTTTCGGCTGGTACACTTCTTTATAAGGAAGCAGCATCAGGAATGCCAGCAAACAAATCGGCAAGTTCACGTAAAAAATCCATCTCCAGCTCAAATATTCCACGAAAAAGGCACCGAGCATCGGAGCCAGAACAGCAGCGATGCCCCACATCGAGGTGAAGAGTGCCTGAATTTTACCCCGGTTCTCGACCGAAAACAAGTCCCCTGCGATGATCATCGGAAAAGGCATCATAACACCGGCGCCGATCCCTTGGACTGCCCGGAAGATGACCAACTGCACCATGGACTGAGATAGTCCGCAGAGCAGCGAGCCGACGAAAAAGAGTAGAATACCGCAAGCGAAAACCCTCTTCCGTCCGAATAGATCAGAGACCCGCCCTGCCACAGGTGCCAGCACCGTGTTAAAAATCATATATGCTGCAAACGACCAAGCGTACAGGTCGAAACGTCCCAATTCCTGCGCGACTATAGGCATAGTAGTGTTCATAATGGTGGAGTCCATCGACGCCACCAGCATGGCCAGGACAATGCTGATTAAAACGAAAGTTCGACTTTTCATGTACCCGTTCCTCATTTCTTCAAAATATTGGTGACGAAATGCACAACGTCCATCTTATCAGTATCTAAAAGCCCTCCGCAAGGGAAGGTCCATCAATGTGATCATTTATTTCAGAAATACCTTGAGCTTTAAGCATATTTCTCCATCATTTTATTTAAATAATTTCGAAAGTCTTCAACATATGTTTTGGGCTCTACGATTTCTAAATTTGTACCGAAACTTGCTAAAAATTGAAATCCCGTACTGTTTTGAGGAACATAGATTGTTGCTAAGAAAAATTCAGAACTATAGCTTTCAATATTGAGACAGCGATTCATCCCGCCACCTGTAGAGGATGGGGGAATTCTCGCTGAATTCCGTTAAATAAAGAACGAGTCCGCCGCCTCGAAAAGTTGGGGTTAATGAGAGACGAAGGAAGAATGGTTCTTCCTGATATGGATCACAATTCTTTTAGAATAGATATAGTTATAGAGCAAAAGCTGAAAGAGGAAAAGCAAGTATATGAGAATTTCATGGCATTTCCAGATCTTTATAAAAGAGTTCGGATGGATACAATACAAAGCAATAAGAATCAGCCAGAATTATTTTGGAACAGATTAGACAAATTCATAACAAACACTAGAGAAAACAAAATGTACGGTCAATGGAATGATAATGGACGTCTACTAGATTTAAGGAGGATAGGGATAAAAAGTAATGGATAAATAAGCAAATATAGATTTGGAATCCACCATGTTAGGTCAAAATCTTGTTTCATCGCCCAAAAAACAATGGCTTGCAAACCCGAACAAAATGTAAGTGTTAATGAAATTATCGCCCACATCATCCACTTGGTATCCTCTTTACGATGCAGGTATAGGCTAAAGAACCCCGTAAAGGATATGAAAATATCAAGGGGGAAAAATGACCAATTCCAGATCACAAGTAAATGATTTTGATAATCTTGATATAAGTACTCCTTTGGGATTAATCCCATAATTGTTATCGTCCAGTATAAGAGAAACCCAATATCAGTAAATAGAAAAAAACCTTTCAAATACGTATTCATGTAGATATATCCTCCCGTACTCTAAGTTCAATATGCTGATCCTGATTACCCTTTCTCTTTGACAATTCCGAGCAACAGAATATCTACCATGTCTTGTAAGGCATTTGAAAGAGTTTTTTGATTTTCACTTCTCGCAGATTGCTCCATTAAGCGATAAAGACCTCCAACATACAGTTCAATAAAAAGTTCAATATGAAATGGACGAAACAATCCTTTTGATATGCCTTCTTGTATGAGAATATGAACTCCCTCCCATTGTTGGTTAATAAATCGGTCAAGCGTTTTCCACTGTTTTGGATAATAACGTTGAAGTTCCTCAAGGCGACTTATGTGAAAATACTGAAAATCAACAGGGAGGAGGACAAGGAGTTTTTGTAGTTTTTCTATTGAATTCAAACTTGCATTTGCTACGACTTCTTTTTCCTTTGACTGTAATTCGTCAATAGCTAAATTTAGGAGATCATCAATTAACTCATCTTTAGAGGAATACAATTCATATAGAGTTTTCGTACTAATCCCAACTTGTCGTGCTAAATCACTCATCGTAAAACGGAAACCTTTTCGCTGAATTTCTTTACGCGACCATTCCAAGATTCGATTCTTCAAGAAGTTCACCGCCGTTCGGAAAATATTTAAAACAAAATATTTTTCTTATTTTACAAGCACTATACACTACTTTTGACTAGATGGCAAGTTAACATGCAAGCGCTGTCAATATTGATTGTGACATACAAGATGCAGCAATTTGCAAGATTTAATTATTTGATTTGAGCAGTCATTCCTTTATCAGTATCATTAATCGATTTTAAAACAATCTTCACAAAAGCCTCCACTGCTGGAGATAACCACTTTTTCTTTTTTATCAGCATTTGGGAATAAATCGGTTCAAATGTTCCAGAATGAGTTAGGATTTTTAACTTACCATTCTGTACATCTTTTTTAACTGTAATGTAAGGCAAGACAGTAAATCCAAGT
Organism: Paenibacillus sp. GCM10027628; assembly: GCF_042676385.1. Classification (NCBI taxonomy): domain Bacteria; kingdom Bacillati; phylum Bacillota; class Bacilli; order Caryophanales; family Paenibacillaceae; genus Paenibacillus; species Paenibacillus sp. GCM10027628. The sequence goes on from NZ_JBHTHA010000021.1 coordinate 5,974, forward strand.
CCACTCATAACAATCTGTTTGATTGCTTCTATACTCCAAAGCTCCATTGTTTGAAAGTTGTGCATGCCGTGTTTTATAAGATACCTTTCAAACATTGACCGATAACTACAGCCTTCTCCATTTGTGATGAAAAACTGATTGGTGTAACTTTTTTTATATTCATCAAAATGTTCCGGACCATCATTGCCGCACACGAGGACGATTTTTTCCTCAACTAAAGAATAATGAATGCATTTTTCAAGTTTTATTTCTTGATCGATCATGAATCCAACATCTACCCGTCCACTTTCAATTTGATTTTGTCCATATGTGTCGTTAGTTAATATTAGTTTTACATTAGGATATTTTAAGGAATATTCTCTTATTATTGGACCTAACCTACAAATTGTTAAAGATTCAGGTGCAGCCACTTTTAATACACCCTTTACTTCAAGGGTGTTTCGAATGTTCTTAATGTGTTCGTGAGCAGAAAGTAAATCTTCCGCTAGTGGTATTAATTCTTTACCTAAATGAGTAAGCTGCAAATTTCTATTTAAATAAGTAAAAAGCTCCCCTCCAATCTCTTTTTCAAGTGCCTGTATATGAGATGTTAGAGTAGATTGAGTATAACCTAACATCGAAGCAGCCCCTGTATAACTTCCTATTTCTACAATTGTTTGAAACGTAATAAGGTGTCTAATTTCCATACGATTTCTCCTTAATTTGTAGCATCTATCGAAAAAAATGATAATGACTTTTTTTATTTCAATTTTATTTATAGTTAATAGTAACATACAATAAAGGCAATTCGTAACTAACAACGGCTATTACAGGATTTTAGTTTATAACAATCTAAGGAGAGATTAAACGAATGAAAAATATTGTTATGTTATTTACTTTGGCTGCGCTTTGGGGAGCTTCCTATTTTTTTATTCGTATTGGATCTCCGGCACTGGGGCCGGCAGTTCTAATGGAACTGCGGGTAATATTAGCTGGAATGATGCTCATTTTGATTGCTCAAATCACCGGTCATCGAATACACATACTTCACAAATGGCGGCAATATCTGCTTCTCGGTCTATTGAATGCTGCTTTTCCGTTTACTCTTATCGCAACGGCTGAAACCCATCTGTCAGCTAGTCTGGCAGCGATATTAATTGCCACGTCCCCATTATTTACTACAATTGTAGCTTTGTTATGGAATAAGGAGCCCTTATCGCTTAGAAAACTTACCGGCGTGGTCATGGGTATCATCGGCGTTACTGTATTAACAGGTTGGAATTCAAATGGTGATGAACAGCACAATTTACTGTCGATTTTATTTTTATTGATTGCTGCACTTTTTTACGCAATCAGTGGTGTCTTTTCTTCAAAGTATTTTAAAGGAGAAAAACCAATGGATCTTGCCATTGGCCAACAGGCGGGGGCAAGCATTGTTCTTTTACCCCTGGCTGCTTTTGCCTTTTCGCCCGTCATTCCTTCATCTGCAGTTATTTTGTCAGTACTGGGACTTTCTTTTTTATGTACAGCGGGCGGTTACTTACTCTTTTTTGCACTTATTCAAAGTGTCGGAGCATTAAAGGCCTTGACTGTCAACTTCTTGATCCCTCTTTTCGGGCTTATGTGGGGAGCTCTTTTCCTTCGTGAACAAGTTTCATTACACCTTGTAATTGGACTTTTGATTATTTTAATCAGTGTCATGCTTGTGATGGATGTACGTCTTATTAGAGAGAAGAAAAAAAGTATCTCTTCTAAAGGAAGGAGAGAATCAGAGTATGACGCGCTTTGATCTGACTGGAAAGATCGCGATTGTCACTGGTGATTCACCGCTACAGCACGCGAATGACGATTTTACCGCGCGCTCGGCGGCTCTCACTTTTTTCATGTGCTTTGGCAATTTCCTCTAAGGGGAACACAGAGTCGATCGTTACGTTCAATTGTCCGCCATTAACTAGGCGGGTCAATTTATCCAGATAAGCAGTAGCGATCGGCGGGTACTGCACCTCTTGGACTGTTATCGACGCCTTGGCCGCCCTATCAGACGAATAGCGCCCCCACGTAATCGGTACGAGGCGACCTCCCGGCTTCAGGGTATCTAAAAGCCAGTCAATCTTTTCTCCTCCCGCTGTATCGAGAACAATGTCCACGCTATGTTCGATCTCTACCGGTAGACTGGTTGTATAGTCGACAAACGCATTGACGCCTAAATCGAGCAAGTATGGCTCATTATGGGCAGAAGCGGCTCCGATGACGCGCGCCCCCTTCCATCGGGCCAGTTGGACCGCAAGGTGGCCGACGCCTCCGGCGGCACCGTTGATCAGCACGGTCTGTCCCGTCTCTAGTTTCCCTTGTACGAACAGCGCATGCCAAGCGGTAAAGCCAGACTGAGGCAAAGCCGCCGTCTCGACGAAATCAGCCGACTCAGGTTTGAGTGCCAAATGCCCCGCCGGTACAACGACATATTCCGCGCAACCCCCACTGTTGACGGTCATCCCGTAGACGGCGTCGCCCGGACGAAAGCTCGTTACACCAGCCCCCACAGTGGCAACGACTCCCGATACGTCCCAGCCGGGAATATAAGGAAGACTGAACCGATCACCAGCCAAGCCTGAACGGATCTGCCAATCGCCTGGATTGACGCCGACTGCATGAACGCGGACGAGAACCTCGTTTTCACCCGCCACAGGAACAGGCACTTCCTCGCAACGCAACACTTCCGGCCCTCCGTAAGTCCAATAACGGATCGCTTTCATTTTCTGGGGTATTTCCATCGCCATGCTCATTTATCCCCTCTTTCGCTTTATTGAATAAACTTGTCACGTTCATTACAATAGTAGTAAAACCGGAGACTGGTAACAACGGACAATGCAGCCCGAACGTCGTTTACCTGACAAATCAATGATTTTGTCGGGGCTGTCGACTATGAGCTCCGTTGACTCAAGCGAGGAGTGATATAAGTGATGGAAACTGAGAAGAATGAAGCCGATCGAAGACGTAGGCGGTCGCAGTTAATGCTGAAGCAATCGTTCGCGGAACTGATGCGGGAAAAGGGGTTTACCGCGATGACAATCCAGGATATCACAGACCGGGCAGATGTGCACAGGGGAACGTTCTACGCTCATTTTTCGGACAAATTCGCGCTACTTGAACAGTCCATTCGTGATAAATTTCGCCATATGCTAGGGCGTGAGCTTCCACCGGATGCAGGTTGGAATCCAGAGCATTTGCGCGTGCTGGTCCGAACGGTACTGGAACACGTTCGTTCGCTATACGGTCGGTGCAGTCCGATCGATATAATCAATCCGCTGTTCGAGAGGTCGGTCCGTGACGAGCTCGCCGAATTGCTGCAACACTGGCTGGAACGGCTTCGGGCAGACCAGGCTGGTTGGACCATCCACGTCGATACTATGGCTCTCATGACAAGCTGGTCGATATTTCGGCGCTTCGGTACAATGGAGCAAATCTTATGAGGATATAAGTCTGGACGAAATGACCGATCGCGTCGTAGCCGTGCTGGCAGAAAGCGCCGGCCGAATTGCGTTTAATGACAAAAAAATGTAAAAGTATCAAATTCGGCAGCGGCGCATATATTCGTCTATTCCCGAGCCTGTTCGATTTTTATGAAGAAGGAACTCCAACCTCGCCGACATTGGTCTGAATAGCAATCCGTAACGCTGAAAACATCGATCCAGCTTCGATCAGCGTCCCATATCGTCGAACTCGCTTAGAAAGGTGAGCCTCACGTCCTCCCCTGAAACTTATACTTTCTGGCTATAAAATTAAAAAAGAGGAGCCGCATCTCTGCAAGCTCCCCCTCTATCGCTCTGCGTTGTAGTCTTTCTTCTTGCCCCCCTCCATACTGCGAATTAGAAGTACAGCCTTGACTAACCCTATACATAGCAACAGGATAGATATGAAATAAAGAACCTGCCCTATTCCTGGTAAGAATGAAAATGCAACCGACCAGGGAGCTTGAGCTAGTTTAGGTAAATATATGAATATCCCTATAGGAATCAACAAGTTAAATAACAAAATGTAGACATAATTGATAAAAATACGCACAATCGTTGCTTTAAATCTCGCTTTCCATTTAATTAGATTGTAAATCGACCTCGATATTAAAACTAAAACTATCAGCACGATTAGATCTACAATCAGGTATGTCTTGCTAAAATTCGGCAGGTCAGCTTGTGACCGCTCTTGGCCGTGGAGAATTCCATTGATCCCTGCAGCAATACTATCGTAGGAAACTAGGAAATCATATGCGTTTATAAGCAAGACCATCCCGTAATCCCCATTCATAACCATAAAAGAATACGTATTTTCGGTCACTCCGTTATGAAAAATGACATTTTTGTTGACGGTCCAGCCCATGGCGTAGGATACGCCATCTCCCATTGATGAAGAAGGACGGTGCATGAGTTCCATACCTTTTTCGGATAGTACGGTTTTATCTTTGAAATGGCCGCGGTTGATTTGAGCAATTAAATAATTCGACATATCCTCCGCGCTTGAAATGAGATAACCTGACGCAACGGTGCCCTCATGTCTTAGTTGTTTGGTTGGAACCATGAAGCCAAATACAGGCTGGTACCCTGTTGCCAGACCATCGCTTTGCGCCTTTTCCGGTGCAGCGTAGCTATGTAGCATGTTCAACGGTTTGAAGATATGATTGCTCACATATTCGGTGAAAGCCTCTCCCGATACCGCTTGAACGATTCCGCTGAGAATATTATAGTTTAAGTTCGAATATTGAAACGCAGATCCGACGGGCCCGGTAAGGTTCGTATGTGTCATCGATCACGCACAAAAAATGCGATCAATCTTTTATTCATTCACTCAACCCCTTACTCAATAACAAACTTGTAGCCTTGACCTCGAACCGTCTCAATCGCTTTTGGCAAGCCTAATTCCTCCAGCTTTTTCCGAAGTCTGGTTACATTAACGGTTAGCGTATTGTCATCTACAAACTGCACATCATCCCACAGCGCTTCCAGAAGTTGATCTCGAGAGACGACCTCACCAGGCTGCTGCATCAGGCATTCAGCCAACAATTGCTCATTTTTTGTGAGCTGAGCCTTGTGCTTGTTCCATACCAACTCACTTCGGCTAAGATGCAACCGCAATCCTTTCACATTCAACTCAGCCTGATGTGTATTTTCTACTGCCGAGTCAAGCCCAGTTACAGTGGCATACTCGCCATATGCTCTTCTCAGGGCACTTTTCACCTTTGCCATTAAGAGATCCAAATGTATGGGCTTCGTGATGTAATCATCGCCGCCGTTCTCGATAGCCATCACCTGATCCATTTCACCTGCCCGCGCGGATATGAAGATGATTGGGAGGCTTGAGCTCTTGCGAATTTGCCTGCACCAATAAAATCCGTCGAAATAAGGGAGATTAATATCCAGCAGCACTAAGTGAGGCGCGAACGCCTCCAACTCTTGCAAGATCTCGCGAAATTGCGAAACACAAGAAGCCTCAAATCCGTATTTCTCTATATTTTTTTTCAATATTGCGCTTATTTTATCATCGTCTTCTATAATGAAAATTCGATACATGCCAATCCTCCTGAAATTATTGCTATGGTAAATACTTAACATTTAATAACGAGAGTAGCAAGAACAAACGAAAGAACCACTGTTCGTTTAGTAACGGTGGCTATAAAATTAATTCTATTTTTCAATCAAAATATGTTAAGATATCGTTCGAGAAGATGAAGAAGGGAGTTTCCACCGTGTCTCGTATTATTCAAGTTGATGAGCGCCCCTCAATCGGCGAAAGTATTCCCCTTAGTTTACAGCATTTATTTGCTATGTTTGGTTCAACCGTGCTGGTCCCTATCTTGTTTAAAGTCGATCCAGCCACGATTCTGCTGATGAATGGGATAGGCACTTTGCTTTATATTTTCATCACAAAAGGAAAAATCCCGGCATTTTTGGGGTCGAGCTTCGCCTTCCTCTCTCCTGTTTTTGTCGTCCTTGCTTCCAAAGGTTATAGTTCGGCTTTAGGTGGGTTTCTGGTGGTCGGATTGATTTTTACGATTATAGCGTTGTTAATTCGTGTCGTGGGGACACGCTGGATTGACGTCGTATTTCCACCTGCTGCGATGGGAGCGATCGTGTCCGTTATCGGTTTAGAGTTGGTTCCTACAGCCGCCACTATGGCAGGCATTATTCCTCCGACCGATTTGAAGGAAGCCTGGGTTCCCGATCCTATCGTGATTTCGGTTTCTATTTTTACATTTTTGGTAGGTGTTGTCGGTTCCGTTGTCTTTCGCGGACTATTGAAGGTCATTCCGATTTTGGTGGCCATAGTTGCCGGTTACATACTTGCTGCATTGTTAGGTTTGGTGCATATTGGAGCAACATTAGGTGCTGCGCATTGGTTTAGACTCCCCACCTTCTACAGTCCGACATTCGATCTGGCTAGTATATTAATCATCGCTCCTGCTGCTCTTGTTGTCATTGCGGAGCATATCGGCCACTTGATTGTAACCGGGAATATGGTAGGGAAAGATTTATCCAAAGACCCTGGTCTAAGCAGATCCTTACTCGGTAATGGCATCTCAACAATGCTCTCATCCTTGGTCGGCTCAACACCAAATACAACTTACGGTGAAAATATCGGAGTCATGGCGATTAGCCGTGTATATTCTGTATGGGTCATCGGAGGAGCAGCGATCCTGGCTATCGTTCTCTCCTTTGTCGGGAAGATCTCGGCACTGATTCAAACCATTCCAACGCCTGTCATGGGCGGCGTTTCCTTACTGCTGTTCGGCGTCATCGCCGCTTCGGGGATCCGGATGCTGGTGGAAACCAATGTCGATTATTCCAAACCGGTCAATCTAATTCTAACAACCGTGGTTCTTGTAATTGGCCTTAGCGGGGCAACACTGAAATTGGGACATTTTGAACTGAAAGGTATGGCCCTGGCTACCATAGTAGCGATTCTGCTCAGCTTGATCTTCAAGCTGCTGGAGATTTTCAAGCTTTCTAACGAATAAAGCACAAATTGGTAATAAGAAGGGCTATCCCTAAAGTCTTAACAGACATGAGGAATAGCTCTTCTACTTTTTTTGTTATCCGCATCTGATCGGGTTTGGAGAAATTATACAGAGAGACACATTTATCTCCATTGCATTTCCGTGGTTTGACTATTACGATTCGTGGGATTCTGTATGAATAATCATATAGAGATTCCCCTATGATCGTGCAATCGAAAAATCTGTATGAAAAATCGTATAGAATCTCTCCCTTCGTGGAAATCCCGTCTATTTTATTCGAAAAATCATACAGATTGACAGTCAAGAGGATGGATTAGACAGGTTGACGATGAGTCGTGGAGTTGGCCACCACAATGAGGGGACTAGGGCTTTTGTAACTTTGGTCAGCGAATACTTGTTTGCAATACATTGAATGAAAACCCAAAGAAAGACCGCAACAGCCAACCTCCCGGTTAACCATCACGGTCCTCCACCCCGCGCCCGACGCGGCTTCTCAGCTCTTATTCTTCTATAGACCGCAATGATTGCAGCGCCCTTGCCTTCGGTAATAATAGGAAATCGTGGCGATTCCAAGTGCGATCCCCCAAATCGGCCAGAGCAGAAGAGGAGTTCCCGCCCCCCAGTTCGAAAGAATATCCGAACTAAAGGATTGCTTGACAACTTGGATGCCCGTCACGGTTAGCATGATTGAGACAAGAGCAGCAGGAACAACAGCCAGAGTAGGAGGAATGCGCTTCCCGGCCAACAAAGGGATCCAACGCGGGACAATCTCGCCCCACGGTCTTATTAGACCATGGGTAAGAGCGGCACCGCTAATAGATACCAAAGCAAGACCCGCTCCGGCCCATACTGCGCCTGAATCCTGCAGGCTTTGAAATAATTCCTTCGTAATCCCCAGCGGTATTCCGAGCAACCATGCAATGCGGGTGATATCGTAATAAACAGGAGCAAAGATTGCAACGTAGGTCGCCCGCTTTCCCCAGCGAACAGCAAAGTCGGAATCTATCCAACGGCCCGCTTCGCTTTTGCTCCCGCAATATCCGCAAGCATCTCTGGACTGGCGCTGGAAGGATAGAGCCGTCGCTGCCCATAGCAACCCGCCTGCAAGGCAAATAAATTGGTTCACCACCGGCCAAGTGATGAATTCCCAATAAGGGAACGACCTCCCGAGCAAAGCCCCAATCAGACAAATGGGTGCGTAAGCCACTGCAATAAGCGCTCGGGCATCCGGAACTAAGAAACAAAGAATTGACGCAGCGCTCCAAGCATACAAGAGCAGAACCTTACGTGCAAATCCTTGAGATTTGCTTTTACACTTGATGAGCACTAGCACACCGGCAAGGCACAGAATGGTCACGATAGGTGCTGCAACCTTGACTGTAGCATCGCTATAAATCGTACTCGCCGCATGCTGGTCGTCCACCGGGCCTATGTGAAAACCTGGGCCTAATGGAAAGCCTGAGCCTCCGATCGACCAATATAGTCCAAGCATACCATAGAGGAGCGTCCAAACGATCGCCGCCTGCCGTACCCATTCCGGCCAACGCTTCCACCAGCGCAATGACGAAGATTGCGGCCTATTCGTCCCGGGACGTGAGATATCATTCCATTTTATCGAATTCATAACAATCACAACTCCTTATACAACGTTTCCTTTAGTATAGGGAGCGCAAGTAAACAGGAGGTAAACAGGAGATCAACTTCACCCTAACTTTGCGCCAATCGCAGCTTGATCGACAGAGAGGTACCTTCATTTGTCTTGCTGGTAACGGCCAAATCTCCTCCATGGGCTTCAACGAGCTGCTTGGCAATAGATAAACCCAGACCAGAACGCTGGGAGGATGTTGCTGCATCGCCCTTAACGAGCGCTTCGCTGAACCCGATCCCATTGTCTTCAATCCGAATTTCCGCCATCAGGTGATTGATACGCGAAACACAAACAGCTATCTCGGTGCCTGCCGGATTATGGACGACAGCATTAACGAGCAGATTGCGGATCGCCCTTGTCAGCAGCTTCGGATCGCAAGACACAAGCAAGGGGTCCGGCGCTGACTCCATGATGAACGGGTGACCGGTCGCCCAAGGTGCGCTGCCGACATCCGCTACCGCTCTGCGTACAAGTTCCACGAGATCCACCTTTTCTTCTTTCAGAGGAATCTGTCCCTGAATCGTTTCGTTGAGATCCTGCACCAATTCTTGCAAATGAGCCGCTTTCTGCTGAATAACAGACAGAAATTCCCTCTGTTCCGCTTCACTCCACTGATACTCTTTATTAATCAGCATAGTCGAATAGCCGGATATGTAGGTTAAAGGTGTTTTTAAATCGTGAGATATCCCTCGAATCCATTCTTGTTTCGCTTGATCCGACCTCTGTAGTTCCTTTTCGTTTTTTTGGAGCGTGCCGGCCAGCATCCGCAAATGCTCAAACAACTCCTTGTATACCGCATAAGGTATTTTCAACGTTCCGCTTTTGGGGGAGTGAATTTCATTCCAACGTGGGGGAAGTTCATAGTTCCCGCCAGCCAACCTTCTGATCCAAACCATCATCAAATAAACCGGTTTACCCAAATACCACCCGATCAAGAGCAGGGTCAGAAGGAACAGAACGGAGCACAAGACAAACACAAAGATACCCACACTCTCTGTAGTGGTGTCCTGCGGCCAAAAAAAGCGAAGCGTTACAATCAGGATTGCTTGAACAAATGCAAATAAACCAACAAAAGCCATCAGCAGTTGCAGGGCGATACGAAGTGTAAAGTTCATCGCGCTAGCCTCCCAAGGACGGAACAAACTTGTATCCGATCCCTCTCATAGTCACGATCAGCTTGGGGTCGGACGGATTGACTTCCAGCTTCTTGCGGAGTCTGGAGATATGGATAACGACCGTTTTCTCATCCCCTTGCACCATGATCCCCCATACTTGCTCGTATAATTGCTGGGCGGTGAATATCCGGTTCGGATGTTTGCAAAAGTAGAGCAATAATTCCAGTTCCTTGGCCGGACAAGGCGTGACCACATTGTCGACGATAAGCTCGCCGGTAGTCCGATTCACCGTAAAAGTATCATACCGATACAGCTCCTCAGCGCTTAAACTATCCGATGCATACAGAGAACTCCGCCTCAAATGAGCCTGTATCCGTGCGACAACTTCCATCGGATTGAACGGTTTGGTTACATAATCATCCCCGCCCAAATACAACCCCTGCAGCTTGTCCAAATCGCTGGAACGGGCTGTAAGGAACAGAATAGGGGCATTCGTGGTTTTGCGCAATTCCGAGCACAAGGCGAATCCGTCCATATCCGGAAGCATGACATCAAGTACAATCATATCAAAGCGTGTCGTACGCACAGTCATGAGCGCCTCAGCAGCGGAGCCGGCTTTTACAATACGCGTGTACCCTTCCTTTCGAAGAAGGTTCTCCAGCATGACCAGAATGCCTTCCTCGTCATCGACCAATAATATCATTTCATTCCGCACGTTATCGACCACCTTTAAAGAAAATAAGCAACTTGGTTCCGCAAGACCATTCAGGAATCGTCCAGATATAACCAATATTACCATTCCTGATTTCGTACTGTATAGGAGTAAGGCGGCCGTTTGCAGAACAGCTCAAAAAGGGCTGCAACAGGTCACTTGCTCACAACCTGTCCCAGCCCTCCAACCTTTAACTAAAATGGCTACCTGGTTGATCCCGTTGCAGCCTCGTATTGTAAAGATGCTCTAATCTCTGCGTCCAGCACCGCGATAGCGACGTTCTGCTTCTTCCATGCGACGTTTAATGATAGGGAGATGATTCACGATTCGCATGAAGGTTCGCATTAACGCCAAAACTAATCGGCCGATAACAGGTTTGTGAATCCATGCGTTCCCATCCATCTGTTTTCTGGATTGAATGACCGCATCAAAACCATGTTCGATCATCTGCTTTTCATAATTGTGTATCGCTTCTATCAATTCCATTCGGCCTTGGCTTACTTGTACTAGATTTCGGCATAGAAGAGCAGCATCTCGTAAAGCGGTATTAGCTCCCACCCCTCTACCTGGTGTCATGGTATGAATCGCATCGCCAAGTAGTGATACATTTGTCGTTTTCCAACGAGGGATCGGCACGGAAGTACGAATATTAATGGGGAAACATGTACTTGGATCAGTCTGGGTGAACATCTTCCTTAAGTTCGGATGCCAATCTTTCGACATGTTCAGGACCAGGTTAGCTAATTGACGCGAAAAGGAAACAAGAAGCTCCGAAGTACGCTTGTAGAAGCCGCGAAGGCTGCGGCTAGAACGAAAGAGACGTATTTGTCCAGCCAGTATCACCGAATTGCCGCACGCCGAGGAGCCAATCGGGCGACGTTCGCAGTAGCACATAGTATATTGTCTATGGTTTACTATATCCTTAAGCGGAAACAACCCTACATCGAGCTCGGCCCAACCTACTACGAGGAACGAAAACGGGACGTGATCATCAAACATTCCATTAAGAAACTGGAGTCATTAGGTGTATCAATTACTGTGATGAATACGGCAGTTTCCTGATCGTTTATTCAGACAATACATTGCTGATGCCCCTGGCCATTTTTTGTTTGCCGGAGGGTCACTTTCTTGTTGCCTTTTTTAGGTGTTCTACAGAGCGATATTTTCAGGATAGACTTGCCGCTGTTAATAGGAAACTAACGATTTTATCATTGGAATCTGCAATATGATTAGTTCCCATCAAAATGATAAATTAGTTGTACAACGCCTGAGGAGAACGTTCTTGTATTAACCATTTTTAAATTCAACCTCTGTTTTATATCCACAAACAGCGGTTTCCCTTCTCCCAAAATAACAGGGTGAACAGATAATCTAAATTCATCAACAAGTCCTAAATTGATAAAAGTTGTAATAAGGCTTGCTCCACCATATAGCCAGATGTCTTTGCCAGGCTTATTCTTTAATTTATTTACTTCTTCAAGGATCCTATCATTTATGAATATTGCTTTATTATCAGTCCCCTTTTGCGTCCTGGAAAACACATATTTCTCTTTACTATGAACCAATTCCCAAAATTCTTTTTCAGAATCAGTTTGTTCAATTTCTGGAGTAAATTGTCCCCATAAATCATAGCTTTTTCTTCCATATAAAATAGTATCAATTTGATTTAAGAAATTAATAAACCCCATCTCAGAGTCCATAATGCACCAATCAACTTCCCCACTTTTCCCTTCAATAAAACCATCTAAAGTAACTGCTAAATCTAAAATTATTCTTCGTTTCATGATTTATTACTCCTTTCGTTGATCTACCACCCAATATAGACCTTAAATATGTCACCTTGTGTCATATTAATAAAATATACTCTGCCTCTCAGGTACAGTGTCATTTGGAGGCAGGAGACCTTTTCAAATAGTGGGTTATTTGTAGTCCCCAAACATTCCTGTTAATGCTAAGAAATTGCCTTAGACAAAAAAGGAGCGCCTCGGTATGATG
>NZ_JBHTHA010000022.1:0-21541 GCF_042676385.1 Paenibacillus sp. GCM10027628
AATCGTATCCATCGTTCCGATGGATACCCAGACCTAAATACACAAACTTCTTGACGCTACCACCAATCAGGCTTCGAACGAATAAAATTCCATAATTAGCGAAAATTGTTCGTTATTTATGGACTTTTGTTCTTTCGAGCATCGAAATGGCTATTTCTCCGAAATTTAGCGTCAAACTTGTTCACAAATAACGACTTTTGTTCTTTGTCAAGCGGGTGACCCAGACCTGAAGGTTACCCCTCATTGCTTTGAAAGTGGCCGATGACTCCACTTGTCAAAAAAAGAAGCTGTCCGATTAGGCCATAATGACCTAAAGACAGCTCCTTTATCGTTCCTTCTATTCAACAATCGCCTTGGATGCGTATGAGAAGTATACAAAGAATGCGATGCAAATGAATGCAATGAACCCGAATCCACCGAAAATATCAAACCGGGACGAGAAAAAACCAAAGCCCAAACCTGTAAGAATAAGTACCGCATTCAAGCCAAAAGACTGAAATGAATCGATCGTCGCCCTCATGGAGGAGTTCAATCTATGATGCAAATATCCGGCTGTCATGGGTTCTATGATACCGGAGAACAAACCAATGAGCAAAATCGCCAACAAACCCGTAATGCCTTTGATTATGGATACGTACAAGAAACCTGCTGCAAAAACTGCGGTCACAACCAGCAGTAAAGTTCTGTAACTGTACCTGCTTTTCAGTGCATGGGCGAGCACATTTCCCGGTAGCCGTAGGATCATGAACGCAGCTGAAAATAACCCGAAATATACTACCGGAAATTCCAGTCGGTTTAAATAAAGCTGCCAGAACTCATCAATGAAGCTCATAGCCGCGCCTGTCACCATGCCGGAAAGCACCATCAGACAGACTTCTGGATTTTTACTAAAAAAAAGGACAGAAGCCGTCAGATACGCTTTGATTTCTACCGATTCATCGGCGTCACTTTTTACAGCAGGCTCAACCAGCATGAACGATATGCATAAGGAGACGAGCATACTGGCAAATGAAATCCAATAATTCAGCTCATATCCAAAACGGTTAGCTAACAAACTCCCGCACAATGCTGCGATTATAATTGCTATGAAATCATACGCATTTAAGCGCCCCAGACACCTTTCAAATGTCTGCTCTTTGCCATTTCGCAATAAGGAATCGTAGAGCAAGGCATTTTCAGATCCGCTTGATGCGGAACGGGCAATGCCCGCAAGAAAAACGACAACCGCAAAATGCCAGAACTCCGTTGAAAAAAGCAATATAAGAAATTCGCAACATCCCAACAAAGCGCTTAACACCATCATTTTCCTTCGGCCCCACTTATCGGCGATGATACCCGTCGGAACTTCCAGTAGAAAAACGGTTTTGGCGAAAATGATTTCTGTATATACAACCATCTGGATGGTCATGCCGCGCTGTTCCCAGAACAACCTCTCAATGACATAGGCAGGTATGAGGTTGTGAAAGAATCGGTTGACATACAACTTCCAAATATTAGACAAATCAGTCATGGTGATGCTCCTCTCATCTTGGATTGCACGTTGCTCAATCCAAGCCTGGAGGTGCTCGTGAACGATTCGCTCTTAAATATTAGCAGGGAGGCCTTGCGTGGTGATTAGTCATATCAACATCTCCTTAAGGCTTATGTCGTTAAATTTATCATAAGCGGCAGGAAAAATCTGGTCAATCAGATTTCGTCAACATTAAGAATGAGGTTTCCACCCTAATAATTTGGCCATTTCGTTGATTTGTCTCTGTTGCAATTTAAATTGCTCAGACAGGCGGTCATATCGTTTGTTCAGCGATTCAGCTGTGTCCGTCATTTCACCTCTGAGGTCCTGTTCCATAACCGTACTGATCTTTTCAGCAAGGATCTGAATCAGGTTACGCAGTTCCGTTACCTCCGCAGATACGCCGTCATATCGCTGATTCAGTGAATCCGTCGTGGCTGTCATTTCACCTCTGAGGTCTTGCTCCATGACATCGTTGATCTTTTGCGCAAGGAGCTGGATAACGCCGCGCAATTCAACTACGTCTTTAGACATGCCGTCATATCGCTGATTCAGCGAATCCGTTGTGGCTGTCATTTCACCTCTGAGGTCTTGCTCCATGACATCGTTGATCTTTTGCGCAAGGAGCTGGATAATGCCGCGCAATTCAACTACTTCTTTAGATATGCCGTCATATCGCTGATTCAGCGATGTTGTTGCGGTAATCACTTTCGTAACGTTTTGTTCCAAACTATCATCCATTTTCTGTGTCAGGATCTGGAGCAGATTACGCAGTTCCGCAACTTCTCCCGCAACGCCGTCATACCGCGTGTTCAGTGAATTGGTGAGGGCGACTCTTTCATTTTGTTCATTTTTTTTGTTTCGCTCGGAAGCATCATGAATCTGCTGCGGTAACAACTGGATGACGCTGCGCAATTCGGTTACTTCTCTGGAAATGCCGTCATATCGCGTATTCAGTGCTTCAATGATATCAACGATTTCACCTCGGAGGTCTTGTTCCAGAACTTCATTGATCCTTAGAGGAAGCTGCTGAAAAACTTGACGCAGTTCCGTTACTTCTCTAGAAACGTTGTCATATCGCTCGTTCAGCGCTTGCGTGGTCATCGTCAATTCACTTTTCACATCTTGTTGCAAGATGAAGTTTATTTTCTGCATAAGGAACTGGATGTCTTCACGAAGTTCCATCACTTCTTTATTCAAGTAATCGTTGGAATGATTAGAAGGCGTTGTGTCGAACGTAAATCTGACTGATTTACTAGCCTCCATCTTTTGGCTTAACTTTTGGATAATATCGCGTAGTTCCTTTGTTTCATTGCTTACCTGGACATTCAAATTATCGCCTATTGTCGTAGAAGTAATAGGTTTTTCTTCAACCTTACTTTGAATAACAACCTTTTGATCCATGTTTTGCAACTGATCCAAGATATATCGATGCGATTTATTGGCATCTTTCATCCTGGAAATCATCTCAAACTTCTCAAGAGCTTCTTCTGCATACTTGACGTAACTGCCAGTGCCTACACTCGGAAGATATTCATGAAATTGATTCGCCCAATCAACGATAACGGATCGCTTCTTTCTAAGTTGTCTGGCGATGTCTGCTAGTTTATAGGTTCTTTTAGTTGTCATCTATCGTTGTCCTTTCTTAAATTAATCTACTCGGTTCATGACTTTAGCTGTAGTCATTTTATTCAAGATGTTTTGCAATTGACAACGATAGGGATAAATAACTCTTTTCAAGATTGGATTATGGGCTAAAATTTCAATTTTGTCGGGTATCCGACATTATCAGCAACATTTTTATGATATATTTCATATAACACATCGGAATAATCGGTATTACTGGAGGTGCCAGATGGACTTATACAGCGAGATTACAGAACTTCATGAGAAAGATGAGACAAAGGAAGTTATCGTTAATGCTTTTCGAACCTATGGAGTCCCCCAGTCTTTTAAAAAAAACGAGTTCGTTTTTCAAGAAAATGATCTCCCGAATGGTGCTTACTACGTAGAATCGGGATTAATCAAAATTTCACAATCCTCTGAAGAGGGGCAAGGCATCACCTTATTTCTTCGTTATGAAGATGAGATATTCGGCAACGCAGAGCTATTAACGAATACGCAGCGTAAACGGTATGCGCGATGTCTAAGCGACAGCCAGCTTATTACACTGGATGCACGCAAGTTTGTGGCGTTAGCGAAGGAGAACGCTGAATTCTCCTATGCACTGGCAGTTCTAGGTGCCCGCAGACTTTTGCAAACGCAGAAAATGGTTGAAACGTTAATATGCCGCCCTGTTGCTTGGAGGCTCGCTTGGTTTCTCATGCAGCTTGGCAAGCCGACGTCCGACAGGCACGAGGTTCAAGTGCCGCTTAGCCATGAGGAAATCTCTTATGTTATTGGCTGCAGCAGACAAACCGTTACGGAGACGTTGAATAAATGGCGGGATAAAGGGCTTATCGATTACGCCAAAAAGAAAATCGTCATTTTTCATCCGAATCGATTTTTCTCGGACATTTAGTAAGTCATTCATTGGGAGTGTGTAAGTATGATTTCCATTAACAATGTGAGTAAAGTCTTTTCCCAGCGGACGGGAGCGGCATATACGGCTTTGGACCAAGTTTCCTTGACGATTGAAAAAGGAGAGTTCGTATCGTTGGTAGGACCATCAGGCTGCGGGAAGTCTACATTGCTGAATCTGATTGCAGGCTTCGAAACGGCTGACACTGGAAGCATTACAGTCAACGGGGAAAGGGTCGGCGCTCCGGGTCCTGACCGCATCGTTGTGTTTCAAGAACATGGCTTATTTCCATGGCTAACGGTATTGGATAACGTAGCTTTCGGTTTGAAGCAGAAAGGGATCGCACGTAAAGAGCGCTATGCGCTCGCTGCCGAACAAATCAAATCGGTACATTTGAGCAAATTTATAGATCGCTATCCGCATGAGCTTTCTGGCGGCATGAAGCAAAGAGTGGCTATCGCCAGGGCGCTGGTCATGGATCCGGACATCTTATTAATGGACGAACCCTTTGCGGCGCTGGATGAACAAACCCGATTTATTTTACTTAAAGACTTGGAAGAAATTTGGTTGAAAACCCGTAAAACCATTTTATTTATCACGCACAATATTCGCGAAGCCGTAACGCTATCGGATCGGGTTATCGTCATGTCCACACAGCCCGGGAGGGTTAAAAAAGAATTCGTTGTTCAGGCGGCCAGACCTCATTTAAGCGCGGATCCGCTCATTCATTTTCTGGAAAACAAAATTATGGAAGCTCTCACCGATGAGCTTGAGAAAGTAGTTAGAGAGGAGCTCGGAAATGAATACAGCATTAAGAAGAACGTTGTTTCTGGTTCTCCTGCTGATAGCATGGGAGTTGGGATATAGGATTTTTCAATGGGGTTGGAAATTTCCTTCTCCTCTCCAAACATTTCAAGCTTTCTATGATGGGTTCACGCAAGGGCATCTGCTCGGCGCAACGGTTGCGAGTCTTCGCAGGTTGCTCGGTGCCTTTTTAATATCGATTGGACTTGGAACGACGCTTGGATTCTTGTTTGCTCGTTATCGATATGTGGATGAGACCTTCGGCTTCCTGGTCGTAGCCCTGCAAACCGTGCCGAGCATAGCCTGGCTGCCGTTCGCTATCATCTGGTTCGGGCTTACCGATACTTCCGTCATTTTCATCACGACGATTGGGGCAACATGGACGATGGCGATGGCCAGTAGAACCGGGATCCTTAACATTGCGCCTATCCATCTAAGAGCTGCACGTATGCTGGGAGCGGGTAATGGATTGCACATGTTTGTTCAAGTGATGCTGCCTGCGGCATTTCCCCACTGGATTACGGGGATTCGAGTGGCTTGGGCATTTGCCTGGCGGGCGCTCGTTGCAGGTGAATTGATTGCCAAAGGCATCGGACTCGGGCAAATGCTTCAAGATAGCCGCGGACTGGGGGATACGGCCACTATTCTGTGCATTGTCATCCTCATCGCAGTGATCGGCACAATCTCCGATCATTTTTGCTTCAAACAACTGGAGGATAAAATTGCACTCCGATTCCAGCTAAATAAATAGGGGGAAATCAAATGAAGAAATTAGCACGCTTAATTAGCATCACTTTACTCATATCGCTGGTTTTATCTGCTTGCGGTGCGAGTAAAGAAGCTGCAAACACGACCGGAGATACGACGGTTAAAATCGGTATTTTGAAAAATGTCACGCATGCACCAGGCTTTATCGCGCTGCAAAACAACTATTTTGGGCAAGAGTTCGGTAAAAGTGCCAAGATCGAGGTGACTGCATTTGATAATGGTGCGGATTTCGCAACGGCGATTGCTACCAACCAAATTGATCTAGGTTATGTGGGCCCGGGTCCTGTAATCAATCAATATTTGAAGAGTAAAAATATTCGTGTGATCGCCGGAGCAAATAACGGCGGGGCTGTGCTGGTCGTACGCAAAGACGCCGGTATCCGATCCGTGAAGGATTTAGTCGGCAAAACAGTAGCTGTCGCAGCCAAAGGCGGGACGCCTGATCTTTCTCTTCGCTTGCTCCTGGGTCAAGAAGGATTGAAAGTGACGACGGATGCCTCAGGCGTTCAAGTCGTTACGCGGGCCCCGGCCGATACCTTAGTCGCCATGCGCCAAAAAGAAGTGGACGCGACGCTGATCGCTGAGCCTTGGGGTACGCAAATGATTCAGGAAGGAACTGCTGAAATTCTAGTGGATTGGGATAAAATCCCTCCGAAAAACGGCAATTATCCATTAACGATACTTGTTGCCTCCGACAAATTTATTAACGAACACCGGGCTTTAGCCAAAAAAGCGATCAAAGCCAATAAGCAGGGCATCGATTTTATTAAACAAAATCCGGATAAAGCCTATGATCTGATTAGCAATGAACTGAAGCAGCTAACTGGAAAGGGCATGGAGCCGGCACTCATCCAAGCGGCAATTGATCACTTGAAATTAACGGAAGATATCACGCTGGATGACATTAACGCGCAAGCCAAAACTTCTTTTGATGCCGGTTATATGAAAGGGGTTAAGGCGGAGGAGCTGGACTTCAGCAAGTTCCTTGATCTGTCTCTAATGACCGAGGTCAAACAAGAAAAATAGATAAAACATTGGAGGTCATACAATTGCAAATCCAAAAGCAAGAGCACTTATTGCCTGATTATCACGAAAATTTGAAGATCGTCATTCTGGGAACTGGCACGCCGCGGGCTTTTTATGGAAGAGCGAAAGCGGGAGTTGCCGTTATGGCAGGGGACAAAACATTTCTGGTCGATTGCGGTGGCGCAACGGTTGACCAATTAATTAAAGCGGGGATTATGCCGCAGCGGATCTCCGACGTCTTCTTTACTCATCATCACAGCGATCACAACTCAGGGTTCTTCGATGTGTTTATAACAAGTTGGCGTACGCACGTCACGGCGGAACGGGTTTTTGAGGGCCGGAAAGGTCCGATGAATGTGTATGGGCCGACGACAACGAAAGCGATCATCAGTAAAATGAGAGAGTCTTTCGATTTCGATGCGAATCTGCGGGTGAACTATAACTTCTCCGCAGGAGAAGGGGCGGATATCCGGTATTTTGAGAGCAACGAGGGCGTCGTCTATGACAGGGACGGCATTCGAATTACTGCATTTGAAGTCGATCATCGGCCGGTTTATCCGGCGATTGCTTACAAATTCGAGTATAACGGCAAGTCGGTCGTGATTTCAGGGGATACGATTCCAGTGGAAAATATGATCAAATACAGTAGGGGCGCTGATTTGCTGATTCACGAATCCTACAACAAAGTTTGGCTGGACGCATTGATAGAGAAATTTCCCCAAGAGCGCATTGGCCTCTCTAATCCTGCTAAGTATCATTCGACTACGCTGGAAGTTGCGGAAATCGCGAGAGCAGCTGGGGTTGCCCATCTTGTTCTGACCCATCACATACCGGCACCGGCAGCAAATGTTGAGGCAGAGGCTGAGTATACAAGTGGGATGCAGGATATCTATTCAGGTAAGATCACAGTGGCCAGGGATTTAATGGCGTTTGAGCTATTGTAGGTTGAAGCTTTCTAGCAGGATAAGACCGGAAACGCAAATAACGCTTGCCTTAAAGTGAACTCTAAGGTGTATGATGAAGATGGGCTGATTACATAACTCTTTATGCGGTCTAAATTCATGCGTGTTTATTGAAAGGTGTGGATGAACTTGAAGATGAGAAAGCTAGGCAAAAGCAATTTGGAGGTTTCAGCACTCGGACTCGGTTGCATGGGCATGTCTGACTTTTACAGCGGGCGTGATGAAGAGGAATCCATACGCACCATACACAGAGCTATAGAACTTGGGGTTACTTTTCTGGACACGGCGGATATGTATGGCGTCGGAAAAAACGAAGAGCTTATCGGCAAAGCTGTGAAAGGACGCCGCGGCGAAGTCATTCTGGCAACGAAATTTGGCAGTGTACGAAGCAAAGAGGGTAAATTTCTGGGTGTCAACGGCCGGCCGGAATATGTAAAAGAAGCTTGTGAGGCTAGTCTTCGCCGTCTGGGCGTAGATTATATCGATTTGTACTATCAACATAGAGTGGACCCTCAAACTCCGATCGAAGAAACGGTCGGTGCCATGTCTGAACTGGTGCGAGAGGGCAAAGTCCGCTACATCGGGTTGTCCGAAGCCGCCTCAGCTACCATTCGGCGCGCACACGACGTACATCCGGTAACCGCGCTGCAGACGGAGTATTCGCTTTGGAGCCGCGATGTGGAGGATGAGATTTTGCCCGTGTGCCGCGAACTTGGAATTGGCTTTGTTCCTTATAGTCCCCTAGGACGCGGATTTCTCACCGGTCAAATCCAAAAGTTCGAAGACTTGGCCGAAGACGATTATCGACGGTTCTCACCCCGATTTCAAGGGGACAATTTCATCAAAAACCTTGAGCTCGTCAAGCGAGTGGAAGAGATAGCCGCCGAGAAAGGTGTGAAGCCATCTCAATTGGCCTTAGCTTGGCTGTTGGCTCAAGGGAACGACATTGTCCCGATTCCGGGAACGAAACGCAGGGAGTACCTCGAGGAGAACATTGGCGCTATCGCGATTGAACTGACGAAGGACGACTTGGCGCGCATCGATGACGCTGCCCCCAAGGGAGCTGCATTAGGGGCCCGTTATCCGGACATGAGTAGCGTCAACCTGTAAGCGTCGCGTTCGATGGACAGGTGTTGCTTTATAGCAAACCGATCGAATTCCATTATGAAGTAGACTGAGGAGAATCCACGCTTGTTGCGGGTTCTCTTTTTCATTGTTTGGAAGCTTTGCAAGATACTGAGTTGTTTGGAAGAGGATTATTATGGACATACATGGTGTGGACTGATATTTGCGAAAGGTGACCGTTACCAGTTTCTTTTTGAGAACAAACATTCGCTAATAACGCCCATAATGACGCTAAAAGTGGGTGAATCCCCCGATTTGGTCGAGGTAGAGAACAAAGGACCATAAATAACGAACTTGAGTCTTTGAATAAAGACCTTTGTTCTCTCGAGCCCTCTTTGGACCATTTCTCCAATAAATTTGAGTCCAACCGGGCGCTAATAGAGACTTTATTCTTTAATCGCTGTGGATGCTCCATGTTTTCAATCTCCCAATTAATCTCCCCATCAATCCCCTAATCTCCGTTAATCTCACATTCTCCCTTTAACCATCCATTCTCCCTTTAACCCTCCAATCTCCCGTTAACCCTCCAATCTCCCTTTCAGCCTCCCCATCAATCCCTAATCTCCAGTTAATCTTAGTTAAATGCCATGAGTAATACGAAACTAGAGGCCGTTACAGATTGAGATTGAGGCATATCGTCACTCTATGGATTATGAGTCCCTAAATTGTGTAGAAAGGCGTTTCTGAACTTCTTGCCAAAAAGAAATAAACTTACAGAGCGCATCGGGATTATCGGGATTTAGTGGGTGAAAAACATGCATTATAAGTAGTTACTTTCCCTATATTTAAATAAAATTTATTGGACATTTCCTGATCTTTCATTCAAAATAGAATTAAGTGCAGGGGAGGTCAACCATCATGCCGATTAGAAATATGAAAAAGCTTTTGGACATTTTTTGGACTTTTCTTCGGATCAGCCCCGTAACGTTCGGTGGCGGTTATGCGATGATTCCGGCAATCCAAAGAGAAGTCGTTGAACAGAAGCATTGGATGAATGACGAAGAGATGTCAGAATTGCTTTCGATTGCGGGAGCAGCACCGGGAGGCATCGGTGTTAACACATCGGCCTTGATAGGCTATCATCTGGCTGGAATTACGGGAGCAGTCGCAGCCGTCATCGGCATCACGATTCCCACATTCCTCATCGTTCTCATGTTGAGTGTGTTGTATTCATTTGTTGAGCATTATCCCAAAACGCAAGCAATTCTGGAAGGCATCCATGCCGCCATCGTAGGGCTTATTATAGTGGCCGGCTATAAAATGGCGAAGGCTTGCATTGTGGATAAAATAACGCTGTTGGCTGCAGTAAGTACGGTTGCTATTCTGCTCTATGTCCCTATCCATCCAATCTTAGTCATCGTCATGGGCCTATTTCTTGGCATCATCATCGTGATTCTTAAGGAGCGATGGGGGATGGCGAGTCCATTAGAAAAAGAAGCGGCAACACCTGTAGCCGCCAATTCCTATAAATACGCGGATTACTTTATCGCGGACGGCATTTAAGAATGGGGTGCCTGCGATGCTGATATGGAGTTTATTTTTTACTTTTTTGAAAATTGGTTTCATTTCATTCGGCGGCGGTTATGCGATGATACCGATCATCCAGCATGAAGTCGAGATTCATCAATGGATGACGGGCGAACAATATAACCATGCTGTTGCTTTGGCCGGCATGGGCCCTGGTCCGATCGCGACGAATAGCGCTACTCTCATTGGCTTTGAGGCAGCGGGTATACCTGGAGCTATTGCAGCGACCTTCGGTATGGTTTTTCCTTCGCTGCTGCTCATTATTTTGCTGGCGGCATTTTTATACAAGTGGCATCATCACAAATGGTTTAAATCTTCGTTTTACGGCTTGCGTCCCGTTGTGACGGGGTTCATCATCTTCGCTGCCATTCATTTTGGATGGTCGGGCGCCGATAAGGTTTTGTTCTCCTGGCATCAAGCCGCCACGGTATTGATAACGATTGGCGTAGTCGTTGGCGTCATTAAGTACAAGCTGCACCCTTTTGTCGTTATTCTTTTATCCGGGGTTATGGGCATCGTTTTCTTCCATTAGAAATGTTTCGGGGTGACCAAGAGGTTATCCCTTAGAAGGACCTGAGGCGACACTGCGGCTTCAGGTTCTTTTATTTTTGCGCTAAAAATGTGTCATAATTGTTACGGAAAAGGCAATAAAACATTGTTTTATGTGTCCAAACGGTTTATTATTTAATTAATTCATTTTATAATATACAATATATAATAATTAATACACACTATATAACTGAGGCCTCATAGGTGAAAGGAATGGGAGCATGAGCATAGAGCTTAAGGTAGAACATCCAAATGTAGGTACCATTCATTACAACTTGTCTGTATCTCAGTTAATGAGCATGAGCATACAGCGTAAAGAAGGATCATTAGCTTCTTCCGGGGCGCTTCAGGTGAACACCGGCAAGTACACAGGTCGTTCCCCAAAGGACAAATATATAGTCGATGAATGTTCTGTCGCCGATCAAATCGATTGGGGGGCTGTGAATCAGCCAATCTCGGAACAACAATTCGAACAATTGTATCAAAAAGCTCAAAATTACATGGCGGAGCGGGAATTGTTTGTATTTGACGGTTTTGCGGGCGCGGATCCTGCATATAGACTCCCGATTCGGGTAATCAATGAATACGCATGGCACAACTTATTCGCTCGCCAGCTGTTTGTTCGTCCCGGCAAGTCTGAACTTCTTGCTCACAAACCTGAATTTACGGTCATTGCCCTTCCCGGTTTAAAAGCGGATCCAACCGTTGACGGTACAAAGTCCGAGACGTTTATTTGCCTCTCTTTTGAGCGGAAAATCGTCCTGATCGGAGGGACAGAGTATGCCGGCGAGATGAAGAAATCGATCTTCAGCGTTCTCAATTATTTGCTTCCCGGCCAAGGTGTGCTTCCTATGCACGGATCGGCAAATGTCGGACCTGAAGGTGATGTTGCCCTATTCTTCGGACTTTCCGGCACGGGAAAAACGACGTTGTCCGCAGATCCAAATCGTCGTCTCATCGGCGATGATGAGCATGGTTGGTCGGCGGACGGGGTGTTCAATTTCGAGGGAGGCTGCTATGCCAAATGCGCAGGACTCTCGGAAGAGAAGGAACCGCAGATTTGGCAAGCGATCCGATTCGGCTCTGTTTTGGAGAATGTGGTGCTGGATCCTTCCAGCGGGGTCGCCGATTACGGCAACACCCAATTGACGGAGAATACCCGTGCAGCTTATCCCGTTGAACATATTCCAGGAGCAATGATTCCCGGGCAAGCCGATCATCCGAGCGTCATCTTGTTCTTGACCGCCGATGCATCCGGGGTACTGCCGCCAATCTCCAAGCTGTCGAAAGAGCAGGCTATGTATCACTTCCTATCCGGCTATACGTCCAAGCTTGCGGGTACGGAGCGGGGGATTACTGAACCGGAAGCTACGTTCTCCACTTGCTTCGGCTCACCGTTTTTGCCGCTTCATCCTTCTGTCTACGCACAAATGCTGGGACGCAAAATTGAAGAGCACCAAGTTAACGTTTATTTAATCAATACGGGCTGGGTTGGCGGCAGTTATGGCGTTGGGGAACGGATGAATTTGTCATACACAAGAGCAATGGTCACGGCTGCACTGAATGGCAGCATCGAGCAGACGACGTTTACCGAAGCTCCATTCTTCGGTTTATTATGTCCGGATCAAATCCCGGGGGTTCCGGGCGAGCTCTTGCAGCCAAGAAATGCTTGGCAGGACAAAGCGCTCTATGATGAGAAAGCCAAGGAGCTGGCGCTGCGTTTCATCAATAATTTTAAGAAATTTGCAAATGTGGATGAAAGCATTATCGCAGCAGGCCCCAGGGTATGATTCTAAGCATAGATGAGCTACAATAGATTATGCTTCCATTGCAAGTTTTCATATGAACATGCAAAGGGATGATCTTGATTTGAATTGTTCAGGGAGGGAAACACTATCGAGCTCACATCCCGCCAGATCGAAATTATCGATCTTGTCAAAAAACATGCGCCAATAACGGGCGAACGCATCGCAGAATTGCTAGGTATCAGTCGTCCGACCATCCGATCGGATCTTGCGCTGCTGGTCATGCTCCGATATATAGACGCCAAGCCCAAAGTAGGTTATTTTCTGGGTACAGCGGCGCTTCAAGAAGATTCGCCTTTTACCAATGTGGAGGCGGTCAAAGTTAAGGATGTGATGGGAATTCCCGTCGTCCTTAGGGAAACGGTCACGGTAAGTGACGCTGTGGTTACACTTTTTCTCGAAAATGTGGGGAGTCTTATTATCGTGAATGCGAACGGGATGCTCGTCGGCATTGTCTCCCGCAAAGATTTACTGAAAGTAACACTTGGTAATGCGGCAGCGACCTCGATGCCGATATCGCTTGTCATGACACGACATCCGAATATTATTACTGTGAGCCCCGATGATAGCGTTTTGGAGGCGGCACGTAAAATGATTTTCCACCAGGTTGACAGTATTCCTGTCGTGAAGCACTCCGTAGAACAAAATCTCGGTGAAGTAGTAGGAAGAATAACGAAAACGACGATGACCAAACTGCTGCTCGATGTGGCGCTGGGGAACTAATCAGGGGGAGTTCGATTGGGAGAGAATATGCATACGATATTCGTTTGTTCGGATTCTGTCGGGGAAACGGCGAATACCGTCGTACAGGCTACAATCCGTCAGTTTAACGCGAGCACAGTTCAAGTCAGACGTTTTGGGTCGATTCGAACCGAGGATGAGATCCGCACTTTGATGGAAGAGGCTTCACGGGTTAACGGGTTTGTCGCCTACACGCTCGTATTGCCGGAGCTTAGAGAAATGATGCGGCAAGAGACGATCCGACTCGGCGTGAACGCGATAGATATTATGGGTCCCATGATGCAGGCATTCATTGATACTTTTAAGGATTCGCCTAAACGGAAAGCCGGTTTATTGTATCAGATGGACGAACAATATTTTCAACGGGTGGAAGCGGTGGAATTTACGGTTAATTCCGATGATGGCAAGGATCCCAGCATGATGAAACAGGCGCATATCGTTCTGCTGGGACCTTCCCGCACGTCCAAAACGCCACTAAGCATTTACTTGGCGCACAAAGGTTATAAAGTGTCCAATTATCCATTAGTTCCGGAAGTAAAGCCGCCGTCAGTCATCTATGAATTAGATCCGCGAAAAGTAGTTGGCTTAACGATGAGTCCTGAGCAGCTGGTCCGCATTCGCACCGAACGTTTGAAAGCGGTAGGACTGCCTTTTGGAGCCAAATATGCAACGACGGAGCGGGTTGCGGAAGAACTTGAGTTTGCTGTGAACCTGTATCGCGAGATAGGTTGTACGGTTCTGGATGTAAGTGAAAAGGCTATCGAAGAAACGGCTGGGATGATTTTAGCCAATATGTGAGTGAAAGAAAGGTTGGATGGAGAGATGGAGAGAGATTTGTCACTGGACATCGTCCGGGTTACCGAACATGCGGCTTTGGCCTCTGCTCGCTGGACGGGCAAAGGAAACAAGCATTGCGCAGACGAAGCCGCTACCTCAGCCATGCGTTCCATATTTAGCTCGATTCCATTCCGCGGAACAGTCGTCATTGGCGAAGGTGAGATGGATGAAGCGCCGATGCTCTATATCGGAGAGCCGGTGGGCAGCGGTGCAGGTCCGGAATTTGACGTGGCCGTTGATCCGCTGGAAGGGACGGACATCGTCGCGAGCGGCAGGAACAATGCCCTTTCTGTTGTTGCCATTGCGGAGAAGGGGAATCTGCTTCATGCCCCGGATATGTATATGGAAAAGCTGGCCGTTGGTCCCCGTTTGGCCGGGAAGCTCAGTTTGGACGATCCGCTGGAAGCGACAATTCGAAAAGCTGCCGAGATCCTGCAAAAGGATATCACAGACTTAACCGTCTCTATTCTTGACCGTAAAAGACATGCAGATAAAATTATGATTTTACGCGGATTAGGCGTGAAAATCCATCTGCTCAGCGATGGGGATGTTGCCGGCGCGATGGCCTCCGCATTCCCGGATACCGGCATCGATCTGCATGTAGGTTCCGGCGGGGCGCCTGAAGGTGTGCTGGCGGCTGCGGCGATCCGCTGTATGGGCGGCGAGTTTCAAGGAAGGCTGCTGCCGGAGGGCGAAAAAGAAAAGCAGCGCTGCATCGACATGGGGATCTTGAGCCCATCCAAGGTGCTCGGCATGCGCGATTTGGTCGGCGACTCCGATATTTACTTTGCAGCAACCGGCGTGACGTCCGGTGATTTCCTTAGCGGTGTTAAATTCCATTACAGCAACCGCGCTGAAACGCATTCAGTTGTGATGAGAGCTCAGACGCAAACCGTCCGATTCATACAATGCGTTCATTATATGAATGAATATCGGCTTGGAAGCGCCTGAGCCGGAGATGCATCAATTACAGCCGATTCGCCTCTTCCAATTAGAGGGAACCGGCTGTTTTTGGATTAGGACTTGCGTCTGGGAGCTGTCAAATATATCATGATTGCGCAAAATAAAAGGAGTAATACTTTCATGAAATTAAGTGTGCTAGATCTTGTACCTGTCTTTGCTCCGGCTGACCCGGCATATGCTTTGGAACAAGCGGTCATGCTAGCCCAGGCAGCGGAAAGATGGGGCTATTCCCGCTATTGGGTCGCCGAGCATCACGATATCCAAGGTCTGGCTTGCACATCCCCGGAGGTCCTGCTTTCGCATATCGGCGCTCGCACGACTCGCATTCGTCTTGGATCCGGAGCCCTGCTGCTCCCGCATTACAAGCCGTTGAAAGTCGCTGAATTATTCCAGATGCTTGCGACGCTATACCCGGGAAGAATCGATCTCGGCATCGGGAGAGCTCCAGGCGGGTCTGCGCATGCATCGATTGCGCTGAGCGGCAATTTTCTTGAACATGTTCGTCAGCTTCCTGAGTCCTTACAAACGTTGATGGCACTGCTGGACAACCGGTTTGAGCTGGAAGGTCAGTCCGTGACGGCAAGACCGGTACCGAAGACGCCTCCGCAAGTATGGATGCTGGGTACGAATACCAAAAGCGCTGATTTCGCCGCTCAATTCGGAACCGGTTACGTTTTTGGCCAATTTATGAGCGATAACGACCCGGCGGAAGTTCTAGCCGCTTACCGCAGGCAATTTCAGCCTTCAACTGCATTGCGGGCACCGCAAGCCATTTCAGCAGTAGGTGTGATTTGCGCCGAAACGGAAGCGGAAGCGGAAGCCAAGCGTCTCATGGCGGAAGGCTCAGCTTGGCAAAAGCCTGCCACCGAGGCAGCGGCAAACGAACCGAGTCAGACTACGCCGAATCCAAATTTGATCATAGGAACTGCGAAGCAAGTGAAAAGTCAATTGGAGCAACTAGGAGAAGTTTGCGGCATTGACGAATTTCTCGTCGTTACCCAAGTTCCCGATTATGAAAAAAGGCTTCGCTCTTACGAGCTGCTGGCTTCCATACTTTAAACAACAAAAGAGCTGTTCCCGAGTAGAGAATTCTACTTGGGAAGAGCTCTTTTTCTTTCTTTTTATAGGAGGAATCCATTCAAGTTACGCTCTCCGTCGCTTACGTAAATACCATACCACCATGGAAATGAAGTCTCGGATTGAAGCGGTTTGGTGAAAAGCAAGTGTCGTTGTCATAAGCAAGAAACCTCCCTGACTTGAGTAGTATGTCATGCATGAAGAGTACTACGTAACGGAAACGGATCTGGTTTTATTTTTTTTTCTGGAACGCGGTTTTTTTTTCATGATCACTGTTTTTTGAACAAACATCTCCGATTTCTGCATTAAACTTCTCTTTCTAAAGTTGGATAATAAACTTGTAAGCGTTATCCACTTGCGAGCGACTTCATTTTAGGGGAGGAAAAAGAGATGAAAAAAGCGTTAACGTTAGCATTGTCGTTGTCTGTGCTTTTCACGGCTGCGGCGTGTTCTACAGGTTCGAATACGAAAACAGCGGCACCTGCGTCAAGCGGCGAGCCGACCAAAGCGGCAACGGCAACTTCAGCTCCTGCGGCAAGCAAAGATCCAGTCAAGCTGAGGGTAGCCTGGTGGGGAGGGCAATCGCGCCACGACTATACGCTGAAAGTGATCGAAATGTACGAGAAGCAGCATCCGAATGTAAAAATCGAACCGGAATACGCAACATTTGACGACTATTGGAAAAAACTTGCCCCGCAAGCCTCGGCAAACCAATTGCCGGACGTTATCCAAATGGATATTTCTTACCTGGCCCAGTATGGCGGCAAAAATCAGCTGGCAGATTTAACACCATATACGAAAAACGGTATTCTGGACGTGTCGTCGATCAGCCCGAATGCAGTTTCCGGCGGTGAATACGGCGGTAAGCTTGTAGGTATGAACCTAGGGGTGAATGCGCTTAGCACCACATTAGATGTGAATACGCTCAAGAGCCTAAATATTCCGGTCCCGGGTAAGGATTGGACTTGGGATGATTACGATGCAATGGCGGCTAAGGCGAAGGCATCCGGCAAGCAGATAGGCGGCTTTGCTTTCCATCACGAAGTGTTCTTCCCATACTACCTTAGAACCGTCGATCAGAAAATGTACAACGCAGATGGCTCGGCACTTGGGTATTCCGACGATAAACCTTTTATCGACTACTTTAAACGTTACCAAAAATGGTACGATGCAGGCTCCATCTTGTCGCTCGACAAAGAAGCAACCAAGAAAGGCGTAGCGGAAGAGGATGAAATTTTGCTAGGGAACGCGGTTTCCGGCAACGGTTGGTCCAACCAATTTTTGGCGGTCGCCAATCTGGTGAAAGATCGTCCGCTCGAATTGTTCCCGCTTCCCGGCCGCAACGGAAATAAAGGATTGTTCTTGAAGCCGAGCATGTATTTCTCGGTTACGAATAGTTCCAAGCAAAAAGAAGAAGCGGCGAAATTCATCAGCTTCTTCGTCAACGATATCGAAGCGAATAAATTAATTAAAGGCGACCGCGGCGTGCCGGTATCCTCCAAAGTGAAGGATGCGCTCAAGCCGATCCTGTCTCCGAACGAAGTGAAAATTTTCGATTATGTCGCTTGGGCCGAACAAAACAGCTCGCAAATGGATCCTCCGAATCCAATCGGTTCGATTGAAGTCGAGAAGCTGCTGAAATCGGCGAGTGAGCAAATTCTTTACAAGAAAACGAGCATAGAAGAAGCTGCAGCCAAATTCCGCAAGGATGCAAACGCGATCCTGGAGAAAAATAAAAAATAACGGTTGCAGTGAGCTCCGCATTCGCGATTTTATTTATAGTCGCTGGTGCGGGGTTCTTTTTTTGCCCGCTAATGGTCAGTTTTGTTCTGATTTTCAGCTTGACATGTTAAACGTTTCAATTTAAGCTATAACTGAATGTTAAACGTTTAACAAAATGGAGTTGAATGCAGCATGGGTAAGCCCAAACAAGTCACGATTGTGGATGTGGCCGAAGAAGCCGGCGTATCGATCGCCACGGTCTCCAACGTGCTGAATCGAGGTGGTATTCGTTCGTCGAAAGAGACAATTCGTAAAGTCGAGCAGGCAGCTGAGCGGTTAGGCTACCGGCGCAATACGATGGCAGCAGGGCTAAGCCGCAATAAAACGTACGAGCTTGGTCTAATCGTACCGGGATTGAATGGATATTATGGGTTGCTTGCCGAGCATCTGCAAATTGAAGCGCATCATCGCGGATATCACTTGTCTGTATTTTCATCTGGGGGATTCGACCCGGAGATTGAACGCAGAAATTTGGAGGTTTTGCAGCAGCGCAGAGTGGATGGTTTGATTTGCCACGGCTTGGCGATGGGGTTTGAATCGACGAGATCCATTGTCAATAGCGGAACACCCTTAGTGCTGATTAACGGTTGGAATTGGCCCGAGGATATCGCGATTGGTGCAGTCAACTTAGGATTCGCATCCGCTTGCGAGCAATCGGTCAAACTGTTGTTGGAACGAGGCTGCCAAGCGTTATGCTACGTAAGCAGCAAGAGGTCCAAGGCGATCGACGAGCAGCGGCAAATCGGTTTTTTGCATGGTATCGCGCGTTATGGAAGCGGAATCAGTTATGAAATCGTCGATGTGAAGGATCTTGAGGTCGATGATTATTTGCAAAAGCTTCGTGAGCGCCATCCTGCGCCGATCGGCATCGTTGCCTTTGATGACTATGTGGCCTTGCGTCTCATTACCGGAACGCTTCGCTTAGGCATTGAACTGCCGGGCGAGATGAAAATCGTAGGCATCAATAACCATTATATTGCCGAGCACAGTTTTCCAGGTCTCACTAGCTGGGACATTCCGTATACATTTCAAGCATCAACAGCTATCGATAAGCTTCTTAATAAATTGAGCAGCCAACAGGCCATAGTGCAGAATGAGAGGGAGATCGAAGTCCCTCTAAAACTGATTGAACGTCAAACAACTAATCCATAGAAGAGCGGAGTGAATGAATATGTGGCAGCAGGCAATTGAAGACGCGGTACGGAAAACAAAAGCGAACATTGAACGTTACGGGGATTTATTTCCTCATGTAAGCAATAACGATGTATATTTGCTCAATCCAAACGATGATTGGACGGATGGCTTTTGGTCCGGTATTTTATGGCTATGCTACGAATACAGCGGTGACAAAGTTTTCCTAGAAGCGGCTCGTAAATCCGTGGCGAGCTTCAAGCAAAGACTGGAAAAGAACGTTGCACTGGATCATCATGACATTGGATTCTTATATTCCTTATCTTCCAAAGCGCAGTGGATCATCGAAAAAGATGAGGCTGCCAGAACTTTGACTTTGCAAGCAGCCGACGTATTGTTCAAGCGCTGGAGACCGAAGGGTCAGTACATTCAAGCATGGGGACCCGCAGGAGATGAGCATAATGGAGGCCGGATCATCATCGATTGCATGATGAATTTGCCGCTGCTCTACTGGGCTAGCGAGCAGACAGGCGATGCGAAATACAAAGAGATCGCGCTCACTCACGCGAACTTGAGCCGTCGTTATTTGGTACGTGGCGATGATTCATCGTTCCATACGTTCTATTTTGATCAGGGAAATGGAGAGCCTCTACATGGCGGAACGCATCAAGGCTACCGGGATGGCTCTACGTGGACTCGCGGGCAGGCGTGGGGGATTTACGGATTCGCGCTTTCCTACCGATACACGAAAGATCCGTTGTTTCTGGAAACATCGAAGCGGTTAGCCCGATATTTTTTCGAACGACTGCCTGAAGACAACGTTGTGTATTGGGACTTTAACGTACCAGTCGATGCGGACACGAAGCGGGACAGTTCAGCTTCCGCCATTGCCGCTGCCGGGGCATTGGAGCTTTTATCCCATCTTCCTCAAGATGATGCAGACCGTGCATTCCTGGAAAATGGCGTTGAACGTTCGATGAAAGGACTCGTTGACAAGTATGCTACGATCGGCAAGCCGGACGCTCAAGGCTTCATCGAGCGTGGCTCGTACCACGTTCGTGGTGGCAATGCGCCGGATGATTATATGATCTGGGGCGATTATTATTATCTTGAAGCGCTTCTTCGATTAGAAAAAGGGCTTACAGGCTACTGGTATGAATAACAGCGCTGCTAAAGGAAACCACCGTGAGTATTGGCTAAGCACGATGGATCGCATCGCTTCACCTGTTCTGGAGGCTCTGGCTGCTAGAAGACTGCGAGCTACTATGCCGGTGGAGCGTAAGAAGGATGAGCAGCTGCATTATTCTCATCTGGAGGCATTCGCGCGTACGCTGGTCGGTATCGCGCCATGGCTGGATAGCTGCTCATCGGACCCCGAAGAAGAGCGGCTGCGCAGCCGCTACGTAGAGTTGGTTCGAGTTGCGATGGATGCGGCAACGGATCCGGATTCGCCGGATTATTTGAACTTCACTACCGGGCAGCAACCGATTGTGGATACCGCTTTTTTGGCGCACGCGATTCTCAGAGCGCCGATTGCGCTATGGCAAAGCTTGGACCCTAGGGTCCAAAGCAACGTCGTTCAAGCGCTCAAGGCTACGCGTTCGCGAAAGCCTCATTTCAGCAATTGGCTGCTGTTCTCAG
Organism: Paenibacillus sp. GCM10027628; assembly: GCF_042676385.1. Taxonomy (NCBI): domain Bacteria; kingdom Bacillati; phylum Bacillota; class Bacilli; order Caryophanales; family Paenibacillaceae; genus Paenibacillus; species Paenibacillus sp. GCM10027628. The sequence goes on from NZ_JBHTHA010000022.1 coordinate 20,770, forward strand.
CCATGATCGAGACAGCATTGTTCGTCTGCGGCGAAGAGTGGGACCGGATGCGCGTCGATTTTGCATTGAAGCAGCACGAGCAGTGGTATCTTGGCGATGGGATGTACAGCGACGGTCCGGAGTATCACGCAGACTATTACAACAGCTTCGTCATTCAACCGATGCTGGTCGATATTATCGAACGCGTTGGCGGGGAGGCGGACGACTGGGCGCAAATGAAGGCGCCTATTCTAACTAGAGCGCAGCGCTATGCAGCCATTTTGGAACGATCCATTTCACCGGAAGGTACCTTTCCGGTAACTGGCCGCTCCTTGGCTTACCGCTTCGGCGCGTTTCAGCTGCTCGCACAGATCGCATTGCGAGGCGAGCTGCCGGCGGAGGTGAACCCGGCGCAAGTCCGATGCGCGCTAAGCACCGTCATACGCAGGCTGATTGAAGCGCCTGGTACATTCGACGAATCCGGCTGGCTTCAGATCGGTTTGTGCGGTCACCAGCCTGAGTTGGGTGAGCATTATATATCGACAGGCAGCCTGTACCTGTGTTCTGCGGTTTTCTTACCGCTCGGAATACCGGCGGAGGATGCGTTCTGGCACAATCCCGATGCGCTGTGGACTTCGCAGCAGGTATGGTCCGGGCAAACGGTTGCGATAGATAAAGCAAAATAGATTTCATAGTGTTAAAGCGTTCTGTTTCTTATGGAAACAGGCGCTTTTTTTGCGTGTGCGCCCAGCATGGGCGCTATCTATAGGGTTCAAGTCCCGAATGGCGAAGG
>NZ_JBHTHA010000023.1:0-201105 GCF_042676385.1 Paenibacillus sp. GCM10027628
ATCGACACGCGCTGGCAGCATAGCTTTTTTTCAACTGTCTACTTGACAGGGGTATGACCATATGACCAACTCCTGCAGCTTTTTGATTTCTCGATTAATGATTCACCAGACCGAGTCGTTCTTGTTGATCTTTGTTGGCCGGCTCTACGCGAGTTCTGCCGAGCAGAGCATATCGCAAGCTATCGACCAATGCGTACCAGCTGGCTTCGATGATATTGCTCGATACCCCAAGCGTGTTCCACGAATTGTTGAAATCAGTCGTTTCCATTAATACCCGAACCTTACCTGCTGTCGCCCCTTTTTCATCAAGAACACGCACCTTGTAATCGGAAAGGTGAACTTGTTGAATATCCGGATAATATTGAACCAACGCTTTGCGAAGGGCGTTATCCAACGCATTGACCGGACCGTTGCCTTCTGCCGCGGTGTAAATGGTCTCGCCGTGCACTTTTACTTTGACAATGGCTTCGGAAACGACGGAATGATTGGCAGATTTCTCAACGAGCATTTTAAAAGATTCTAGTGTGAAGATCTCTTCGAGTCCTTCAAAAGCTTCCCGGAGCAGTAGCTCAAGGGATGCGTCCGCCCCTTCAAACTGATAGCCTTGATGTTCGAGATCCTTGATCTTCTCAATGATTTCTTTCGTTTTCTGATGCTCATTATTGAAATCAAGATTAAGTTCTTGCGCTTTGACCAGCACGTTGCTCTGTCCGGCAAGTTCCGATACAAGCACGCGTTGTTTGTTTCCTACAAGCTCAGGCGTGATGTGCTCATAAGTGCTTGCATCCTTTAAGATTGCCGATACGTGAATACCGCCTTTGTGGGCAAAAGCCGCATTCCCGACATAGGGCTGGTTGACGGGCATATGCGTATTGGCAATTTCACTGATGTAACGGGAAACTTGTGTCAATGACCGAAGCTGCTCTTCTGTGATCACATCATATTTGAGCTTTAATTGCAGATTAGGGATAATCGAGCTCAGATTCGCGTTGCCACAACGTTCTCCGTAGCCGTTAATCGTACCTTGCACCTGCCCGGCGCCTGCTTGAACCGCTGCAAGACTGTTGGCTACACCCAGTTCACAGTCATTATGAGCGTGTATACCTACCGGAGTGGATACGTGCTGTTTCACCGTTGTCACAATCGAGCTGATTTCGCTTGGCAAGGATCCGCCATTAGTATCACACAATACGATCCAATCGGCACCGGCGTCTTGGGCTTTTTGAATCGTTTGCAGCGCGTATTCGGCGTTATTCTTATAACCGTCGAAGAAATGCTCTGCGTCATAAATAACTTCAAGTCCTTTGCTTTTCAAGTAGCGGACGGAGTCATAGATCATTGCCAAGTTTTCTTCGAGCGATGTTTGAATGGCGGTATGAACATGGAAATCCCAAGACTTTCCGAAAATTGTTGCGACTTGAGCGCCGGATTCTACTAGCCTGTTGAGATTGATGTCGTCTTCGGCTTTCGAATTTTTACGTCTTGTACTGCCGAATGCCGTAATCTTGGCGTTAGCGAACGACATGTCCCGAACGCGGTCGAAGAACTCGATGTCTTTGCTGTTGCTGCCCGGCCATCCGCCTTCAATATAATGAACCCCAAGCTCATCCAGCTTGCGGGCAATTTTGATTTTATCCTCGACGGATAAGCTGATGCCTTCTCCTTGCGTTCCGTCTCGTAACGTAGTATCGAAGATTTTGACTGATGTTGGCATGGGTTCCTCCTTCAAAAGCTAGCAGACTGACTAAGTGTGTGTAAAATGGGAGTGAGTTCGCTTGCTTTAAAGCGTTAATGTATAATTTATAATTATAACATAATTCTATTTGTAAGGACATCATATCGCAAAAATACGTTTGCTTGGAAGCACATTTTTTTGTATGCTGAAGTTGACTTTTGCTGATAACGGCTATATTTTGGGGAGGTGTCTATGGAGGATGTCCGTTCATCATCATTATCCCAAACAAGGAAGAGTCATCCTTCATATCGATATGAACGCTTTTTATTGCTCCGTGCATGAAGCGGTTGAGCCTCATTTATATAAAGGGAAGCCGATCGCGGTAGCTGGAAGTGTGGAGCTTCGCAAAGGAATTATCGTAACTTCTTCCTACGCGGCGCGTCGTATCGGCATCAAGACGGGTATGCAGGTACGGCAAGCGTTAAAATTATGTCCGGATTTGATCCTCATTCGGCCTGATTTCGATTTATATAGAGATTTCTCGCGAAGATTTATGCAAATTGCTTATAGTTTTTCCCCGTTAGTAGAATCCATGTCGATCGATGAGTGCTTTGTAGATATTACAGGCTCCAAACAATTTGGCACCCCTATGGAGATCGCAACCCTCATTCAAAAAAAAATTATGAATGAATTAAAGCTTCCATGTTCCATAGGCGTAGCGCCAAATAAACTGCTTGCCAAAATGGGCTCGGACATGAAAAAGCCAAATGGCATTTCGGTGATGCGACTGCGCGATGTTCCGAACCTATTATGGGATAAGCCTTGCCACTATCTTTTCGGGATTGGAAAAAAGACGGCGGACAAATTGACGAAGCTAGGCATTCATACGCTAGGACAACTGGCGAAAGCGGATGAGATGAAGCTGATTACTCATTTTGGCGTACTGGGGACTCACCTGAAACAGTCTGCAAACGGTATAGATCATTCACTGGTGAATCCGGAGCAGGAACAGAGCAAATCCATCGGGCATACAACAACATTGCCGAATGATCTGACAGACAGGAAGGAAGTCTATCGCGTTTTCTTGAATTTGGCGGACCAAGTTGCAAGAAGACTTCGCAAACAAAAATTAATGTCTTCGACGGTGCAAATTACGATCCGTGATCCGGAAATGCGCACCATTACGAGATCGGTTACCTTGCAAACGCCAACGGAGCATCTGGACGACATCTATAAAACATCATGTCAGTTGTACGACCACCACTGGGAAGAAGGGAATCCGATTCGGCTGCTAGGCATCACTTTGCAAAATTTAACGGCCAAGGAAGAAACCGCGATCCAATTGGATTTGTTCGATTATGAAAAACAGCCGCGCAAAGATCAACTGAACCGGATTATGGATCAGCTTCGGGATAAATTCGGCGAGAATGCCATTCTGACTGCAGGCATGATGGGTGACGATCCATCTACCTTAATTAGGAACCATAAAGCAAGAGGCACTTCCTTACAGATGGATCATTTGAAAAATAGACCGCTGCATCAGGAAGATTAGAGGTGAAGAGAAATGGCGCATCATATTGGATTTGCCGGCTATTCCAATAGTGGTAAGACCACTTTGATTGCTAAGGTGGTTATTGAATTTCAGCGCAGAGGCTACAGGGTTGCCGTAATGAAACATGATGCTCATGGACATTATAAAGAAGCGGCAGGAGCGGACTCAACGACCTTCGTTCAAGCTGGCGCAGATGCCGTTGTGACGATATCTCCCGAAGCGGTTCGGGTTTATGAGAGAAAAGAAATGCCTCTTCTTCAAGAGCAGTTGCTTGCGTTCGCTGATTATGATTTTGTCTTTATTGAAGGATTCAAGAAGGAAAAGCATCCCAAGATCGCTGTCTTTCGTACCATAGAACAAAGTGAAATTATACAAGTGCTTGATCCGCCGCCGCTTGCCATTGTCACTGATTTGGAGTTTGCTGCAGCAGGCATTCCTACGTTTCATTTGGATGATGTCGAGGCTGTCAGCCGCTATATCGAAAGCTATTTTAAGACTCATCAATATTAAGGTTTGAACTTTATAAGCTTTTATATTATATTTTACATTGAGGATATCTTGAGGAGGAGTACAGAATGGCAAAGTATACGTTTGTTGATAAAGAAACCTGCATCGCTTGCGGCGCATGCGGTGCGACTGCGCCTGACATCTACGATTACGACGATGAGGGTCTGGCTGAAGTTATTTTCGACGGAGATAACAACAGAGGGGTAACAGAAATCCCTGAAGATCTTTTCGATGATCTGCAAGATGCACAAGATGGTTGCCCAACAGATTCCATCAAAGTAGCAGATTCACCTTTCAACTAAATTTAACTAGACATGGATTTTGTGAAATTCACAAAATGTCGAAAGAGCTCGATTCCTATCCAGGAATTGGGCTCTTTTTTTGATACATTTTGTATAAAATCGTAACAATTCATTGCCATTTTGTACGCACCATCTTACAATGAAAACTAGTAATTATTGGGGAGGGACTTATGGGCAAAAAGAATTGGTTGCAAACTCTGGCCGCGGGAATTGTCTTGCTGTTGCTTTCGACATATTTCTACACGGTCAACTCGAGCGGATTATTTTATTTTCTGGAGAACCCGCTGCAAGACATCATGCGGAAAGCCAAATCGATCGATGAGCGACAGCCGGAGGATCGAATTAAAATTGTAAAAATTGATGAAAAATCGTTAAAAGCCATAGGCAAATTTCCATGGGACCGAACCAATTACGCGCAAATCATTGAAAAATTGGAGCAGTCTGGTGCAGCTGCTATCGGTTTAGACGTAGTCTTGGCTGAACCTTCGAAAAACCCCGCCGACGATAAAGCATTGGCTGATGTTTTGGCCAAATACCATAACGTCATCCTGCCCGTCCAAATTAATTATCCCTCCAAACAACAGCAAGCAGGCGATTTAGTCCCCGAGAAAATTGACTATCCATCTACAACGCTAACAACGAATAAAGAACAAATGGCCCATATCAATGTGCTTGTCGATAAAGATGGTAAAGCTCGCAAACTTCCTGTCGGGCTGCCGGATGAGAAAAATCAATACATACCAGCATTCAGCGTTGCGCTTGCAAATTTAGTTTTGGATGAAAAAGAAAAAGTAAGGCGGGACGCTGCTACCGGTCAATGGAAACGCGGGAACATCGTCATGCCTACGAATGAAAGAAATCAAGTTACTACGGAATTCTTTACAATGCCGCGACAGAAAGTAGATGCGGATACGGGATATGAGACCCTTTCGTTCATCGATGTGCTAAATAGCAAAAATCCTTTGCCGCTAGAAGGAGCTATCATATTAGTAGGCCCTTTTGTCACAGCCATGCAGGACGAATACCCGACTCCAATCAGCTCCGTCAAAATGTTTGGAATCGAGATTCATGCCAACATGATCCAGACGCTGCTGGAGAGCAAATTTTATAAAGATTCAAGCAAGCCTGTCGGTGTCGGGATTATTATTTTGTTATCTTTGCTAGCCATAGTTTTATTTGAGAGATTTAAAGGAAGATCCGCTTTATTCATTTTCATAGGCCTATTCATTATATATGATCTGATTTGGTTGATAAGCTATACGGTCGGCTCCATTTTCATACCAATCGTATATCCGCAGTTCGCACTTATTGCTATTTATATTTGGTCGTTAATCAGCCATTATTTGCAAGAACGCAAAGAGCGCAATCGTGTAACAGGAATCTTTGGAAGATTCGTATCGAAGTCGGTCGTGGACGAACTGCTGCAATCCGGAGAGGATGTAAAGCTTGGCGGGAGTCGCAAGGATATTTCACTTATATTCGTTGATATACGTGGATTTACGCCGATGTCAGAGCGGCTTGAACCCGAGCAAGTAATTCAAGTTTTGAATGAGTATTTGGACGTTTGTACCAAAGCAATTTTCAAATTCAATGGTACGCTGGATAAGTTTATTGGCGATGGCGTCATGGCTATGTTCGGGGCGCCAATCGAATATGACAATCACCCAGAAATGGCTGTCCGTGCGGCGATTGAAATGAAATCACAGGCTGACATCCTGGAGCAGAAGCTAATAGAAAAGTACGGGATTGGCGTCAAATTCGGACTTGGTATTAACAGCGGCCCGGCAGTTGTGGGCAATATTGGTTCCGAGGACTTGAGGCTTGATTATACGGCAATTGGCGATACCGTTAATTTGTCCGCGAGGCTGGAGTCGAATGCCAAACCGGGCCAAATTTTGATCAGCGAGCTCACTTATGCGAGAGTCAAAGACCTTTTCCGTATTGAACCAGTCGGCGAAATAAAGGTTAAAGGGAAAGAAAAGCCCGTCATGGTGTATGAAGTTATCGGGAATTTATAACAGAGGAGGAAGCCGTATGCAATTCTCAAAGAAATCATTCTTTTCTTTATTTGTATGCTTTTGTATGTTGTTCAGTTTGTTATCTACCTTACTTGCTAAGCCCGTCGATGCAAAAACTGTCCGTGTTGCAGTGATCGCTTCTCTTAGCGGCGACGTTACAGTTAAGAAGGGTGGAGGCTCTAAAACTTATGACGCTTATGAGAACATGAGTTTAAATCAAGGCGACACGCTTTATACGGGGGCAGATTCATCGGTCACGCTGAATCTGAGTAATGGTGATTCTGATGTCACATTAGGTGACAATGCAGAATTGAACGTTTCCGATCTGAACTCGTCAAATGGCAGCAAAAAATCGAAGTTAAAAATTTGGGCCGGATCGATGTGGGTCAAGGTCAAATCATTAGCCGGTACGAATGATGAATTTGAAGTGGAAACGCCTACGGCAGTTATGGGGGTTCGCGGAACTCAATTCTTCGTCGGTGTAGATCCGCATACCGGGAAAATCAAAATGGCGGTAGGTGCGGGACGGGTCTCCGCAACAACAGTTACCGCAGACGAAGATAGCTTGCAAACGGCGAAAATTACATATCTTTACCCGACACAACAAATTTCATTGGATTCGCGGGATGAAGTCAATGATCCATCTTTAAAAGTAAGTTTTATTGATCTGGAAGGTTTTATACAAGATGCTTCACCTGAAATTATTAAAGCGATTATTGAAAACAAAGCACAAATCGATAAAGAAAATGATGAATTTATCGCGCAGAAAAAGAAAGAACTGGAAAATGGCGGAGGCAACGCGGAGCAAACTGATTTTACCGTCAAGGATCAAGCTGCCCTAGATAAGGTTAAGCAAAACTTGGATAACCTTGTTGGTAATATTGCCAAAAAAGCCGTAGCGGATAATAAAATTAGCAAATCTGATATGGATAAGTTGATTGAAAAGGCAAATGAAAAGATTTCTGATCCCGCCAAGAAGTTAGATCTCGATAAGGTTAAGGAATTAGATCAAACAGCCGGCGTTGATCCTGATAAGGAGAAAAAGAAGCAAGAAGAACTTAAAAAACTCGAAGCGGAAAAAGTAAAAAAACAACAAGAGGAAGCTTTGAAATTGGCTGAGATTAAGCAAAAGTTAGATTCGATTCTTAAAGCTGCGGAAGAGGCTAAGAAAAAAATCGAAGAAGCCAATAAACAAGCTGCTGCAGATGCGCAAGCGAAAGCAGAAAAAGCTCTGAAAAATGCTCAGGATAGTACAACGACCCCGGCGCCTTCAACTGGAAGCCCCGGTGGTGGGGATTCGACTAAAGACACAACTCCGCCTGTAATTAACAGTGTTGATCATGTCTATGAAAACCAAACTTTTATTTCAGGAAAAACAGAGGCTCGAGCTAAAGTCACTATAAAAAGGGATGGAGCTAAAATTGCCGAGGGTGCCGTTTCAGATGACGGTAATTTTAAAGTCAGCCTTTTGACAGATGTTGCTCCGTTAACAAAAGGTCAAACTTTATTCGTTACAGCAACGGATGCCGCAGGCAATACGAGTGAGGCAAAAACAATAACAGTAGAAAGCATTCCCATAGAGTTGCCTTCTGTGAACCTTGTTACTCTTAAAGAACCTGGCTCCGATCAATTCTCAGTCGGAATTAATTTAAAAGATTTTAAGGGTTCTAATGAAATATACGCTGTTGAAGTCCACCTACTTTATTCAGGTGATGTCAGAGCTTTAACAACCACGGAAACATCGAATGAAGTAGTAACTTCTCACTCTGATGACTTATCGAATAACGTTTTCGATATAAGTTCAGATACCAACCTTGCCGCTGAAACTGCTATAGTGCATCGAGGTACAGATGATACACAAAATGAACTTGTATATGCAATAACAGGGTTTGGTTCGGCTAAGGATATTGAAGTGGTCGGAGAAAAAGAATTAGTTCGTTTGCCATTTAAACTAGGAGCATCTGGAAGTGGCAGGATTACTCTTCCGACTGAAAGTATTATCATCATTAAAAAGGATTTAACTGGAGTTCAATATCAACTCAATGCTAGTCCAATTATTTTCGGTACAAAAAACTAAAGGAGATCGCTATGAAACCTTTTAAACATATTGTAGTTACTTCGCTGGTAGCTGCGACTTTCCTCGGAGGTTCATCAGCTTGGGCGTCCGGCTTGTCTGGCGATGCATTGCTTAACAGCAATGGGCAAATAATGGCAGATGTGACGACACATGCAGGAATCGGCGATTTTGATGATAAGGATGGAGCAGCACTTATCGCTGCGTTTCGAACGCCAAGCAGTGTCGTTCAGCTGCCTGATGGAAGCATCCTGGTTGCGGATACGCGAAACCAAGTGATTCGAAAAATATCAGACGGGAAAGTAACAACATACGCGGGGCCGGAGATGGTCGTTGCAACGAACAGCCAGGGCTTTCCGACAGGCAGTCTCATGAACGGCAAGGCATCCGAATCATTTTTCAATGAACCAACGGGTCTTGCAGTAGATTCAAAAGGGAATGTCTATGTGGCCGATTCGGCGAACAACGCTGTGCGCAAGATCGATGCCAATGGACAAGTCTCAACCTTTGCAGGTACTGGCGTTCTTGGGAATAAAGATGGTCAAGGTGCTGAGGCGACTTTTAATCATCCTAGCGATGTCGCAGTCGCTTCAGATGGCACGGTTTATGTGGCCGATTCCTTGAATCATGTCATCCGTAAAATTACAGCCAATGGCACTGTATCTACGCTAAACGCCGCTTCCTCGCGTGCCATTCAAATTCGCCCAAACGTTGCAGCTTTTGCCGGTGAATATCAGGATGGGAGTCTGGCATCTGCTAAATTCAATGAGCCTTCCGGTCTCGCCCTTGACAGTAAAGGCAATCTTTATGTAAGTGATACTGGAAATCAGCGAATTCGTTATATCGATTTAAAAGCAAATACAGTTTCTACGGTTGCCGGTACAAGCTCCTCATATGGTAATAATGAGCTTTATGCGCCCGGGGATTATGTTGACGGAGATGCGCTTAAATCAAAGTTTGATTTTCCTAAAGGTTTGGCCGTAACATCGGAAGGGGGCCTGCTGATCGCGGATAGTTTGAATCATTCGATCCGATATTTGCTGAATGGCAAAGTATCCACGATAGCCGGTAAAATCAGTACTGGAGAAGCAGATGGTGTGGAACAGGCCGCTGAATTTTACAATCCGACAGATGTGATCGTCACCGAACAAGGAAATATCATTGTAGCGGATGCGTTCAACAACAAGATTCGCAAAATAGCGCCATATAAGTTACCGGTGAACTTGCCTAATAATCAAGAAGTTAAAGACGTAAACGGAAATAAAGTCATTGAATTTGATGCACAGCCAGAAATCGAGGGCGGACGGACGATGGTTCCTGTTCGAGCGATTAGCGAAGCCTTCGGTTATGAAGTCAAATACGTAGAACAAGATGGGAAGTCCATTGTAAGGCTCGTTAAAGGAGACGTTACCATTGAGCTTACCATCGGGGATACAGGGGTTACCCGCAAGGAAGTTAACAAAGCTGACATCAAGCAAGCGACAGATGTTGCGCCATACGTGAAACAAGACCGCACCTACGTGCCAGTCCGCTTTTTCGCTGAACAAATCGGTTTAAATGTACAGTGGGACGCGGCTCATCAAACGGCTATTTTGCGTACGAACTCTTTTTTGAAATAATGGATTAGGATGACGAGTTTGGCTCGGGGAAACCCGATGCCAGCTCGTCTTTTTTTGTCTTCAGTAGATGGTATCTTTTGCCGATAAAGGAGAGAGAGCCACAAGGAACTGGAAAAGGAGGTCATCTGGTTGAAAGAAAAGCTTCGGAACGATCAATTAGAACGATTTTTTCAACATAATCCGATCGAAGATCCGCTCTATTTAAAAAAATATGTGAAAGAGCACCCTGACCATAAAATGGCTTGGTATTTGTTAGGCAGAGAGTATGCCGCGCAGGGAAAAGAAGGAAAGGCCACGTATTGTTTTGCTCAATCCGGCGAAATATATGAAGCGTTTGAACGGCAAAAAATAGTTGTTGACGGGCCTTTGCCCTCCGCCCCTTCTAACGAGATCATAAAAGATGCCATGGCATTCAAAGGGAACACGAAGAGGCGTATTAGCAAATGGATCGCACTAATAGCCTTGCTTTTATTCATCTCTTTACCAGCTTCGATAGATATTGCTAAGGATAAGATTTCTACTAGCCCGATCAGCGCTGGGACTGCAGTATCTACAACTATACGGCCTGATGCAATAATAGATACGGCTTCCCAGGATGCGTCAAGCAAGCCCGGATTATTTTACTCGGAAGGGGATTGGGGACGTGCGCTTCAACGAATTCTTTCTTCATCAGGAGGCGGGATTGGCGGGGCAGTCATCATAGAAGCTCCTAAGAGTGCAGACGGACAATGGACCCAGTGGAACAAGGCTGTACGTCCATTAATGGCGATTGAGCCTCTATCTGGCGGGAGCTCTACAGCATCGCTTACGTATTATAATTCACAGGTGTGTTCCTGTCAGGCTGCTGACGGCTCCTCACTGATTCCGGCTATTGAAAGCTGGATGCAAGAACGAGAGCAGGCGATTGTTCTTCAGAGTGCAGTACTGGCTTACCTGCAAAAGACGGGCGGCTTGCCAAACGAAGCGGAGCAGCTCGCAAAAGCATATCCCGATAATCTTCTTCCTGGTGTACTACCCGCAATGAAATCGATCTTTCCTCAAGTTATAGAAAAGATACAGGCGCAGTCCCAAACAGGTGTTGAAGCACCGAAAAGCTCGGAAGAAAGCAAAAAAAATGCAAATGCAGCGGAGCCAAACAACCCGGGAAGCTTACAGGCTAAAGCTAGTACGGCTCCCTTTAGCAAGCCTCTTGAAATTGTAATCGATACGGAAAAACATCGTCTAGCTCTCGTCAGCGGCACCTATATCATCCGGAGCTATCCGGTCGGCTTAGGTGGGGAGAAGACACCGCCAGGTGAGTTTATCATCAGCGAAAAAGTACGTAATCCAAATGGCAAATCAAACGGTGAGTTCGGGAGCAGGGGGATGACCTTATCTGATACGTTATATGCGATTCACGGCACCAATAAACCATCCAGCATTGGAAAAGACGAGTCGCATGGCTGTGTTCGCATGCAGCAAGCGGATATCGAAGAACTTTATGATATGGTACCCATGCAGACGAAGGTAAAGATTGGGAAGGGGCTCTTACCGGAGCCGGATAACGGAGAAGGGAAAGACAGTCCGGGGACCGGAGCGGGTAGAGGAAATCCTGCGAAATCTTTTAAGCTGCCACTGCAAACGGACGATAGCAATCCGAAAAAAACCTACAAATGGCTTGATTAGAAAGATGAGAAAAGGCTCCGCAAAAGGAGCCCTTGACAAGAAAGTAGAAAGCGATTACAATTCAACTTGTGAAGTTTTTGATCGTTTTATACGCTGTCATTTGTTTAAAACGAGCAGTATTGTCATTGCGATAATAATGGCAAGTAGAACGGATCCAGTCCAAATGATCGCTTTCTTATTGACTTCATCTTTGGTTCTACGGTTTACGAGGACAGGTTTGCGTTTTGACATGAGATCACCTACCTACTTCATAGATTAGACTTATGTCTCTATCATACCACAAGTAATATGAGTCTTAGAATATGAATGTTTCAAGCAAAAAATGAAATCATGTATTGACGATGATGTCAATTTATTGTAATATTTAGTCACACGAAGAGCGTTACCTAAAAGAATATGTTAGTTTTAATAACATGTTACCGCAAGGGCATTAGTTATTGAAGAATGTAAGTTTTCTTCTATAACTATGCCCTTTTTATTTTTGTCCATTTACTTGACTTGAAAGGAGTTGGTAACGCGAATCTACTGGAAAAAAGAGGCTTGGAACTAAAAAAATAGCAATGCCAGACTTTATTAAGAAAAGGGAGAAGATGGACACATGAATATGAAAAAATGGTCTACGATGGGCTTGGCAGCATCTATGGTATTGGTTGCTGCAGGTTGCGGAAAATCCGCTGCGCCAGCCGAAACGACTAAACCAGCCGCTTCGGTTGCACCAACCACTGCTGCAACCGCTGCACCGGCAACAGGAGCCAAAAAGTTATCCGGTGATTTTGAAATCCAGTATTTTGTCGGCGGTTATGGCGACAAATGGTGGAAAAAAGTTATTGCTGACTTCCAGGCAGCTAACCCTGATTTGAAAATTAAAGAAAGTGCGGGTCCAAAAATCAACGAACAAATGAAGCCCCGTTGGATCGCAGGTAACCCGCCTGACTTTGTATATATCGACGGACCTGAGCTGTTTGACCGCCAGATGGTGACAGACGGGTTGCTTGAAGATCTGACAGATTGGTATAAAGACGCTAAAAACGTTGACGGAGACAAAATTTCCGATTTACTCGCGCAACAGCCTCCGCAATATGATGGAAAAATTTATAATATCCCTTTCGTGCTGAATTCTTGGGGTATTTTCTATGACAAAGCGCTGTTTAAAGATAAAGGTTGGGCGGAGCCTAAAGACTTTGATGATTTCTTGAAAACAAGCGAAACGATTAAAGCGGCTGGTATTAATCCATTTATCCATACGGGTAAGTATCCATACTACATCAACGGTGCAGTTCTGTACCCGGCAATCGTATCGGCTAACAACAATGATTACAAGCTTCTTCAGGATATGGCGAACAATAACCTTGAAGCTTGGAAAAGCCCGGCTATCCTCAAAGGCTTGGATAGAATCGTTCAAATTCGCGACAAAGGATTCATCGATAAAGCATCCGTACAAATCAATCACACGGATTCCCAATCCTTGTTCCTGCAGCATAAGGACGCATTCATTCCGAACGGCCTTTGGTTGCCTAACGAAATGGCGAAAGACGTTCCAAGTGGATTTGATTTCGGGTTTGTTCCTTCAATCACGCAAGACAAAGGTGGAAAAGTGGTTGCAAACACGTCTACTTCTACTTTTGCAATCGCGAAAAAGGCGAAAAACAAAGATGCAGCTAAAGCGTTCATGCAGTTTGTCTTCGCAAAATCGCAAGCCGGCCAATGGGCAGAGCTTAGCGGCGCACCTTCGAACATCAAAGGTGACATCTCTTCTTCTAAAGCGCCTAGCTTCGTTAAGGATGCAGCGAAATATTTGTCTTCTCCGGACACTGTAGTCGTTCCGACGGTTTCCTTCGCAGCAGATGTTGATAAAGCGATGCAAGATGCTACGGTCGCCTTGACGATCGGAACCATCAAACCGGAAGAGTGGGTAAAACGTGTGACTGATGTCGTGGCTAAACAAAAGAAATAGAAGCTTAACCCCATTCTTAACTGAATGAGAGAGCGCGGAGAACAAATAAGGCGACTGTCTTATCGTTCTCCGCCATTTTAATGATAGGACGGTGAGGATAGAATGAAGACCAGCTCAAAAATGTGGAAAAGAAACTTGTTCATTGCTTCATTCATCATTCCGACATTTCTGTTTTTCTGCTTGTTTACGGTATATCCGGTCATACAGGCACTCCAAAAATCTTTTTACGATTGGTCGGGCATGTCAGAGAACAGTAGTTTTATCGGATTTGACAATTATGTTGATATGATCAAGGATCCCATTATTTTACGAGCAATTGGAAATGATTACTTTCTTGTAGTTGGAAAAGTGATCGGAATTATGATTTTAGCTACTTTTTTTGCCGTAGCGCTGACACGTTTTAACTTGAGAAGCTCCGGTTTCTTCCGGGCCATTTTCTTTATCCCTAACGTAATTTCTGTTGTTGTTATCGGCGTTCTATGGAACTTTATCTACAATCCGCAAATCGGATTTTTAAATGCGTTTATTTCTCTTTTTACCGGGAGTAAGGTGGACATCACTTGGTTAGGATTTCCTCAACATACAATCTGGATGTTGTTGCCGCCAACTATTTGGGCAGGTATCGGTTTTTACATGATCCTAATGATTGCCGCAATCGTGAATATTCCTGCTTCATATTATGAAGCGGCTAATATAGACGGAGCGGGACAATGGTCGCAATTTCGCAACATCACCATGCCGCTCATTTGGGAGCAAATTAAAGTTTCGATTATTAATATCGTAATTACAACATTAAATGGCTCATTCGTCATCGTGCAGTTAATGACGAATGGGGGACAGCCTGATAATACGACTCAGGTTATGGGTTCCTACCTGTATCGGATGGCTTTTCAACAATATCATTTCGGTTATGGAGCGGCGATTGGTGTAGCGATTCTAATCATTTCATTGATTACGACGCTTGTCCTCCAACGAATCATGCGCCAAGAAACAATCGAGATGTATTAACGCCATCCTAGACGATGATACTGATGGAGGGAGACCAACTTTATGACGATTAAAAACCCATTAGTTAAGCTGATTGTTGGGGTCATACTCTTAATATGGAGTGTTGCCGTCCTATACCCGCTTCTATGGACCTTGTTGGATGCATTGAAAAATAATGAGCAATTTTTCTTGAATATGCCGTGGGCGCTTCCGAAATTTCCGCTCCTGTGGTCAAACTTCAGTTACGTATGGAACAAATATAACTTTAGCACATACTTTCTGAACTCGATTGTCGTAACCGTGGGGAGTACGCTGCTAGGGATGATCCTCTCTGCAATGACGGCGTACATCTTGGCCAGATATGCTTTTAGAGGAAGCAAGCTGCTCTTAACCATTTATATTTCATCTATGATGATTCCTTTTGCGCTTGCATTGATCCCCTTGTTCTTCTTGTTAAATGATTTGCAGTTAGTCAATACATGGTTAGGTCTAATCCTTGTGTATGCCGCACTAAACCTGCCATTCGGTATTTTCTTGCTCGTAGGATTCTATAAGTCGTTACCGAAGGAAATCGAAGAAGCGGCGATAATTGACGGTACATCGCATTACGGGACATTTTTCAGAGTGATGCTGCCTTTATCCCAACCAGGTCTAATCACCGTCATGATCACGAATATGCTGAATAACTGGAATGAGTACTTCTTGGGGGTCGTCCTAACGAACGAACCTACGAAATATACGCTGCCGATCGGACTTGCCGTGATGCAAGCTGAGATGCAGTATCGAGTTGAGTGGGGGCCTTTGTTTGCTGGACTTTTAATTACGACTTTGCCGACGCTCATTATTTACATCATTTTCCAACGCCAAATCGCAAGCGGAATCACAGCGGGGGCAGTGAAATAACGCCCATAGGTTTTTCGAGAAAAAACACCTTGTCCAAGAGGATTTTATCCTTTTAGGAAGGTGTTCTTTCTACTATAATTGGTGTTATGCAAAAGCAAACAAGAATCGGCCAACTTGTGGGCTAAATTTAGGGGAACTGACATGAAATTAATGTACATCCTGCAAAAAATCGGACGTTCCTTAATGATTCCAATCGCAGTGCTGCCAGCGGCATCCATCTTGCTGCGAATCGGAAAAATGAAATTTGACAATCCGCTGCTTATGCAGTTGGCTCAAATATTTGAGTCAGGCGGCAGCGCGATATTTGATAATTTACCTTTGATCTTCGCAGTCGGCATTGCTATCGGATTAACATCCGGTGAAGGGATTGCCGCTTTAGCTGCGACCGTAGGCTATCTCGTCTTCGATAACGTATTGAAGCACTTTCAGGCGGGGACGACGTCTGCAGACAGACTCGATATGGGCGTGCTTGGCGGTATGCTGGTTGGTATGCTGTCAGCTACTTTTTTTGAAAGATTTCAGCATGTTCAGTTGCCCAAAGCGCTTGGTTTTTTTGGCGGCAAACGATTCGTTCCATTAATAACGGCCCTAGTGATGGTTTTATTGGGCGTCGTGATGGGTTTCGTATGGCCCCCTGTACAAAAAGGGATAAGTGCGGTTGGGCTATGGATTGTAGAAAACGGCAATATTGGTGTACTCATATACGGGCTTATGAACCGGCTGCTTATTCCGACAGGACTTCACCATATCATTAATAACATTGCCTGGTTTCAAATTGGAGATTATGCTACACCCACAGGTAAAGTGGTGCATGGCGATATTTCGCGCTTTTTTGCCGGGGACCCTGAAGCGGGGCTATTCATGACAGGGTTTTATCCTGTGTTTATGTTCGGTCTTCCAGCAGCAGCACTTGCGATGATTAGAAGCGCTCCATCTGCTAACCGGCAAATCTTTGTACCGCTTATGTTAAGCAGCGGACTGATCAGCTTTTTAACCGGTATCACGGAACCGATCGAGTTTGCTTTTATGTTCGTAGCGCCAGGCTTATATTTCATACATGCTTGTTTAACAGGGTTTTCCATGATGATCATGAACATTTTAAATGTGAAAATGGGCTTTGGCTTTTCGGCCGGCTTTATTGACTTTGTATTGAATTGGGACCTATCCACCAAGCCGTATTGGATCATAGTGATCGGTATCGCCTACTTTTTTGTTTACTATTTTACATTTCGCTTGTATCTGCATGTGTTCCCTTCTAAAATACCGGGTCGCGAAGAGGCCGTGGAGCAGGAAGAACTTGAAGCATCGACGCAAGTGGTGCCTAAAGAGAATCGTACAACCAGCATTTTAAGGCATATTGGTGGACCTTCGAACATCATTTCCATTGATGCTTGTATAACACGCCTACGGCTGCTGGTTAAAGAAGAGAGTCTGATCCAGGACGGAGAGCTTAAACAGCTTGGAGCCATTGGGGTTATCAGACTTGGAAAAGGCAACGTTCACGTTGTGTTCGGAACGGAATCGGAACAAATCCGTGAAAGTATGAAGCCTATGCTTCTTTCATATAAAGAGAAATCAGGACAAACCTAAGCCCCGAAGCAAAGATTTTGGAGGTGTCTTATGATTGATCGGACGATCATTCACGTGCTTTCACATAATGTTGTGATGGCGCATTTATCAACAGGGAAAAATTCGATCGCTTTCGGGAAAGGGATCGGGTTTAAAAAGACACCGGGAATGGTTATCGCGGAAGGTGAAATTACACAAGAATTTCTGCTGCATACATCCGAAGTGCTTAAAAATTACGAACAAATATTGAATGCAGTCGATGTCAAAATTATTGGGATTACCGAGGAAGTCATCGCTTATGCCCAAAGGATGCTGGAGGGCGATTTCTCGGAAACCATTCACGCATCGTTGGTGGATCACATCAACTTCGCGGTAGAACGGCAAAAAAGAGGCATTTTTATCACAAATCCTTTCGCCTATGAGATTCAATATATGTACCCTGAGGAATATAACGTAGCCAAAAAATCGGTAGACTTCCTGAATGACCATCTAGATGTCAAGCTTCCGGAAGACGAAGTAGCATACTTGGCTATGCATTTCAATGGAGCGAGAAAGAAGGAGCAAGCTTCTGAATCCTTAGCTGTAGTAAGGGTGGTATCGCAAACGATAGAATCCGCTAAAGAGCTGGGCTTTAACTTCGATGACTCGTTCTCCACACTTCGTTTTATTAGTCATTTGAAGGGCTTAATCGAACGGGTAAAACAGAGAAAAACGCTGCAGAATTCGCTGCTTGATAAAATCAAAGAGGAGTACGGCGATACGTACGTAAAAGCGAAAGTACTTTCGTTGTTGCTGGGCGACGCTCTTCAAGTGGAAGTTCCTGACGACGAAACCGGTTATCTGACGATGCATCTGGAGAGATTGCGTAAGCGGACAGAAGCCTGACGACTTCATATAAACTTTCTTATTCCCTTGCGGCCTTATGGATGCAGGGATTTTTCATATGCGATTCGTTTTGTAACGTTTCTGTCGATTGCATATTTGGACATTGTCGGATAAACTGACTGTTAGAGTACTTACAGAACGGAGTGCATGGACATGCTCTATAAGAAGTTAGGCAAACCCGTCTTGTTCCGAATGGATCCGGAAAAGGCGCATCATCTTACGATTGACGGGCTTAGTGCGGTAGGTGCATTTCCCGGAGGAAAACAGCTGCTGAAAGCGATGTATGGAGTGCCGTATAATCCTTTACTGGCCCAAGAACTGTGGGGAATCGAATTTGCGAATCCGATTGGACTTGCCGCAGGTTTAGATAAAAATGCGAAAGCGGTCAACGGATTTACGCAGCTTGGCTTTGGCTTCATGGAGGTTGGGACGATCACGCCGAAGCCTCAAGCGGGTAATGAGCTGCCGCGGCTTTTCCGCTTGCCTGAAGATCAAGCACTTATAAATCGAATGGGTTTCAACAATGTCGGTGTGGAAGCAATGGCACATCATTTGCAGAAGGTTGGAAAACGTAATATCCCAGTTGCCATAAATATAGGTAAAAATAAAGTAACGCCGAATGAACACGCGGAAGAAGATTACCGTGCATGCATTCGCGCATTGTATACATATGGGGATTTCTTTGTTGTGAATATTAGCTCACCAAATACGCCGGATTTGCGTAACTTACAGCATGGGAATGATTTGTGCAGATTGCTGGATGCCGTTACGGATGAAATGGAAATTCAACAGGAAAAGCACCGGCTTCCGGGCAAACCAGTACTTGTCAAAATTGCTCCGGATCTTACGGACGAAGAGCTGGAATTAACCGCAAGAACGATTAAGGACAGCGGAGTGTCGGGAATTATCGCGACTAATACAACCCTTAGCCGAGCTGGATTACGCCATGCGAATAAAGATCAAGCCGGAGGACTAAGCGGTAAACCATTAACGAGACGGTCGACCGAAGTCATTAGCCGCGTTTATCAATTAACGGAAGGGAAGCTGCCGATCATTGGGTCCGGAGGGATATTCTCCGCTCAGGATGCTTATGACAAAATTCGGGCCGGCGCAAGCCTCGTAGAAGTATATACGGCATTAATTTATGAAGGTCCGGGGCTTCTGCGCCGGTTAAACGATGGTCTTCAAGATTTACTTAAGCGAGATGGGTTCACACATATTTCCCAGGCAATCGGCGCAGATCAGAAATGACTTCATTTGGAATGGAGGCCAGAAAGATGGATGGACGAGACTGGAAAAAATTTCTCCTGCCTTATGAACAAGCGGTAGAAGAGTTAAAAGTTAAATTCAAGACACTGCGTGGCGAGCTGAAAAGCAGGGAAGAATACTCACCAATTGAGTTTGTGACTGGACGCGTCAAAAAAATATCGAGTGTCTTGGAAAAAGCGAAGCGATTAAGCGTTCCGATGGACCAATTGGAGTCGGGCATCGAAGATATAGCGGGAATTCGTATTATGTGTCAGTTTGTAGAGGACATTGAACGTTTGGCTGATCTGATCCGGGCTAGACACGACATGAGTGTTGTCTATGAGAAAGACTACATTACGAACAAGAAGCCGAGCGGTTATCGAAGTTTTCATATTATTATCGAATATCCGGTACAAACCGCTTTAGGTATGAAGCGGATATTGGCAGAAATCCAAATCCGGACGCTCGCAATGAATTTCTGGGCAACGATCGAGCACTCCTTGAATTATAAATATAAAGAAAAACTCCCGGAGGACGTTAGAAATCGTTTAAGTAAAGCGGCTGAGGCAGCTTACTTATTAGATCAAGAAATGTCCAGCATTCGCGGGGAGATTGTGGAATCGCAAAAGATGTTTGAAGATAACTCGAATTTGGTGAATAAAGTGCTGAACTACATTCAAGAACTTTATTTTTATCATCGAGTCCGTGAAGCTGCGCAATTTCAGCTGCGATTTAATGAGATTTGGGAAACGGAAGATGTATGGGCATTGAGTGACTTGGCAACAGAAATTGAAGCTGCGATCACTAGAGCCAAAAAAGGAGACCAATCCTGACCCGATGAGTGTATATGACCGTTTATATGTCGCCTATTTGTATTATTTCAACGAGACAAGAGATTATTTTGAATGTCATGAAGTGATGGAGGAGCTTTGGCTGGAAGAAGGCCGAAGTCCGTTGTATCAAGGTCTGCTGCAAGTTGCAGTAGGCCTTTACCATCATGCGAATGGGAACGTAAGCGGTTCCATTAAACTGTTTAGCGCTGGATTGGACAAATTAGGACCTTATCCGGAGCAAACACTTGGGATCGATCTGGCGAAGCTGGTTCAAGAGAGTAGACGCTATTTGGATAAACTTCTTCGAATTAAGGAAGAGCCGTTCGCCCCTTACGATTTGGACATACGCATCATCGATGAGAAGCTTCAAGAGCTTCTTGATGAGTTAAAGTTGAATCCGCCTATTCATGATGGAGAGGATGGTCATGTTTAAGGTTCAATAAAAAGAATAGAAGAAAAAAGACTGTACACCGTTATCGTGTAGCAGTCTTTTTGTTTAGGGGAGAAAATGCGGGGTGGACTTACGTTGAGTCAGATCTGTTGATGAAGCGGGGAAGGGGAAGGGGAAGGGGAAGAAGTCGAAGAGAAGGCTTTGTAGGATTCGAAAGCGAGGATAGCACCAAACCAAGTGATGGCGAGGTGGATGAGGGAGAAGGAGTAATCGAATATGGGGAGATGCACGAACTGGCTGATGACGAAAATACCTATATTGATAAAGCATAGAATGCCAGGTCCCTTAGGTAATACCCGGGCTTTAATAGAACTCAGCCCGGTAAGCAGCAAACCGATGAGGATGCAGGGTACAATCGGAATTAATACGGCAAGCTGCAAAGGAAATTTGTCAATGCTCATATTATTAATTTGATCGGAAATGACTTTCAGAGCTGCATCATCTTTAACGGCGTCGAACAGGATCGGATAGGCAAGAATCTGAACGGGGCCATGAAAGATTTCGAACATTAAGCCGATAAATAGAACCGGTAGTCCAATCCATCCCCATTTCTTCAGGCCGGCGGACTGTCTGATGAATAATCCTGGCAAACCCAGCAGGATCAAAGTGGAGGCGTAGGCCAATAAAACATGAAGATTAACGGCTTGATTTAAGAATGAGGGGATTTGGGCGACGGAATCCGGAACGTCCTTACCGTGTAAGACTTGCCCTATCACCCCCATAATACCGCCTATGAACAAAGTCCAACCTGAGAAGCGAAGATAACCTTTGGGTACTGAAATGTTCATTTACATCCTCCTTTTGGATTGCTTTATGTTCCATATCATACCAGTTGAACCTTTCCCAACACATAGAGAAGCCGATTCCCGAAGGCTAGGAACTTCTTATGGGAAATTCAAAGAGACCGTTAAAAACCATTTACTCATAATCTTAGTGACTGCTATAATTTCTTTAATTAGAAAGAAATAGAAGGATTGTGATTTCTAATATGAAGGTTATGAGAATGTTTGTTCTCGTCGTGTGCCTGCTGACTTTAGGGCTATTCATTGCCAGCATTCCGGCATTCTTTACAGAAGTCAAAGAACATTGCGCAGTACAAGGTTGTGTCAAATTCTATATTCCACCTCCTGCTCCTGGATGGTTAGAAGCAAATGGCATAAGTCCAGGGCAATTTGCGGCCAGCTACGAATTGATCTACATATTGTTTGGTTTGGCATATATGACTGCAGGGGCCATCATTTTCTATAAAAAATCGGATGAGATGTTAGGCTTATTAGGATCAGTCATGCTATTCACCTTAGGCTGCACCTTTACGCCATTTACCTTTGCGATCGCGGAATATCACTCAACTATTCAATTTTGTATTCGAATTCTCGAAGCTACCGGGTTTTCGGCCTTTATTTTTTTCTTCTTCTTATTTCCAACGGGTCGATTTGCACCGAGGTGGACTTTCATTCTGGCAATTTTGTTAAGCGTACTGCGTGCTCCAGGATTTATTGCGCCTAATACCGTTTTCGATCTGCAGTACGATGCTCAGATTCTTGGTTTTGCCTGGTTGTTTGTATGGGCAGCGTCGCTTGTTGCTATCCAGTGGTACCGCTATAAGAAGGAAATGGGACCATTGGAACGTCAGCAAACCAAATGGGTTGTTTACGGTCTTTCGCTTGCCTTATCCGGACTAATCGGATTAACCGTTGTTTTTATTATTTGGGAAACGGAATTGAACAATGATCCTTTTTTAATGTACGGTATGGAAATAGGGATTCATTTCTCGATGATCGTCATTGCGATTACTTTAATCATGGCCATATTGAGGCGTCGGCTGTGGGATATTGATCCGCTTGTCAATCGGACGCTGTTATATGGGATTTTGACCGTTTGCGTGGTTGGGGCCTATGTCGCCAGTGTTTGGTATATTGGGAGGCTTCTGAACTCACAACACCATTTTTTTGTTTCTCTTGTTGCGACGGGGATCGTCGCCGTTATGTTTGCTCCCGTGAAGGAGAAACTGCAACGTTGGATTAACCGTCTCATGTATGGGGAACAAGACAACCCGTATTCGGTGCTTACTAGGCTGGGGAAACGTCTGGAGGAGCCAATGCCGCCTGAAGAAGTGCTTATGGTTGTAGTACGAACGATCAGGGAAGCGTTGCGTCTTCCTTACGGTTATCTGTCTTTTCGGCAGCATGGCGAAGTTTGGATGACCATTCAGGACGGCACACGGCAGCCGGAATGCGTGGAACATTTCATCGTTCATCAAGGTGAAGTATTGGGGTCGTTGTTTCTGGCTCCGCGTGCCGTTGGAGAAACATTCACGCCCTCGGATCGGAGCTTTCTGGAGACCTTAATTCGCCAGGCAGGAGCCGTGGTCAAAGGTGTAAAGGTATCTCTGGAATTGAAATTGCTCGCAGCCGACTTGCAAGAATCCAGAGAACGGCTGGTTATAGCGAGAGAAGAAGAACGCAGACGTTTGCGAAGCAACCTGCATGATGATTTGGCTCCGCGTTTGGCGTCACTGGCGCTAACCGCAGCAGCTGCAGAAGAGCTGCTCGTTACGGATACGCAGGCTACGAAAACTATTTTAACTGAACTCCGAGCAACAATTCGCAGTACCGTTGCTGAAATACGAAATATGGTGCATAATCTGCGTCCGCCGGCACTTGATGAATTGGGACTTGTAGGAGCGATAAAAGAAAGAATGAACGATGTGTCTTCGCCGGTTCAAAGGGTTCAAAAATGGGAAGGACTACCGGACCTGAATTTTGAACTTCATGTACCTGCCGAGCTTCCAGCGCTCCCAGCGGCCGTTGAAGTGGCTGCTTATCGTATCGTAACGGAAGCCATCGTTAACGTCGTTCGACATGCTCAGGCGAGTGCATGCACCGTGAGTTTGATGATTGATGGTTCACACGGCATGCTCAAATTGGAAGTGCTAGACAATGGGATTGGCCTCGGAGCCAGCACTCGACGTGATCAAGTTGGCGGCATTGGCCTTCAATCTATGCGAGAACGAGCGGAGGAGCTTGGGGGAAGTTGTAAAATTGAGAATGTATCACAGGGTGGAGCGCGGCTCCTTGCATTTTTACCCGTGAATACGTAGACGGAGGAAGCTACATGAAACCATTACGACTTGTGATTGTCGATGACCATCCCCTTTTCAGACATGGCGTATGTACGTTATTCAGTACGATTCCTGATCTCGAAGTTGTAGGAGAGGCAGCGTCAGGTGAGGAAGCGGTTCGGCTCGCCGATGAACTGAAGCCAGATGTGATGCTGATGGATATTCGCATGCCGGGATTAAACGGAATAGAAGCGACCCGGAGCATCGTTAGTGCGAATCCGAGTATACAAATCCTAATCCTTACGATGTTCCAAGACGATTCCTCGGTCTTTACAGCCATGCGTGCCGGTGCAAAAGGATATGTACTGAAAGATGCGGAAAAGGATGAGCTTCTGCGTGCGATCCGTGCGGTAGGCAGCGGTGAAGCTATTTTTAGCAGCGGGATTGCTTCTCGGATGATTGAATATTTTTCATTGGCGCGTCCGGCAGCGCAAGAGGAACTATTTCCCGAGTTGTCCAATCGTGAACGTGAAGTCTTATATCTGATGGAGGGCGGTTCAACGAATGCGCAAATTGCACAAAAATTGGAGCTAAGCGGGAAAACGGTATCTAACTATGTGACTAATATATTGAATAAGCTGCAAGTAGTGGACCGGAAAGAGGCCATGCGACTGGTGAGGGAATCGAAGCAGCGTTTATAGGTGGTCCATATAGGGAAATTACAGATAGCCGGGCTGGACGTACCCTTGTCCGGCTATCTGTAATTTCCGCTCCCTGGTTACCATCTTTCCCGCGCGCTAGCGAATAAAGGCAAACTGCAACGATGGTTTCCATTGTTGCAGGGGTAGGATCAACATCGTAGCGTGGCTGCAACGATGTTTTACATCGCTGTGCGGGGGAGTTCCCCGCGCCAGTGAAAGATTAAAAGACTGTCCTCAATCATCTACGATGATTTTCGGGACAGCCTCTTTTTTGGGTGTACATTTGTGGCATTGATTAGCCTTTATATTTTTCGAAGAATGCTTTGAATATTTCCGGCTTATTGCCTACAGCGGCATTGCCTTCGGGTACACCGCCTACGATGCGATCGACTTCGACGCCGTTCTTATAATATACGAGTGTAGGCGTAGATTCGATATTGTATTTTTGCCAGCCGTCATTAAATTCTTGCAAATTAAATTCTTTCACGTCAATGCCAAGTTCTTTTTCCATCGGAACTAGAACCGGGGTGGTCACCTTACAGTGCGGGCAAGTGGAGGAATAGAAATACTGGAAAAAGGACTCTTTGTTTTTCAGCTTTTGATCCAGATCTTTTGGTAATATGACGTTCTGATAGTTCGGGTCGTTCAATTGTTTCACCGTCTCAGGATGCAGCTTGGAAACGGAAACGCCATATGGATTGTAGGGATAGTCCGCTGATTTGTTCGACTGCTGATTAACGAAGTACAAGCCTCCGAATAAAATAACAACGATGCCCAGATAAATAAGCAGTTTCTTCATTATGCACCTCTTTTAAGTAAATACTTTCTACCTTACTTTCTAGAAAAGTATAGCATATCCTGTCCTTTTTTTGAAAAATATTGGCTGTTTCGTGACAAGTCAGCTATAATACCGATAGGTTCCAAGGAACAGCAAGTCCGGAAAGGGAAAGATGAAACATGAACAACAAGCTGCCTGCCGCATTTACAGAGAAAATGAGCGATCTGCTGGGCAGAGACGAGTTTGAATTATTTATGGATTCTTATGATGAGCCGCGCGTTTTTGGTTTGCGTGTGAATTCGAGTAAGATTGGGGTTCAAGCGTTTTTGGCAAAAAGCCCTTTTGCCCTGAGTCCAGTACCATGGGCTTCGGAAGGGTTTTATTATGAAGATGGCGAGAGGCCGGGCAAACATCCTTATTATCACGCGGGTCTGTACTATATTCAAGAACCTAGTGCCATGGCGCCGGTCGAGCTATTGCATGTACAGCCGGGAGAAAAAGTGCTCGATCTATGTGCTGCGCCGGGCGGAAAGTCAACACAAATTGCAGCTAAACTTCAAGGCGAAGGCATGTTAGTCGTGAATGACAACCACTCTGACCGAGTGAAGGCGCTTGTCAAAAATCTCGAGTTATTCGGTGTTCGAAATGCAGTGGTATTGAATGAAAAGCCGGAGCGGATGATGGCTGTTTTCCAGAGCTATTTCGATAAAATATTAATAGATGCCCCTTGTTCGGGGGAAGGCATGTTCCGTAAGGAAGAGGATATGATGTCGCAATGGCAGCGCCATTCGGTGACAGAGTGCTCCATCATGCAGCGGGAGCTGCTTGGACAAGCTGCGCATATGCTGGCACCAGGCGGAACGATGGTGTATTCAACCTGCACCTTCTCGCCGGAGGAAAATGAAGCGCAGATTGCCGGATTTTTGGATCAGCATCCGGACTTTGAAGTGGTGAGGGTTGAAGGTTTCGCAGAAGGACGTCCGGATTGGGTACGGGCGCCATATTGTGCTGAGGGCGCTTATTCGGAGCGGGCTTTGGAAGCTGTCGCCGGCACGGCTCGGCTTTGGCCTCACCGATTGAAGGGTGAGGGGCATTTTGTCGCTGTGATACGGCGGAGTGGTGGGCGTGATGTAGTGAGAGAAACCGATCGAGGAGCGGGGAAAGCAGCCGACTTTGTGTCGGCTGCGGTGGAAGGGAAGCGCAGCGGTCGTGAGGCGCTGCGGCGGGGCGGCCGCGCGGATGCTTCGCGCGCGGCTGTAAATCTGGAGCCGCTGCTGGCGTTCGCGGGCGAGCTGCTGCGCAGCGAGCCCTTCGCCGCCGGGCGGCTCGTATGCTACGGCGACCACGCGTATGCGTCGCCGGCGGGTTTGCCCGAGCTGCACGGACTGAAAGTCGTGCGGCCGGGCTGGTACATCGGCGCGCTGCACCGCGGCCGATTCGAGCCGTCCCATGCGCTAGCCATGGGACTGCGGATGGGAGAAGCCAAGCGAGTTTTGAGCTTGGCTTTGAGCGACGGGCGAGCCCTTCGGTACCTGAAGGGCGAGACGCTTGAGGTCGCGGAGAGTGAAATTCTCCGCGACTCGAAAGAGACACAGGCAGCCAAAGGCTACTGCCTGGTCTGCATTGACGACCATCCCGTCGGCTGGGGCAAGTGGCACGACGGGATGCTGAAAAACGAATACCCCCCCGGTTGGAGGTGGACTTAACCTTTATGAAACAAACACAGCGGCTCGATAAAATACTCGCCCACATGGGTATCGGCACGCGTTCTGAACTCAAACGCCTTACTAAAGCTGGGGCGATTGTCGTCAACAGCGTGAAAGTGAAAGATAGCGGGATGCAGGTTAATCCCGATAAGGACCAGATCGTGGTCAACGGGGAACCGGTTGTTTATCGTGAGTTCGTCTACCTGATGATGAACAAACCACAGGGTGTTGTATCTGCAACCGAAGACAACCGTGACCGTACAGTCGTGGATCTGTTGGATGCTACATACGCACCGTTCGAGGTGTTTCCGGTTGGTCGGTTGGATAAGGATACCGAAGGATTGCTTTTGCTAACAAATGACGGTAAATTGGCTCATAATTTGCTCTCCCCACGCAAGCATGTCCCCAAAAGCTACTTCGCCAAAGTGGAATGGGAGGTTGAGGAGGTGGATAAGGAAGCCTTTGCTCAAGGAGTCACTTTGGATGACGGATACGAGACGCTTCCGGGGATATTGAACATTTTGAAAGTCGGAAGTGAGTCGGCGGGCCAGCTATCAGAAATCGAACTCACCATTATGGAAGGCAAATTTCATCAGGTCAAACGTATGTTCCAAGCAGTAGGTAAAAAGGTAGTGTACCTAAAACGCATTTCCATGGGACCGCTGCAATTGGATGAAAGCTTGCGCCTAGGCCAATCGAGAGAATTGACCGAAGAGGAGCTCTTAACCCTCCGTAATGCCCATGAAACCATGGAAAATTAAACTAGGTATTGATCAATCTACCAGTTTGTGGTATTTTAACTGAAGAAGAATATTGTGTGCGTGCGGAAGAACCGCCCATGCTGTCGCTAAAGTAATATTGGCGATCGCTGGGTGGTTTTTTTGCTTTATTTTTGTCAGATTATGGATTTAAAAAGGTAGACGTTTACAGAAATGTTATGTCATACTACCGATATGATAGAAGCCACATTTTGGATGGATTAAAGAAGCGAAATTCTGAGGTAAGATTTCTATTTATTTATAAAGGGAGAGTTATATCAAAACGAGGTACACTTTTTTCAAAGACTAAGGATCAACATAGGGGAGGATTTTTTTATGAAAAAGAAATTAGCGGTTTTTTCAACTGCATTGATGATTTTGACCTGCAACGCCATTCCAACTATGGCTAATGACAATGCATCAGCTTTTGCTGATCTTAGAGATCACTGGGCGAAAAATTCTGTAGCAACTGCTATTTCTAAGAAATACGTTGATGGGTATGGCGACGGAACATTTAGACCAGAGAATTTCGTCAGTGTCGCGGAGTTCATCAAAATGGTAGTCACCGCGACTCAGCTTCCTGTTCTCGGTAATACGGAAGGCAGAGAGTGGTATGTTCCTTATGTTAAAGCTGCAGTTGAGAAGGGAATCGTGCGAGAGGACTCGATCAATACTGATATGATAAATAAGCCAATTTCCAGGCTTGAGATGTCCAAAATTGCAGTTAGAGCAACTGATCCTACGCTGCAGCAAAAATACGTTAGCATTAATGATCAAGGGGCAATGTTCACAGCTGCAAGTAAGGGGCTGATTCAAGGACTTGCAAATGGTGAATTGGCTCCGGATGGAAGTACTACCCGTGCCCAATCTGTAACTATTATCGAACGCATTCTTAGCTTGAATAGTGGCGAAAAGCTGGAAATAGATAAGTTGGCCATTTCT
Organism: Paenibacillus sp. GCM10027628; assembly: GCF_042676385.1. Lineage (NCBI taxonomy): Bacteria > Bacillati > Bacillota > Bacilli > Caryophanales > Paenibacillaceae > Paenibacillus > Paenibacillus sp. GCM10027628. The sequence continues at coordinate 28,189 of NZ_JBHTHA010000023.1, forward strand.
AACGCAGAACTTAAATTTAAGCGCACGAATATGTTTTCCATGATTCCAGTATTTGGCGGGAAGCAAGGGGTAGGGTACGAATGGACTCCGGAAAAGCTGGTACTGGAAACGGCTGACGGCAAATTTAAAGGCGAGATTGACCAGGTTATTGCTATTGATATGGCTAATCCAGACGATCCTAATCGGGAGTTGCTAGGGGATATTAATGAACTACATTGGTATCCACAAGGCCATAAAGGAGATATGCCTTTGGTGAAAGACTACCCAGATAGCTATGTCATTTTGGTGAAAAGTCACGTTGACTACAACAAAGATACCCAAGCATATGCTGAAAATTTTGGTGTAGGTTTTTCGATTTATGGCTTTAAAAGTCCTGATCCTGCAGCATTAGCGGACGGCACTCTAAATACACTAGCGCAAGTGTTCAAGACTAAACGTGGAGATATGGGTGCTTTTATCCTACCCAAAAAAGGTTACACAGTACCTAACGGTATTTCTATCAAACTGAACGCCCCTGCAAGACCACCAGTAGATAATTCAACACGCACAATAACCACAGTATGGGTGGAAAAGTAGTAAGGTTTGGGTTCAAAAGGGGAGGTGATCAGTTTTGCGCTTAAATAAGACCAGAAAACGTGCGAGATTGATAAGTGTAATCATGCTCATCGTAATGTTTTTCAATTCTCCATCCACACTGGTTTTTGGCGAAGCACTCATTAAAGCTTTTGCGGCAACTCCGGTTTCTATAACGACACCACTGAGTTTTAGTTATGGAGGGGCCAGTTTGGTCGGGGATAAATACTATTCAACCAGTAGCTACTTATCTGGGGGGAGTATCAACGTAACAGTTCCATCGGGTAAAGTCATTAGTAAAATTATTCATGGTTCCCAGGACATTACGCCACCAGCTGCAGTTGGTAGGAATAGTTATTTCGGACTTGTAAATGACATTAACGGTTCTTCCCAGGACGTAGTTTCAATTGGAAATGCTGCAGGAACGCAAGGGTACTATGCGTGGTATCGTTATATGCCCGGTGGATCCCAAGGGCGAAACTGGTACGCTGATGTGCCGGATAAGAACGGAAACATTGTGAAGATAAGCTGCGGACCGGATAATTTTGGACCTGCGACCTACAGAAATATTTCAAGTGCTTCCACGGAATCGATCAATGGATATTCGATGCCTACACTTCCCGGTTGTTCAACAACGGATTCTAATTTTTCGCAATTAAGAGCATTAAGTCTGGGAGCAACGAAAGATCAGCCCTTTACTACATCCGCTGGCGTAAATATTCCTGACTCTGCAGTGACTAATGTAGTCGCAACCTCTGCACAAATAAATACAGATTTGAAACAACCAATACCTGGACCAGATAGTTATCATAGCGGTTATCCGCGACCAGAAATTATCTCAGGAATTGGAGTCACACCAAATACTAATGATGCTGGACAGTATAGGGTGTATTTTCAGCAGAGGTTTACTGATTTCGATAGTGCCAACGATTCGTCAAGAGAACTAGGAAATCCACCAAACGGCGCTAAAGTGATCGTTTACTACGCAGCTTTCGTTGTTGATCTGGCCGGGAAAACCTATCAGTACGACAATCAAGTAACTGTGCAGTATGAAACTCCGCCGAACGCACCGAACCTTGTTGTAGGGGCGGTGACAGCTCCATCATGCGTAGAAGTAAACAAGGCTACATCTTTTTCATTTTCGTTTTCAAACACAGGTGGAGCAGATATCACGACACCATTTCAAGCTAAAGTCGTCATTGACGGATCCACATTTCAGACCTATGACTACACTGGACTTGCAGCTGGTGGAAGTAAAACCGAAACATTCAGCAAAACGTTCGGAGGGACTTCCAGCTATAATGTAGCGGTATTCGTGGATACTGTCACAGGAGAAAGCAACACAGGCGATAATAACAAATCGGTGACTGTAACTCCGCAAGCCAGCTGTGCGGCTACACCGATTCCGGAAGTCGTAACGGGCGATTTCAATATTGAAAAGTTAACGATGCCCTACGGTGATAGCAACACCATGTTTCCGGTTGGTGTTTCCGTAACTGGTACGAGCAGCGGTACAACCTGTGCAATTAGCCAATTCGGCTTTATCTTCGAGCAAGACGGCATTATTCGTGATTATGTTGGTCCGGCATCATTTTCTAGTACCCAAGGCTTCTCCGGACCTCCGTATCCTGGGGGGATGGGCGAAGGAAGTGTAAATGTAAAGATGAAAATTGTGACGACTTGCGGAACGACAAAGGTTGTCGGACCTAAGAGTTTCACGATTACAGTTGCGGCAAATAATAATCCACCTTTTGGATCTCCAGGATGGTTTGCGAGGGGCAACACGAATAACTATCCTGCCATCGATGAGGTTGTCGTAGATAACTACATCGATCTTGGTATCATCAAAGATAAATCGAAGACCCCAGAAGAACCTTACGATCCGGAAGGCGATGGATTCTTCCCGACGTGGGATTTTGCCGGAAGCTCTGACCCTTGGATTCAGAATTTGGGAGATAAGAAGAACGGCTATGGATTCTATGAACACGACGAAAGGTTCAGCAATATCAAGGCTGATGTCTTAGGCCCACACACTGTTAAAATGAAACTGACGGATACAAGAGGCGCACAAAGCAGCTGGCGATCTGCGACAATCAATGTCGTGAAACCGAATCCGATAGCCGCTTGTGACGCACCGGCACAAATGAAGTCGAACCGACCATTAGCGCCTTCAGCCATCAATGCCGACAAGAGCCGCAGCCCAATGGGCCGGACAATCGATCACTCGAAAGATGAGTGGACGAACAAGCAATCGACGTACACGAACAACACCGGCAGCGATATCACAGTCACAGTAACCTTGAACAAAGTTTATGACTCCGCTGGCTTGGCTTCTGAAAATTCAAGCAGCTGTAACATCGTTGTTCATCCGGATTACCCGCCAATCGCCAAGATCAACGCCCCGACATTGGGGATCCGAGGCGAGGACTTTGACGTGCTGAACGAATCTTACAGCCCGGACGGCGACAATCTGACGCAAACGATCTGGTACGTCAGATACGACGCAAACAATGATGGAGTTTTCGATGATGCGACAGAGCCATGGACGGTTGTTACTGGAACGCTATCGAAATATGTGTTCCATCCTACGAAAGTCGGGAAGTACAAATTCAAGCTGCGCGCCATTGAAGAATACGGCGCTTGGGCCGAAGCCGAATCCGGCGTGATGGACGTAATCAACCAAGCTCCGGAAGTCAGTTTCGATCTTTCGGGGAACAGTCCAAATCCGGATCCGAACCCGCCGCAGCTTTACAAAGCTTCGGATGTGCTGAAACTATGGACGCTATTTGCAACAAATACCAATAGTGTTCTGAGCAAATCTCCGACCTACAACTGGCAGAATGAAAACGAAGGGCTACTGTCCGGCGCTGGTAAAGGGAAGGAAAGGCAGTACATCGGGGCAAATCGAATTTCAACGCCATACGGATTTGGGGGAGCAACGGCCTACAGTTCACCGTTCAATGATAACGGCTTTGGTAAGAACGGTGTTTCGATCTATAAGGCAATGACATCCCCGAATCCAGGTTATTCACAGCCTTTGTTGATTCCTGGTCCAGATGGCCAGCCAACAACGTATGTTGGTGGGGGAACACCCATTGAAACCGATAAAGTCCATCTTTATTTTCAATTAGGGGATTACTCTTCTAGCTACTCATCCGGTAGTACATTCTATGCTTTGAATAAGAATAAGATTGGCCGATATCAGCTAGACCTTGTATGGTCAACTGGTTGTAGTGGATGTTTCTCTTCGGGAACGTATACCCACAGATGGCTTGACGGAAATCCTTATGATTATACGCTCAATTATAAGAATATCCCATCAAGCCTAGTCACAGTGAAAACTATACCTCATTACACTAATCAAACGCAGGATTACACCATGAATATGTCAGAGGCAATAGAGTACGGAACCGTAAAATTTGTTTATGCAGAGAAAACGGTATACATGCTGTTCACGAAGGATACACCAACCAAACAAATCTACGATACATCGGGGGATAGGGATAAAACGTACACGCAGTGGACTTATAATTCAATGGCGTGTTCGTTCAAGGCACTAGATGGTTCATTAATCGGCTGCTTTGATGTTCCTGGTACAAATGGAAGTTACACCATTACCTTAAAAGATAGGATTGCCAAAAATGATCATCTTCTATTTTTGTTTGATAGTGATGGTTATTATAGCTCGAACGGTTATTTTGGTAATAGTTTTTCAGAAGTTGATCAATACGGAAACGTTGTTAACACTGGCACAATTACTGGGAATAATCCTTGGATTCCAATGACGTATGAGGCCAAGACGACTTATTGGCCATCAACTAATCCGGCAAGCTATAGTCCTCCCCGATATGTCAATACCTCTTGCAGCTTTAATCAGTCTGGAGGTACACCGTATAAAGATCGGGATGGAAACACGTATTTTTATGAAGAAAAAGTATGCCAAGCCCCTGATGGAAGTGCAATGCGAGGTTATACAGAGTGGAATATGAGAGCTTACCCGGAATTAGGGTTAGGGATCTACGTGGCTAAGTATGACAAGGATTATAAAATCGTTTGGAGAGCTAGAACTGGAGGAAACGCCTTATATTTTAGTGCTGCTTGGAACTATGATTGGTCCGATAACATTAATACAATGATTGTCAATCCACTAAATAACACAATCGTCACCAAAACGCTCTATACGGTCGGTGGCTCATACGGAGATAGCAGAACCATCGTCAATAACACCATCGATATGACAACAGGAGCAGTTTGGGGATGGGGCGGTCCGGTAGTTAGTGGGATGTCAACTGCCATGCACGTCGATGGGGCGGGTAATTATGTTGGTGGAGGAAATTGCCCTTCCAACATCTATAACCAATGTGCTGATTTTAGCACTGGTGCGAATCGGACTCTTTCAGGAACTGTCGGATTTGTGTCCGGTGCAACTGAAACTGTAAATCAAAAAGGATTCTCTGAATACATGGGTGATGGATTGCTTCTGAGTGCGTGGATGTATCGTAGCTGGGTTACGGGTGGAGGTAACCCACCATACGGAGAAACCGTATATTGGATCGACAAGGGGCCGGTAGCAGAAGCCCCAGCCGTTACGCCAAGATATCAATACGGACAATTCTTGTCCGGCCCTACAGCCTCAGATGCAGACATCATGTTCAACTTCAAAACCGATCAAGTGAAAATCGATACGGAGCTTTTCGGATTCTCGTTCCGAATGCAGGATGGTATGAACCGTTACGCCTTGGAGTTCGATGGTGTTAATGCTTACCTTGCCGAGTACGTTAATGGTGTAAGGACTGTCATTTCAACTTCTGCATACAACATCCAGGACAGCAAGAGCTACAGCGTGAAGATCCGGACGGTCGGAAACACGATGAACGTCTGGATCAACAAGGTAAACTACTTTGCTGATATCGTAGACAATACTTATGCAGTAAGAGGCAAGTTCGGGCCATTCACGAATAAGTCTTTCGTGAATTTCTCAGCAATGACGATGAAGCCATACGCCGAAGCTGATCTCTGGAATGCAGATTATGCAATCATGGATGAACAAACCGGAAAAGCGGATCTAAAGTACGATAACGTCATTTTCGATGATCCGGAGAAAGACCCGATGGCTGGTTCATTCAGCTGGAATTACGTTCACACGCCAATGTTTATCGATAATGGCGGCGTTTCTCCACTGAGCGGCAAAAGCTTCACATCGGGGCAACCGACATTTGACCGGGTAGGGAAGTGGGATGTTTCACTGAAAGCAAAAGACGACCCATATCCGATTCCGAAGTATAAATACCCGGACATGACCTTTGATGCGTACAGGAAAAATTCTAATTCTTTCAAGAAGAGCATTATTGTCCATCGTCGTCCGGTCGCTCAATTCAGTCTAGTTATGAACTCAGACGGATCCGTAAGCTGGACTGACACTAGTTACGACCCCGATAGGTACAATGTTCCGACCGGGCATATTGAACCGGGATATGAAACGAGCAGAGGAATTGTAGAAAGAAAATATTGGTTCATTGCTCCGGATGGAACAATGTCTGAAACGAAATTGGACAGGATTACCGATTCGGGTACGTACACCGTTGGATTGCAAGTCAAAGACGAATTTGGCGCGTGGTCATGGCAGGAAACGAATACGCTCGATGTCGGTTTAAAACCAAACAACCCGCCGAAGGCAGTTTTGACTTTCCCTACAGGATCCAAAGACACTCCTGATTATTTGCCTGTAGGATCTAAACCGACGATTACATGGAACCAAACGGATATCGACCCAGACACTACGTACACAGGATATGAGGTATTTATCAGCCAGCTGACAAAGAATTGGATGGGGCAAGATATTGAGTATGAAGGATATGGATCGGGGATTAAATCATTTAATACCAAAGCTGAGATGTACAGTTACTTGGCTACTATCGTGGGAGATGTAAATTCAAAGTGGAGAGTTAAGGTTAGAGTTAAGGATGAAACCACTTGGTCGGCATGGTCAAACGAAGGATTTTTAGGTAGTCGTAGACCACCGGCAGTACAATTGACATTCCCAACCGGAACCTATGATAATCCAACACCTGTAACTGATTTGCGTCCTACAATCAGGTGGAATCAAAAGGACGAAGATACAGGAATGATTTCTTATCAGCAAATTCGGGTTTGGGCTGAGGATGGCACTACAGTAGTAGCTAGTGCTGACATTAGCGTTCCATATGCTAACCGAAGCAAACTGACGGACAGCTGGACAATGAATGTTGATGCTCCAAGAGGATCTAAACTGAAAGTTCAACTCCGAGTTATGAATCAAAATTCCGTTTGGTCCGATTGGAGTAATATCGGTTGGATGACCACGAATAGTCCTCCTACAGCAACTATGTTAGATCCGTCAGGAACGCAGTCTTCACCGACGATTTATAATACGACCAAACCAACTTTTAAATGGAAGCAAACAGACCCTGATCTTAATACGGTCTTTAGTTATTTCCAAATTCAAGTGACCAATGAAGACAATACAGTCATGGTTCTGGATTCATCGGCGGTTGCTCAAAATACCGGGGATGAAACTGGATCATGGAATGTTACTTCCGATCTTCCTGCAGGGCAAAAACTACGAGTCAGAGTCAGGGTTTATGATGGCTATGTATGGTCGGACTTTTCTGCGCAGACTTGGCTCTATATTAACAGAGCACCTGTCGCTGATTTTGATTGGTCCCCGAAACCAGTTTGGGAAGGTGACTTGGTTCAACTAAACAACGCATCATATGATTTGGATGGAGATCCGTTGACTTATGAATGGAAGATTCAAGAGCCAGATGGAATTATATACAAATTTACATCAAGGAACATAACTCATCAATTTCACCAGCCAGGGAATTATAGGGTCACCTTAATGGTTTCGGATGGATATCTTGCTTCGACCCTAACAAAGTTCATCACGGCAGTGCCATTAACCATACAATCCGAGGTTAACTACACGGATGATTGGTTAAAACTTCATGAAAAAAGCGGTCACCAAACGGTGCTGACTCCAAAGGATTTTTATTCAGGTGAAATTTTTGTGGTGTCCAGCAGAAGTTCTCCCGCACCCGTCCTTGAAGTTACTTCATGGATTGACACTATAGGGCTAGATGGGCGCACTCTCTATGTATCACAAATATTACCTGCATCTAGTGGGGATGCGACCCTGTTTCAAGGAGAATTGTTCGATCCGAAATTTCAGTCCTATACTGAGGGTTTGCCGCAGGGGTTACAGCAGATTCATTTTAAGATCCGCTATCGAAACGGCGTCGTAAAAACAGAAGATATTCCTGTCCAAATCATTGGGAATGTCAATAAATCGGTTGGTGTCCATAGAGTACAGTAGTCTTGTGACAGTTATCTTCGGATAGCTGTCTTTTTTGTAAATAGGGTAAACAGGGGGCTAATCCTGTGGTACAATAGGTCGATAAAAAGAGAGTAAGGGAGAGAGGGAATCATGAAGTTTAAATTAATTGCATTGGACGTGGATGGGACGCTGTTAAATGATCAATATGTGTTGACCGAGCGTACCAAGCAAACGATTCAGGAAATTCATGATACAGGTTGTCACATTGTACTTTGTACAGGAAGAGCGCCGGCAAGTACTTTACCCATTCTCCAGGAACTTGGACTTGAAGGAACCATGATCACCCATAATGGTGCGGCGACGGTACATGCAGATGAAAAGGGGCAATCATTAATAAATGAATTTGCCTTTTCCCTAACTGAGATTCGGCCAATGCTGGATTATGCAAGGCGAGAAGGGATCCATTTTGATGTATGTACGCCTTTCAATATGTATATCGAAAAAATTGGAGATTACGAAAAGCAGATGTACAAAAAGTTCATGATTAATCCGAAACTTGTAACGGATGTGACTGAATTAGAATTGCCGATTGTGAAATTCACCCTATTTGCTCAACCTGATGTGTTGGATCGGGTACAAAAGGAATGGGAAGAGCAGCAATTATACGGCGATTTGCGAATGATCCGCAGCGGAGACTTGTTTATCGATGTGATGAGTGCAAAAGCTAACAAAGGGAATGCGTTGAAGGCGCTAGCGGTTTCATTGGAAATCGATGCTGAAGAAGTTATGGCTATCGGGAATTATTATAATGATTTGGAAATGATAAAGTTTGCTGGACTGGGTATCGCTGTTGCAAACTCACCAGAAGATGTGAAAGAAGCCGCGGATGCGGTCACTGCTTCGAATAACGAAGATGGTGTGCATGAGGCGATTGTGAAGTATTGTTTATAGGAATTGAACACGGAAAATCCTCGATTTATGAGGATTTTTGTCGTTTTAGGGGGTTCTTCCAGAATATTACCTATGGTAGAATGGAAGAAAGACTTTAGATACGGTGGTGTGAAAATGGAAAGAGAGAAAAAGGCATTTTGTAAGAAGGAAAAAATAGCGGGGATTGTTGCGAGTGCAGCCATTGCTGCGGTTCCATTTTTGGTGACTCCTGCGGAACATGGGTACGCGGAAGCAAGTGGAAGTCCTTCAAGTAGTCCAACAACGACTCCAACCCCGATTCATAAGATCCATACTATTTTTCTCCCGGAACATGGAACAAAAAATATAGATTTAGCATCGCTGTACGATGGATCTGATTTTCAAGTTACGAGCACTGATCCAAATGTTGCTGACTGGAACAAAGCATTTCTTCAAAAAGGACTTTTACGAATTAATGGTAATTCATCAAAAGGTTCAGCTGCGAAATCAACTTTTACTGTGACTTTAGATAAGACTGAAGATTCGAATACCAAGCAATACATTGACACTTTCGACGTAATTGTTGTTTCCGATATGGATAATAAGTTCACGATTACAAATACAGTTAAAGTCCTGCAAGCAATCCCAGAGAGTTTTGAGAATAAAACTAAAGTTCAAGAGCTTCTTAGTAATATTGATCCTCAAAGCATCGATAAACCAGATCCATATAACAGAGAAGGGAATCTTGCGCCTGTTCAAATAAACAATGCCGGTGCATTCCATTCAGTAGTTGGAAAGGAAGTTGAAGTAGATTCTTTAGGTATTAATAATTTAGTTGGCATATACCAAAACTATTTCGATATTAATTCATTTTATCAGGATCCAGATGGCAACTCTGAGGGATTTAATGAATTAAAAGCAATCTTTGTTCCTGTTAACGAAAATAGCAATGTTCAAGTGATCACTAACGTTGATGGAAACCAAACGCTAAAATTTGTCAAACCGGGAAAGGCATCTCTTGATGTCTTGGTTCTTGACGGCAATGGAGGTGTTACTCTTGGTAAAGTTGATTTTGAAATCGATGCTTCAGAGGTGTATGAAATTGACAAAAATACATCTGTTAAATTGAATCTCGCGGACGTTTTCTCAGTCTCCAGTAGTGCTATTACACATTATGATTCCGAGATATTGGAATACGAAAACACAGATGGTGAAAGCAATGAAGAGTATGACGGTGTCAAAGTTATTAACGGGAATACGTTTGAGTTTGCGCCAATAAACACCATTTATAAAATTAGAGCTATGCATGGTGACACTGAAGTTGAATCTAAGATTTTCGTTGTGAAAAATAATAGTGAATTAAACGATAATTTCCTTGGCGATCGTGGAATTTATCAAGGAAGCAAGCTGGAAGTAAATCTGCCTCAAATGTTCCCTACATTAACAGGTGCCACTGTACAATACTCGGTTTATCAAGAATATCCTTCTGTAACAGGAATTACTTACAGAGAAGAAGATGATAACACATGGCTTTTCGAAGGTGTAAAAGGTGTAGAAGGTGAAGAACAGACCTCTGCATTCTCTGTTGTGGCCAAGGATTCGTTGAATCATATAACATATGTAGATAAATTAAACCTAACACTTGTACCAAGAATGAATAGTCGTTCCACGATATATCCTCAGGATCTGTTTGACTGGGATATTGAAGGAAACTTTGTAAAGGTAGGGGCAGAGGGCTCTGATATCGATGTTAAATTAGAAACGGACAGCGGGATTTATGTGGATGTTACGGGAAATCCAACAGAATCCACGAATGTTACTTTGGGAATATACAATAATGATAAGTTGAAGGCTAAGTATCGCATACCTTTTAATAACGGTATACAATGAGCCATAGCACCACCCCCATCATCGAACATCTAAAACAGCATAGATACAAAGAAGCAGAGCTTGCAGCCAAAGATCAAATTCGCGCAAATCCGCTCATCGCCCAAAACTGGGTATTCCTTGGGGAAGCGCTCATGCATCAAGGTTATGGCAGCGCCGCTAAAATAGTGTTTCAGCGCGCGTGGCTGCTTGACCCGGAGGCAACTTGGGTGGATCCGGTTTGGGAAGCGTTGGACTCTATTCCCGAAGGGGATGAGCGAGTGGATATCGAAGGGTTGCTGCATGTGAGAAAGGCAACGATCACAGCAGGAATCATCTCGTACAATATGGAGAACACGATTGAACGCTGCCTGGATTCCCTTGAAGGCGCTGTGGACCAGATTGTATTGATTGATTGTTCCACAGATCGTACTAAAGAGTTGGCTTCCAGGTATTCGAATGTAACGATTGTTCCTTACGCATGGGAAGATGACTTTGCAGCTGCCCGGAACGCAGGGCTTCCGCATATGAGTACGGACTGGGTGTTCTGGATCGATGCAGATGAATATCTTGTCAAAGAAGATATTGCCGCTGTGCGAGAAGCGATTGGTGTTTTTCATGATACGCAACAACCGGCTATCCTTTGCTTATGGCAGATCAATATCATTCAAGGGACAGCCAAACATAATTTCGCACAGGCTCGACTGTTTCCCCTTCGCCGCGGCCTTCGTTACTGGGGGCGGGTTCATGAACAGGTCGGAACGAAATCTGGTGTTTATCATGACGACGTGTTACGTCACAAGGTCAAGATTAGAGTGTTGCACGATGGTTATGAACCAGAGGTTATGGAAAGCAAACAGAAAATTGAGCGTAATCTGAAGCTCCTTCGCATGATGATTCAAAGTGAGCCTGATAACCCAGCATGGTGGTTTTACTTGGGAAGAGAACTCCTGGGAACAGGTGATGAGCAGCAAGCGCTTCATGCTCTTAATGAAGCAGAACTATTAGCCAAAGTACATCCTCATTTCGGTAGATTGCTGGATATTTATAAATATATGATGGGCATTTATTTCCGAGGAAATGACTGGGGACAAACGGAAGCTGTTTGTAAAAAAGCATTGGCGTATCAAGCGGATTTCCCGGATGCTCACTACATGCTTGCACAGGTTCGCATGAGACTGGCGGATCAGCTTTATCACGAGGCGCGGGTTGGTTTGAAGAAGTCGATTGAGTCATTCCATACATACCGCAATATTGTTTCGCCAGATCATGAAATCGCCGAGTGGAAGGCGGATCTGGCGATGGCGGAGCTAGCTGAGCGGGCAGGGAAACCTTCAGTTGCGAGATCTATGTATATGAATTTGATAAAAAGCTACCCCAAGCATGCAAAGAAGGTGACTAAGCGCCTTACCGCCATCGAAGCCGAACGCCTGCGACTCAATCAAATACCATAACCAATCACAAAAAGAGACTGTCCATTGTCATCGATATGACTGGACGGTCTCTTTGATGTAAGTATCCGGATTAACCTGAAGAACAGGTCTTATAGAAGAAAAGAGCGAGAAATGATGACTAGCAGAATAAAAAGCACTAGGATGGCACCGGTGGATGTGTAAGCTCCAGTAGCAGACATTTGACTACCTCCTTCATTTGAATAGTTAGTTTACTATATGACCTTCTGGACGAATGCGTATAGACGTTTATCCTGATTACTCATATTTTGGGCGGATGTGGGACATTCTACAGGGGAATGAGTAATCTGTAGAGGAGGCGAGTCAAGTCGTGGCTAGTATCTTGCTTAGACCAGACCTGAAAACTGCAGGCGGCGAAGTCTGCGATATTATGTGCAATGAAGAGTTTGTCGGAACGTTAACGTTAGTCTACAGGGAGTCTGATCGACTCGCAGGTTCGGTTCAACTGGAACAGCAGTCCATTTCCGCAGCGGACAAGCAGCAGGTGTATAGCTTTCTGCAAACTTATGTTCAGAATTTGGTAGATGCGCTGGGGATCAGAGAGTGCGAGGTGCTTGTCACGTACAGTGACTATGATTTTATAATCGCCACAGATCATGCCATGCAGCAATCTTCGTCTGAATGGGAATCGAACGATTATCGCATGCATGATGACGAGGTGGATTATGAATGGGTCCGAGATGAAAATCGATTCGATGACATTGATCCTGAAACCAATCAAGAACTTGACATGGTTCAAGAACGTAAGGGGCAGTTGGGTTATGAACTTGTCATTGTGGGCGAGAAGAGGAACCGAGTGGAGTATCACATCTATGATAAGGAATCAGAGATGGTAGCTGAGGCCATTCTCCATGTATATGGTTCGGAAATCGTAGGAGATATCGAATGGCGATTTGACCCTTTTGATGAAGAGATGGATCATGTTGCGGAGTTAATTGTTGCGGATTTCGATGAGGATGAAACGGATACGTTTATTATTAATATGAGTTTCAATGATGAAATCATTGAAACGATTGAGCTTACACATGTCAATTTACTTGAAACAGAGGAATCGGTAAGCTCCGAATTGCCAACGTTGAATCGAGATGATTATTCGATTATATTGGCCAGGGATGACGGGGATACGCTTACATATGAAATTTATCAGCAATCTTATGGCGGACTTCCGATCGGTACGGCCACAGTCGATATCAGCGAGCATCAATTAACAGGATTTATTGATTTCCGGGAGCCAGGGGATTCGGATGATCGGGAATTGATCGCAACGCTGCTGTTGGAGGAACTGGATAAAGAACAAGATTACGAAACGCTGAATCTCTCCATGCTCTACAGAAATAAGCTGATCGACGAAATTTTGTTCGAAACGGAACATATCCATTGAATATGAGATAAAAAGCATGAGCTCCCACTTGTCAACTGTGAGAGCCATGCTTTTTTATCATTAAAACGTATTGGATACCGTAATTTGATCGACGGAAAAGCGGCCAGCCGGTCTTGCTGGCGATGCTGCCAACCCTACGCTGATTAACATTACAGGCACGTAGCGTGCAGGCACGTTAAATTCTTGGACAAATTTGGCTGCATCGTAGCCGCCCATTGGACATGTATCATAACCCATAGCTTTAGCGGCAATCATAAGCTGCATAGCTGCGAGAGACGCATTGCGAATAGCTTCATCGCGTGCAACTTGCGGATATTGATAAGCACCCTCAATTTGAGAGACAAGGTTATCCATCAATTCTTTAGGCATAAACCCGCCTTCAACTGTCGGACCGAATACGAGCTGTGCGTTTTTATTAGCTTCAAGATCGCCCAGAATCGCAATCACAACTGAGCTTTCTACGATTTGTTTTTGACCGTATGCGATAGGAAGAAGTTTTTCTTTGTACGCTTGATCCTCAATAACTAGAAGCTTCCAGTGTTGAAGGTTCCAAGAAGATGGCGCTTCTGAAGTAGATTTTAGCAGCTGCTCAAGATCTTCCTTCGGCATTTTATGCCCGGTTTTGTATTGTTTTACGGAATGACGATCGCTTAATACTTTTAAAACCTCGGATTTTACGGCTTGTTGACTCATAGGTAAGATGCCCTCCAATTGTAAAATGAATTCTGTTTAGTTTGTTTCGGATAGAAGAAAGTAAACAACCAAGCTCTCAAAAAATGCTGCCAACGCAGGCTTAATGAGGAATTTAGCGATGTTTTTAAGCATCCTAAACTTGGATTTAACTGCAACTCTATCAGTAACAATTTACTGTAATCATAAATAGTATAGTTTTTGTTGTCAAGCTGCTCTTTCACACTGTCGTAAAATGTTGGATAATGGAAGAAGAAAGAAAGGGGGATGATCCTCTTGAAAATGACGCAAAAAGAATTAAGTCATCTTATTTTTTTATCTGAAGTGGTGCTGACCGGCAAAAAAAAGAGCCTCATGGATGAGACTCTCCAATGCTTGCTTTATATTGTCAAATCTCTCGAAGAGATCGATCTTCCCGATTCCGTCGTTGATCAGATTGACCGGTTGATCGGTCTAATCGAAGCTGACTTGCGCGAAGAAAACGAGCGAATACAGGAGATCCGCAGCCATTTGGACTGGCCTCAAAATGTACGGCGCAAGCCTTTAGGGTAATGATTTTTGATTTGTCCTTCACTCTCTTTCCCCCATCCAAGAGGGAAGCCGTCGACGGCTATGACGACCCAGCCGCTCTCGGCTCGACCCGTAAATAGAGCCTCACCGCGCAAGTAAGCTTCGGCTTCTTTGGAATCTGCATTTATGCTGTAAGTTCTAGCTGTCTGCAACTCCCCCGCCGTTAAAGCAAGTGCCAGTGCGTGAGAGGGTTCGAAGCGGTTTTTCTTCAGCTCGCCTGCGTGCAATCCGGGACGCAGCACTTTCAATCCATCCAGATGCTGGCTTCCGAAATCTTCGGTCGAAGGCAGTAAGTAAAGTTGCTCGCCAAAAAGCAGCGGCTCCATGCGATCGAATGAATAATCCGGAATAGCAGCTTTGCAAAAATTCTCAAATTGCTGTAAGGCTTCCGCGGTTTGTTTGTTTATTTTTGCGGGTTTAATCGGACTGGTTTTACGGCGAGCTGAATGGGCTGTTTTTATTTGTTCTAGCTCGGATTCTTCCTGTAAGTCTTTTTTTCTCAGTAAGGCAACGAAATGTCCTTCGCCTTTTTGCTTGTGCGGCCAAATACGCTCCGTACGAAGCAGCTCCATCTCCGGGTAACGGCGCAATAACTCCTCAACGGTATACTCATTTTCCTCCCGATTGAACGTACAAGTGGAATAAGCCATCAGCCCTCCGGCTTTGAGCATAGCAACGGCATCAGGTAAAATATCCATTTGACGCGCGGCGCACATAGCCACATGGTCCGGCGACCACTCGGCAATCGCGTCAGGGTCTTTGCGGAACATGCCTTCACCGGAACAAGGAGCATCCAGCATGATTTTATCAAAAAAGATAGGGAACTTCTTTGCAAGTTTATCCGGTGCGGCACTGGTCACCACAGCATTCGTAATGCCCATGCGTTCTATATTTTCCGATAGTATTTTAGCCCGAGTCGGATGAATTTCATTCGCGATGAGTAAGCCTTTTCCTTGCATACAGCCTGCGATTTGCGTTGATTTTCCGCCGGGAGCGCCGGCCAGATCGAGAACAGTTTCACCTGGAGCGGGATTCAGCATGGCAACAGCTGACATCGCGGAAGGCTCCTGAATATAGTAAAGGCCTGCGGCGTGAAACGGGTGTTTGCCTGGGCGGAGCTTTTCGTCATAATAATAACCCGCCCAGCACCATGGCACGGGTTCCAGCTCAAACGTTTGAATCAACTTCTCTGACACAGTAGAGCCGGGAACAATTTTCAATGGATTCAATCGCAACCCTTGAGTACGCTGATGTTCATAACTTTGCAGAAATGCATTGGCTTCTTCGCCTAGCATATCCTTCATTCGTTCTATATAAGCAGGCGGCAATGAAACCATGGACATATGTGAAAAGCTCCTTTTTTGTTCGCCAAGTTTAGTCGTGTTAAAAATTAAACAGAAACTATTATACCATATTTGATGGATCTTCGAGT
The DNA here is from genome assembly GCF_042676385.1 of Paenibacillus sp. GCM10027628. NCBI lineage: Bacteria > Bacillati > Bacillota > Bacilli > Caryophanales > Paenibacillaceae > Paenibacillus > Paenibacillus sp. GCM10027628. Next base: position 44,397 of record NZ_JBHTHA010000023.1, read on the forward strand.
GGGGCTCAAAGTCTCTCCGTTTTGGATTGTGAGAAGCGAGTGTTACATGATATAATCAAAAGTACTGTTTTTTTATAGATGAGGTGATAGATATGGGGTTCGAAATCCCAAGAGATGTACAAATATTGGGGCGCGACATCGAAGAGAGTCAACTGAAATATCATCACAAATCCGTATTGGTTTCCAAGGAGTTTACGTTTGATAGTGCGCACCATCTGCACTGTTATGAAGGTAAATGTAAAAATCTGCATGGGCATACCTACAAGCTGCAAGTTATTATGCGCGGGAAAGTAGATAGCCGGGGGATCGCTATAGATTTTGGAGATATTAAACGTATTGCTAAGGAACGCGTCATTGATCGGCTCGATCATCAATATTTGAACGATGTTTTGCCGCCGATGAACACGACGGCTGAGAATATGGTCGTATGGATGTACGAGCAAATTCAGCAAGGATTAATGGAAGAGCAGCTTTATCCTGCTATTCAGCTGGAAGAAATCCGGCTTTGGGAAACGCCGACCAGCTACGCGGCCGTCACGCGCTCGATGATGGAGGAGGACGTATAATGCGTGATTTCCGCATTCCGATGGTAGAGATTTTCGAGACGGTTGAAGGCGAAGGGACCCGTGCTGGGTTCCCGACGGTCTTCGTCCGTCTTTTTGGCTGCAACCTGCGCTGTACATGGTGCGACACCAAGTACAGCTATCCGCCCGCGGAAGCGGAGCGCACCATGACCATCGCTGAGATTCTCAGCGAGGTCAGCGCGTACCGCTCCCGGCATATTTGCCTCACCGGCGGCGAGCCGCTCCTTTACGGCGAAAAGTCGCTCGCACTTGTCGAAGCGCTCGCCGCGTTCGAGCAGGTCGACGACCTGCACATCGAGACGAACGGCGCGATCGATCTCGCGCCGTTTGTCCAGGCAATCGCATCACCGAAGGTGCGATATATCATGGACTTTAAGCTGCCCGACTCGGGCGAGATGGGGCAGATGATCACGAGCAACCTCGGCCTGCTGCGCGAGCAGGATGAGCTAAAGTTCGTCATCGGCAGCGAGGACGATTTCCGCACCGCGGTAGAAGTGCTGCAGCAGCATCCGACGAAGGCGCTGCCGATGTTCAGCCCGGTGTGGGAGACGATGCCGCCGCGCAAGCTCGTGGAGCTAATGCTCGCCGCCGGGCTATCCAAGGTAAAGCTGAATATGCAGCTTCATAAAATCATTTGGGACCCTGCGATGCGAGGGGTATAACGAACGAACGAGCATACACGCCATTTTCAATTTCACATAAAATCGAGGTGTTTTTATGAACAACAGCATTAACAATAACAGCAAAAAAGCGGTCGTGATCCTAAGCGGAGGACTGGACAGCACGACCTGTATGGGACTTGCTAAAGCGAAAGGGTACGAGCTTTATCCGATTTCTTTTGATTACGGACAACGCCACCGGATCGAACTTGAGAATGCCAAGCAAGTGGCAGAGCATTATGGTGTTAGCAGCCGTCATAAAATCATTAAGCTCGACTTCCTCCGCGATTTCGGCGGCAGCGCATTGACGGATGATTCCATTGATGTGCCGAATGTGGTGAGCGGCGCGGCAACAGATACTTCGGAAATTCCTGTTACCTATGTGCCAGGTCGCAACCTGCTTTTCCTATCCATTGCAACTTCTTACGCGGAAGTCACAGGCTCCGAAGCGATATATATCGGTGTTAATGCGCTCGACTACAGCGGTTATCCGGACTGCCGTCCTGAATTTATCGGCAAAGTGGAAGAAGTGATTGCACTGGCTACGAAAGTGGGCGTTGAAGGAAAAGGAATTACGATTGAAACGCCTCTGATCAACTGGACGAAAGCGCAAATCATTCAGGAAGGTCTTAAGATAGGCGTGCCGTATGAATTGACGACTTCTTGCTATAACGGAAAAGCAGAAGCCTGCGGAGAGTGCGATAGCTGCCGTTTGCGTCTGAAAGGCTTTGAAGAAGCGGGCTCGAAAGACCCGATTGCATACCTGTAATACACCGAGCGCCAGAGGGAAAGGCGGAACGAGGTATGGCTAAAATTATGGTCGTGGATGACGATCCCGGGATCCGGGAACTGATACGCGTCTATCTGGTTGGCGAAGGGTTGGATGTTCTGGAAGCCAGCAACGGGCGGGATGCGCTCCGATTGTTGGAAACGACACCCGCGGATCTCGTCGTCCTGGATGTCATGATGCCTTATATGGACGGTTGGGAACTATGCCGCGAGCTTAGAGCGCAATACAGCGACCTGCCAATGCTCATGGTAACCGCCAAGGGCGAGTCTGCGCACAAAGTCAAAGGATTTCAGCTGGGCACGGACGATTATGTCGTCAAACCATTTGATCCTGTTGAACTGGTGATGCGTGTGAAAGCTCTGCTGAAACGCTACCGAATTGCTTCTTCCCAGACCATCCATATCGGGGATATGATCATTGACCGCAAATCACTAGAAGTTCGTGTACAGGATCAGAGTTTCTACCTGCCGCTGAAGGAATTTGAACTGCTATACAAGCTCGCCAGTTATCCGGCCCAAATCTTCACGCGCGCTCAGCTCATTGAGCAAATTTGGGGGATTGACTACGAAGGCGATGAACGTACGGTTGATGTGCATATCAAGAGGCTGCGGGAGCGTTTTGAACCGCTGACTGAACATTTTCATATTGTCACCATCCGTGGTCTGGGCTATCGCCTTGAGGTGAGAACATGATAAAAACGCTGTATTTACGGGTCGTTTTAACATTTTCTGCGGTTGTTGTTATTAGTGTCTTGCTTGCATTTCCTATCACGATGATGTTATACACGAATCGGATAACGACCGAAATTCAAGACAGCCTGCTCAAAGCGGGGAAGCAGCTCGTCTCGATGAGTGTTGAATATCAACCTGTTTCATTAGAAACTTTTCTGGAAGGAAGCACCAAACTGAACGATGGCTACTATTTAATCATGTTTGACAGCAGCGGGAAAAGATACACGTTTGGTTTGCAACAAAAAGACGTATTGCTGCGTATTGAGCCTGAAGTTGTTACAAAGGTTTTGGATGGTGACGTTTTTAAGAGCGGGAATATGCAGTACTTCAGTTTGAAAGATCCGAAGAATTTCATGGTAGGTCTTCCCTTGGAATCGAATGGCGAAAATTACGCACTGTTCGTAATCCCTAAGATAAACAAAGAACAGGGTGCACAAATTCGAACGATGATTGTAACCTCTCTAGCCATTGTATTGCTGATCGGAAGCTTGCTCATTTTAATTGCATCTAGATATATTGTAAGTCCGGTTAAAATGCTGACTTTGGCGACCAATCGGCTGGCCAGAGGAAATTTTAATGTAAATGTAAAAGTCAAAAGGAAAGACGAAATCGGGTTTCTTGCGGAAAGTTTCAACTATATGGCTGGCGAGTTGAAGCAATTGGAGCAAATGAGGCAAGATTTTGTCTCCAATGTCTCTCATGAGATCCAATCCCCATTAACATCCATTCGCGGCTTTTCCAAAGCGTTGCGGCAGCCCGATATCAAAGAACAAGACCGTGATCGATATTTGGAAATCATTGAACGGGAAAGCGAGCGATTATCGCGGTTAAGTGAAAATCTGTTGAAGCTTGCGTCCCTGGAGTCGGAGCATCATCCGTTTCATTCTACAACGTTTGATTTGGACGAGCAATTGCGCCGCGTTGTTGTTTTCTATGAACCGCAGTGGTCGGAAAAACAGCTGGAGTTGGATCTGATTTTGCCCAAATTGAAGATAACGGCGGATGCCGATCAGCTCAATCAGGTTTGGATCAATCTGCTGGGCAATGCGATCAAATTCACGCCACCGCATGGCATGATCCGGCTGAAGCTTGAAGCTCAAACCGACCGGGTTCATGTGCTCATTCAAGACAGCGGAATCGGGATTCGAAAAGAAGATCTGGAGCGAATTTTTGACCGCTTCTACAAGGCTGATCCGGCCAGGCAGCGCGATATTGGGGGAAGCGGCCTGGGACTGGCTATCGCTCGAAAAATCGTGGACATGCATAAGGGCATGATTGAAGTTCGAAGTGAGCCTGGAGATGGAACCTTGTTCGTCATAACGCTCCCCATTACAACCTATCCGCATAAACCGCATAAACCATGAATCCTTGGAGTTTAAAAAATTCCAAGGTTTTTTTATTTTGTTCATATTGAGTTCATATTCGGTATGTATCTTGTTGCTATGAAACATTTCATGAAAATGGATAGTGCAATTGATATGAGGGGAGTACAGGAATGAATCGTTTAACCCATTTTTCGATGAAGAACGTCTCCGCGCTGTTTATTATGATCCTTATCTTGTTCGGGAGCGGTCTGTATGCAGCCAACAAGCTGAAGGTAGAAAACATGCCCGACGTTTCTTTCCCCGTTGTCGTGGTGTCAACGACCTATACGGGAGCGCCAAAGGATGTCATGGATGAAATTACGGATCCCATAGAAAAGAAGTTAGCCAATTTAGCGGATCTAGATAATATGAGCTCAACTTCGAGTGACAATCTATCTATGATTATCCTTCAATTCAAGCAGAATGTAGACACCGATAAGAAGAAGCAAGATGTCATGAGCATGCTGCAGGAAGTGAAATTGCCTGCTTCTGCAGGTGCACCGAAAGCTTCAACGTTTGGCGCAGCGTCCTTCGCTTCGAACTATTTGGTTGCTTACGCCGAAAACGGAATGAGCCAAACGGAGCTCGATAAGCTGTATAAAGATACAATTAAGCCGAGTTTGGAAGGTCTTGCAGGAATTGACCATATGAACATCATTGGCGCCCGCGACACGTCGCTGGACATTGAGCTGGACGCAGACGCTTTAGCGGTTTACGGTCTTTCTCCAGCGCAAGTGAGCGGCACCATTAATGCGGCCGTAACGAAAAGTCCAATCGGCAGCGTTGAAATTAGCGGAAACAATAAAATGGCTCGTGTAACAGGCGACCTCAAAAGTCTCACGGATTTGCAGCAATTAGAGATAACAACACCTAAAGGAGATATTATTACCCTCAGTCAAATTGCTAAAGTGAAAGCCATAACGGAATCTGACTTCAATGGCCGTCTGGATGGAAAACCGGCAATTGGCATGATTTTGTTTAAGAGCAGCAGCGCGAATTCCGTTGAATTCTCGGATGGATTGCAGAAGCTGATCACAGGCTGGAAAACAACAATGCCTAATGTGAAATTCGTAAACACTTACGACAGTGCAACTGATATTAAGGCTTCTATCAATGGGTTGCTGCGTGAAGGCATTGTCGGCGCAGTGTTGGCGTCATTAATGATTTTACTATTTTTACGCAATGTGCGCATGACAATAATCGTGCTTGTTTCGATTCCATTGTCCATTCTCATTACGCTGCTGTTGATGTGGCAATTCGGTCTCACGCTCAATACGATGACGCTCGGCGGGATGTTTATTGCGGTCGGACGCGTTGTGGATGACTCGATCGTTGTTATCGAAAATATTTATACGTCTCTGGAAAAAGCCCAAGAGCGCAATGAATCCGTCATTAAACTGGCGACAAAACAAGTATCCATGGCCATTACCTCTTCAACTTTGGCTACGGTAGGGGTTTTCGCTCCTATTGGAATGGTCAGCGGGATTGTTGGCGGATTTTTCAGACCTTTCGCGATCACCATCGCATGTGCACTTTTATCTTCCTTATTAGTAGCATTAACCGTAATTCCGATGCTTGCCAAAATTTTGGTGCTTCGAAGCAAAATCAAAACACATGATGAGAATAAGCCGTCGCGCTTCACTTCGTTCTATGAATCTGTCTTAGAATGGTGCTTGAAGCATAGGATCAAGACACTCTTGATTTCCGGATTATTATTTGTAGTGACACTTGCTGCTACAATACCCAATCTGTCGATAGCCTTCTTGCCAAACAGCAAAGCTTCGCAAACGATGTATTTTCAATTGAAAATGCCATATGAAACATCTTTCGAAGCAACGGATTCGAAGACGAAAGAAATCGAAAAAGTGCTTCAAGATACGAAGGATAGCAATGGCCAGCCCGTCTTCAAGTTCGTCGAAGCCTTAGTCGGATTCTCGGGCGATGATAGTGCGAGAACTCCTTATGCTTCCCAAATTTACGTAGAAGTTAACGATCAGGTCGATCCTGCGAAGGTGAAAGATCAGATGAAAGATTTCATCATTTCTGAACTGCCTAAGGGGTCAACAGTAGATCCGAAAGAAATTGGAGGCGGTGGCGGAGGAATCTCTTCAACGGACTTCTCCTACTCGCTTAAAGGGGAAGACCAGGATCAACTTATTAAAGCAGCCGCTTTGGTAAAAGAGAAACTGAATACATTCCCGGAGCTTAGCGAGATTGAAGATAATTTGAGCGATGCGAAAACGGAAGTTGAGATTGCTGTTGACCAGAATAAAGCAAGAGCTTATGGATTAAATGCTTCAACGGTTAGAGATACGGCTCGTGCATGGATTCAAAAGCAAAGCTTGGGCGACTTAAAATTCGATAATGTGACTTATACGACAACGGTCTCTCTTAATAAATCGGATAAAGACACACTTGATAAGCTGGGTAACATCCCTTTCACAACGACCAACGGATCGACTGTTTACTTAAAAGAAATCGCTAAAATCAACGAGATTCAATCTGCAAATTCTTTGGCAAGAGAGTCTCAAAAACAACTGGTGAAAGTTACGGCAAAAATTAATGCCGAAAATAAAAACGGTGTCAGCATGAAAGTGTCGATGGCGCTGAAACAGATTGAGCTGCCGGATGGCGTATCTCCTGAAGTGAAGGGAGTATCCGCTGACATTAACGATAGCTTCTCGCAATTATTTTTAGCGATGGCCGTTGCTATAGCTATGGTTTACTTGATCATGGTGCTTGCCTTTGGTAATGCCGGCGCACCGTTTGCGATCCTGTTCTCCCTGCCATTGGCTGCGATTGGAGGTCTCTTGGGCCTTGTTATTACGCGCGAATCGCTCAACATTACATCGATGATCGGATTTATGATGTTGATCGGGATCGTCGTCACGAACGCCATTGTATTGGTTGACCGTGCGCAGCAGCTTCGTCAAGAAGGCTATACGGTTCGACATGCGCTAATTGAAGCGGGTAAAGTACGTTTGCGTCCAATTATTATGACGGCTGGCGCGACCATCATGGCCTTGCTCCCGCTAGCAATGGGCTTATCCGGAGAAGGCGGGCTGATCGGTAAAGGGCTGGGCATTGTCGTTATCGGAGGTTTGACAACTTCTACGATCCTGACTCTTGTCGTTGTTCCGATTGTGTATGAAATGATTGAAAGCTTCAAAATTCGTATTTCACGAATGATTCACCGGGACAAAAAGAATATTGAAACGAAGCCTATGGGCTTAGATGTGTAAGTTAAAGAAACATAGCTTACTCAATACTATACAAGTTTTGCAAAAGCAAAACTTCAGAAAATGCTTACGAAGCCGGTTTTCTGGCGAAAACTCTCAGGAGGCAAAGAGATGAAAAAGGTTGGTACGGCTAGTCTTTTATTCAAGAGTAATGCGCTTCGCATTTTGGCTGTTGTGACAGTGGCCGCTGTAATGGCCACTGGTTGTTCGGCACCGGGTAAAGCCGGTCCGGCGACAGCACAGCTTGCGCCGCGAGCGATCAAAACCGAAACGATTGGCAAGCAGAAAATCAGCAGCCCAATCGAGCAGGTAGCGGATGTAGCTGCAGGTACGACATTGGATGTCGTCGCGAAAGCTAACGGGGAAGTCACGGAAGTCTTGAAGAAGCGCGGCGAGTATGTGGAGAAGGGAGATGTACTCTTCGTTATCGACAGTAAAGATGCGGTTTCCGCGAAACGGAAGAGCGAGCTATCCCTCCGCAGCGCCCAGGAATCTCTACAGCAAGCCAAGGATAACAAGGTCAATAACCGCAAGGATTTGGCGGACAATGTCACGAGATCCGAGACGGCTTACAATAACGCGCAGCAAGACTACAATAAAATGCGCAATGACTATGATTCGGGTCTCGCTACGCAGCACCAGGTCGATCAATCCAAACAAGCGCTGGATAATGCTCAGATGAGTTTGGAATCCGCGCAGAGCAAACTGTCTGCTTTTGACAATACGGACTCGATTGCAGCAGCGGAAACACAGACGGAATCAGCCGGTCTGGCGATGGAAGACGCCACGCGGGCGCTGGACAATTACAGTGTGAAAGCGCCAGGCAGCGGCATTTTAACGGATTTTAACATCGTAGTGGGTCAAAATGTATCGGCAGCCGCTGGAAAAGTCGGGCAGGTGCAGCAGATTGATCCGATTAAAATCAAAACTGAATTGTCAGAAACGAATTATCAATTGGTCAAAGGCAAACAAGAGCTTGTTTACTATAACCCGGACGAACCGGATAAAAAAGGAACGGCAAAAATCAGTTATCTGGCGCCGATTATGAGCGCTTCTACGAAAACATTCTCATTGGAACTGGAGGTTCCAAATGCGGACCACCAGCTGCAGCCGGGTAAACGATTCATGGTTCAGCTCACGACAGAAACGGAAGAGCAAGTCGTTGCCGTTCCGACGCTAAGCATTATTCGTGAAGAGTCGGATACATTTGTCTTCGTGAAACAAGGAGATCAGTATCAGAAGCGCAAAGTGAAACTGGGACGCTTGAACGGCGAATATCAAGAGGTGCTGGACGGCGTGAAAGACGGCGAGCAATTAGTCGTAACGGGACAGAATACTCTCAAAGACGGGCAAAAAGTAGAGAGTTCGCAGCAACCGACACCCACACCGGCAGCTAAGTAGATTCATGCGATATTTTACAATAAGGAGCGTACAATCATGAAAAGCTTCCCATGGAAAACAAGCTTGACCGCCTTAGTTTTAGGCACAATGATCATTCAAGGAGGCATTCCGGTGCTGGCTGCTGACGCGACGACGTCCGTCGTCTCCGCCCCGTCCGTCAACTACGGATTAACGAGCGACATTCGCGCTGCGATTAAAAATGTTGCCGTGACGCCGACAGCAACGGGATCGCAAATTTCGGCAACGATTCGTTTGTATAATGGCGGAGACATTCAAAACCGCGTTCCCGAGCATGAGCTTCGCGTCCGCACCACAAGCGGCGTCGTGTACACGTTAAAACCAAGTGCAAGTAACAAGGATGCGCTGCAGCCAAAGGAAATTAGCGAGCTCGTATACATGGCTGCCATTGACAGTAAAGAAATTAACCAAATCGATCAAATTTCATTCGTTAATGTGGACATTTATTCCTATCCGAAGGTAGAAACGACTTTGCTTGCAATGCCGACGGCTGCTGTCTGGTATGGTACTGGAAGCTCTGCGCCGCAAAAGCTCGATGCTTTGAATTGGGGTCAAGCGTTTACGATCCCGGGCGTAAATTCAGGACTTGTGTATACACCTGTGGAAGTTTCCATGCAAAATACAAGCACCGGTCGTGCGGCTGTTGTAACCGTACTTGCCGATAATCCGGGAGCGGGACGTGAGACAGTCCCTGATTTCCGAATCGATGCGCAATCCGAGCAAAAATCCTATGAAGGCAAACGCTCGGAAGCGGAACCTATCGCGCTGGAAGCGGGCGAAAAAAAGTACATTCATTTTGCGATTCCTGTTGAAAATGGAGCTACGTTCTCCAATCTCCTAGTCGTATCTACGGATGCTTTTACGCCAAAAGGCGGAGGTCAGCCGACTACGATTGCGACTGGAAAAGTAGCCGTCGCATGGCCGAAAAGCGAACAAACCGGCATCGCAGCTCCAACGTATTCGATTGGTACGCCGATCGCATTTGATCCGCTGACGAAAGTCGTAGACAAAAAGACGGAAGTAGCGTTGATGGAACTTCACCTGCACGAAAATCCTGGCGAAGGTTACAAAACAGCCGTTGCCAAATTCAAATTGACGAATACAAGCGATGTGCCGACAGCTACGCCGGCTTTCCTATCGGAATTAACAAACGCCCAAGGCGTGACCTACCAAGGCTCCCGTCAATCCAATGTTACCGCCATGTTGAATCCTGGGCTTAGCTACGTGGTAAGCTATTCCTATATCGTACCGCAAACGGAAACCGGCACAGGGTTTACGCTGAAACTGCTGGATGGGCAAGCGGCAGCCCCGTATACAACAACGATCGCTGCGTTGCAAACGAATGTGCAGGATGAAGAGACAAACGGAACCATCTCTCTGTATCCATTCGAACTGAAAATCAATGATGTAACGGTCAATACATTGACTACCGCGGCTCTGACATATACCTATAAGTTCCGTCTGGATCTAGATATCGAGCAAAAAGAAAATGTGGTCGTGGACAACAATTTTTCCAAGATCAGATTCGAAATCGTCGATAATGCAGGACGCGTAGTTGGTTCTAAGGATGCTTCTTTAACAGGCGCGAATAAACTGATTAGCGGCACCCAAACGCTTGATGCAAGCAATATTGCCTCGGATCAATTCAGCTATCCGTTCACAGTGAATGTCTATGAAATCATAGATACTCAGAGCGGTACGGCCAAGCGTTTATTGAAAACTGTTAAATAAAGGCCCTAAGGCACAGAAGAGGATCATTTCCCGATATGAAACGGGAAGTGGTCCTCTATTTGTTCATTCCTAAATATTGTGTGAAATCTAGCTTTTTTCAGAGCCTACTAGTACTTCTGACTCATACATATGGTAGAATATAGAAATCAAGATCATATGCAAGCGCTCTTAAAGAGAGAAAGAGCAGGTTGAAGGAGGTGTAGCGAGTGAATAGGAAGCTGTGGATCCGTGGAACAGTCGGATTGCTCATAGGTGCAATCTTGATTGTCGGCTATTTCACATGGGGACGAACGAATGAACGTTTATCGGACGTTTTGCAAGCTGTACAGCCATCGGTGACTCCTTTTGCTACTTCGACATCTACAAAGCCAGAGCCAGCAGAGTTGGAAAAAAGGTTAAATGAAATTCGGGAGTGGAAATCCGCGGAGCACCATTTTACTACTGATTCTAAGGAGCCGCTCATCCTATTGCACAACGATAAGCAAATCGTTTATATCCAAAATAATCAGATCCGTTACGATGTGGTAGGGGGAACTGGTTTTCAAAATATTCCGCTAAGTTTTCCAACAGCCAGAACCGGTTATGTTTGGAGAAGCGGAAAAACCGCCTACATTGGACTTTCGGCGGGCTCCGGCAGCAATCGCAGGCAAGGGGATTGGTACGAAATCAATCTAACGGTTGCTGGCGGCAATCCATTGAAAAGGTTGGGGGAGCTGCAGCTTGCGCCCGAAGAGGTACAAGCCGTTACATTTTCTGATAAACCGCTAGGCGCGCTCTTTCTTGAAAAAAAGGCAGATACTTATCAGGAGTATTGGATCAATGGTCAAGGTAAAGGCCAGTTCTTTGTTAATGATTATTCCGCATTAAAAAATCCGATGTCGAAGCAACCAGGGGCAATAAGCCCGGATCGCGTCGTTTTTGATCATGTTCAAGAATATAACAATCTGTTCGTCATGGAGGATGAAAGAGGCTTACTCGTATATCAAAATGGACAATGGAGTCCTAGCATCTTCCGTTTGTCCGGGTATAAGTTAGAACAGGCCCAGTCCATTGCGGTGGATGATTCTCTTCGCTCACAGCCACCGTTCTCCGGATCGAATGCGATCTTGTTAAGTTTGACGAACACCCTGGAAGGAGCGCTCAAAGGTATCCTGCTGCCTACAAACAGCCCCACGCCTTTTTCGTTAGCGCCTGCACTCATGCAAGAAGGTTGGACATTGGTTGGCGGTTTAAACTTTGTTCGAACGAATGGGGAACAGCTGCAGACGATATCATACCCGACGAATCAAGGATCGAGTTATCCGGAGCCGCACGAGGCTGTTGTATCGCTCGCTGGCATAACCAAATTGGCTCGTTCCGGTATGGTGATGGAAGGTGAGAAAGAGGGAACGAAACAGTACCTTTCCCTAAATGATGTCATGAATACTCGTTTGGAGCCGCCAGAACCGACTTATTGGATAAGAGGGCTGCAACCGGGACGCATGGTGAAAGGGGATAAGCAGGATGGGGCAGCTAAAGAATCGACGGTAAATTTTCCTAAGCTTCCGTCTCAAGCTGATGATGAACGGAGTGACGACGAGATCCCTGAAGGCTTGCGAAATGCTTTAAAACAGAGAGATTACATGGGCAGCGGGGATGTGGCGAGTTCACATGTAATTCGTCATGCAGATGACAACTGGTATGTGCTAACGGGAGATAAGATGGAGTTGTGGGATGAGGCGCAAGGCTTGAAAGAGCTTGGAAGACTGCCTGTCAAAACACACTGTTCGACTAGCAATTATGTAGTGTGCACCACAGCTGCCGATTTCGTGAAGCAGGATCATAATTGGTATGTGGCGGATACGTACAACAATCGTCTCTTGAAGTTGGATGACCGTTTTGAACTGATCGGGCAGACGAAGTTTTCCGTGCCTGTGAAGCTAACTTTTACGGACCAGGGGAAGCTGCTGCTGGTGGAAGGATTGCAGGGATTGGCCACTTATAATGAACTGCTGGAGCAGGTCTCGCAAAAAAACAAAGTGCCAGCACCAATAGGAAAGCAGCAAAAAGAGGAGATTTCGGTTTTACCTGAAAGCTTTTATGAGGATGCCGGCGGTATACAATGGGCGTTTCAGTCTAAACAATTGTATATCCATGATCCGAATAAACAGACCTTGCTTACCCATTTTATTGGCGCGATGACGAACATGGCAGGTGCTGCAAAAATCATTCCCATTGCCGCGAACAAAATGATGCTAGTTCTTGATGACCGTATTCATCTTTTTGACGCCAAAGGGAACTGGCAGAAGGAAATTTCATTTCCGCGTTCCCAGCCGGATGGTATTTATGTATCCACGCCTAAGGGCGAAAACAGCTACGTGCTCGATCGCGAACAAGGAATGTTGTACTTGATTCAAGGCTATAGATTGTTACGGATTGACTTGAATAACGGTGATGTCACGCCGTTGTTTTGGCAGCTTAACGCAAATATGAGCAAAGTATGGATGGACCGTGGAAAGCTTTATTTTACTTTACAAACGGTTAATGGATATGAAGCGCCAGATGCTCACACCGAGATCGTGATTTGCGATATGAAAACAGGACGGCTCGCGCGAATCAAAATCATGGAAGGCTTTATGCTTGATCATATCACGAAGGAGCATGAATTGGCCCTCTTGTCGCAATCCGATTCCGCCGGCAATGTGGTCTCGGCAACATGGATGGTTTACAAATTGAATGAGAATGGGATGCCAGAGTAAAACGAAAAGTGGTTGGGCAAGAATGATGCTCAATCACTTTTTTTGTATAGGAATTTATGCAAGATGCTTTGTGGGTAAATGAGCATAGAACCTCATAAGCGTATGTGTTTGGCTGATGTTTACGCTGGGGTTTGACCGCTGCCATGCAGACGTTACAACGTGCGCCGAGGATTCATGCTAGGTGTTACGTCATCTAAGTCTTCTGATTTTTATTGGAAAGAACAAATGTACGCTATTAGCGACCGAAGAGTCGCTAAAAGGGGAGAAATCCCCGTCCTGGGATCGATTTAAGAACGAAGGTCCATATATAACGAACTTGGTTCTTAAATTTGAGAACTTTGTTCTTTCTAGACTTGTTTGGAACACTTCTCCAATAAAATTGCGTCAAACAGGCTCTCTAATAGCGACCCAAATTCTCTAATCTGCTGACCGTGCCTATTTTCAATCACCTGCAGGGTGATTTTGTAATGTTTGCCGGCCCCTTGAATGAGGGCTAGAGTAAGGAAGTTTCTTCGGTTTTACTAAGCTGCCGTTCCTTCCAGAACAATACGGTGAGCATACGCTCAATCCATTCTTTATCCGCTGAGCTGAGTATGACGCCGTCAAACATTAATTCGTTTTCGCGAAGAAATCGGCGTAAATTAACAGGATTACTTTGATAATGCTGCTCAGCTTGCGAAGAGGGCGCTGTTTCCAGATACCCGGCGATTTCCATCAGTTCGGAATAAGACGTATTCAGTCCTTCCGACAGCTTCATCAACACATCCGGTGAAGGGATGCCGCGATTGCCATTCTCCAGCTGAGAAATATAAGCGGCTGAGACGCCGGAGCGATCGGCCAATTCCCGTATCGTAAAGCCTTTCAATTTGCGCATATCTTTCAATTTATCGTAAAAATACATGCTCTCTCACCCTCATCATGTACGTAAGTAAACATTAGTTAACAATATGATAGTAACAGTTTACTTTAGTAATTACAATTGGATGGAGTGAGAGAATAGAGAGCAGCATTGCAAGCAGTAGCGATTAAAACTTTTTGAGAATGATGACGGCATTATGTCCGCCGAAGCCGAATGAATTGGATAAACCTATTTGCACATGGGCGCGCCGCGCTTTTAGGGGGACATAGTCCAGATCGCACTGCGGATCGGGATGCTCCAAATTGATCGTCGGCGGGATGATGCCGTCCTGAAGCGTCTTGATCAACGCGACAGCCTCCACCCCGCCGGCAGCGCCGAGCATATGGCCGAGCATCGACTTGTTGGCGCTGACCGGCACGTCATACGCTCGGCTGCCGAGCAGCCGCTTGATGGCGAGCGTCTCCGACAAGTCGCCGGCCATAGTGCTCGTCGCGTGCGCGTTAATCGTGCCGAGCTCCTCCGGCGCGAGCCCGGCGTCGGCGAGCGCTTCGCGCATGGCTCGGTATGCTCCCGAGCCCTCAGGATCGGGAGCCACGATGTGGTAGGCGTCCGATGTCGATCCATAGCCGACGATCTCGGCATGGATCCGGGCTCCGCGCCGCTCGGCATGCTCGAGCGACTCCAGCACGAGCACGCCGGCGCCTTCGGCGGCGACGAAGCCGTCCCGCTCCGCGTCGAACGGGCGGCTCGCCCGCTCCGGCGCGTCACAGCGCGTCGACAGCGACGTCGCATTGCCGAAGCCCGCCAGCGCGAGGTCGGTGACCGTCGCTTCAGCGCCTCCGGCAATGACGGCGTCTGCGCCTCCGCGCTGGATCAGCTTAAAGGCTTCGCCAATGGCGTTATTGCCTGTGGCGCAAGCCGTTACCGGCGCCAAGACAGGTCCTTTGGCGCCGAACAGGATGCTGACCTGCGCCGCTGCCATGTTGGCGATCATCATCGGTACGACCGTCGGGCTGACCCTGTTTGGCCCACGATCCAGCAGCGTTCGGTAATTGTCCAGCATCGTGTGAATACCGCCGATGCCTGAGCCGATGTAAACGCCAACGCGTTCCGCATTGTGTTCGTCCAAGGTTAGCGCGGCGTCTTCGAGAGCTTGCTTGGCGGCAGCAACGGCAAATTGGCAGTAACGATCCATACGTCGGACATCACGACGCCCAATTGCCGCCTCAGGATCAAAGTTGCGCACCGTCCCTGCAAAATCTGTTTTAAAAGCAGATACATCCATTGTGTCTATCTTCGAAATCCCCGATTTTCCCTCGATCAAGTGATTCCAGAATGTCTCCACATCGTTCCCGAGTGGCGTAATGACACCCATCCCAGTTATGACGACTCGTTTCATAAATGCATCCTCCTTGGCGGTTTGTATGGCAAACCATCGTTAACAGTGTTCTATTTCTTAGATTGTCACAGTTGTTATCCTATTACAAGTTACCGTTTATACTGGTATAATGACTTCTAGGATTAGATCTAACGGGAGGTTTTGTGATGAATACGAAAGAAAGATTGCATGCTCTGTCTGAGTTTCTCACCGCCCATCGCGGGAAAATTCAGCCAAGCGAAGCGGGTTTATTGGTTGGAAGCCGAAGGCGGACACCCGGACTGCGCAGAGAAGAAGTCGCATCGATTGCCGGCGTCAGTACGACCTGGTATACATGGTTGGAACAAGGCAGAGATATCAAGATGTCAGGTCAAGTGTTGGACCGGATTGCGTATGCTTTGCAGCTTAATGAAGATGAGCGACAGTACTTGTTCATGCTTGCTCTGGAGCAGCCTGCACCAACTGCTGTTGTGGACAGCGCGCCGACGATTAGTCCTGCACTGAATCGCATTTTAACAGAACTGCGTGATTGTCCAACGATAATCTCGGATCGCAGATGCAATATTGTCGGATGGAATCAAGCGGCTGCAGGCGTTTTTTTGGATTTCGAGCAAATTCCGGTAGAAGAGCGCAATATGATTTGGCTGCTGTTTACACGCAAAGAACTGAAAGCGCTGGCTGTGAATTGGAACGACTTTGTTCGTGGATTTCTGGCGATGTTTCGTTCCTATTACGGTCAATACCTGGGTGACAACTGGTATAGTGAATTCATTACGCGTCTGAGCGAACAAAATGCCGAATTTCGCGAGATTTGGGATCATAGCGATGTCAGCTCCGCTCCGGAAGTTTTTATCGAATTCCGGCATGCCAAGGTAGGGAAAATGCTGTTTGATCTGACAACGCTGCAGGTTCAGGGCAGAACCGACCTCAGATGCAGTGTTTACACACCGTCTGTTGGCTCTGATACCGATGCGAAAGTCCGATTGTTGTTGCGCAAAATGAGCGATAAAGAGAATACCTAAAGTTAGAGTTTGTATACTAACGTAAACAAATTTGGTTGCATTAGTAAAAAATAATGGTATAATTGGTAGCAGGGGAACAGGATGAGAACATCAGTATTGAGGTAATGATGACGACAACGACATGACGCTAGGCCGACTGTAGAGGCAGAAGTAAGAATGGGGGAGCAAGGATATGAGAATTCTGGCCAAAACCGATGTATTCATCAAAGCGCGAATTATTAAAGGTTACTCCCAGCGAGATTTGGCGAAGCACTCGGGTCTAAGCCATGCTTATATCAGCTTACTGGAACGATCTGTCAAATCAGTTGGACCTGCAACAGCTAAAAAACTGAGCGATTTATTGGGGAGAGAGTTGGAAGAATTATTTCGGATAGAGCTGATGTGAGGAGATTAACGAGCGATATCATGAATGACAATGACGGGGTGGCGAATTTTCACATTCGATCTGTCCCTTTTTTGATATTTGCTGTTAATTATTTTCCACGTGATGCATATTAAATCATTAATTTTTAAACCATAGTAAAGGTAATGATTTTAAAAAAAAACCAGAAGGGAAGTTTTCATAAAAAATGGCAACGGTTCTCTATATCACAGCGCATCCCAATGATCATCAAGCTTCTTATAGTATGGCGGTAGGGAAGGAATTTATCGATACTTATCGTGAAGCAAATTCAACAGATGAGGTCATTCATCTAGATTTGTACAAATTGAACATACCGCATATCGACGCTGATGTATTCAGTGGATGGGGGAAATTACGCTCAGGATCTTCCTTTGATCAGCTCTCCGAAGCTGAAAAATCAAAAGTTGGCCGCCTAAATGAGATCGTTGAGCAGTATGTGGCTGCTGATAAATATGTTTTTGTTTCCCCAATGTGGAATTTTTCTTTCCCGCCGCTTCTAAAAGCGTATATTGATGCAGTTTGTATAGCGGGAAAAACATTTAAATATACCGAAAATGGGCCCGTTGGTTTATTAACCGATAAAAAAGCCATTCATATTCAAGCAAGTGGCGGCGTCTACTCTGAGGGTCCAGCCGCTGGTTTCGAAAGTGGTCATAGTTACCTGAAGAAAATCATGCAATTTCATGGAGTTCCATCATTTGAAGGCATATTTGTTGAAGGAATGGCAGCTATGCCAGACAAAGCCCAGTCCATTAAAGAAAAAGCGATCGCACAAGCAAAAGAGGCTGCAAAAAGGTTTTAACGAAATCCAAGTGAGGCCTACAACTAGTACAAGTTGTAGGCCTCTTTTGATCGGGGCGCAGTTTCATGCGCTTGGTGAGGCTACAAAGATATTTTTCATCGTTGCAGACACGTTAACATCTGAAATTATTTTTATAACGATGTTTGCGGATTGGTCCTATGGAGTCCTATGAATACCCGATACCCAATTCCGCCGCTGATCAGGGAAAATAAAGATCTTTCACGGAAAATAAAGTCCTTTCATGGGAAAATAAAGTTCTTTCATGATGTTTGCAAAAGTGAACTAATCTTATTCGTTGAACTAACGGGCAGAAGAATGGAGTAAATCAAATACGAGCATTTTGCATATTTATCGGTATGAACGGATAAATAGACGATTATATCATGCCCCCGGTTGCATCCCCTCATATTGTAGTGCGAGGGGGTGATGAAACATGGCTCAACCGATAAATATCGGAGCAAATAGCATAGCTAAGATCGGCGATCGTTTTTTTATGATTGTTGAGGTGGAGGC
This sequence comes from Paenibacillus sp. GCM10027628, assembly GCF_042676385.1. NCBI lineage: Bacteria > Bacillati > Bacillota > Bacilli > Caryophanales > Paenibacillaceae > Paenibacillus > Paenibacillus sp. GCM10027628. The sequence continues at coordinate 62,629 of NZ_JBHTHA010000023.1, forward strand.
GATAACAACCGGAGTTGAAATTGATCCAGTATTTGGAGTGCGGACGACCGCACAACAAGCAGCAGCACTCCTTCGTGCAGGAGTAAAGCGTACGACATTTGCAAAAGTAGATCCGAAACCTACTAGCACAACGAAAGTCGAGTTGAAAGGCGTATTGTTTGCCAACGGACGGATTTTCAAGGTATTCGACGTGGAAAACGCGACGAGCGACATTTCTGTCTTAGTCCGGATCAACCTAGCGCAGGCGCAAAGGCTTATCCGAAACGGTACACGTATCATCAAGGTTTATAGAAAACCATTCTAAAACAGCGAAGGAGCTGCGTACACAGCTCCTTTTTCAAGTACAAACTCATTGGATTGGTACATATCTCTCCATAACATGGTTCAAGTAAGTTTTTTACAGAGAGCCCCTGTATGTTGCATTTCATTCAACTTCAGTAATTGATTAAACTAACGCAGAACGATAGTTAAAGAGTACTATAGATATGATAGACGAAAGCCGGTTTTCCTTAGAGTACAGGAATCCGGCTTTTTTAACTTTCAATATTATGCTTAACTTATAATATCACCGAAATGCTACGGTAACCTCTATTAGCCTTGTAGATCATCAAGGTTACTTACTTTTTATTTATTAACCAAATAATAAGAAAAGGAATAGAATTTCAGCTAAACGAATATTAATTCTGCGGATTCTCCGACCAATTCTCACATGCATAATCATAAAATCTGTTCCAACTGAAGTTAATTTACCCGTTAATGTTCTGCCGCTAGTCAATTGGATTTGTACAGACTTACCAATCATCTTTTGTGCTTGATTACGAAATGACATGTATTGTCCCCTCCTTTTCAATTGATATAGCATTGTATGTACAAATCATTTAGAGGAAAGAACATTAGCGGATAAAAAACAAATCCAACGAATACCCTTATTGTAAAAAGAAACATGGTTTTAAAATGTGGTTTGTCCAAATGAACAGTTAAAGTTCTTTGTCCAGGACCTGACGATTGAACGAACGGGTACATTGAGGGACGGGCAGTATGTTGAAAAATGGAATATCGCCAGTACCCATAATATGGTAATATCGTGTGTATTAATAACTATACATGGAGGTTATCATGGCAACTGAAATAACTTATGGGAGTAAAGAAGAAAGCGAATACGTTAGATGAAGGCTAATTGAATATAATTATGAACATGTTCCCGATGATTTGAAGAACATTTACGAGGAAATAAATCTGACTATAAAGGATAACGAAGGTAAGATAATTGGTGGATTATTAAGTGTCCTTTGTTGGAATTGGATAGAGGTTGACATTTTGTGGATAGATAAAGCACTTAGAGGTTCAGGTTTCGGAACTCAACTTTTAACCCAAATTGAGGATATTGCAAAAGAGAAAAAATGCACCTTCATCAAACTAAACACTTTTAGTTTTCAAGCACCAGAATTTTATATAAAAAATGGATATAAAAAAGTTGCAGTTTTTGAAGACGCCCCATTAGGTAGTAAGCATTATTACTTTAGAAAAGATATTAGGGTCTCATAAGAGTTATTGCAGTTCCGAAATGAAATTGACGAAGAACTTTAGTTCATTTTGTTAAGGCTACCGTGTGTCAGCCTTCTCAACAAACGAGGTAACAATGAGGTAGAATATTATATAAAAACGAGGGAGGATGAACTAGGATGCATTACGATTTACAAGGTGAAGCAAATATGTCACCTATTGTTGGAATATTATATTCCGCTGTAAAAGAAAATAGCCAACGACTACAATTAATCACTGATGGCATGTCGCAAGAAGAAGTAGATTACAAGGGACCTAATAACAATTTTAATAGTACTGCTCAGTTAATAAAACATATCATGTATGTTGATCTGAATTGGGTTTATAGAATAAAGGGACAACCACTTCCACAGTCATTAAAAGAACAATATGGCCCCATGATAGATGAAAATAGTAGGCTTCCGATGGTCAAGGGGATGTCTTTGAACACACTTATGTCTAACTATGAAGGTGTATTAAGAATGTTGAAAGATTCATGTACACAATTCGGCAGCTTTGTTGCGAACGGGCAGGATAGCGGAGTAAATTAACGGGTTCAAAAGCCTAGCTCTTCAGCCAGGTTTCTGGACCCGTTGATTTACAGATGAGATCCACCGCTTGCATCAATCAATTGACCTGTTACCCAACGGCTGTCCGATGAGGCAAGAAAGGCGGCAATATCCGCCACATCTTCAGGCTCCCCCCACCTGTTGAAGGCTGAAAGACCGGCGGCAAACTTCTTCCCATTGGGATCTTGTAACGTCCTGGCATTCATTTCTGTATTAATAATACCAGGCTGGATGGCGTTCACCGTAATATTACGACTTCCAAGTTGCTGAGCCAAGACGTGCGTAAGTGTGTCGATTGCACCCTTTGACATGCTGTAGGCGAAAACACTAGGGGAGGCCACGCGTGTAACAAATGATGAGATATTGATAATGCGGCCTCCCTCTTTTAGACGCGGCAATGCTTGCTGGATAACAAAAAGCGGCGCTTTGACAATAATGTTCATGACTTCGTCAAAAGATTCTTCCGTCGTCTCTTCTATGGTTACAATTTGACCGATTCCAGCATTATTCACAAGAATATCAAACCGATTATCACCTGTACGTTCCCGAAGGGCTTCATCCAACGTCGCATATAAATTGCGAATGCCGTTAAGGGCTTTTAAGTCAGCGACAAGTATGAATGCGGAACCTCCACATTGTTGAATCTTATGAACTACTTCCTCTGCTTCATTTTGTCTTTTTGCATAGGACACTGCGACTAATGCGCCATCCTTTGCCAGACGTAACGCAATGCCACGACCGATCCCCCGGCTTGCACCGGTTACTAAAGCGATTTATGCGAGAATAAATTGTAATGTCCATAAAAATGTGCCGAAATCCAACCTAACGAGCTTGTTATTTTAGTAAACATTTGTAATTTTCCATGAAAGAACTTTATTTCCCTTCATCAGTCAGGGAATGTGGAATCGTCGAAGTAGCGATGTTTTTCATTCTTACAGATGAAATGGGGAGAGATTGGTATTATGGAACTTGCATGAGTTTTCGTTCATCCTAAATCCATTGCCCGATCGGTAACAGACCCTACCCAATTTCGGCATAACATGATATATTAATAATATTGAATGATATAACATTTGTCTGGATGCAGGGGGTAGGGAGTATTGTCAACGGATTCGAGACCCATCTATGAGCGCATTTTCGAATCGCTTCGTGATGAGATCATACAACGTAAATATAACGTTGGAGAACGTGTTCCTTCGGAGAAGGAGCTGGCCGATGCATATCAGGTAAGCCGAATAACAAGCAAGAAGGCGTTAGAGATGCTGGCGGAGGAAGGTCTCATCGTGCGTAAGCCGGGTAAAGGCTCTTTTGTCGCCGAAGGAGGGGAATCGCTGTTGGAAGGGATGTCCTCGAATGAGCGGTCGCGGCATACGATGATCGGGCTGATCATGACCGATTTCGGCAACACTTTCGGCACGGAGATGATTTATGGCATGGAGCGCGCCTCTGCTGAGCATGATAGCTTTCTAGTTCTGCGCCGATCGTTTGGTATACCTGAGAATGAGGAGAAGGCCATTCGGGCGCTTCTTGATTTGGGCGTTGACGGCATTATCGTTCTTCCAGCACAAGGAGAGTTCTATAATGCGGAAATTCTCAAGCTTGTTATCCAGCAATTTCCTTTGGTTCTTGTTGACCGTCATCTCAAAGGGGTGGCAGCAGCATCCATTTGTTCGGATCATATAAGCGCCGCTCGAACGGGAACCGATTATTTGCTTGATTTAGGGCATTCGCAGATTTGCTTGCTCACGCCGCCACCCATGGATACGACGGCTGTCGAGGATCGAATTGAGGGTTTCGTCCGTGCCCACGCGGAACGCGGCGTCATCGTAGACCGATCACTCTGGATAGACGAAATCACCTCAACGCTTCCCAATTCTTTTCATCAGCCCAAGATAGATCAGGATATTAGCATGATTAAGGAGCACCTAAGAAAAAATCCGCAAATTACAGCTCTGTTCGCCATTGAGTATAATATTGCCCTGTTAGCCAAAGCCGCAGTGGAGCAGATGGGACTGAACATACCGGAGGACATATCGATTATTTGTTTCGATAGTCCGCCTACGACGCTGGGGAGTGGTTATCGCTTTACACATCTGATCCAGGCCGAAGAAGAAATCGGCAAGCTGGCTGTTGAACATGTTTTAAAGCTGAAACGCGGCGAGAAAGTGGCCAATAAAATAAGTCTGGCCGCCAAGCTCATTGTTGGGGAATCGACGGGACCCTTGAAAAGTTCAGGACATGAACCGGCATAACGATCATCATTCGGAGACTGCTAACCTAGCAGTCTTTTTTTTGTGGTGTCATATCATTTTGGTCAAATGATATATAAACAGTATAAAAAAATATATTGACATAACATTTATATGCCAATTATAATCGGAATTGTAAGCGTTTCACTTTGGGTTGAGGAGAGGGTTAGCCGGATGAACAATAATACGAGTTTACCGCAATCGATGCACAATCTCATGGATCGCGTGAGCAATGAGTTGCATAAGGAAGAGCGACCGAAGCTGGCAGCTATGTTTCGGGGTTGCTTTTCCAACACGTATCAGACAACGATGCAAAGCCTGGAAGACGGCTCCACTTTCGTGATCACTGGTGATATACCTGCGATGTGGCTTCGGGATTCTTCTGCTCAGGTCCGAACGTATCTGCTGCTGGCAAATGAGGACTCAGCGATTGCTGATCTAATTGATGGCGTCATACAGCGGCAAATCCAGTATATACAGCTTGACCCTTATGCAAACGCCTTTAATAAGGAGCCTTCCGGCAAGGGGCATCAGCAGGACCTAACCTCCATGAATCCATGGATTTGGGAGCGTAAGTATGAGGTGGATTCTCTATGCTATCCGATTCAACTGAGCTATTTGCTGTGGAAAACGACAGGCCGAACGTGCCATTTTAATGAAGCTTTTCGAACTGCGGTTCATACCATTCTAGAACTTTGGAAAGTCGAACAAGAACATGAAGCAAAGTCCCCTTATCGTTTTCAACGAGTGAACTGTCCGCCTACAGATACGTTAACCAGAGATGGACTGGGCAGCCCGGTAGGATATACGGGAATGACTTGGTCGGGATTTCGCCCTAGTGACGATGCTTGTACATACGGATATTTGATTCCTGCTAATATGTTTGCTGTTGTTGTGCTAGGTTACATAGCTGAAATTGCAGCGCAGGTTTGGAATGAAGATCAACTTGGCCGTGAATCCCTGAATTTGGCTGATGAGATTAGGAAAGGTATTGAAACTTTTGGAACGGTCGAGCACCCCGAGCATGGAGCTATTTTCGCTTATGAGGCAGACGGTCTCGGTCATTACAATCTAATGGACGATGCCAACGTTCCCAGTTTGCTCTCGATTCCTTACTTGGGATATACGTCCGAATCCGATCCTATCTATCAGAGCACTCGAAGCTATATTTTAAGTGAGGAAAATCCATATTATTTTGCCGGAAAAGCCGCTCAGGGCATCGGCAGCCCGCACACGCCGCACCGCTATATTTGGCATATTTCGCTTGCTGTTCAAGGGCTTACTTCATCCAGCCGGGAGGAGAAGCTTCGTATTCTGGACCTATTGGCCGGCACGGATGCGGATACGGGCTTTATGCATGAAGGTTTTCATGCGGATGACCCGACGCAATTTACCAGACCCTGGTTCTCCTGGGCGAACTCTATGTTTAGTGAATTGGTCTTAGATGTTTGCGGGCTTTCCATCAAGCAATTGGTTGAGAGCCGGATGAATACAGTACAACCGTCCTAGGTTATACAGGGTTGAACCCTTCTAACATTGTCTAAAAGGTTTGATTAAAAAGGGAGGAAAAATCATGAGAAAATGGATGACCGTCCTAACCGCCGTATCGCTTTCACTAAGTTTGGCTGCTTGCAGCACGAAAACAGGAGGCGATCAAGCGACAGAAACGAAGAAGCCTGAGACGACCGCAGCACCGGCAACAGGAAAATCTGCACCTGTAGAATTGACGTTCTGGGGAGATTGGGGCGGAGAAGGCGAAAAGCAATTTGTTACGATGGTTGATGCATTCAATAAATCTCAAGTTAAAATCAAAGTTAAGTACGTGTTGCAGGAGGATATGATTACAAAGTTTTTGACGGCGGCAACCTCCGGCGGATCCCCTGATATTATGTTTTGGGATCGTTGGCGAACTTCGCTATTTGCTTCCAAAAATGTGCTTCAACCGATCGATGATTATTTGAAAAAAGACAATATCAATCGCGGAGATTATTATGATGAAGCTTTGAAGGAGCTGTCCTCCGGCGGCAAGCTCTATGGGCTTCCTCTAACAGTCGATGCGCGCGCACTCTTTTATAATAAAAAATTATTCGCCGAAAAGGGACTTCAGTCGCCCAAAAATTGGGAGGAATTGGAGAATGCAGCTAAGCAGTTAACGGTATGGGAAGGCGACAAGCTGGTGCGCTCCGGTATGTCCATGCAGGACAACGGTCTGTTCAGTATGTGGCTGCAGCAGGCAGGCGGCACGATGCTGACCGACGATCTCAAGAAGACGAATTTCAATAACGAGCAGGGCAAACAGGTATTGGATTTCTGGGATAAGCTGGTTAATAAAGATAAGGTCTATAAGGTCGGGTTTGAAAAAGGTCTCGGTGAAGGCACGGACGCATTCGTGACCGGCAAAGTGGCTATGACCTATACGGGGCCTTGGATGCTATCCACATATAAGAAGTACGGCAAGGATCTTGACTTCGGCGTAGTTCCGCCACCTGCAGGACCAGGCGGTGCGAAAGGAAGCGTTATGGGCGGTTTCGGTCTCGTGATTCCAGCCGGTTCCAAGCATAAGGACGAGGCTTGGGAATTTGAGAAGTGGTGGTTGGCGAATAAAGACAATGCGCTGCTGTGGGCAAAAACAAGCCTGAACTTGCCGGGCTACAAGCCGGCTCTCCAGGATCCGTTCTTCAAGGATGATCCGCTTTGGAAACCGTTCATGGACACGCTCGAATTCGCCAAAATTCGGCCGCAGCATCCGGGATATTCGGTCATGGAAGGCGACGGTCTGATGCCGAATCTGGATCTGTTCATCCAAGGCAAGCAGGACGCGGCAACGACATTGAAAAAGGCGCAAGAGCAAGGCGATAAGCTGCTGAGTCAGAACGAGGCTGGGAAATAGTTTGAAAAAACGAGGGAGGTTCATCCTCCCTTTTTTGCAAGGAGGAAGTTCATGGCATCGATTGCAAAACTGGGCCGTCATCAAGCCAGGATGGGATATTTATTTATTACGCCAACTTTATTGTTATTTGTCGTCTTTACCATTATTCCAGTCGTTATGGCCTTCTATTTAAGCTTCACGAATTATGACATCGTGAGTAAAAATGATTTTGTCGGACTCGATAATTATAGACGATTGGCAAGTGATAACATCTTTTGGACGACGCTGAAAAATGTGTTGTTTTATTCGGTGCTCTACATCCCTCTGAATATCGTGATCTCTTTATCGCTGGCTCTGCTTTTTGTGCGCAGTCGTTTCGGGGTTAAGCTGTTCCGGACAGCCGGATATTTGCCGACCTTAACCTCAGGTGTCGCCGCAGCGACGGTCTGGATATGGCTGCTGAACCCTGAGTATGGACTGGTCAACGATATACTGGGTAAGATCGGCGTGACAGGACCTTCATGGCTGGCGGAAATGCCGTACGCGATGATTTCGATTGTGCTGGTGACCCTATGGCAATCCGTTGGCTCGAATATGGTCATCTATCTGGCGGGACTGAACGGAGTTCCCGATCATCTGTATGAATCGGTGAAGCTGGATGGGGCCAATGCTTGGCAATCCTTTCGTTATATCACTTGGCCTGTGCTGCGGCCGACTACTTTTTTCGTCAGCACGATGGCTATTATCGGCGCGCTTCAGTTATTCGATCAAGCTTTCGTCTTAACGAAAGGCGGACCCGCCAACTCGACCAAAACGACCGTTTATCACATTTACCAGCAGGGCTTCGGACAGTTGCAGATGGGGTATGCCGATGCGATGGCATTCGTGCTATCAATCATTATTTTAATATTTTCGCTCATGAATATGAAACTAAACAAAGAGGATTCCGTGATCTAGGAGGGATGGAAAGTGAAACAACATCGTTATTGGCAATCCACAATCATGTATATCATTTCCATCGCCGTCTGTATCGTCATGGTTGTCCCGTTTGTGTGGAGTCTCATTACGTCCATAAGGCCGGATGAGGAGATTTTCCTGCTGCCGATCAAGTGGGTTCCGTCGAGCTTGACGTTCGAGCATTATCGCAAAGCGTTTGAACTCGTTCCTTTCGGGCTGTATTTCTGGAATTCATTTTACTTGGCATTTATGGGTGTATTATTCAACCTGCTGTTTGGCTCTTTAAGCGGCTACGCCTTTGCCAAACTTCAATTTCGGGGCAGGGATGCTATATTCAAAATCTTGCTGGCCGCCATGATGATCCCTGGCGTCGTCACGATGATCCCGCAATTTTTTGTGCTGAAGCATATTCCTTTCGTGGGGGGAAATAATTGGCTTGGCAATGGCGGCAATGGCTTTCTCAATACGTTTTGGGCCATTATTTTGCCGGGGGCATCGGGTTCATTCGCCGTATTTTTTATGAGGCAATTTTTCGTATCTTTACCGAGTGATTTGCAAGAGGTGGCACGCATTGAAGGGAGCGGAGAGATTCGCATCTTTTGGAATATTTATGTTCCTTTGGCGAAGCCGGCACTGGCAACGCTGGGCATTTTCACCTTCCAAGCAGGCTGGAACAGCTTTCTCGGTCCGCTGATTATGCTCAACGATCCGGCCAAGAAAACGATTCAGCTGGGCTTAGCCGCGTTTACTTATAACAAACAGGTCGACTTCGGTCCATTGATGGCCGGGGCTTTAATTGCGGTAGTGCCGATACTGATATTGTTCTTGCTGCTGCAAAAATATTTTGTGCAAGGCATCGCGTTTACAGGAACGAAAGGATAGAACGTATGTCGGATAGATAGGTGAAGCCATTTGAAAATGCATCTTCGTATGATCATCGTCATCATCGTTATCGGACTCGGAATCATCATGGCAGCTAACTGGGGAGTGGAGAAAATGAGTAATAAGCATAATCTCACAGAAGTTCATGTGAGTGAGGAGCAGGCTCCTTGGGGGCAGAGAGCGGATCTGGCGCAAGCCGGTCTGATGAAGCAATATTGGAATGAAAAATTGAACTTATTCGATAATTTGTCGCCTTGCAACGATCTTTGCAATGAAAAGTTTCATTACTGGTGGCAGGCACATGGCGTTGATTCGCTGGTGGATGCCTATGTGAGAACGGGAAGCATTGAATACAAGAGCTATCTGGAGAAGATGCATCAAGGCATCTTGGATCGTAACGGCGGAGCTTTTCCGAATGAATTTTACGATGACATGGAATGGATGGCTCTGGCATGGCTCCGTGCATATCAAGCTACGGGGGATAAGACCTACAAGGAGACAGCTTTCCTGCTTTGGGAAGATATCAAGACCGGTTGGAATGAGGAGCAAGGCGGAGGGATTGCTTGGCGCAAACCGCAGCTTGATTATAAAAATACGCCGGCAAACGCTCCGGCAGTTATTCTTGCAGCGAGGCTATATAAGCAGTTTGGTAACGCAGACGATTTGGTGTGGGCGAAGAAGATTTATGCGTGGCAGAAAGCGAATTTGGTCGATCCGGACACGGGCTTCGTGTGGGATGGGAAGAACCGCGAGGGAGACGGCAAGATCGATAAGGGCTGGGAATTCACTTATTGCCAAGGCGTATATATCGGAGCGGGCGTCGAGCTGTATCGGGCTACTGGGGAGAATGACTATCTTGCTGATGCAGTACGTACTGCTCAAGCAGCGAAGAACAGGTTGACGAGTCCCACGACAGGTATGCTGCCTAGTGAGAGCAACGGAGACGGCGGGCTGTTCAAGGGCATATTCGTCCGTTATTTGGCAGAGCTCGCGTTGGAGGACCCCGGTCAGAAGGAATCACTCGATCTTCTATTCACCAACGCAAACAGTCTGTGGGAGTATGGTCGGGATGGTCAGCGCCAAATGTTCAGTAAATCGTGGGTATCTACGCCTGAACCGACTGAAGATTTAAGCGTTAACTTAAGCGGCGTTATGCTGCTGGAACGGATGGCCGATCTGGAGAAAAAAGGTTTGTTGAAAAAGTAGCTATACGGGGCAGTTGGCGAAGCTGGCTCGCCCCTTTAAGGGAGGTGAACTCGATTTAATTGTAAGCGTATTCAATGATATCGATTTCGATGAGAAAAGGAGTTGGTTTACGTGGTGATGGCTAGAAAATGGGCCGCAAAATGGTTGAGTATGAGTTTGGCATCTATTCTTATACTGTCTGTCTGGGGAGGCGCTGATCGCGTCTTGGCTTTCACTGCATCCAATGCGGATGCGGCTATGAACTCTTTCGTGAATGCGTTCTACGATTCTTCAGCTAAATACTTTTACACGAACAGCGATCATCAGATTCATGCTTCGCATGCCTTTGGTCCCGATGGAGGACTTTATACCGATTTCTGGTGGGAAGCGCAGCTTTGGGAGACGGTCATGGATGCTTACGAGCGTACCGGCAGCAGTACGTATCGAACGATGATCGATGACATTTATACTGGATTCAATGCCAAATACACGAACATGATCGATAATCAATTCAATGACGATCTGGGGTGGTGGGCGCTTGCCTGTTTGCGGGCATACGAAATTACAGGAACTCAAGAGTACTTGAACCGCGGTTCTTTCCTTTTTGATCAGATATATGCTTATTGGGATACGAGCTATTACGGCGGCGGTATCTGGTGGAGAAAGGATGCGACGAATCCTGCCGTGAGCAGCAATGCTCAGAAAAATATGGCAACCAATGCGCCAATGGTCATGACTGCACTCAAGTTGAAGAATGCCTACAACAATAACAATTACTTAACGAAAGCCCAGCAAATATACAACTGGATTAAAAGCAGTCTGGTTAACGGCAGCAAGGTCAATGATCACATGGAAGGCACAGGATCAGGCATCGTCAAGGATTGGGATTTTACGTATAATTACGGAACTTTTCTGGGAGCAGCCACCGCTTTATACAAAGCTACCGGTACTAGCAGCTATTTAACGGATGCCAATAACGCAGCCGGATATGTCATAAACAAAATGACTTCGGCCACAACGCTTATGTACGAAGGCGAAAATGACGCTCCGGGATTCAAAATGATCTTTGCCCGCAATCTCAACCAGCTTCGGGTGCAGGCGGGGCAATCCCAATATTTAAATTTCTTGCAGCAGAATGCTACGCAAGCGTGGAACCATCGAAGGACGTCGGATGGCTTAATCGGCAGCGATTGGACGGCACAGACGGGAGCCGGATATGTGCAAAGCTTGGCGGCAGCAGCGGGAGCGTCTATCCTGCAGTTCGTTCCAGCGGATAATTACACGGGTAATATTGCCGGAAACGGCTTGTACGAAGCTGAGAATGCCAGACGAACTTTAGCTAATGGCAGCGGGATGATCAACGAAAGCACGCAAACCGGCTTTAATGGTCGTGGCTATGTGGCAGGCTGGAATACGAACGGCACTTCGATTGATTTTTACGTGAATCAAAATACAGCAGGTACCAAAACGATTACGTTTCGTTATGCAGCAGGAGCGGGAACGGCCAGCCGCTATGTCAAAGTGAACGGTGTCGATGCGGTTTCCAACTTGAGTTTTAGCGGTACTACCGGCTGGAGCAGTTGGAACACGATTTCATTGACAGTTTCTCTGCAAGCAGGATCGAATACGATCCAGTTGGGGTATGATAGTTCAAAAGGCAACAACAACTGGCTGAATGTGGATCAAATGTACGGTTTGTAAGATAAGGAGCCGGACGATCCTAAAGGAATTAAAATAAAAAGGATCACCTTGCTTGGCATATCTAAGGTGGTGGTCCTATATTTTAGAGCCTCATATTCGTTTGTTTTTGGCTGATGATTACTCTTAGGCATTCGTCACCTTGGTCTGCCGACACTTTTCCTTTTGAGAACAACAGTTCTCTAATAAAGACCGGGGAGACGCTAAAAGGGGAGGAATCTCCGTCTAGGGGGCGATTAAAGAACAATGGACCATAATTAACGAAGATGATTCTTAAATTAAAGACCATTGTTCTTTCGAGACCCGTTTGGAACATTTACCCAAAAAAAAATGCGTCCAACAGGTGCACTAATAGCGCACGTATTCTCTAATCTGCTGACTAATCCAACTTTGAATTACCCTCAAGGTGATTTTGTTCTTGGATATGTTGGCGTGTTGAGCTAACATTGAAATAAACTCCAATATTTGGCTGTAAGTGTATGGGGGCGGTGGAAGTGAGCAGAAAAAATATAGTTTCACACCTATTGTTTGGTGTTTTGTTATCTTTTTTATGGGTTATAATCGGAATCCCGATCTATCTTAATTACTTAGCAGTCTTAAACGTTTCGATGCAATATTTGATTGTATTTTTATTCGGTATGCCGGTGGCTATCGTTATTTACAGTCTTTTTTTCAAGAAAAACAACATGGCTTTTAAGACTTTTTCTATTTCATTTATGATTGGAACCGTATTGATAAGTATACTTATTCCCATTATCTTTGACCCTTAGTTTGATGTTTAAATGACTATCTCCCGAGGGATGGGATGCTATCTCAATCAATCCCTGCTGGCCTCGTAGATTTTTAGTGCAAGCTGCTTAGGTTCTGTCTTGGCTGTGGAGATATGATCGCCATGTCCTTTGATAAGACGGAATAAGCCCAGACGACTGGACATATGTGGATGCCAGCCAAACCCTTCACCTTGCGTGAGCACGCTATCTTCAGTCAGATAAACGTAACTCTTCGGCACATTAAGGCTATAAAATTTTTTAAGATCCAGCTTTTCAAAAAGCGGTTTCGCCGGCTCCGGGGTGATTTGATTATACATTTGTTGAACTAATTTTAAGCTGGCCAGATTAGCAAAGGTTTCGCGAAAAATCGGAAACGGCAGCATAATTGTATCGTCTTTAGAGGATTCTCTTAATTGTTGGAACGCTTGCAGCGTCATAGGTGGTAATTGATCGGCGACCGATTGTCCATCAGGTAAAACAAACGCATCGAGGAATACGAGACGTTTGATACGATCAGAGACCATTTCGGCGACTTTCTGAATGACCGACCCGCCGAAGCTGTGTCCGACAAGTACGATATTCCGTAAATTTTTCGCTGTAATGAAATCAGAGATGGACTTGGTAATCATGGCATGGGTGACCGCTTTATTCGGGTCAGCGCCATGTCCCGGGTATTCAGGTGCATACACGGTATGCCCCTTTTTTCGTAATTCCGCGGCTACGCCACTCCAAAAGCTGGAATCAGCCCAAGAACCGTGAATCAGAACAAACGTAAGCGGCTGCTGTCTTTCTCGAAATAATTCCTCATCCCAATACGCTGCTTGAGTAGGATAGGAAGTTGGCAAGGGCAGAGCATAAGGGGGATAGCTTGGCGACCATCGCATATCGCCAGGATTAGGCTGCCCCCAGTAATATGGCAAGCTGGGATCATGGTATATCATGTTCATGTTCCTTTCACTTTCAGATGTTTCACTTTATGCCCATTTTCACATATAGGTTCGTGTCATGAAGCATTAAAAAAGTTTTTTGAATGGACTGCAACATAGTTCACACGATTTCCGTTATTAAGGGTACTCTAGAGGATTAAAAATAACTTAATGATTGGAGAATAGTAACTGTGAAAAAATTAGCGACATTAACTTTAACATCCGTTCTGCTGGGAAGTTTGACTTTTAACACGGCATTCGCATTTTCTGATGTCGAAACCGGACAAGCGGAGGCTATTTCGGCATTGCAAACCCGTGGTGTTGTAAGTGGAATCGATAACGATCATTTCGTGCCGAAAGGCAAAATTACTATTGCACAAAGTGTCCAGATGATTGTAAAAGGAATGGACCTGAATTTGGATTTGCTGCGTTTTGTTAAACAGCCGTTAGCGTCGGATTACTATACCAACATCCCTAACGACGCCTGGTATGCGGAAGCGTTCATCATTGCTCATTACAGCGGATTGGATATTCCGAAGGATGTGAACCCTAATGCTACGATCACACGCGAACAGTTCGGGGATATGCTCATTCGCGCCTTGGAGAAACATGGCCAATTTCCGATGATAAAAATGTTTATTGAGATCAAGGACGCCGATCAAATTACACCTGAGTTTCAAGGTGCGCTGCAACGTATGCTTCTTTATAAAATTGCAGAGCTGGACAAAGACGGCAAGTTGAATCCAAAGGCTGAACTTACACGCGGTGAAGCGGCAACTTGGGTGTACAATGCAAGTAAAGTTTTGGCTGCGCATTCGCAAAAGCCGGCACCGGCCGAACAAGTCACGGTTACGGTTGACAAAGTGAACGATGACATCAACAAGATCACACTGTCTCGCGGATCCAAACCTAACGCGGGATATGGGATTGAAATCACCGGCATCCGATTCGAGAAGGATGATCAAGCTGTGATCACGTATACGTTGAAGGATCCGAAACCGGATTCCATGAACGCAGAGGTGATTACAGAGCCCAAATCGGTAACGTATATTTCCTCTAAATACAAAGCAGTGGCAGAGCCGGATGCGGTAAATGAATAGTTGAGAATATATGAAAGCGGTGCGTTCCTCGCGATGAGGAGTGCACCGCTTTATTTGGGTATAAGCGCCACTTTTCCAGAAAACAAGCCCCCATTTCCACTTCGTGATGGATATGGAGGCTTGTTCTTTTGCCAAAAAAGAAAAAAATTTAACTTTTTTTTAATGACACTTTCATATTTTTATCACAAATGAGAGCTATCTTGGAAGAGAACACTTTGCCCAAATGATAAGAAGTAGACGGAGGTTTCAATCCATGAGGAAGTACAGTTCACTCAAGAGCACTACATTCATCGCAGTCGCCACCGCGATAACCGTCACCATAGCTGGTTGCAGTCCGGCAGCCAGCACCGCCAAACCAGGGGCAAGCGCTCGTTCGGGAACTCGCCAAATGGCTGTAGTAACCCAAACTGTCAAATTGTCCGACATTGGTGGCGGACAAATATTTACAGGCTCGATTACGCCTGCATTCACAACGAATCTTTCTTCCAAAGTCAGTGGTCGCATCACGTCTCTTGATGTGAATCTAGGGGATCATGTCAAGATTGGGCAAGCTTTGGCCCATATCGACACGACAACATTGCAGCAGTCAATTGAGCAGTCTAAAAGCGATTACGCTTTATCTCAGGCGCAGTACAGCAAAGCAGTCAATGATCAAGCCAATAGCGTAGCCGTTGCCCAGAAGGCACTGGCTGTGCAGCAAGCGGCGTACGAGAAAACGATCAATGACCAAAAAAACGCAGTTGCATTGGCACAGGCTCAGCTTAATAACGCCATATCTACCCAGCAAAATTCCATTGAAAGTGCCAAACAAGGGGTGAACAGCGCACAAGCGAGTTTCAATAAAGCACAAGCGGATGCGGCTACTGCAGTGACAGTTGCTCAAACCAATCTGAACTCGCAGCTCGATAATTTACTAACTTCGCAGAGTAACAATATTGATACGTACCAGCTTAATGTTCAGGAAGCAGTTGCCGCATATAATAGCGCGTCCAAAAGCGGAGTAGGAGCGGATGCAGCACTGGCTAAACTGCAAAGCGCACAGCTTCAATTGCAGCAAGCACAGCAAGCTCAGTACAAAGATACACAATCGGCACAACAATCGCTGACTAGTTTGCAAAATGCGCTATTAACGGCTCAAAGCTCACAAAGTGTGCAGGTAGCCCAAGAAGCATTAAACTCTGCGCTGTTGACGCTTTCCAATACACAAGCGACGGCCACAGCTCAAATCGATCTGGGACGGACTCAGCTCGCTCAGTCACAATCGTCGCAAGATACTGCGAAGAACAGCGCCCAAGCTGCGCTGGATCAATCGCAGCAATCACTCAAGACAGCGCAATCCACGGATGGGCTGAATGTCAGTGCTGCGCAACTGCAGCAATCTGAAACAAAGCTCAAGGTTCTTAGCGAGCAGCTACAGGATGGCGTTTTGACGAGCCCGGTAGACGGAGTTATTACTTCAATCTTGACACCGGTTGGGCAAAATACGGGTCAGTCTGCGGTTATGTCCATAGCTGCCTCCGATCCGGTTATTGCATCAGTGAACGTATCTGAAGCATCCATTGGCAAAATCAAAGTTGGTACTCCGATGTCAGTGAACGTGCCGACACTGAATAAGACTTTTGATGGAACTGTATATGTGATTCATCCAACCATGGATGCGACTTCCAAGTCGTATTTGGTCGACATTAAGATCAATGACGAGAATCACGAGTTATTGCCGGGTATGTTCGCGAAATCTTCTTTGAAAAGCGAGGGCAAGCAGTCCATCGTAGTGCCTGCCGACGCGGTACTTAGCCAACCTAGCGGTAATGCCGTATTTATCGTTAAAGATGGCAAAGCCTCCAAAGTGCTTGTAAAAATCGGGGTGGTAACCAGCTCTTCTTTTGAAATTACAAGCGGACTGAAGGTTGGGGACGTACTCGTAGTTAAAGGCCAAGAACTATTGTCAGATAATGTTCCAGTTCAAGAGCAACAGCCAGGCCAAGACGGCGGAGGTAACGGAGCCGGTAAAGGCAATGGCCAAGGCGGTCAAGGACAAGGACAGGGTCAAGGTCAAGGGAAAAATGGCGGCCAAGGCGGCCAAGGCAGAAATGGTGGCCAAGGCGGAGGCAAGGGCAATCAAGGCAATGGTCAAGGCCAAGGAGGCGGCAAGCCAAGTGACACTGGAACTGACACGGGAGCATCGAAGGCAGGTGCGGGACAGTGAAAATAGCTAATTTTTCAGTCCATCGTCCCGTAACAATCTTTATGATTATGGTCGTTCTGGTCCTCATTGGTTCAATTTCACTTCCATTGCTGCCAGTCGATCTATACCCGAACCTGGAAATTCCTACAGCTAACGTTTCCGTTACCTGGAGCGGTGCTTCCCCGGCTCAAGTGGAGCAGCAGATTACGAAGAAAGTCGAGGCGGCCATGGCTACCATTTCGGGCGTAACCCAGATGGACTCGAATTCTCGGACGGGTTCCAGTTCAGTTTCCGTAGATTTTAACTACGGTACGAACTTGGACCAAGCTGTTTTATCCATGCGCGACAAGCTCGATCGCTTGAAGCGCACGCTGCCGACAGATGCGGATGCGCCAGTCGTTTCCCGCGTGGATCCCAATAGTACGCCGGTACTAACGTTGGCTCTTTACGGCAATACAGATCTGATCACACTGCGCGATCTTGCCGATAACGTGGTAAGTCCGGATGTCCAGCAAGTAGATGGCGTCGCTTCAGTCGGAGTTACCGGCGGGCGGGTTCGTCAGGTGCAAATTCTGATTGATCCGATAAAGCTTCAGCAATATAATGTTTCATTCAGCACGGTGACTGCAGCGTTGGGTAACGATAACACCTCATCGGATGCAGGTCTTGTCAATAAAGGACAGCAGCTCGTGCCACTTCATATTGACGCACAATTTAAGTCTGTCGCCGAAATTGGCAAAGTGCAAGTACAGCTTGGCAAAGGACAAACGATCGCACTTGAGGATCTCGGTCAAATTATTGATACGTACCAGGACGTATCGCTTGAAGCTCGTAAGGACGGTCAGCCAAGCGTCAGTCTCTCCGTTCTTAAGCAGGCGGGCGGGAATACTGTTTCCGTTTCCGATAATATTCAAAAAACATTAAGCAAAATTCAATCAAATCTGCCAAAAGGCGTTCAAGTTGCTGTATTAAGCGATCAAGCAAAATTCATCCGCCAATCCATTAATACGGTTGTCGATCATACATTGCTTGGCGGCGTGTTCTCCGTCCTAATCTTGCTGCTCTTCTTACGAAGTGTTCGCGCAACTTTAATCATCGGTATCGTGATCCCGATTTCGGTTGTTTCCACATTTAGTATGATGTATTTCTCGGGGCAAACGATTAATACGATTACACTGGGTGGACTCGCACTAGGCTTAGGTTCACTTGTTGACTTCGCGGTTGTCGTTCTGGAAAGTATTTTCCGTAAGCGGCACGAAGGCTTGGATCCGCAAGAGGCGGCCAAAGCGGGAACCAAAGAAGTTGGTACGGCTGTTATGGCTTCGGCACTTGCGCAAATTGCCGTTTTTGCTCCAACAGCGTTTATTAATGGTCTTTCCCGCCAATTTTTCTGGCCGATGGCATTAACCGTCAGTTTCTCGCATATTGCCGCATGGTTTGCTGCAGTCACACTGGTTCCCATGCTCGCAGCGAAATTCCTAAAAGGAAAAGTGGACGAAGAGCTTCCGAAAGGAAGGTCTTGGAATCCATTTGTCTGGTTTGGCCGCGGCGTCAACGTCTTGACGAGTGGCTATACTCGACTTTTAAAATGGTCGTTGCTGCATCGTTGGATTATTGTGCTGACAACAGTCATGCTATTTGCAGCCAGTGTTTATTCGGCAAGATTCGTCGGTTCCGAACTTACCCCGAAGACAGACGCGGGGCAGGTCAATATTTCTATCAACTTGGCACAGGGAACGGCCTTTGATCTTACGAATCAACTGGCAGCGAAAATCGAAAGCAAAATCAAAGACATTCCTGAGATTGATACCATATTCACTTCCGTCGGCTCGCAGGGCGGCGGTTCGTTCCAGACAGCTGCAACAAACTCCGCTAGCATCCAAGTTATGCTGAAGCCGCTAAGTCAAAGGAAGCGGAGTTCGGATCAAGTCGCCGAACAGATTCGTACCCTGACGCAGGGAAATGTTGGAGCTCAGATCGGCGTGAACGTGCCATCTGGTGTACGCCTTCCAGGATTAGGCGGCGGAGGCAACTTTGGCGGCGGGGACATTCAAGTGAGTCTTTCCGGTCCTGATTTAAATGTCCTGCAAAAGCTGGGCGATTTGGTTGTACAAGAGGTCAGTTCGGTTGAAGGAACCAGGAACGTACAAAATACATTGGACCGTACGACTCCGCAATTTAATTTGACGATTGACCGAGATGCCGCGGCTCACTATGGCGTTTCCGTTAAAGATGTCATGACGGCGCTTCGTACGGCATACCAAGGAAATGTTGCGACTCAATTCAACACCGCGAACTCGCAAATTGCCGTCTTGATCAAGTATCCAAACGATTTTTCGAACAAAATTGAGAATATGAATAACATTTCGATCAATTCTTCATCTGGCTCGCTAGTACCGCTCAATCAAATCGCGAAAGTCGAACCGGGTGAAGGACCTGCGCAAATTCGTCGTTCGAATCAAAACCGTACGGCATCCGTCCAAGCTTCCGTTTTCGGTGCTGCAGTCGGCGATATTCAAGCGCAGGTCAAAGCGAAGATCGATGCGATTCAACCGCCTGACGGTTACCAGGTAACGATGGGTGGGCAAGCAACCCAACAAAATTCAGCTTTTAAAGACCTTTCTTACATGCTCATTTTATCCGTCGTACTTGTTTACATGGTTATGGCCAGCCAATTTGAGTCGCTTTATGGGCCGTTTATCATCATGTTTTCGCTGCCACCGACGTTCGTAGGCGCTATTCTCGGCTTGCTCGTCACACATCGAACCATCAATATGAACTCGATCATCGGGATGATTATGCTCGTAGGGGTCGTCGTGAATAACGCGATCGTATTGATCGATTATACAAACCAACTGCGCAAAAAAGGAATGCCGCTATCCGAGGCATTGGTTGAAGCAGGAAAAGTTCGTTTACGGCCGATTCTCATGACGACAGCTACTACCGTACTTGCCATGCTGCCGCTTGTCATCGGATTTGGTGAAGGGGCGGAAACACAGGCATCGATGGCGACGGTCGTCGCTTTCGGCTTAACCTTTTCAACCCTCGTAACCTTAGTGTTGATTCCAGTTGTTTACACATTGTTCGACGGCTGGAGTAATATTATCAAAAAGAGATTTAAACGTACACCCGCTGCTTCGCAGGAGCCGGGAACGACAGCATCGTTGTGAGAAGGAGAAGGGTTATGAAAAAAGTGAAACGTAACATTTCCTTCTGGCTGCTCTGCTGCTTGCTGTTAAGTGCCTTTACCGCTTTCTCAGGGCTTCCTGGGAAAGCTTCGGCTGAAGCGAGCGCGGCGCCTGCAGGAACGTCCGAGATAAAGCCCTCCACCATCGTTCAGATTGCTGGAGGAAAAGGATACACAGTTCTTTTGAAGAAAGACGGAACCGTTTGGACATGGGGGGACAACCTCCGCGGCAAGCTGGGAGCGGGTTTGAACAGTCGCAACCAAGCCACTCCGATAAGCGGACTGTCAGGCATTACCGCAATTGCGGTAGGACAGTCTCACGCTTTGGCTTTGAAAAACGACGGAACCGTCTGGTCTTGGGGCGAAAATACATTTGGCCAGTTAGGCGACGGAACTACGATCGATCGCAATTCACCGGTTCAAGTCGCTGACCTGACGCATGTAACGTCGATTGCCGCGGGTAACTTCCACTCGGTAGCCGTCAAAGATGACGGAACAGTCTGGAGTTGGGGCGACAATACGTACGGACAGTTAGGTGACGGTACCAATACCTCTCAGAACAAGCCCGTTCAAGTAAAAGGCAATCTGGTCTCCGTGAAATCCATTGCTGCAGGCGCATATCATACACTTGCAATAGATCAGGATGGCGTCGTATGGGCTTGGGGAGATAACTATTTTGGCGAACTTGGTTATGGATATGACCAAAACCGTCTCAATACGCCTATTATGGCGACAAGCTCAAATTGGCATATCACGCAGATTGCAGCCGGATTTGACTTTTCCATGGCATTAAAAGATGACGGAACCGTCTTGACTTGGGGACTGATGACGCAAGACCCGAGCGCAATGTATTCAGCAGCAGTAACAACTGTGAGTTCGCAAGAACAAAAATATCCTGTTCTAGTCACAGGGCTCGATAATGTAACCCAAATCTCGGCAGGAACTTCCCATGCCGTCGTATTAAAGAAAGACGGCAGCGTTTACGCCTGGGGAGACAATACCTCGGGTCAATTGGGTGTAGGGACTGCTTATGATGGCAGGACGTATAACCAGGCATTCCCTAGCCATGTCAATGGCCTTCCGGAGATTACTCAAATCGGTACGGGAACGAATTTTACATTTGCCGTTGGCAAAGATGACAGTCTGTGGGCTTGGGGAAATAATGGTTACAGCCAGCTTGGCGACATGACTGTCAATAACCAGAATATTCCTGTTCAAACGCAAGTACCTGCTTGGCTTAACCCTCCATCCATCAAACCGGGTGAGGGAACGATCATCATCAAGAGTCCGAGATCCAATCCGATTGCGGCAGGAGATAGCAGCTCCTTCTTTATCAAAAACAACCAAGTATGGGGTTGGGGAAGCAATATATTCGGTCAATTAGGAGATGGGACGAATACGTCGAAAATAGCGCCGGAGCAGCTAAGTCTCGATCATGTGGCGGCGGTGTCTTCGGGTGATAAGCATACGGTTGCTGTCAAACAAGACGGTTCCCTGTGGACTTGGGGCCAAAATTTCTTTGGTCAGTTGGGTGATGGAACAACGTCGGATCGAACGACACCTGCACAGGTCGCCTCTTTGACGGGGGTCGTTTCAGCGGCTGCCGGAAGCAATCATACGATTGCTTTGCTGGGTAACGGTTCTGTATGGAGTTTCGGCGATAATACCTACGGACAGCTTGGACATGATAAAACGGCGCCTACTAATCAAATCGTACAGCTCAGCGATATCCTAGCCGTTGCGGCAGGCTCTAATTTTAACTTGGCACTGAAAAATACAGGCAAGATCTGGGCTTGGGGCGATAACGCAAACGGCGAATTGGGAGACGGGACTTATGCAGCCAAACAGCAGCCCGTTGAACTTGACGGTATAACCGGAGTGACGGCAATAGCTGCCGGGAAAAATTATGCGCTCGCGCTCAAGGACGATGGAACCGTTTGGGCATGGGGCTACAATGCATTTGGCCAGTTGGGAATCGGAACAACAACGACCCAAACAAAGCCGGTTCAAGTTGTAGGCTTATCGAATATTAAGGCCATCTATGCAGGAACGTATCATAGCATTGCGATCAAAAACGATGGAACCGTTTGGGCATGGGGCCAAAACATGTTTGGTCAGTTAGGAGATGGATCCAAAACGAACCAGACCCAGCCGGAACAAGTTAAAGGTATAAGTGCTGCGGAAGCCGCAGCCGCCGGAGGTACGAATACTTTCGTCAAGCTGACGGATGGAACGCTTTGGGCATGGGGGGGCAATTACACCGGTCAGCTCGGCGATAACAGTTTAACAAATCGCTTTACGCCAACGCTTGTGACCGGTCTTAACGCTAGCTTCACCGATATCGACGGGCATTGGGCCAAAGACGCCATTCTTCAGGCTGCGGGAGAAGGATATGTGGATGGTTATGCGGATGGCCGCTTTTTACCGGACCATACCGTCACCAGAGCTGAATTTCTGAAAATGGCTGTGACCGCGATGCATATTCCCACTACGACTCCAGCTGCCGACCAATCGTGGTATCAACCTTATCTCGATGCCATGCAAAAGTCGGGAATGCTGCAAACCGGCGATCTTCAACAGAATTGGGATCAGCCGATTACACGCCAGGAGATTGCAAATGTTTCTCTGCGTGCTGTCAGCCCTGATCTGAAAAAGGCGAATACCGGCATGGAGTCGGGTTATGTCATGCTGCAAGCTGTAAACAAAGGAATTCTACAAGGCTTGGACGGAGGCAAACTTGCTCCTGAGGAAGCAACGACAAGGGCACAATCGGTTATTGTGATTGAACGGATGTTAAAAGTTCTGCAAGGCGTAACTTTGCCCGTTGACCCGCTGGCTGTTGAGCAAGCCAAAATGCAAGAAGGAAGCGGACATTAAGGAAAAATAGGATAGTCCGTACAAAGAAAGGACCTGAGACGCTGCCTCAGGTCCTTTAATTATAGTGACGCTGATCGATGTGTTAACGTTGTTTTTCAGCGTTACAGACGTAAAAGAAAATGGAATCGAGCCCAATATGATTTCCATCGTTACACGCAAAAGGACCGTGAGGGAAGAGGAAGATCCTGACGCCCATATACGTATTTTCAATCTTCTTTGCATCGTTCTTCTATTTCGAGTATATTTCAATGGTGGGATGTAAGGGCACGAAAGGATGAGAAGATGATTACGATAACTAGTTACACGGTGGAATTAATTAAAGACCCGTTCGGCATTCTCAAGGGGCAGCGGTACGAATTTATGCTGGATATTGAAGTCGAGGAAGACGATGAACTCTATAACGAGAGCGGCCTTTATATAAGAGCTATTTATAATGTGGGCGAGGATCAATCAGGGCTGATGAAATATGAACTTTATGAGAAAACGACCCAGCTTTATCTCGACTTTGATCTGGAAGACGATGAAATCGCCATGGTGGATGCCTTTTGCAAAGAGCATCTTCAAGACGCCGAAGAGTAGTCAGCGATACGAAGCGTCAATGGACGCTGCAAAAGACTTGATCCGAATGAAAAGCTCCTTGAAGTGAAACGGCTGAACAGCCGTACACGCGAAGGAGCTTTTTCAATGATCCAGACTTTGCTGTGATCGACAACTTCTCATTTTATAATTTGCAGCATTTGATACACTTCGCGACCGTCGCCGGTTAGCCGATCTTGCCGGCTTGCAAGCTGCGAAGAACCATCGCCGTCCAGGAAGATGCCGTCGACGAGTTGTCCGGGTACGATTTTCTGCAAAATCGCGTTACGAAACTGCTCGATCGTACAAGGCGTCGGAGTGACAATAAGCCAAACATACCCTTGGTTGTCATAGGCCGCTGCTGAGCGAAGGCGATTTTCGTCGTAGGCCGGCATTTCTTCAGCGATCATTTGGGCTTCCCAACCGGCATCATCGTTCAGTTTCATACTCACTCCACCCTGTGCCCAATAGTGATTGCGGTCAGTGACCTTAAGCTCGCCTGCATGTTTAACAACTTGGATGTAGAAGGCATGCAGCGCTTCATCCCAAATGAGCGTACCTCGCGCAACGTCTGTATTGTACCAACCGGTGCCGTAATCATTGGCCTCACCTTTGGCGGGCCGATCGTTTGTTACGGCAATGCTCAGCAGATCGCCGTTGAAGAAGAAGCCGCCGTTGATGCCATAGAGGCCAGTATCCGTAACATTTTTGCTGATGGCAGTCAGGGTGATATTGTCAGGTTTCGTTCTCAAAACATGAAGCTCGATGCCGCTTACGGCACGTAGTTTTGCGTATGTATAGGCATGAGGTTTCTTACTGTTTGCGATGGCGATAGGAAACCATACGGAACTCAGAAGCACACCGATAAGCGGAAAAAGCAGCCAAAGGGCAGCTGTGCGATACTTATGCATGCTATGCAAACTTCACCACCTTGTTCTTGCCTGTCGTCTTCGCTTTGTACATGGCCTCATCCGCTTGTTTAATAAGTTCTTCTGCGCTTATACCGCCTTTGTACTTACTGTAGCCGATGCTCGCAGTGACAATCGTTTCCGTTTCAATACGCTTGCGCACACGTTCGGCGAATTCGTCCATTTTAACGCTCGGATCGGTCACCATGACGACCATCTCCTCCCCGCCATAGCGGCCGGCGATGCCGCATTCCTCCGCTTCGTCTTTGAGGATTTGCGCCACTTGCTTGAGCACATCGTCACCCATTTGATGGCCTTTCGTATCGTTCAGCTTTTTAAAATTATCAATATCGCTGAACAAAATAGAGATAGGCAGGTGCCTCTGTATGTACTGCGTAACCCGATTATAGAAAAATTTGCGATTATACAGCCGGGTAAGTCCGTCTGTAATGGAAGAGTTATAGATGGCCTGCATCAATTCGACGACACGCTCGAAAAGCAGCATAAAGAGCAGGAAATAATAGATAATCGGCAGCGTATTGCCCGCCAAAGAAAACCAGGGCTGCATGTTGCCGTACATGTACGCATTAATGAGATCGGCGGTTTGCATGAAAAAGAATACCGTTAAAGCCAGTTGGTACTTGATCTGCTGCCCAATCGTAGGCGGAATCATATAAAAGCAAAGGAAAATGAGTACAAATACATATAATTCAAGACCGATGTCCTGCAGCAGCCGGACTTGTGCGGGTGTCCCGTTATACAGCTGCGGAACGAAGAAATGAAGAACCGATACAACGAACCCCATTATAATTAATCCGTAGAAAAAGACGTACTGCTTGCGTTTAGTCCGGTTGTATAACTGGTAGATGCCCATATTGACGAGCACGAAAGAGATAATTTTGAGCATTAAGAGCATGTAAGCCGTAAGGCTCGTATCAATAGCATGGAGCTTTAGATAAAGCTGCAGCATATAATGAATACCGACAATAACGATGGAGATGGTCATCGATAAATATCCCTTTTTGCGGCGGTCCAGAAACAGCCGGACAGAGACGACAAACATGAGTGCAAGAATTACAAGTATGACGGTATTCGATAAAATGGAGGCCAAATCACCGAACAGAAGATCAACAGCTTTCATACCTTCCTCCAGATGCGTATTTCGACATGGTTGGACTTTTTTAACATCCTCTATTATAAAGGAAAATAGTTGAGAGGGATAGAATGGTTTGGTAGGACTGCCGCTGTTCTCTTTTCTATTCGGCGAACACCAGTTACAATAAGAAGGTAAGCTCAAGGCTTTGGGAGAGGGGCTCATGCAATGAACATATTGCAAGCATTGTTTTTTCCACCGGAACAGCCAGGTGGGGTGTCATCCATGGTTCCCTATATTTTGGACCGATTTAATAAAAAGGGCTGGGAGATGGAATTATTTTCGCTGCCTAAGCGCATTCGCGGCAAAGGAACAGAGGAAGTGGAATTTACCACATTCGATTGGCGGAAACATGCCGGAAACCCGATTGTAGATAAATACATCCAGACCTACAAGGATTATGTTTGGTGGACGAAGCTGAGGTTAACGAAAAAATTCAACATTATCCATGCGCATCATCCGATCGCAGGACTTGTCATGAAGCAGTTGTACCCCGAGACGCCGGTCATTGTAACCATTCACTCCAGCTTTGAAAAGGAACTCATACTCAATGGCCGAATTCAAGAGAATGGACCTGAGCATCTGTTTCTGACGCAGCTGTATGGAGAACTCGAGGCAAAAGTCGATCAAATCATAACGGTTTCGAACTCGTTCAAACAGTATTTATCCGACTATGTTCAAGACAGCGAACGGATCGGCGTCATTCCGAACGGTTTTGACGAGAAGCGTTTCAGACCGATTTCCCATGAGAATCAAGTCACGCAGTTCATCACCGTTTGTCGCCTGGTTCCGGCAAAAGGCCTGGATACGCTGCTGATCGCTTGCGGTGAACTGAAGAAACGCGGTCTTCCTTTCGTGCTTCATATTATTGGCGATGGACCGAGCCGCGAAGAATTGGAAAAGCTTGCAATCGAACATAACATTTATGAAGATACGATTTTTTACGGCTATATGCTGCATCCGGAAGAATTCATGCCATTCTTTGATGTATTCGTGCTGCCGTCCCGTGCGGAGGCGTTCGGTTCCGTATTTGCAGAGGCGGCTTTATGCTGGCTCGCGCTGGTAGGTACGAATGTCGGGGGGATCGCCGAGCAAATTGAGCACGGTCATAACGGATTGCTCGTTCCTGTGGGGGATGCGCATGCGCTGAGCCTGGCCTTGGAAAAAGTAATCATTGACCCGACATTCCGGTATAATTTGGCTCGCACCGCCTGGGAGAAGGCGAAGAAAACGTACTCGCTTAACCGCGTACTGCGGCAATTGAAAGGCGTTTACGAAAGATATCAATAGAACCCCAACATTAGGAGGCGTTATGGGGATGAAACGACTGCGGTTTGTGCATGCGGCCGACTTGCATGTGGACAGTCCGTTCAAAGGCATGTCGGCGCTTCCGGAACGGGTGCGCGAGCGGATCAGGGAATCAACCTTTGGTGCACTCAAGGAACTTGTGACGCTAGCTATAGATCAGCAAGCAGATTTCGTATTGATTAGCGGTGATGTGTACGATCTGACGGATCGATCCCTGCGCGCGCAAATTCGCTTCCAGAGAGCGATGGAGCAATTAGCCGCGCGGGATATTCCCGCTTATATCATACATGGCAATCACGACCCACAGGATGGACGCGCGGCGAAACTGGTTTGGCCGGCCGCCGTCCATTTTTTTGCGTGTGACCGGGTAGAGACACTCGATGTCGAAAAGCCGGAACACGGCGTAATCGCTCAAGTTCATGGCATTTCATATAAGACTG
Source organism: Paenibacillus sp. GCM10027628 (assembly GCF_042676385.1). Classification (NCBI taxonomy): domain Bacteria; kingdom Bacillati; phylum Bacillota; class Bacilli; order Caryophanales; family Paenibacillaceae; genus Paenibacillus; species Paenibacillus sp. GCM10027628. The sequence goes on from NZ_JBHTHA010000023.1 coordinate 90,010, forward strand.
CGAGTGTAACGGATAATCTAGCTCTTCAATACAAAGCGGCAGACCGTTCAGTGTATCAGATTGGGCTGCTGCATTCGAATGTGGACGGCGACGCCGGCCATGATAACTACGCTCCCTGTTCGAAACAAGATTTGATCGCAGGCAGCATGAATTACTGGGCGCTAGGCCATATACATACGAGAAACATATTAAATGAACAGCAACCGACGATTGTGTACCCTGGAAATACGCAAGGCCGCAGCATACGCGAGACAGGACCGCGGGGCTGTTATGTGGTCGACGTGCAGGAGGATGGCCGGGCGGAACTAACGTTTCATGCGCTGGACCAGGTGCGCTGGTTTCATGAAAAGCTGTCTGTTGCAGGCTTGCAGACGGAGCAAGAATTGAAGGACAAGCTCGGTGAGCATATCGAGCGTATCCGGTCGGAAGCGGACGGACGGGATGCCGTCGTCCGCTTCGTCCTGGAAGGGCGCGGCGCGGTACACGCGCTCCTGCGCAAAGGGCGGGCGCTCGAAGAGTTGACCGCCGAGTTCAGGGAGGACGAAGCGGAGAGAAGCCGCTTCGTCTGGATTGAGTCGATCGAGGACCGCACGGGCGGAGAGATCGATCTTGAGGCGTTGCAGCAGGAGAAGAGCTTTCTCGGCGACCTGCTGCGGTATTCCAAGGCGCTGCGCGAAGACGACGCCGCGCTTGCTGCATTCGCAGGCGAGGCGCTGGCCGCGCTGCAAAGCTTGCCGCAGGCCGCAGGAGCGCCGGCTGCAGCCGATTCTGAGCGGCTGCGGCAGTGGCTGCGCGCCGCCGAAGAATGGGCCGCGGACCTGCTGGCCGCGGATGGGGGGTGGTCTGGATGAGAATCACATCCATCCATGTTGATGGCTTCGGCAGCTTGCGCGATGTGCAGCTCGACACGGATTCGCCGATTACGCTATTCTACGGCGCCAACGAAGCGGGCAAAAGTACGCTCATGGGCTTCGTCCGCGCGGTGCTCTTCGGCTTTCCGACCCGGCAGAACCGGGCGGAACGCTACGAGCCGCAGGGCGGCGGCGCCCATGGAGGCGCTTTGACCCTGCTCGATGAGCAGGGTCAGCGCATTCGCGTCGAGCGCTACGACGCGGCTGCCGCAGGCGGCAGACGAGCCTCCGCCGGGCTCGTCAAAGTCACCCTCGGTGATGGCACCACCGGGGGGGAGGAACTGCTGAACACGCTGCTGGGCGGCCTCTCGGCCGACCTCTTTCGCAGCTTGTTCGCTTTTGGTTTGACCGAGCTGCAGGATCTGCGCACCCTGCAGCAGGACGAGCTCAGCGGCTATCTGTATAGCGCTGGGCTCGGCGTGAGCGGCTCGGCCATCATGGAGGCCGAGCGTAAGCTGACGGCGCAGGCCGACGGCCTGTACAAGCCCCGCGGGCGCAATCAGGAGATCAACCGTCTCCTGAGGGAGCTTGAGGGGCTTGAGCAGTCGCTGCGCCGCAGCCGGGATCAGGCAGCCGACTACGATCGGCTGCAGGAGGAGCGCCGCTCCGCCGAGGCGCGCATTGCCGCACTGGAGCGGCAGCAGGAGGCGCTGCGGGCGGAGCTGCACAAGCTCGGCCTGGCCGGCAAGGCGCGAAGCGGATGGATCCGCTTGCGGCAGGTCGGCCAGGAGCTGGCGGCGCTTCCCGCGCTCGCGGGCTTCCCCGAGCATGCCTCGGTGAGGCTCGAAGCGCTGGAAGCGGAGCTGGATCGCGCGGAGGCTGAGCGCGCGCGCCTCGGGTTGAAGCAGCAGGGCTTGCTCAGCCAACTGCAAGCGCTCGATATTCAGCCAGATCTGCTGGAGCATCAGATCGAGCTGAATCACTTGCTGGAGCAAGCTTCCACCTACGATGATAATAAGCGCAGCGTAGTGGAGCTAGGCGTCGAAATCAACCATCTTCGAACGCAGCTGGACAAGCTGCTGGGGCAAATTGACGAACGCTGGGATGAACGAGAATTAGCTGCCTTCCCGGTATCCATTTCCTTGCGCGAACAAGTTCGTTCCTTCAAAGAAAGGCTTCAGTTCAGCCTTACAGAAGAACTCCGAATTCGGACGGAGCTGGAAAGTATTACGCAACAGCGAATTCGAACAGAGGAAGTTATTCAGTCCTTAGAGATGGATTTACATAGAAAAGGGATCAGGATAGATCCCTCAAGCACAAAATTGGATAATGACTGGAGTATTGCCCTTCAGCATCTGGCAAGAGACTATGCGCGTTGGCAGCTGCTTCATAGAGATGCTCTTCATCTTCGAGATCGGCTGGCGCAAGAAGAGCAGCACCGGCTTCTTCTGGAAGCAGCGGAAGCGCAAAGTAAAGCGGCTTCCCGTAATAATCAAAAGCGGTTACTAGCGCTGATCGCAATGCTAATGGTGATCGTTCCTGCGTGGTTGTTATGGAAAGACGGTTGGATAACAGCGGTGCCGGCATTGTTGTTTCTAGCGGGAGTTTCCCTGTATCTCTATATGGCAAATCGTCCGGCAAAAATGAAGCGGTATTCAAGAGCGATGTTTAGATCTGCAACAGATGTCAGTGCTGAAGGCTTGTCAACCGAGCAATTGCGGATTGATGAAGAATTACGCTTACTGGAGCAAAGTATACAGAAACAAGTCGAACGGCAGTTTGCTTTTCAGCAGCATGGGATAGCTTCTATGGAGGCCGCAGCCGCATATTCGTCCGGGGGATTGGAGAAACGGATTCAGACTGGTGCTATTTCCTTGCTGGACCTGCAGCCTCAGCTGGATGCATGGATGCGGGAAGCGGAGCTTTCTAAGCAGCAGCGAAGTGAGCTTGGACGACAACTGGATAAGCTTCAAGACGCTAAGGATGCGCTGCTTTTGCTGGTGCAGCAGGAAGAACAGCGAAGCGAAATGTTACAACGGTCTTCGTCCGCGCTCAACCACATCGAATCGGAATGGAGCGATTGGTTACTAGCGCTTGGATTAAATGTACGGTTATCGCCGGATGCCGCACTGGAAACGATTCAAAAGGTGGAACAAGGGCATGAGCTGCTTCGCCAGCTGCGCAAACTAGAGTCAAAACAAGAGGCGCTGCAGGCGAGCATGGAAGGATATGAACGTAGGATCGCAACGCTTTTAATGCTTGATCCGCAAACAAGGCATGAACCTCTTCTTGCGATCAAACGGTGGAAAGATCAGGAACAGCTACAGCTTCGCCTCATGCTCGAGCGAGAGCGATTGGAGCAGCTACTTATCGATGGCGAGCGGGACATGCAGTTGCTCCAGGAGAGCCGTCAACGCACCGTGGCAAGGTTGGTTCAGCTTCTAGCCGAAGCCCATGCGGGAGATCGCGCAGAGCTGCGTAAGAACGAGAGAGAGCAAGCGGAGCGATCGAGGTTCATCGAAGAAGAAAAGTCTATCCAGGCGGCTTTAGAAGCCTTAGCCGGAAGCAGTCTGCTGCCTGATGTGATAGAACTTATTGAGAGGCAGGGCGAAGAAGAATGGATGCTCAGCATGCAGGCTTTGGAAGACAAGTTATCGGAAACTGCCGAGTCCGCTAATCATCTTCGTCAAGAGGTTGGTAAGCTGACGGGAGCTCTTGAGAAGCTGGAGCAGGGCACCGAACATGCGGACCGCCTGCTGCAGGCAGAGGCTTACAGAGCATCGGTCCGCGGGCATGTCGATCAGTATGCGATAGCGTCATTTGCCTCTTTGCTTTTGAAAAAAGCACGCGATGTCTATGAGCGGGAGCGCCAACCAGGCGTACTGCAAAAAGCATCAGCGTATTTCGAACAGTTGACGGGCGGCAGATTTATTCAAATCAAAGCGCCGTTTGGCGAGCAGCGGCTTGTCGCTATCCGAGTCAACGGACAGTCGCTCGATACGAGCCAACTCAGCCGTGGAACCGCAGAACAGCTTTATTTGTCGATGCGGTTCGCCCTCGCCCAAGAGTATGCAGGGAAAGCGGTATTGCCGCTGGTTATGGACGATATTCTCGTTAATTTCGATGAGGAGCGGATGGAGAGTTGTTTGCGTGTCATTGCTGAGGTGAGCAGGCAGCACCAAGTCCTTTTGTTTACATGTCATGGACATGTACGGGACGCAGCCGCCAGACTCTTAGCGAACCATCGCTTGATTGAGCTTTAACTCAGTTATAAGCCTTGCTAGATAAGGCTTTTCCGTCACTGGAAAATGACTTACCTCCCCGGATAAATATCATCAATCTATTTGTCCGGAATGACCGCAAAAGCTCGAGTAGAGAAGAATGAAATGCCAAAACATTCGGTTATGCCCTGTATGTCTACTGTTCCCCCTTACCCGTCGTGGAAAGAACCAGGGTCGCTAATAGAGAACATTTTGACGCATTTGGTGGGTAAATGACCACCATTCAGGCTCCGAACGAACAAAATTCCATAATTAGCGAAGATTGTTCGTTGTTTATGGACTTTTGTTCTTTCGAGCCCCGAAATTGCTGTTTCTCCGAAATTTAGCGTCAAACTAGTTCACTATCAACGACCATTGTTCTTTGTCAGGTGGGTGACCCGAAGGGATACCCCCTCATTTCAGGAAGAGCGAGCCAAAAGGAGTATTTTTTATGAGACTTGCCACTCGACAAATCCATGGGTAAATCGTCATTCCGAATTGTGAAATTAGCAGGAGTGTTGATAACTGACTCTTAAGGCAGTGGATTCGTTACAAAAAGTAAGATTATTTTGAAAAACCGCGTTAACTCGCAATTAAGCACCTTTAAAACCGGAGGAATGATCATGGATTCAGGTAGCGAGAAAAAGAAAGATCATCGCGAAATTACCTATCAGGTCGGTTGGAAAAAAGGCAAAATCGAATGGAATGAAGGAGGACCTTCTTCGACCAATATTCGATCTGAGGGACATGAAGATTTGCCGATCGCAACATTCGATCAGCGGATTCGGCTACTCTGGCGGGCTGCACCATCCCTGCCTGGTAATCTAATTTTGCCTGTTTTATATGCACTCCCCGTTATCTGCTTTATATTATCAATCGTTCTCGTCTACAATTTGCGTCACGGTGCTTGATAGATTCTGCAGTGACAGAAAGGAGAGTTCTCATGAATATGTTCTTAGCCGTATTAGGCGGTTTGTTAGGCCTATTTGTTACGGGTGTAGCGTTGTATACGGCTTGGATGGTTCATCAGCTATGGAAGCAGCAAGCTGCAGCCCCTAATCCAGCAACTCAGGTAGAGATCGCAGCTGTCTATTTCTCGAGATGGACGCTGATGGATTATGCCGTCGTGGGTTTATTTCTGACCGGGCTTTTACTGCTGCTGACGGAATTACTGGCAGTTCTTCGGGATCGAACAGCTGCAGCTATGGAAAGCTTTCATTTTTCTTATTTGTTAACGGGGATCGTCTTGTCAGCGATGGGAATGGTGCTGCTTTTTGTTCGTCTGCTTATTGTACTTGGTTTTGTTCAATCCGGGACGCTACACCGCACGACTGCGGTTGCGCCAAATCATCAGGACGAGCCAAATCATACTGATCACGCCAAATAGCGGATACAGAGCGGACAGCAGTGCCTTGAAGCCGATCTGGCTGACGAAATAACTGAGGGCAAGAATGAGGACCAACAGCACTTTCGGATGAAGCTTGACCCGCTGCTGCAGTTGCAGAGATAAACCGTAAGCATCGGCTATGAATGTGGTAAAAATCTCGCCATAAATGACAAGCAAATAGGCGATCTGTGGGATGGAACCCAGCCGGGTAATGATATTGCCCATCGGAATTTCGAATTGCGCAATACCAGGCATTTGTGCGGATAACGCATAATGGGCGGATAGCAAGAGAAGGCCGATGCCGATGCCGCCAGCCAATCCTCCCCAATAGAGAACGGAACGATTCTTGATTGCTGCACCCATTGGAACAAGTACGGCCTGCGCCATGGCCAGGTTGAAGGCGGTATAAAGAAACGGAGCAAACCAGATTTTGCCGATCGAATGGTCGCTTGTGATTCGCAGCCAATTTCCTGATGCCGGTGAATGCCAGGTATAGATGACGATGACCAGGCTGAACATCAGCATGATGGGCACCACGATGGAGTTAACGGTCATGATCGCTCCAATCCCTCGGGACAGCACCAGGTAAGCCAGCATCAAAGTCACAAGCAATCCCGTTTGATATGAGAGATGCAGCTGTTCTTCAAAGACGGTTCCGCCTCCGGCCAGCATGACGGTCGTTATCCCGAATAGGACGACCATCGTAAACAAGCTGATCCAGTTGCCTATCCTTTTGCCGAACAGCACTTTATTTAAATCTTCATAAGATTCGGCTTTGAGATCGTGTGCCATCAGCATGAGCTTGATTCCAATCCAAATGAACAACACGCTGGAAAGGGCGATAGTTAATGTCGCCATCCAGCCGTAGCGTGTGAAAAACTGCAGGATCTCCTGACCGGAAGCAAATCCTGCTCCGACGATCGTACCGATATAAGTAAAAGCGACGCGGACGATCTGTGACCCTGTGCGCATATATTGCCCCTCTCTCCGTCGTTTGATATAGTACAAGGTATGTTCTAGTTGACATGCTCATGACAGGAAGTTGGGGCAAGCTCTTTTTTTGGTAAAATGAGCACATATGGGAGTACGTTGATTCGGGAGTGTGTCTTACGTGCAGGAAGCACTTTATGATTTCATTAATCATTATGGATATATTGCGTTGTACATTTTACTATCCGCCGGCATTGTTGGCGTGCCTGTCCCAGACGAGACCTTAATGGCGTTTGTCGGGTCGTTAACTGCGCCAGGAGGCCCCTTTACCTACTTGACGACATTGATGGTTATCTATGCGGGAACGATGACAGGAATGATCGTCAGTTATTTACTAGGCCACAGAGTAGGAAAACCGTTCTTATATCGATATGGCAAATGGTTTAAACTCACGCCAAGCCGAATTGAGAGAGCCGAGGGCTGGTTTAAGAAATACGGGCTTTGGACCGTGTTTTTTGGTTATTTTGTGCCTGGTGTGCGTCATTTTACTTGTTACTTATCAGGTGTCAGCGGGGTCAAATTTTATAAATATATGTTCTATGCGGGTACAGGTGCGCTGCTCTGGTGTACTACCTTTTTGACTCTTGGACATTTTATAGGGCGTAATTTGGACGGGTTATTCGAGCTCATACATAAGTATATAGGGATGAGTGCTGTGATTCTGGCTATCCTTGCTGCTATAGTCATCTTTGTCTATTTACGTTTTAGAAAGCGTAAAGCTGTTCATTAGATGCAAATAAAGACCATGAAATTCTCCGGACAATTGGAGAGATTCATGGTCTTCTATTTTGAGCTGGCCTATAACTTCGTATTAATGATCGGAAAAGAGTTTGATAGATTGAATCGTGCTCTCTTTTGGATCGATATCAATTTTGAGAATAGTGCCCTGCGCTTTATAGGAAAGCACATAGGTTGTATTCGTATCAGGTTTCCCCAGAATGGTGATCGCATCCTGAGCCTTTTGACCGAGTTTCAAGCCGCTCAGTCCCGGATCAATATCGACGGAATGGACGTCTACAAATTCTAGCGTATCTTGTTTATTAAATCCTACTGAAAAATCGGTATAATCATAGACATTAATAGCATCATCATTATCTTCATCCATGACGAATTGTTTCTTCGCTTTCCCGAAACGATTCAAAACATCATTCTTCGACGAACCCAGCTTCAAGCCCATTAGCGTCGGCTTCTCTTGCTGGTAGGCATCTTCTGCTTTAACTTTTGGCTTGGCCGTCGGTTTGGCGCTAGCCGCTGTTTGCGGAAGATCGGAGAAGTCCGATTTGGAACTTCCTGCGACTTGCGCTTCATGCTTAGCTGAATCCACCGGCGTTGCCGCAGGCGTTGGATTCGGTACCAAACCTGCCGGCGATAGTCTCGGATATACGGTAGGCTGCGCATAGGCAGGCGATTCGTTAGGAGGCTGCGCGGAAGGAACAGATGACTTTTGGCAGCCAGCTGCCAGAAGTGAAGCGAACGCAACTGGGATACAGCCAAGAACGATTAATTTAATTGATTTGTTCATCGTCATCTTCCTTTCTGCTGAATAACTTAATATTGAAAACGAAGGCATTACTAATCATAATGCTATCTGGTTGTCAATCTCAATGCTCAAATGTGAGCAAATATTGGCATTTTACATGAAAATCAACGGTTTTCATTTTCAAAACCGGGCTTTCATGGCGATAATAATCCTTTTGAAGTCTTTCATAATGTTAGACACGATAGCGCCCATAAAAGTTTCACGCCAAAAGACCCAAGACTGTAAATTGGGACTTGAAACCTACTTGATCAATATGGTAACTTACTCATAATACAAAGGCGTGGAGGTTATCAAATGGAATTATTGAAGCAGCGGATTTTAGAAGTGGGTGTCGTCGTATCGGACCAAGTGCTTAAGCTGGACGCCATTCTGAATCATCAGGTGGATCCGGTGCTTATTATGGAGATGGGCAAGGAATTTGCCAGATTGTTCGGAGAGAGCAGACCTGACAAGGTATTGACGGTAGAATCCTCGGGAATTCCGATTGCTTTCACAACTGCTTTACAGCTTGGCGTACCTATGGTGTTTGCCCGTCGTAAAAAGACGTTAACCATGGACCAGGACACATACAGCGAGCGAGTGCCTTCATTTACCAAGGGCATTGTAACGGATATTATGGTATCCTCACATTTATTGAAAAAAGGGGAGCGCATTCTGCTAATCGATGATTTTATCGCGAATGGCGATGCGGCTCGAGGCTTAATACGCATTATCGAGAAAGCAGAAGCAGAGCTGGTTGGCTGCGGTATCGCCGTCGAGAAGCTCTTCCAAGCGGGAGGCAAATCGATCCGCGAACGCGGCATTCGCGTGGAATCCTTGGCGCGAATTGCCTCGCTGGAGGGCGGGCAAATCACTTTTGACTGATTTTTCATCTGGCTTACGCCTTCCCTGAAAGCGATTTTTCCTTTATAATGATTACATGGTAAGAGAGGAGGCTGACATCTATGGGAATTGAAAATGGTTCTGCTGAATATTTTATGACAAAGCTGGGAGAAGCGAAAACTCACTTTGAACGTGCTCTTGACTGTAAGCATACAGAGTTTGATGACCTCTATCCCTATATGATTGAACACCCTCAATTTTTTTGGTACAAACGGTATGTCGCATGGTCGGAGCTGTTGACCATAGTGAAGCTTTGCACGGAGCTTTCAATGGAGTGGGAACAACAATTTTCCGCGGCTCAAGTGGAATATATTCAGAAGCGTGTGATGTCCAGCAAAGTTCTTGATTTTTGGTTTGAAACGAATGATTCCAAGGAGCATGTAAGCTAATTGCATTCCGATATTATAAAAAGGCCTGTGAATCCAGATGGACTCATGGCCTTTTTTTTGTTGTATAAGAAATTTTGCGAAGCATATTTCTGTGGATAAACGGGGGCTCCCCCAAAAGTAATTGGAATATGCTTCGAAGGTTAAGGATCACTTTTGGGGGACTTTTTATTAGATTCCATTTTCCAAGATGTGCATGCTTTCGATGTGCCGTTTCGTTTCCTCTGTGCCTAATTGATGCAGCATGCGATAAACCTCGGTCAAATAATAATCATATTCCTGATTGGATTCATTATTATAATAAACATTCCAGGGAAGAAATGAGCTTTCATAGCTGCTTTGAGAAGAGTTATCCGTTTCCTCGAATAATTCCTGTAGTTGATCGACCTCTTCTTCGCTAGCCAAAATTTCAAACTCGTAATTCAGATCTTCTTTATTTTCCAGCACTTCTCCTGTTCCTACCGTAATGTAATATTTTTTCTTCTCCACACAACGAGCCTCCCCGTGTTTCGGACTTTGCTTTATAAGGTAACCTCAAATGCGGCTTAATATGTAGATTTGAACTCTTAGTAAATTTGTGTATGCTAGAAGGATATCAGATTTTTTCCAAACTTGAATATTTCCATTTGTAGGAGGCAGAAGACCCATGATCACAGAGGATCAATTAGATACATATCGAATAGAAAACACACTGCTGCGGGTGATTCGTGACGTGAATCCAACTAACGACGTAAGAGGTTTCGTTGTCGCCTGGGATGATGAAAGTGTACTGATTCGCAAAAAAAACCGTAGAGTTGTTAAGCTCTCTCGAGGTTACGTTTACCAGCCCTACGGCGACGAAAGACCGCCTGAGTATATGCTTCCTCAAGAACCAGTAGAGCCTGATTCGGATGATGAAGAATGAGAATCGTGGAAGTCGATCACGATAAGGAGTGAATGGCTTGAGTGATGTACAAATTCAAGGTATTACGATGAAACACGTTGTTTCGGGACAAGGGGAATATGTACTCATTCAAAGCAAGTCGCCCCTTAGAACTTTAAATTCATCGCCTTGGGGCGGTGGTTTCGGCTTTCACACAGGTTTGTTGAACCGGCAAGTAGACAAGTCCTATAATGAAAATGATCCTATAACTGAAATGAGCAAGTTCATCATTCAAGAAGGACTGGATCCTTATGTAACGGCCGGCATGCTGACAGCCGCGAGGGTCCGAGACGTTGGAAGCAGCTCGCTAAGCTGGAAGTCGGACGGTGATGATAGCACTAATGACCGTTGTGAAGAACGGCTTCAAGTCACAGCCTGGGTCACTGTTGGGCTGGGAAATAAAGCAAGAGCTGGCGTTAGACTGCCCGCCTCGTCTCTATATCCGGGAACGATTAACAGTATCGTAGTCATTAACGGTTGTCTGACCGATGCCGCCATGGTCAATGCAGTGATCACGGCAACGGAAGCGAAGGTCGCTGCGCTTCAAGATTTGGATGTTCGAATGGATGGTTTGTCCGCTACGGGCACCACGACCGATGCCGTACTTATTGCAGCAACAGATCGCGGACGTCAATATCATTATGCCGGAACAGCTACGCAACTCGGTTATTTGATTGGAAGGACCGTGTATGAGGCTATCTGGATTCAGGGCGAAAATATGGAGAAAAGCCTTACTGACAATTCAAGACAGTAAAGCTCTCGAGATATAACCATGGGCGATAGGCTCAGGTTCTTCGGAAGAGGCCATATGCCAAGCCGGTTGCGAGGCTGCTATCTAGCCCTAAATCATTATCTGATTCATTTTGGTAATTGGGATCATGCACGATAGCTTCGGCCTCACCTTCCGTTAAATCCCGCTGATTGCCGGTATATTTCGGCTCTAATGCATCAATTTCTTTTTGATTCATGGGTGTATCCCTCCTTGTTGGATATAGCGTGTGGATATGGAACGATATCTATACGGAAGCTCGCAAAACTTCATTGACTTGCAACGGTATCCGTGATATATTAATTTTTGTCGCCGCTAAAATGAACTTGTTCATTAAGCTGCTTGCGGTCGTGGCGGAATTGGCAGACGCGCACGGTTCAGGTCCGTGTGGGCTAACCCCCCGTGGAGGTTCGAGTCCTCTCGACCGCATCTAAAAGAAGACCATGATGTTCTACTTTCGTAGACGTCATGGTCTTTTTTTTCGCATAAGAAAGTATAAATTTTCGGTTTCCGAAAAATGCTTCAGGGGAGGACATATGGCTCACCTTTCTAAGCGAGTTCAACCCTATGGGACGCTGATCGATGCGTTAACAATGTTTTCGAGGCTGTCGATTAACTGTTCATACCTTCGGAAATCTGCGGGAGACCACAAAATGTATGCGAAAAATCATACAAAATGAGCGGCGTACACATCGAATCAGTCGATTCTATTCGATTTTTCATACACAAAACGCGATTTGGGCCCTGGTTCTGTAAATGAATACGAAAAATCATATACATTCTCTGCATGTTTCCGTTCACGTCAAAACTATCCCCAATAAATCGACAGCCTCTTTTCCATCGTTACTGATTTGAACTGGGCAGATGCCATACTTTATGAAACCATTCGCTTGGATCATCGTAACAAGGAGTATGCTTGACAAAAGATAAGGCTGGTGGACACCATAGCAGTATTCAAAGAACAAACCGAGCCTACGAAACAGCAGCGAAAACGAGGCCTTGTTCTGAATTGGTTTCTGGATTTCGTTGGGGAAATCCTGGTTGAGTTCTTCTTTAGAGGCTTGATTCGATTATGTATGTTTGTGTTTCGAATTCTTACTCATTAGGTTTAAATGATCTTACAATGTAGGAGGTGGTAACTGGATGGAAGGTACGTTTGATTTGTCGATGATCGTTCTACTTCTTGGAATCAGCAGTCTGATTGTTGGATATTATGGGGCCTTTCTCCCAGTGCCGCTCCGATATACGGATGTCTATAAATCAGTTGTTCAATTCCCGGCTGCAAAGATCAGCCAAGCTGCTGCAAGCCATCGTTTGCTCCGGGTCCGAAGGAAAATACCCGCACTCAAAGCTTTACAACGAAAGAAGGACGAAGAAGCGGCTTCCTCACTCGATCATGAATAAGATTAAGCTTCATTCATGCATACGAGGAGGAATTGGAAATAATGGATACGATACTTCATCCCATCATTACAACTTTGTTCGCCGGCTTATCTGGACTTTATCATATGACTTCAGATTGGGGCTTCGCGATCATATTGCTGACTCTCCTGGTCAGAGTGTTATTATTCCCTTTTAATTTGCGGACTGCCAGGCAACAACTCAGACAATCTAGCATGCAGCCGGTGCTGGCGGAGCTAAAACAGAAATTCGCTCAAGACCAAGCGAGGCTTCTGCAAGAAACGAGCAAGGCTTACCAACAGTTCGGCGTCAAACCGCTGTCTTTAATCGCGGTTTCTCTCATACAGGCCCCCCTGTTTCTTAGTCTGTACCGCGTTTTCTCGACGCATGGAGCCGCGATGACGAGTCATCTTGTTCCTTGGATGTCCTCACTTGGAGCGGGTGATCCGTTCCACTTGGTGCCGCTCTTGTATGCGGTAGTTACATTCATCAGCATGATTGTGCCGCTCACTAGTGAAATCGCGGTAACGGGTTCATGGGTAAGTCGGATGACATTGCCTCTGATTATGGTCATGATCATGTCAGCCGTCATGTGGTCAGCTCCTGTAGCGATTGGACTTTACTGGATGACAAATTCGTTGTTCGCAATTGTTGAACGCGGATTCTACCGAACGCCAATTGGCCGAAGATGGGTCACTCACGGATTTTCATCAGAAAACGCTGCTAGCGCATAATCATTACAAAAAAGCTCACTGTGTCCTGAAAGGGTGCAGTGAACTTTTCGACTTAAGCTTGCAGGTCCTTTAACAATGCGTTCACGCTGAAAAAGCGTATCATCTGGCAGCTTACATGAAAGTTGGTTATAATACATAATATAGATTGTACTATTTTCAAAAGGGGATGAATTTTCCATGGAAAGAACGGTTACGGTTTCACATTCAGGCAGCTTTGCCCATGTGCTTCAAACGTTTGCGATTTCGCTTTTGGTTTCCTTTCTGGGAACATTGATCGGTGCTATTGTCGTTCCGCCATCGATGATCATGCTCTTCGTTGTAGCTGAAGTGGTCATGTTAGTGGCAGCCGTTGTAATCCGGATTCGGGGCAAAAACATTGGGTACGGATTCTTGTATGCATTTACAGCGATTTCTGGAGTGACCTTGTACCCGGTTATTATGAACTATGGTGGCTTGCTTGGGGCAAACGTCGTATCAGGAGCCTTCTTTGCGACGGCGGCTATTTTCGGCGGACTTGCCTTTTACGCGCATCGCTCCAAACGCGATTTTAGCTTTCTTGGCGGATTTTTGTTTGCTGCTACGATTGGGCTTGTTCTTATGAGCTTAATTTCGTTGTTCGTTCACTTCGGTTCTGTCATGAATCTGGTCTGGTCCATGATCGGTATTCTGATTTTCAGCGGATGGGTTCTCTATGATGTAGCTCAGTACCGCGACGGTGTCGCTTCCGAAGAAGTGCCGCTGGCAGCTTTGAACATCTATCTCGATTTCATCAATTTGTTCCTTTACATCCTTCGTTTCCTGGCGTCTATTGCAGGTATTAACAGAGACTAGGCGGACGGATTCGAACCGAGAAAAGAAGCCCCTTCACTCGATGCGTGCATCGATGTGGTGGTGCTTTTTTTTGCATTGTCCGGTACTTTCGTTCGTTCTTGTTCATCTACGAAACTATGTGCCGATTGATTCGTCGTTTCACATGTAGCATAGTAAGGCACGTCTCCTCGAAAGACTCGATTAATCTCCAGTAATGTTTGAATAAGCTCCATGAGATCAGCTTGGCCGAGCCGTACTGCTGGCATTGCATGCTTCTTGCTCCCACTTATTTGAACCTCAAACAGTCGATTGCTCTCATCCATCCGGATCTCGAGGAGCTCGGTTTTGAGCATCTGTTTCCACATTCTAGGTCAGCACCTCTTTCTATCTATTTGCTCTAGTATATGCGGGGAAAAAAAGAATAGAAGCCTGGTGGCTTCTATTCTTGCGGCCTGCAGTGATCACCGCATGGATTTTCGAAATCCGAAACAAGCACGATTTCCTCATTCCGTACATACAATTTAATGATCTTATCCAAGTAGAGAGGAGATGTCTCAGTGGCGGCATGCAGCACTTGGACGTACAGAGGAATAACGTCAACTGTTTTCAAAAGCTTGCAAAATGCAGGTAGAAGACAAGGGTTCACGATTCCTAACGCAGCTTCGGGGAAATTCACGATTACGGTGGCCGGGATGAGTGTCGGTTTTCAGTATGCATGGGATACAAACGGTCAAACTTTATTATTGCAATGCATCAATAAGCCAATGTTGCTCGGTTGCGGAACGATTAAATCGTTTGCTGATAAAATTGTGACCGAAAGCGGCGGCAAAGTCGCATAAATCAACTACTTCTGCCTGTCTATTCCGTTTAGGCATGATCCGATAAGGATAAAATAGGGAGGGAAGGCAGGTGGAAGTATGGCGAAAAGCGATGAACTGGTCAAGTACATAACCCAGCAAGTCATCACCTATATCGAAACGCCTAAAGATGTTCGTAAACAGACTAAAGCGAATATGAAGGAACAGAGGGAAAGCTGGCAAACGCGTTGGTTTGGCATGCTGCCTCTAGCGACTCGAATGCTCATTGAACAAGTAAAAATGAAAAAATGAACTGAACCTCCTAGTGGATGACCAGGAAAAGCATGGAAATTGTCATCTATCACAGGAGGTTTTTTGTCGTGTTCATCGAATACATGTTTAGTCATGTAAATGGGAGGGGAAGACGACAAATGAAGCTGCAAAAAAACGATAAGTTGGTCATGATTGGAGATTCCGTTACCGATTGTGAACGCGCAAGGCCGATCGGTGAAGGACTATTCGGAGCGCTAGGAAAAGGGTATGTATCCTTGGTGGATGGGCATCTGAACGCATCTTACCCGGAACTGCAAATCCGCACGGTTAACGTGGGTACCAGCGGAAATACGGTCCTGGATTTAAAAGAAAGATGGCAGACGGATGTATTGGATCTGAACCCCGACTGGTTGTCTGTCATGATTGGGATCAATGACGTCTGGAGACATTTTGACCACCCCAATAACCCGGAGATACACGTCGATATCGAAACGTATGAGCGTACACTTCGAGAGCTTGTCAAAAAAACAAAGCCCAATGTCAAAGGCATTGTGTTGATGACGCCTTTCTACATTGAGCCGAATCCACAAGATGCCATGCGTCATAAAATGGATCAATACGGTCAGGTCGTGCAACGCGTCGCTGAGGAAACAGGATCGTTGTTCGTGGATACGCAATCTGCTTTTGAGCCTGTGCTCAAAACGTATTATCCGGCGTACATCGCGTGGGATCGCGTACATCCTAACAACGTGGGTCATACCGTTTTGGCGAATGCATTTTTGCGGGCCATCGGTTTTGAGTGGAAGTAAAAGCAAAGCCTTAGACCTGGTTTAATCGTGGTCTAAGGCTTTTATTCATGGATAGACTTGACCTTGCTCAAGCGCTTCCTTGAGAAGGATGTAACGCGGTCCAACATGATCGACAGCAAGATAAGGTTCACCGTGATCCCATTGCTTATACCCGATAACAGCAAGCGGCAGTGTAACTTGGTTGTCATACAGTCTGGCCACATAAGTCAGTTTGCTTTTTTGCTTCAAGGCCACTTGAAGTTCGTTCAGACTTGATATGTGCAGCGGCTTGCCCTGAACCCAAGGAAGACGTTCGTAAGGATCAAAAGCAGGCAATGTAAGGCCGTTCACGCTGCCTTGTAATTTAGTTCCGCTTGCCTGTGTGTCAGCGAGCTTGGGCGCCGGATCGTGATCGAGCGGCAGCAGTTCGCCTGATTTTGCATCCAGATAGTAGGTCTGGCCTCCCATCGAAATTTTCCAGATGGCCGTTAGCGAATCCATATATAAACGTTCTTTGGTGATTGCATCATCTTTAATAAAATCGGTTAAAGAAATAGTAGCAGGGATAAGTTCCTGCTGTACCAAGGCGCGATACAGCGTTGTGAAGCTGAATAAAGGACTATCGCCGGTTCCGTATTCAGTCAATCGGAATGAGCCGTCTTCCGCAGCATGTACAATCATATAACCGACCTCATGTCCCGCCTCGCCCAGAATAATGACCCAGCCGTGCGTTCCCGGTCCTAGCGGATAACTGCTCCAAGAAGCCTGCTGCCAATTTCCAAAGCCTTGTTCACGGGATAAAGTAAGCTTCCACTTATTGATTGTATCTGCCAGGGGCAACTCGCTTCGCGAATTTACCGAAGGCTTGGTAACGGCAGCGACAGCGGCATTGGCGACGGATGGCACCTGCATGAGGCTTGTCCGATCTGCGTCATCAACGGCAGATGTATGATTCGGGATACTCAGAATTGCGCTGATACTGATCAGGCACGCTGCGGACCAAGTCGTCCATTTTTTCAACATCTTCATTCACCTACCTATCGTATAACCTCTCATTTGTATGTTCCAATTGTAATTCTTATGCATTAAAAAGAATGTTAGAACCTGTAACGGCATATTTGCGAAGTTTTAGCGACTCGCGTCAGTTTCTGGTCGGTCTGCCCGAGTTCAGGTGGAACAGTCCGCAATTGATGACAGAAACCACGATTCGTGGCTTATACTGCCAGTCTATCTCCTGCAGCCTATTGCGGCACTGGGCTTCGACTTCATCCCTTTTGTCAGGTTCGACACTAAGCAGAAGCCCGTTATAATAGGCTTCGACACGATTAATTTCACTTCGGTGCTGCTCATTGGCTTCATCCGCCCAGCTGTGGTTATAAGCGCTGATTTTGCGCTCTAATGTCATTTCAAGGGCGTTGACGGCTTTGGGCAGCGAGATCATGTCCGGCAGGATATGGCTGTTTGCCGGCAGCTTGGGAGATAAACTTTTGGTCAACAGATGTTTATGAAAATGCTCTCGAATCTCGCCATTATTCAGTTGAATGGCAAGCGAGTGAATCTCGCTGCGCTTGCGGTCGCAGGCTAGCTCAACCTTGTAGTTGACACAGAACCAGGTGTCATATACGAGCGTATGGTGCATGGATACGCACATTGGGAACGGTTCTTCGAACAAATGAACGAACCTGCCCCGTGTGCGGACGATGCCAAA
This sequence comes from Paenibacillus sp. GCM10027628, assembly GCF_042676385.1. NCBI lineage: Bacteria > Bacillati > Bacillota > Bacilli > Caryophanales > Paenibacillaceae > Paenibacillus > Paenibacillus sp. GCM10027628. The sequence continues at coordinate 107,508 of NZ_JBHTHA010000023.1, forward strand.
GATTTGTTCCAGCCGGCGACTGCCGAACGTGACTTCATCTTGCGGGACACGAGCCGTGACCGTTGTCGGAACAAAACCGAAATAACGCCCAAGAATACTATCCGAGCTGCTGTCCTGGGCTTGAGGTTGAAGTTGTGGTTGAGGCGGTTGGCCCATTACAGCTACAGCATTTGTGCCTATTCCTGAACTGCCAGTTGGCGTTGAAGGTTTGACGGCTGTTGCCGAAGCCTTTGGCTTTGCTTCCGCTTTCATTTGCTCAGGATCGAAAATAAACTTGTAGGTCATCGTCTCCGGAGCCGCGCCCGTACGTTCAACGAAGCTCCAATAGTAGGGCCTGCCGGTCATCTCCTTATCCGCTTCGGGGGAGAGTCTGGCGGTCACATATGCGGGTGTTTTCTCAAGAATTGTACAGTTAAAAGCCTCAAGGAAGCGCATGACAAAGGTATGGATGTTTCGTTTATTCATGGCCTTACCTCGACACTTTGCCCGCCGCCTACGGCATCGAGCATGGATCGGAAGGCTGCGCCTTGAGGTGGTTCATGGGCAACTTCCGCTTGAATTTCCGAGAAGACATGGCCAATTTCGTCAAGCTTCCTGCGAATGTCCTCATGCGAGCCGGATTCCATCACCATGCGGAATAAGGAAGACTCGAGTGAGCCTTTTTTCTCGATCCGCTCCAGAATCGTATCTAGCTCTCCAATGACCATTTCGAACATATTGATTTTTTCGTGCAGCAGCGACAAAATATGTTCCTCAATCGTATTGGTCGTGGACAGGTTATAAATATTCACATCATGCGTTTGCCCGAGTCTATGAACCCGCCCAATTCGTTGTTCCACGCGCATCGGATTCCACGGCAAATCGAAATTGATCATATTGTGGCAAAATTGCAGGTTAATGCCTTCGCCTCCGGCTTCTGTAGCAACGAGCACCTGTGCGCGATTACGGAATAAATCCATCATCCAGTCTTTTTTTCCCCGATTCATGCCGCCGCGATAAGGTACTGCGCTGATTTTGCGTTCCTTCAAGTAATTCAGCAAATACTCCTGAGAAGCGCGATATTCAGTGAAAATAATGACTTTTTCATTAATTTCCTGCACAAGCTGCATCGTTTTCTCCGCTTTGGTATTTGCTTTAATACCGCGGATGAGTTCAACAAGCTCCCAAATCTTGGCGCGCATGGGGGAGTCCTCTGCGGTCTTTTTGAACAAATTCACAAGTGTAATGAATACTGCATCCCTTGAACTGCATACTTCGCGCTGAAGCGTGATCAAAGACAGCATGCTCGTCAGATCGCCAGGCGTTTCCTGGTAACGTGTGCGTACGAAATTCGTCACGCCGTCGTATAGGGCTTGCTCATCCGGGGAGAGCGTAAGCGGGATATTTTTGACGATACGTTTGGTGTAATGAACGCCGCCGTCTCCGCGCCGATTGCGTATCATCACTTTGGAGAGCTCCTGCTGGAGCATGACTTCGTTTTTAGGCGTCCGTTTACCGACTACATAGTTCGTTTTGAAGCTGCTTTGGATGCCTAATTGACCCGGTTTCAGCAAGGTGATGAGATTATAAAGCTCTTTCAAATCGTTCTGGATCGGCGTTGCCGTGAGCAGCAGGCAATATTTTTTGCGCAACTCGTTGACGAACGTGTAGTTGGTCGTTTTCTTGTTCTTCAGCTTATGCGCCTCATCGACGATCAACATATCGTATTCCAAACCCATCACGATATCACGATGCGGGTCCCGCTTTGCTGTGTCCATCGACGCAACGATGACGTCGCTTTGCTCCCACATATATGCTTTTTTCTGAGCGACTGCGGGAATGCCGAACTTCGTGTTAAGCTCTCTTACCCATTGGAGCACGAGGGAAGCGGGAACAAGAATGAGCGTTTTGCGGACGAGGCCGCGGACCATGTATTCTTTTAAAATGAGCCCGGCTTCGATGGTTTTCCCGAGTCCAACCTCATCGGCTAAAATGGCGCGACCGCGCAGCTCATTCAGCACGCGTTTGGCCGTTTCAAGCTGGTGAGGCATCGGCTCAAGCTGCCCGAGATGGACGAGACACTGCATTTCGTCAAAGCTCGCGATAAGCCCTGACTCTTCGGATTCGTAAGCAAGCTGGTATAGCGTCCAGTCATCCCAAGGACCGCCTCCGCGCACGCGATGATCCAGCTCGGTAAACCATTCCCGGTCAAAATGCATATGAAGGTGATGATGAATGGGGCGAATGTTTTCTTGCTGTTCATGGTGTCGCATGATGAGCCTCCTTAGAGCTTTCCGTAAGGAAAGCTGGCATCGTAAGCATTAACTGAGTTTTGCGGAGCAAAACTGACTTCGTAAGCATTAACTGAGTTTTGCGGAGCAAAACTGACCTGGTAAGCATGAGCTGAGCGTCTGAATACGTGTTAGTATATCCATTATGGAGGCTTTCATAACTTTTCCATGCATCGGCGCTTCCCATGCTGTCATTTGATTTACGGCGCGTGCCGACTTCGTCAGTAACCGCTATTTTATGTTATGATATAGCTTGGCTTTAGTTAGGATGAGGAAAGGGTGCTGCGGACGATGGAGACATGGAGATTTATACATACAGGAGACCGTTCTCCTGCTGAAAATATGGCAATCGATGAAGCGATACTTACAGCGCATAGTGAAGGTTTGGTTCCGCCAACCGTGCGCTTCTATGGATGGAATCCGGCGACGTTGTCGATAGGTTATTTTCAAAAGGCGCAGGAAGTAGACCAGGAAGCGGTGGCTAGTGAGGGTATCGGATTCGTTAGACGTCCGACGGGAGGCAGAGCTGTGCTGCACGACAAAGAGCTGACGTATAGCATTATCGTAGCCGAAAATTACCCGGGCATTCCTCGTAATGTAACGGAAGCCTATCGTGTGCTGAGCGAAGGGCTGCTGCAAGGTTTTCGCGCGCTTGGGCTTGGCGCTGAGATGGTGCAGCTCGCGAGCGATGAGGAGAAAGAAAAGTACGCCTCCGCAGGCTCGGCCGCTTGTTTCGATTCTCCTTCGTGGTACGAGCTTGTAGTCGAAGGGCGCAAAGTGGCCGGCAGCGCGCAGGTGCGCCAGAAAGACGTCGTACTGCAGCACGGTTCGATTTTGCTCGATATGGACACGGATCAGTTGTTTCGTATGCTTCGATTCTCCAATGAGAAGGTGGCGGAACGGATGAAGTCGAGCTTCCTGAAAAAAGCGGTAGCCATTAACGAATTGCTGCGTGCTCAGGGGAAGGAAGAGGTTTCTTTAAAGCAGGTGGAGGAAGCGTTTAGGCGCGAAATCGCTAACGGGCTTGGCGTGGAGTTCGTGGAGGCGGAGCTTTCGCCTTATGAAGTTGAACTTACGGAACGGCTCGTTCAGGAGAAGTATGGTACGGATGTGTGGAATTTACGCAGGTAGGGTAGCTCATACGGGTGAGAACGATAAAAAAAGGTTGATCAGAAGCGATTCTGACCAACTTTTTTTTATCACGTGTAATATTTTGAGGTCATGGAAGTAGCTCCGTCATTACGTATATGTTAGGTTAAGAGTAAAGAGACAAATAGACAGGATTGCTGAGATGTTGTACATGAAGCAGCATTGCTAAAAATCCCCTAGGTTCTAGTCACCATGAAAGCTACAAAGGGTACAACAACAAACAGCAAGTGCACTGCTGCAGAGGTGTTTTTCATCGTTACAGTGGGGGAAAGGAAATGAAGTCGTGTCTCTAACGATGTTTTGAATGCTTACAGACTAGAAAATAAGCAGCTTTGTACGCTGAACGTAGCTGGAAAGATGTTTAATATCGTAATAGACATGGGGAGATGTTGGAATCGTATCTCTAACGATATTATTCATCTTTCCAGACGAGAAGATGGGGGATTGGCAAAGACAAGTTCGTTCCCAAACGTACGGCTATAGACAAGGACCTGGCCGTCGGCCAGGTCCTTATCTCATACTGCGAAAGTATGTTCAAATTCAATTTGCAGCTTGCGTGTAATTGGACCCGGTTCGCCTGATCCGACAGGGGTTCCATCAACTCCAATGACCGGTGTGACTTCGACTGTCGTGCCTGTTATGAAGGCTTCATCTGCTTGTTGCAACTGTTGGAGAGTGAAAGGCTCTTCTTTTACTTCGATTTGTAAGGATCTAGCTAAACGGAGGACGACCGCGCGTGTGATCCCATGCAGGATCAAGTTGTTGGCCGGATGCGTGTATAACACATGATCTTTGATCATCATGAAATTGGAGGCACTGCATTCGGTTACCGTCCCGCCTCGGTGCAAAACGACCTCTTGCACGCCATGATCGAGAGCAGCCTGCTTGGCCATCACATTAGGCAGCAGGTTAAGCGTCTTGAGATCGCATCTGAGCCAGCGAATATCCTCGAATGTGATCGCTTGGATGCCGCCTTGGATCGTAGCGAGCGGCCTTTTCACTTCCGTGCAGTAAGCCAGCATGACAGGCTTTGCCCCGGCAGGAAATGGATGGGCGCGCGGCGCCTCGCCTCTCGTGATTTGCATGTAAATCGTACCTTCAACTGTTCCGTTATCCTGAACCAGCTTTGTTAAAATATTTCCTATTTCCTGAGTGGTAAAAGGCAAGTCGATGCGAACTTCGCTTGCGCTTTTTTGCAGGCGTTGCATATGGGCTTCTTGTTCATAAATTCGGCCATTGTATACGCGAAACACTTCATAGATGCCGTCTCCGAAATAATAGCCTCGATCGTCCGGCGAGAGATACAGGTCCTTTTTGTCAATAAATTCATCTTTATAAAAATACATAACGAACACCTCCGAAAACAAATCATCAAAAATAACGAACAAACGTTCTAAAAATATCTGTTTTGTGTTATACTATATATAGGGTATCAGAGGAATTGAGGATCGTCAAAACGTGCGAATCCAGATGTCTTGTGACTCGAAATATACTCCAAATATTGTCGATCGTTGTCGAAATAAATCATAATGATCCTCTTGAGAAAGAGAGCAATTCGAAGAAAATCATAGATATCTAGAAATAAGCTTGTCTTATTCGGTCAAATTGGTCTGTCATCCATTCGATGCACAACATATGGTGATGTATAATGAAACTCGCACACCATATATTGTGATTTTACATAATCTTCATGTACAGACACTTGTATAGATGCAGCTGAATTTGAAGCCTATTGGGAGGGTGTTGTTGTTGGAAATGATGCAGGAAAAGAAGCGATTAGAAGGACTCAGCGAAAAGATTTTTTTGGATCGGTATGCACTGAAAAATGCGGATACGAGCCATGCGAAAGTTGGCGATACCGTTCTTGTCCTGACGAAGGATGATCCCAAGTTCCCAGCTAAAGAAGTAGGCGAAATTATTAGCCGTCAAGGCGACATCGTTAAGGTTCGAACACGCAGTGGTGAAACTGTTGAATCCTCAGTTGAAAAACTTACGTTGAACATAGAGAAAACACCTGAAGAAATGTGGGACCGCCTCGCCGGAGCTATGGCTTCCGTTGAAGCCACACCAGAGAAAAGAAAAGAATGGACCGAAAAGTTTCGGTATATTCTCGATGATTGGAAGCTCGTTCCAGGCGGACGTATCGCTGCAGGAGCTGATGCGAGCGACGAGTTAACCTTGTTTAACTGTTACGTCATTCCTTCTCCGCATGATAGTCGTGGCGGCATTATGAGCACACTAAGCGAAATGACAGAGATTATGTCTCGTGGCGGTGGCGTTGGCATTAACTTGTCTTCGCTTCGTCCTCGCCGTTCCGTTGTGAAGGGTGTTAACGGATCTTCAAGCGGTGCCGTATCATGGGGCGGGTTGTTCAGCTATACGACAGGTTTGATTGAACAAGGCGGCAGCCGTCGAGGCGCGCTTATGCTGATGATCAATGACTGGCATCCGGATCTCTTGGATTTCATTACGGTGAAATCTACTATGGGGCAAATTACGAATGCGAACCTGTCTGTATGCGTCAGCAACGGCTTCATGAAGGCCGTTAAAGAAGATCTGGATTGGGAGCTTGTATTCCCGGATACGACAGATCCAGACTATAACGACAAATGGGATGGAAACCTTGACGCCTGGAAAAAGCTTGGCAAAACCGTTAAGCCATACCGAACCGTCCGCGCGCGCGATGTTTGGCATACGATTATTGAATCTGCATGGAAATCCGCAGAGCCTGGTGTTGTTTTCATGGAATACTACAATCAAATGTCTAACAGCTGGTACTTTAATCCAATTATTTGTACCAATCCATGCGGCGAACAAGGGCTCCCTGCTTGGGGCGTATGTAACTTGTCGGCCATTAACCTTTCTAAGTTCTATGATGCGGAGAAGCACGATGTAGATTGGGCGGATTTGGCCAAAGTCGTTCGTTATTCCACACGTTTTCTCGATAACGTTATTGATAAGACACCGTACCATTTTGAAGAAAACCGTCTCAATCAGCAAGCTGAGCGCCGAGTAGGACTTGGTTCCATGGGGTTGGCGGAGTTAATGATCAAGCTGAAAATTCGTTACGGAAGCCCGGAATCGCTGGAGTTCCTGGATAAAATCTACGGTTTTATGGCCAAAGAAGCTTATCTGGCGTCCGCTGAAATTGCAGCCGAGAAGGGCTCGTTCAAAGAATTTATTGCAGATAAATTTTTGCAAAGCGGTTTTATGAAAAATATGACGAAAGTATATCCGGAGGTTGGCGCAGCGATTCAGAAGAACGGTATGCGTAATGTAACAGTCATTACCCAAGCGCCAACGGGGAGCACGGGTACAATGGTAGGAACTTCCACCGGTATTGAGCCTTATTTTGCATTCGAATATTATCGTCAAAGCCGGCTCGGTTTCGATAAGCAATACGTACCGATCGCACAAGAGTGGAAAGATCAGCACCCGGATCAAGACCTGCCGGATTACTTCGTAACGGCCATGTCTTTGACTGCGGAAGATCATATCCGTGCGCAAGCTGCGATCCAAACGTGGGTGGACAGCTCGATTTCCAAGACAGCTAACTGTCCTTCCGATTTTACCGTTGAAGAAACAAAACGACTATATGAGTTGGCATTTGACCTTGGTTGTAAAGGCGTAACCATTTATCGTGACGGCAGTCGTGATGTGCAGGTATTGAGCACAAGCGCAGGCGATGATAAGAAAGAAGCGAAGAAAGAAGAGAGTGCACCGGCAACGGTCGCCGCTACTTCGGCTCAGGTTGCGAACGAGGAAGAGGACAGTATCTCTGCATTATCGGGCAAGCTGGCTGTTAATGTGGATGCAAAAACGGAGCAGGTACTCGACAAGCAGTACAAACGCCGTCCGCAAATTCTCCGCGGCGCTACGTATAAAGTGAATACGCCTTTTGGAATGGCGTACATTACCATTAACGACATGAATGGCTCTCCAAGCGAGATCTTCTTGAATGTGGGTAAAGCAGGTTCCGATGTCTTCGCGATGTCCGAAGCGCTAGGCCGCGTCTGCTCCTTGTTCCTGCGTTATGGTGATCACGGAGATAAAGTGAAACTGCTCGTGAAGCATCTCAAAGGCATTGGCGGTTCCGGCGCCATTGGCTTCGGCAACAATCGCGTTGAGTCGATCGCAGACGCAGTGGCCAAAGCGCTCGAGCAGCACGACGAAGTGATGAACGAGCAAGATGACGCGCGGAACTACGTGACCGCGACGAGCGAGGTGCTGGATGCACCAGCACCATCGGCTGCGCCTAGCAGCCATGCCGGCGGCGGCCACAGTCATAGTACGAGCGCGTCTGCGCCTACGTCAAAGGACCTGTGCCCGTCATGCGGATCCGCCTCGCTGATCAACAGCGAGGGCTGCAAAAATTGTGCCAACTGCGGTTATAGCAGGTGTTCGTAAGAGTGAGCCAGGGGCGGTGCCCCTGGCTCTTTTTTTTGTGAGTTGTAACTTGTCCATCGGCAGCCTCTATTTTTTGGGAAAATTATATTTTGCTTCTCTTTCTTTTTTTCTTTTTCTTATCTTTTTTTTTGTAATTTTTTCTGTTTTTTACTACACAAGTGCTGGTTTCATACCGCTATTAGTAGTTGAATCATCTAGCGTTCTTCCTTGCTTTTGTAAGTAAAGCGACCAATAATGGACAAGTTGAATACCGTCAACTAATTCTACTCCTACTTCCTTAGCATACTTTTGTGCGTTTGAAGTAAAGCTGCTCGTGGTGATAACTATGCCACCTTTGGCATTCTGTTTTACCATTTGAGAATGAATAATGGCAATAGGGTCAAATGGAACATCATCTTTAAAGCATTTAACTTGAACAAGAAATAAACCATTATTCCGCTGATGTTCGATATCTACCCCATAATCACCAGAACCTTGAGTAACAAAAGTTTTCCCACCATGTAAACCCTCTAGAATATCGGCTACAAAATATTCAAATTCATAAGGATTATTTTTTATAAAGTTACTCGAGAGACTTTGATTGCCCGGCACCTCTTCTTTCTTAAAACGATAATACAATCCCATAGCCAAAGTTTTATACATTTGATGATTCGTATCCAATAATTTAGTGGATAGTGAACGAAGAGATTCAAGTTCCTGTTCTTTCAAATTGTACTTGAACATCCCAACACCTAAGAGGATAATTGTAACAACAGCGAAAAAAATGATTATCATTCTATATATTTCCCTCCTTTTCTTATCAGTTATTTCCATTTGCGAGTTGTATTAGTCATTTTGAGGGAGGTAAAAAGTTTGATGGGATTATCTCAGACAACTCAAGACAGTATTGATAATATTTATAAATCCCATTCATTATGGGAGTCGATTACTAATAACAAAGAAGAAAAGTTAAGGCAGATTAGATTGATCGGACAATCGGTAGAAATTGCTGCAGTCCCACATCTAATCCCCTTATTGTTAGAGCGTAATACTGATTTGAGAAGCACAGCTGTGAATGCTGTGGAGTCTTTATTAAGGACTTGTCAGCTAGAGGATTTGGTTAGATTGGATGAATATATAAGAGATTTCTCGCCTTATTTTCCGAATTCTAGACTAGAAGCATGGAATAAAATGAAGATTAGTGATTTCAAGAAAGTGATGAAGGACCGAGTGCTCGTTTATCTATGTAGTTTCCATCCTAATGGGTATATCCGGGAAAAAGCGGTTGAAGAGCTTTCGCAAATAAAAGATGGTCAAGAGCTCCCTTATCTATTAATCAGATTAAATGATTGGGTTGAGACAATAAGAACACAAGCGCGAATGGCTGTTAATGTGCGTATTAATTCTGAGTATGCTTCCGTGTTTATAAATAACCTCCCGCTTGTGCTTCGGCTTAGAACTCGTAACCGGGTTAGTCATCATCACATCGTTGAATCGGTGTTTGGACTACTTAACCTAGAAGAATCTTTCCAAGCTGTAATGGATGGACTAGAATCAAGTACTTTTATAACAAAACGAATGTGTTATCAAATAGCCTTGGGATATCAGAACTCGCAGCTGCAGCTCATTCTTAATAAAGCTCTGAAACAATCGGAACCGATCATTAGAGTAATGGCTTGCAGAGTCATTTGTGACAGTAAGTTATTATTTCCAAGTTATTTCAACTGCTTAATCAATGATCGATATGCGCCAATCAGGAGAATCACACTAACCACTTTAGCAGAAAAAAATCAGATAGACGCCATTCCTGAACTAAAGAAGTCCCTTGTTGATCCCCATATTTCTGTTAGGGAAGTGTCCAGATTCTATCTTAATTCAGTAACAGAGATTGATTTTGCGAATCACTACTTGGATTATTTATGGGGCGATAATACGAAGAGTCTAGCTACAGCATTAATTGCTCTGGGTGAAGTAGGGGGTCCTGAGCATGTGGAAATTCTGGCAGAGTATGCGATTCATGTAGATATGAAAATAAAACGAGCAGCTCTTAGGGGATTATCTTTATTAAACTGCGAGCAGTTTCTTGAACTTTTTTATATCGCTCTGCAAAGTGATAACAACGGTTTATCATTTGAAGGATATCGAGGATTGCGTAAGAAAGCACACCTTATCGATTCCAACCGTTTGTTTAATGTGATTCTTAAATCACCTGAAATACATGTCACCAAATATGTCGTACGATTGTTCGCGGCTTTAAATAAATGGGATCAGTTGCGTTGTTTATTAAACGCTCTTCAGATGATGAATGAGGATAACATTCGAGTCGAAATTAAAGCTCAACTAAGAAAGTGGATCTCGTCTTTTAATCGTAGTGTTCAAGCCAAACCAAGTTCTTTCAATGTTGAGGAAGTAAATAAGTTGTTAGATCGATTTCAACAAGATTTGGGTGAAAAAGTAGTCAAAAATATTAAGTTCATGTTACGTTAAAATTTTAAAATAGCATACAAAAGGTGGGATTGCCTATGGGACAAAGAGCTAATTTAGTCATTGTAAAGCAAGATGGCTACGATCTTTATTACAATCATTGGTGTGCAAATACGCTACCTAGTGATTTATTTTGGGGTCCAGAACATGCAATTGCATTTATCCAGGCTCAAACAAAAGTTGAACAAACAGATTGGTTAGATGATATATGGGCCGAGGGCGGAGCTGTCATTGACGAAGCTAAAAAATTACTCTTATTTTACGGCGGCGAAGATGTGCAATCCAATATCCCATTTAGAAGGCTCTTCTTAGAATTAATACAAAAGGTTTGGGGAGATTGGGAAATCCAATGGGCACATGAAGGCATCGTTGATCTTGCGGAATATGTGGGAGTTCCTAAAGAAAAAGTGCTTGCTGGTAAAGATGATGATTTGATTAACGCAGACCTAGAACCCCCAGAAGAAAAGGAATGGGTTGATACGATTGCTAGTATCAGATTTGAAGATGAAGATATACTAATTTTTCCCCTTTACGGAGGAATTGAAGGTTGTTTGCTTCATGGAGCTGAGCTTATAAGAAACTGTAATAAATCTTTTGGTTACAAACAATTTAAAATTGATGAATGGACAACTGATTTCCCATCATCTGGTTTCCATATTGATGCAATCAATAAGCGAATTGTCTTATGGCATGCAGATGTATTTTCAAATATCATGCAAAGACTTAAAGAAAAATGGCCTGGTTGGGAGTTACATGAACATAACGATCAGTTTGAAATGCATGCTCAAATAACGGCTAGCGCCTTACAATTTCCAGAAGTAGATTCTACAAAAATACTGTCAGAAATAAAATCTTCGCTTCTTCGAGCGACGGTTAATCCTCTAAACACTTTGTCTTCGTTGGTAAAGAGATTGCAGCAAGATGGCAAAGACGTTAAAGTCAGCCCAAGCGCTTACTTGCATGGAAATTACAACATTCCAGAAATTACCCGTGAAGAGATTGTTCGATATGCTTTTTCTATGTTCGAGAATAGTAAAAAATGAAAAAGGCAAGTAGTTGTAATAGTCGTCCGAAACCAGAGTACTTATATGCATATTCAGTTAAAAGTCTAATATATTTTTTTCTAACGAATTCTGCAACAACAAAAACGGAGTCACGTGGGTTTGCAGGCTCCGCTTTCCAATTAATTAGGAGGTTTTTTTGTGAGAAGGTTTTCTTTTTTGAGTATTGTAATACTTAGTTTCATTTTCGCTGCTCTTATTTTTCCTTTTACTGCTGTTGCAGATGTAAGTAATGTTGTAACTATTGAGGATCATGCGCTTGAAAAAGTTATACGTAAACAATTGAACAAAGACAATTCTCCTATAACACAAGCTGACATGGATAAATTGGTTACTTTAGGACCAACTGCTTGGCAAGGGATTACTAATTTAAATGGCTTGGAGCATGCGACAAATTTAAGGAATTTATTCTTGGCTGTAAATGAAATTAAAGATATTAGTCCAATCGTGGGCTTGAAGAATCTTAGAGTATTAACTCTTAGATACAATAAATTGAGTAATATGGAATTATTGGGGGAAATGAAACAACTAGAACATTTGGATTTAGCTGCGAGCAATATTACTGATATTAGTTTCCTTAAAGGAGTTTCGCAACTAAAAGAATTAAATTTAAGTGATAATCTGATTTCTGATATTACACCGCTAAAAGATTTCAAACAATTAGAACATTTTACTGCCTATCATAATCAAATTAGCGATATTTCCCCATTGTCGGAACTTCATTCATTAAAATTTATTGACCTTAAGGAGAATCAGATAGAAGATATAAGTTCATTAAGTAGTCTGCTCAATTTGGGCTACTTGGGTGTTCAAGATAATTTGATAAAAGATATTAACTCATTAAATGGGCTCATTAATCTAGGTGGCTTAGAATTATCAAATAATCCGATTGCAGATTTAAGTGTATTAAAACAACTCACAAATCTTGCGAATCTTAATGTAGGATCACTCCATTTAAAAGATATTAGTTTTCTTGAGAATCTGACTAATCTTTATAGGCTCGATCTTGATAATAACCAAATCTCTGATATTCATGTACTTCTAAAGCTTAAGAAACTCCGAAATCTGATTATATCAAATAATGAGATCTCGGACCTTTCACCACTAACTAGTTCAGATGTATTAGATTCACTTTACCTAGAGAATAACAATATTACAGATATCACACCACTGAGCTATTTGAAACAATTACGGTTTCTAAAACTTAGTCATAACCCTATTATAAATTTGGATCCATTAGCTAAAATGCCTAAGTTAAACTCACTTTATTTAGATCATAATGGGATTAATTCACTTGATTTTCTTGGAAGGCTTGCTCAACTTTCATTACTCTCGTTAAATGATAATCTGATTAGCAATCTCAATGGGATTGAAAGTCAAACTAAATTATCTTCATTAGAACTACGAAATAATCGTATTACTGATTTAATGCCATTAGAAAAAGTGAATAAATTGCAATCACTTTATTTGGATGGAAATGGTATCTCCAATATATCAGTTTTGTCCTCACAAACGGATCTGAGAAGGATATCTCTTAATAATAATGATTTATCGGAATTTCAACTTTAGAAAGTCAAAATCAACTTTGGGAAATATATTTAGCTAATAATCCTATCAGTGAAGATTCTTTGAATTGGTTAAAAGTTAGACAAGAGAAGGGGGTGGTTACTTCTTATGGTGATCACATATTTGTAGAGATAGATGGTAAAATTCAAAAATATCCGGCTGAAGAAGATCCTCAAAATATTAAAGGTTCAATATATGTTCCTATGAGGAAAATATTCGAGGCATTACATGCAAAAATAACATGGGAGAATGATACTCGTTCGATTATTGCAGCTAAATCAGATTTGTCATTAAAACTTCGGGTAGGTTCTAATGAAGTTGAAATTAATGGAGAGGTAAAGGAATTAGATACAGAAGTTCAAATAATCAACGGAAGTACATTTGTCCCTATTAGACTTGTCAGTGAAGCATTAGGCGCTAAGGTCAAATGGAATGCCTCAAACAAGACAGTCGTAATTACAGCCAATTAATAACAATATTGAAGGAATGATTTGGATTAAATAATGCTTTGTATAATTATGCATGCGTGGAATTATTTTTAAATATTTTTTTCTAACGAATTCTGCAACAAACACTCATTTTCGCCGCGGACTAGTTAAAATTCTAACGAATTCTGAAACAACAAAAACGGAGCACCGCGGTTTTGCGGGCTCCGTTTTCTAATTAATTATGGAATATCACACTTCCTTCCTTCTTTGTGTGGTGTCATAAATATTGAGAAATTTTTTCAAATTAGTGAGAAAAAAGTTCCAAAATAAATGAGAAATGCATAATAATGCACCGTTATACATTGGTTTGTGCCCTAGACAATCTGCCGAGATACTTGAAGCGAATTTTGCCTGTCAAGTGGACCAATAGGATAATCGTCATCGACGATCTATGAAGTGTTAGTGTTAATAAAAGTTGTAGATGGTTCATAAATAGTTGTAGATTTTGTTTCGACTTTTAAAATCAACTTGCATATAACCCTGAAAAAGAGGTGAAGAAAAAGTGAAATGGGTAACCGTATTGGGGATAACATTGCTTGTTACAGTGATCACTCTATTGGAATGGCCCAAATTCGATCATCTCCGTAAGGAGAAAATGGCTTTTGCCGCGCTTTTCATGATAGGGTATGTTCTGGCCGTTTTGATTGTTTTTTATCCTCAGCTTCCAGGCCCGACTCAAATGTTCACAGCGATATTTAAACCTTTTGCAAAAATGTTGGAAAGATAAGTTCAGAAAATGATTGAATCAATAAATGAGCACTCAACAATCAACAAATACAAATTATTTCGTAATCTAACAGTATCCAAACAGGGAAGAGGGGGAAAGACAATCGATTTTTCCGTGCTTCCGGAGAAGGGGACGACTTCGGAGATGATGTACCTGACGGGCTTCGGCGATCAAAGCAAGTTATCGGATTGAAAACAGCTCCCTGGGCATGGGAATGAAAGTGGAATGGGATGGGGCACTCGGAGGTCGGATCGAAACCGTACGGCATGGTCGACGCGGTTCTGTTTATCCTATCTTTTCTTTGCTTGTTCAAGTAAATTGTATACGAAATCGGCTTTTTCATCCGAATAAGAGAGTAATGTAGTATATCCTTTATTTATGGATTTGAGCTTTTTTTCAGAGTAATGTTTGGCTACATCTGGATTATCTCTTAAATAATTTCTTATGAGTAGATTATTTACCCATTGCTCACCGTTCCAAATAACGATAGCAAGATTAAAGGCATATTCTTGCCGTTTCCGAAAGTATAATCTCCCCACACCAATTTCTCCGAATCCTTCATAACCCAGTTCTATTAAATTGTTAGTGACAGAGCTATTCAACTCAAGCGTTTTTATGCCAATCATGATATCAATAATCGGTTTTGCAATCATTCCTTGTACAGAGGTGCTGCCGAAATGCTGTATATCGATAACCTCTTCTCCGAAGGCATTCAAAAGATTTGCCTTTTCGCTTTGAAATAAAGTATTCCAATTTTTATCGTAAGGAACCACACTTATATTTTCATCAATTCCCATCCAATATTTCACCCACTTTTTTAGTAAATTGTAGCACAAATCAAATTGAAAACAGTAATGCGTTAGTTGGATATGGTTGATCCCTTTTTTCACGTACCTATCTTGTTTGAAAAAGAGACAGCTGAGATAGATGAAGGCATTTTTTGCTCTTTTGCCGAATTCTCATTTGTAGGTGGAAATGTTGACGATTCCCTCCCGCTTGGATTAAATTAAACTAACGAAGGTTTGTTTTTCTATCAAACAAATTATGAGAGATGATCGAGACTATTTGCGGGGAGCAGCAGAACGTGAAAAAGAGGAATCTGGAGTACTTAAAACAAATTAACCGAGAGCTCGTGCTTGAGACGATTCGCACGGATCAACCGATCAGCCGCGCAAAGGTGGCGCAGAAGTTGAACTTTAGCCGCTCGACAGTTTCGGCCATAGTCGATGAATTGATTGCAAAGAAGTTTGTCGTGGAAACAGGTCTGAGTTCTTCGACGCGAGAGGGCGGCCGTAGGGCTATCGAGCTCAGCTTCAATCCGCAGTCCGGCTTCGGTATAGGTGTGGAGCTGATGGAGAGCGGTATGCGCTTATGCATTACTGATTTGGACGGTAATGTTGTATGGAATGACCTCTGGGAAGAGGGGATTGAATTTCAGAAGATTCACGACTGCATTCTGCAGAGCTTGGAGAAAGCAGCAGTGTCTATGGAACGGGTCATCGCGGTCGGTTTTTGTATCCCTGGTTTGACGAATAGTAAGGAAGGCATTATCGTAGATGCGCCGGCGTTAAATTGGAAAAATGTGAAGTTCGTCGAGGAGATGACACGGCGGCTGGGCAAGCCTGTTTACATGAACAATGATGTGAATTGTGCAGCATTAAGTGAGCGCTGGGTAGGTGGGGCCAAGGATTTGGACGACTTCATCTACATTTATATCGGACTGGGCTCAGGTGTTGGCAGTGCGATCGTGGCGAACGGGAGCTTGGTGCTCGGGAAGCATTTTATGGCAGGAGAGATCGCTTATCTGGCTCTGGAAGAGGATGTGTCGGACAAGCCTCTGAACGAAATAGGCCAGTTCGGTATTTTTGAGAAAAAGGTTTCGGGCAAGGCGCTGGCGGCAAGCGAGAAATCGGTGCATGCACTTTTTAAAAGCTATGAAAAAGGAGATAAGCAGGCCATAGCCACGGTAGACCGTTTTATTAAGCATTTGTCCATCGGGATTGCAAATATGGTCAGTCTGCTGAATCCGGAGAAGGTTATTATTGGTGGAGAAGTATCCGCCTATTTGATCCCAGTGCTGGAAAAAATACAAGCGAGGGTAGAAAAGATTACGCCGATTCAAACGATCGTGGAGACCGCCGTTATGGGTGCGGAAGCAGGTGTTCTTGGCGTCATCGCGTATGCGTTCGATCAAGAAAAAGATTTAATATGAAAAGAGAGCTCGCCGAGTGGCGGGCTTTTTTAGTTTGTTCGATGATTGACATAACTAAAAATTTGCGTTATAGTTGTTTTAGTTAGTACGTACTAAGAACAAACTAACCGAAATAAATCTATCATTGCAACTGACAGCAGTGGGGGTGACATCAGAGGGATCTATGATGAAGAATAATGAAATACAGTCACAAAATGAGCGAATTTATGGTGTTGGAGTCGACATTGGCGGAACGAAGATGATCACTGTCATTGTAGATCATGAAGGACATGTGATTTATCAGAAAAAAGTAAGCACTTCCGGAGATTTTGAAGCGATTTCGATCCAAATTACGGAATGTTTGCAAGCTTCTGATGTAACGATGGATCAAGTGGCTGCGATCGGGTTCGGTGTTCCTGGGATTACAGACAGCAAAGAGGGAACGGTCATTGAAGCTCCGGCTTTCAAATGGGATCACATGCCATTCAAAAAAGAAATTCGGAAATTTTTAGATAAACCGATATTTGTGAATAACGATGTGAACTGTGCAGCTTTAGGAGAACGCTGGGTCGGCACGGCAAAGAGTCTGGAAGATTTTGTCGTGATTACGCTTGGAACGGGCGTGGGTAGTGCGATTGTGGCTAACGGCTCTCTGATCCAAGGCAGCGGTTATATGGCTGGTGAATTGGCCTATCTGGTGATGGATAAAGATGTTCTCGATAATAAAGAGAACGCTTTCGGTGAATTTGGGTTGTATGAGAACAAGATTTCTGGCGTAGCGCTATCCCAGCACGGTTATTTAGCTCATGAGCTGTTTGAGATGTATACACGTGGCGAACAAAATGCGGTCGCGGTCATTCAGGAATTTGTCACCAATTTGTCGATGGGGATTGCCAACATGGTTAGTTTGCTCAATCCGCAAAAAGTCATTATTGGTGGCGGCGTTTCCCGTTCGCTCCCTGTGTGTTTGGATCTGATCCGTTCCACGGTGGCGAGTCTGACGCCAATCCCGACCACAATCGAGTTGACTGCACTTGGCGAGGAAGCGGGAGCCGTGGGCGCTGCAGCGTTTGCTTTTGAACAATTGGGCACAATTAAAAGGGGGCTTGTATCATGAAAACATACGTAAATCGCGACTATGAAGAGATGTCCCGGCAGGCTGCTGAGCTCATCATTCAAAGTATCAATAATAAACCGAATTCACTCGTATGCTTAGCAGCAGGCAACACGCCACTTGGCACATTCGCCTTTCTGGTGGAAGCATGGCGTCGAGGTAAAGTGAATTTTGATCAATGTCATTTCATTAGTTTGGATGAATGGGTGGGTTTGGGCAGCGCGGATGAGGGCAGCTGCCGGCAAACGCTTGATGAACATTTCTTCAAGCTATGCGGTATTCAAGAAGAGAACATTCATTTCTTCAACGGCAAGAGCGACGATCTGCAAGCGGAATGCTCAAAGATGGATGCACGCATTCAGGCTCACGCAGCCATTGATGTATTGCTGTTAGGAGTTGGTATGAACGGCCATCTGGGCTTTAATGAGCCGAACATCAGCTTTGATATGTACACGCATGTGATTGATTTGGATGCAATTACGAAGCAGGTTTCCGCCAAATATTTCACGGAGCAGCGCGATGTGCAAAAGGGAATAACGCTCGGTATCAAGCATCTGATGGAAGCCGAAATCGTTATTGTCGTCGCGGATGGCGCGAAAAAAGCGGATATTATGCGCAAAGCGCTGAGCTATGAAATCACGAATGAAATTCCCGTTACGGTTCTACAAGGGCATCCGAATTTGCACGTTTGCCTGGACGAAGCTGCAGCAAGTTTTATCAAAGCGTAATTTGGAATAGCCGATACTGGAAGCGTTTCAATTTCAACACATAAAAATGCGATCGCAAAGGGGATTTTAATATGAACAAAGTGAAATCTTACTCCATATTTCTTTTATCGGCGATCATGCTGACAAGCATTGTCGGTTGCAGCAAAGACGCGGAAAACACAAAAGATGCTGCAGGTGCAAATGCAACGGCTGCAGTAACGGGAGCTGCTTCTGGGGAAAAAATCAAACTGACGGTGACATCCACATTCAGTGATGAAACCGGTATGAAAGAAATGAATGAAACGATCAAAGTATTCAATGAGACGCATCCAAACGTTACGATCGATTTTTCCCCGAGCCCATGGGCGGATTATGCACAAAACTTGAAGTTGGCGTTCAATTCCGACTCCGGCCAAGATGTTGTCTACGTCGACGATACGATGCAGCAAATGCTGCAAAGTAACAACTACTTGATGGATATTACAGCGGATGTGAAGAGCCGCGGCTGGACCGATAAACAAGCACCCGGAGCTATCGACTTCAATAACAGCAGAACTCCTGGCAAATACTACAGTGTGCCATTTATGACTGCACCTGTCGTGGTGTACTACAACAAAGACATTTTTAACAAGCTGCAGCTTACGCCGCCAAAAACGCTGGATGAATTGAATGCTGTGATGGAAAAAGTAAAAGCAGCAGGTCTCGTGCCAATGGAAAACGGCGGCATGACCAACACGCCAAAAATGTGGTCGCTGTTCCAAATGCTATACAACCAAGTTTCCATGGATGATGTGAAACAGTTTTACTTCCAAAAAGGTGTAACGCCTGCTTTTGAAAAAGGGTTTGTTTCTTCGCTCAATCAAATCAATGATTGGGTGAACAAAGGGTACTACCGTGCCGATGACGCTTCGATCACTGGTGATGCCGTACCTACTTATTATGCAAAAGGTCAATCCGCCATGGTGCTGGGCGGAAACTGGGATATTCCAACGTATGAAGGCACAAAAATACCGACAGGCGCGTTTGCATTCCCGAAAGCGGATGCGAACAGCACGTCGCACACGATCATCAATCCGTCTGACGGCGGCTGGGCGTTGAACGCGAAGATGAGCCCGGCGAAAAAACAAGCTGCGCTTGACTTTATCGATACGTTCATGAACCCGAAAGTCGTTAAGGTTTGGTACGAAAACGGCGCTACACCTACGGTAAAAGTGGATCTGACTGGCGCGAATGTGTCCGATCTGAAGAAAGAAGTCGACAAGTCAACTCAAGGGACGCAAATGGGCTTCTACCTCGACAACGCAGTTCCAGGCTTGGGGGATATTTTGAACAAACAGCTTCAATTGATGTCGCTGCATAAGAGCACGCCGGAGCAAGCATGGACTGAAATTAAGAATGAGTATGACAAGCTTGTAAAAGCAGCTCAAGGTAAATAATTAGCAATACGTAGACTCCTTCAGCTCCTAAAGTGGGAGGCGTCCAATCCTATACTACGAGGCGATACTTGTGAACCAAGAAGCCATACCTGTTATAAAAAATAAAACGAAGCGAAGACGGTTCGACCGCAACAATCCGCTCGCGTATTTGTTTCTGTTGCCCGCCTTCGCCATGGTAATTTACTTCATGTGCTGGCCGGCTTTACAAACATTTTATATCAGCATGACGAATTGGGACGGGATCAGTCCAAAGAAATTCGTCGGACTTCGCAACTATGTTCAGCTATTTACGAATGAACCGATGTTCTGGCAAGCAATCAAGCATACGTTGATGTGGGTCGTTGGCGGTGTGACGATCCCGATTTGGGCGGGACTTATTTTTGCGAATTTGCTGGTAAGAGGCAAAATCAAATTCGCTAAATGGTTTCAGATGGGTTTCTTTTTCCCGCAGGTCATTTCCTCGGTCATTGCTGCGGTCATCTGGAAATGGATTTACGATCCGAACTTCGGGCCGTTGGCTGCCATTTTGGGCAAAATCGGGATTGCTAAACCGACAGCCGGCTGGCTGGGCAATCCGGACTTGGTCATGTATGCGCTGTTCGTCGTCTTCTTGTGGGGAAGCTATGGCTATACCACGATGATCTTCACGGCGGCGCTGCAAAACGTGGATTCGCAGCTATATGATGCCGCTAACATTGACGGCTGCGGCCCTTGGGGGCAATTCCGTCATGTTACGGTTCCGAGTCTGCGTCAAACGATGACGACGATTATTATTTTGATGACGATTAGCTCTTTCAGCGTATTTGATATCGTGATGGCTACTACGAAGGGCGGACCAGGGTATAGCTCTTACGTGATTTCTTATTACGTATATACCCAAGGCTTTATCGTGAACCGCTTGGGCTTTGCGGCTGCGGCTTCGATCGTATTGACCTTGTTCATCCTCATCGTCTCCAGAACCATTATTTACTTCAGGGAAAGGGATTAATGAGCTATGACCAAATTTTCGTTCATCCGACGTGCCATTATCTACGCCATTATGGCTTGCGCAGCTGTGCTAACGATTAGTCCATTTTTTCTGATCCTCAGTACTTCGCTGAAAACAAAGAGTGAAATCAACGTGAACGGTCCTTTAGCGCTGCCGGAGATGCTGCATTGGGAAAATTATTCTCGTATTTGGCAGGTAGGCAACTTTATTGGCTATTTTAAAAATAGCGTCATTGTTACGGTTGTCGTTGTCGTGTTTGTCGTCATTTTATCGCTGCTTGGCGCTTATCCGTTTGCGCATATGAAATTTAAAGGAAAAGGAATTTTGTTCTTGATCATTCTGTGGGGACTTACAGTGCCTATGGACCTGCTCATTATCCCGCTGTTCAACAATTTGAAATCCATCGGTTTGCTGAATACGCTTTGGGCACTCATATTACCGCAAATCGCGTTGAATATTCCTTTTTCTATTTTTCTTTTAAGAGGCTTTATGCGGGACATTCCACATGCCCTGCTGGAATCGGCACGCATGGACGGTTCGTCTGAGATGCAAAATCTGTACTTGATTATGATGCCGATGCTGTATCCGCCTATCGTTTCATTGATCGTGTTCACGGCAATCGGAACGTGGAACAACTTTATGTTGCCGACGATTCTCGTGCAGAACGATTTGCTGCGTACGCTGCCGGTAGGTCTGAATTATTTCCAAACGAAATTTACGATGGATTATACGATGATCGCCACCGCGGCTGTCATCTCAGCGCTGCCGACGGCAATTGTTTATATGATTTTCCAGCGAAATATCATTTCTGGTGTCATGGTAGGCGCTCTGAAGGAATAAATTAGCTAATTTTTAAGGAGATGAATCCATTGAAAAAAATGAAAATTGCATTAATCGGAGCGGGAAGTGTCTCCTTTGCCCTTGGGGCTTTACAAGATATCGTGCTGTCCGACCGTTTGAAAACGAAGGTCGAGCTTGAGATTGCACTTATGGATATCGTAGAAGAAAACTTAAATCGTACTTATGATTATGCGAAAGAAATGTTCAACGCATTCTCCCATCCGGCAAACATTTGGCGGACTACAGATTTAGAAGATGCGCTCCGCGGCGCTGATTTCGCCATCGTTGCGATCGAAGTGGATCGTTATTTTTACTGGTCGCAAGATTTCCACATACCGCGTCGTTACGGCAGCAAGCAAATCTATGGCGAAAATGGCGGCCCCGGCTCGATGTTCCACACCCTTCGCAACTTGGGACCGATGCTCGAAATCGCCCGCATGATGGAGAAAGTATGCCCGAACGCGTGGTTCATCAATTACACGAATCCGGAAGCGAAATTGGTTGAAGCGATTTCCAAGCTGACTTCCATCAAAATTGTAGGACTGTGTCACGGTCTGGATATGGGCGTTCATCAGCTATGCGAATTCCTGGAAATGAAACCGGAAGAAATCGGCTTTGAAGGAGGCGGATTGAACCACTTCGGTTTCTTTACAAAAGTTTGGGATAAGAAGACAGGCGAAGATTTGTACCCGTTGTTCCGTGAAAAAGAGCAAAAGGCTAACCGTCTTGCGCAATTCGACCACATAGCGCTATCCAGAACGATGTACCAAATTTACGGCTACTATCCGTATCCGGGAACAAACCACTGCGGCGAATATGTCTCCTACGCGGCAGATTTCTATGCGGGCTTGTCGCTACAATACCGTTACGATCCGATTCGCGAACAGTTATGGAAGCAAGGCTCTAGAACGCCAGACTTCGTCTACTGCGCGAACGGCAAGAGCTTGGATAAAGGTTTGTTCGATTCTGTACAAACGCAGGAAGCGTGGGTCAAAGAAGCTTACACGTTCAACAAAGAGAAAGTACAATGCAGTCAGGAATATGCCATTCCTATTATCGAGGCCATTTTCTTTGACGATGAGATTCAGATCAATGCAGCTAACTTGCTGAATAACGGCGCGATCAAAGGTCTGCCGGACGATATGGCAGTGGAGACGCAAGCGATCGTCAATGGTCAAGGCATTACGCTGAAGCCGATGACGGTTGAACTGCCAACAGCGGTCATCGGAACAATCCATATTCAAGGAACGATCCATAAGCTTTTGCTAGAAGCGTTCGTTGAGAAGTCCAAGACGAAGCTGCTGCAAGCGATTTTGCTCGACCCTCAGGCGCCAACGTATTATCAGGCTTGCGCGATGATTGACGAAATGTGCGAGCTGCAGAAGGATATACTCCCTGCTCTTGAGTGGAAATAGAGGTCTTCATACATGGATAACCAACAATTAAAAAGGCTTTTTGAGTCGATGACGCTGAAGGAGAAGTTCGGGCAGCTCAGCCAAATTACCGGCGAGCTCTACGTGGGAAAAGTCGATCAGGAAATGGTAGAAACCGGCCCTGAATATTCGCGGGATATTCTCGATGGAGAGAGTTTATATACGATTGGCAGCGTGATCGGTGCTTCCAGCGCGAAGATGACGAATCGCATTCAGGCCGCATATTTGGAGCGATCCAGGCTGAAAATTCCGCTGCTCTTTATGCATGACGCGATTCATGGCTACAAGACGATTTTCCCGATTCCTTTGGGGTTGTCCTGTACATGGGATGAGCACATCTTGCAAAAGGTTGCGGAGGAAACAGCGTCTGAGCTGCGCGCTTCCGGCATCCATGTGAATTTTTCGCCGATGGTCGATCTTGTGCGCGATTCCCGATGGGGCCGCGTGATGGAGTCGTTCGGTGAGGATCACCTGTTGTCCGGCAATTTGGGTCGGGCCATGATCAAAGGCTATCAGAAAATGCAAGGAGGACACATCGCTCCGGATGGAGTCGCTGCGTGCTTGAAGCATTTTGCAGCTTATGGAGCAGGCATTGGCGGAAAAGACTACAACACAGTCGATATGTCCATGCGAGAGTTTTACGAATACTACGGCAAGCCGTACGAAATTGCTTTAAAGGAACAGCCGAAGTTCGTCATGAGCTCGTTTAACACGTTCAATGGTGTGCCGGTGACGGCTAGCGCTATGATGTTAAAAGACATTTTAAGAGATCAGTATCAGTTCGATGAACTACTCATCTCCGATTGGGGCGCGGTTGTTGAGTTGAAAAAGCACCGTGTCGCGCAGGACGGTAAGGAGGCAGCTGAATTGGCGCTGAACGCAGGCGTCGATATCGAGATGGTCTCCACATTATACTTGGAGAACTTTGAGGCGATTATCGAGGAGCAGCCACACTTGCTGAAAGATGTGGATGCGGCTGTCTGGAAAGTGCTGCAGCTCAAAAACGAGCTAGGCCTCTTTGAAAACCCGTATGCTGACGAGGAACTGGAGCCAGCGGTTATTTTGAATGCGAAGTCGCTGGAGGCTGCTGAAGAAGCGGCCCGCAGAAGCTGTGTATTGTTGAAAAACGAGAACGACACACTGCCTCTGCGCAAGCAGCATAACAACGTCGTCGTTGTCGGTCCGTTCGCTCGCACGCAAGAGCTGCTCGGCAATTGGGCTTGCAAAGGCAGCTTCACTGACGTCGTATCGCTGGAGCAAGGCTTAAAGCAGGAGGAACCGTCGCTAGTAGTCAACGCCTATGATACGCTTGAGGCGTGTCCGAAGGAAGTGCTGGATCACTGTGACTATATCATCGTAGCAATCGGCGAGCATTGGAGTCTAAGCGGTGAAGGACACAGCAGTGTTAAGCTGGAGCTAGAAGAGAGCCAGCAGCAGTTGATTCGCGCGGTGAAGGCAGCGAATGTGCCTTACGCGTGCGTATGCTTCTCCGGCCGACCGCTAGCACTACAGGACATTATTGATGATATCCCTGCACTATTGTGGTGCTGGTATCCGGGCACGCGAGCAGGCAATGCTGTCGCTTCGCTGCTTACTGGACAAGCTACGCCGTCGGGTAAGCTGACGATGTCGTTTCCACGTTATTCTGCGCAGGCGCCGATTTATTACAACGAATACAGCTCCGGACGACCAGCCAACGCATCGAGCTACAGCAGCAGGTATCAGGATTGTGAGATCGGTCCGTTGTTCCCGTTCGGGCATGGACTAAACTATACCGGAGCGACATACTCGGATTTTGCGATATCCGGACAGAAAGTGACAGCTAACCAAGAGTTGAAAGTATCGTTTACGATCCATAATCCGAGTTCATACGCGTATTCGGAAATTGCGATTTTGTACATCGAGGACATGGTGTCCAAAACGGTTCGTCCGACGCGTGAAATGAAAGCTTATCAGGTAGTTAAAGTTCCGGCCTATGGAACGGCAAATGTAGAACTGTCGATTACTATGGAAGATTTGAAATATATCAACGCCGATTTGCAGCAAGTTATTGAACCAGGAAACTTTCAGGTTTATGTGAATGATTTGGAGAATCCGGTGTTTACGATCGAATATTGAGTGGAAAAAAGCACAACCTTGTTTGAGGTTGTGTTTTTTTCTTCGTCTCGCGTATTTGGCCTATTTCGTCTATGATCATACTTAAGGGGATTTACGGTTCTGGTGCAAATATGAATTCGAGTGGTAACACGGGTAAAAGGTGTTTTGGAAAGTACGAGGATAATAGGAATGAAATCTTCATTAGGTGCATTCAAATGGAAGCATTTTGAGGCGGGAATTATATTACTGAATGTGAGATGGTATCTTCAATATCGATTAAGTTATCGTGATTTGGTGGAGATGATGTCTGAGCGCGGCATATCTATTGCTCATACAACCATTATGCGTTGGGTACATCAGTATGCTCCCGAAATAGCTCAAAAAGTTCGTCCCTATCTCAAACCTGTGAACGATTCTTGGCGCACCGACGAAACTTATATCAAAGTGAAAGGCCAATGGAACTACCTTTATCGCGCTGTTGATTCGACGGGCAAAACGATAGACTTTTTGCTTAGTGAAAGAAGGGACATGAAGGCCGCGGAACGCTTTTTTCAAAAAGCGTTATCCTCTGACCAAGTTCAAACACCAAGAGTGATAACAGTAGATAAGAATCCCGCTTACCCAGCGGCTATCGAAAATCTAAAGGGAAATAAAGAACTACCCCAAGAAACTTTGATAAGACAGACTAAGTATCTCAATAATGTGATCGAACAAGATCATCGTTTCATTAAGAAAAGGACGAATCCGATGCTTGGTTTCAAATCATTTGAAACAGCAATGAAAACGATTGAAGGAATTGAAACGATACATATGATCAAAAAGGGGCAGGTCAAATTGAAAAATTTGTCTGCCCCTAATAACATTTAACTCTTCAATTAGTTATTCGGTATGATAGTTTAAAAAAAATTTAATTTCATGATACATGTTGTTTATATTTATTTCTTGCACCACAACCGTTTTTCTTATTCTGGCAGTAATCTGAAAGAGCTAACCCCAGTTTTGGTGTTAGCTCTTTTTACTGGGTTGTGCAGCAAATAATAAAACTGCACAAGTATACCCTGAATTTATAACTTACCAGTAGATTCGCGAAATATGGGCTTCGTTTGGACGTGTGTGACTTGAGGAGGTTTGAGAGGGTGCTCAACCCTGGATAACAATATTTCAGCAGCCAGAATTCCTATTTCTTCCCGGAATATATGGACAGTTGTTAAATGAGGTTCTACGATTTGCGACTCGGGAGAGTTATCAAAACCGCAAATAACGATATCTTCTGGTATTTGTATATTCATATTTTTTAATATTCTCATCACGTTAATGGCAATAAAATCATTCGCACAAACAAATGCAGACGGAAGGTTATTCATATTCTCCAACTTTTTTTCCAACCATTTAGGATCCGCAACATATCGATCTTCTTCTACCACGCAAAATGAGGGGTCAAGCTGCAAATGAGAGTCCAGCAATGCCCTATTAAATCCAACCCATCTTTCATTAAAACTTTTACAATGATTGTAATCGCCAATAAAACCAACTTCTGTATAACCACTATCTATTAATTTCTTTGTAACTAAATAAGTACTTTGTTCGTTTTCCATTAAAATAATATCTGCATTAAGCTCGGGATAAACGATATCCACTGTGGAATCTATAAATATGGCAGGGATCCCCAAGGAATTGATTAATTGCGTGTATTTCTTGTCAAATAACTCTATACAAACGATTCCATCCACTTTTTTGGCATCGAAATTATTAGGCAGCACTAACGAATGAATATCCGATTCTCGAACAATGTGAATGGATAAATTAAAACCATCGGAACTGATTTTTTTCTCAAGCCCGCTTAGTGATGAAGCGCCAAAATGAGTATTGCTCGGCAGATTTGATGTTAAAAGTGCAATGTTGCCCGGATTTTTGGTGGTTAATGTGTTCGTATCTACAAAAGCAAACTGTTTATAATTTAACTCAATCGCACGTTTTAATACCTTATTTCTTGTTTCTGCAGGAATGCTTTCACTGCCGTTTAGAGCTTTAGAAACGGTATTCCTGGATAGTCCCAAGGAGTCCGCGATGTACTGTATCGTGATTTTTTCTTTACTCATATTTATACTCCTTTACCATCAACAACAATGCGCAGAAAAACTATAGTTAGTTAAAGATAAATGTATAATACTATAAATAAAATGTCAATTGCAAAAGTTACAAATGAACAAAACGATATGCAGGAATTAGTGCATTTGCAAAGTTTCGTCAAGGTATGCTTTTGAATAAAAAATATAAACAAATGCACAAATATAATTGCGCAAATAGAAATTTATATTTGAGAGGTGTTCTTGGAATATTTGATACTTTTCTCGTGATAGAAGAAAAAACGATTGAAATATACAGATTTTCCGATTTTCAATGGTAATATGTAATTAATCTGGTTTCCATATGAACAATATTGTAATAAAAAATGTTGACTAAAATATAATTTAAATGTAAATTGTAAATGTGATTGAAAGTAAATCTTTAAAGATGAAAGCCCTTACTTCTGAAGGTGTGTAAGGTGAAAAATCGAAGTAACTTGCAAGTTTTTGTGCAAATGAGAAAATGCTTTGAATTTAGTTAGGGGGTTACTATCTTGCAAGAGTTAGCTGAAGTTGACATGAGAGCAGTCAAACAGAAAAGTAGTCGTACATCCATAAGTAAAATGGATTACATGAGAAAAAATCCTTTTCTATACTTACTGATGGCGCCGGCCTTCATTTTGACGATCGTATTTAAATACGTGCCCATGTATGGGGCGGTCATTGCCTTTAAAGACTTTAGTCCGAGTAAAGGTATTTTCGGCAGCGATTGGGTTGGGTTTAAGCATTTTATGAAGTTCTTAACCTCACCAAACTTTGAAGTCATTTTCATGAATACGCTGAAAGTTAGTATTTACGGACTCATACTTGGTTTCCCGATCCCCATCCTATTAGCGCTAATGCTGAATCAATTGCGTAAAGCTGGTGTTAAAAAAAATATTCAATTAGTCTTATATGCTCCAAACTTTATTTCCGTTGTCGTTATAGTCGGTATGTTATTCGTTTTCTTATCGCCGGTAGGGCCAATTAATAAGATCATAACCTTGCTGACCGGCCATCCTATCAATTTTATGTCTGACCCGGACTATTTTCGTACGCTGTATATTTTATCCGGCATTTGGCAGGGAGCGGGTTGGTCATCGATTATTTATGTAGCTTCATTGGCAGGTGTTGACCCCGAACTCCATAATGCTGCAACCATTGATGGTGCAAACCTGCTGCAAAGAATCAGACACATCGATCTGCCGACGATTAAGCCGGTTATGGCGATTGTATTCATCTTAGCTGCCGGTGGCATAATGGCGATTGGATTTGAGAAGGCGTATTTGATGCAAACGGCAATGAATATTCCGACTTCAGAGATCATTCCAACTTATGTGTATAAAATTGGTTTGCAAGCTGGTAATTATGCATATTCCTCCGCAGTTGGTCTATTTAATTCCGTTATTAATGTTGTTTTGCTTATCCTCGTTAATATCATCGTGAAGAAATTAAATGAAGGAGAAGGCCTCTATTAAAAGAAAAGGAGCCGACGTATGAATATTAAGCCTACTCGATTGGACCGCTTTATTCTGATTATCAATTACATGCTATTATTTTTTGCTGTTTTGATCGTGGTAGTTCCCTTAATTTATGTAGTCGTGGCGTCGTTTATGGAGCCGACTGCACTGTTAAATAAAGGGATCTCCTTCCATCTTGCGGATTATAGTGTTCAAGGGTATAAAGTCATCTTATCGAATCATGCGATGATCCGGGGATTTGTAAATGCTATTTTTTACTCCACAGCATTTTCTATTGTTACGGTGGCTGTTTCGATCTTTGCGGGCTACCCGTTATCGGTTGCCGGTTTCGTCGGGAAGAAATTTTTTACCATACTGTTTGTCATCACGATGTTCTTCGGCGGTGGATTAATTCCAACTTATTTGGTGATCAAAAACTTGGGAATGTTAGATACGGTATGGGCGATCATCATACCAACGGCTGTGAATGTTTGGAATATCATTTTGGCCAGGACCTTCTTTAGCGGAATTCCTAACGAATTGAATGAGGCTGCCAAAGTTGATGGCGCATCGGAGATGCGTATCTTCTTTAAGATTGTTCTCCCCCTATCTAAACCTATCATTTTCGTATTAGCTCTTTATGCATTCGTAGGTCAATGGAATTCTTATTTCGATGCTTTGATTTATTTGAAGAGCGCTGATTTGCAGCCTCTGCAGCTGGTATTAAGATCTATCTTAATTCAGAATCAGGTAAATCCGGGAATGATTGCGGACCAATTGGCAATGGCGGAACTGAAAAGGCTATCTGAGATCATTAAATACTCGTCAATTGTCATTTCCAGTCTTCCGTTACTTGTTATGTATCCTTTTTTCCAAAAGTATTTTGAAAAGGGTGTCTTGGTCGGTTCATTGAAATAATGGACCGGCTAGCATATAAGTTTTCCAATAATAGAGGAGGGTTATTGTATGAAACATTCCAAAAAGGCATTATTCATTTCTCTGGCGGCACTATTGGCAGTAACAGGTTGCAGCGGAAACAACGGCAAAAAAGAATCGGACTCCAAAGAGCCGGCAGCATCAAGTACGGTCACGGGTACAACCGCGAAACCTACGTTGAAGTTTCTGACACAAAGCTCACCGCTTGCTCCTGAAGATCCTAATAAAAAATTAGTGTTCCAACGATTGGAAGAAAAGACGGGTATTCACATTGATTGGACGAACTATCCGTGGGATTCTTTTGCGGAGAAGAGGAATTTAGCAATTGCCAGCGGTGACCTTCCTGATGCGATCTTCGATGCAGCCTTAAGTGACTACGATTTGCTCAAATTGGCAAAGGACGGAACCATTATTCCGCTTGAAGATATTATTGAAAAACAAATGCCTAATTTCAAGAAGGTTCTGGAGAAAGCGCCGCAATATAAAGCAATGATTACTGCGCCGGACGGTCATATTTATTCGTTCCCATGGATTGAGGAGCTGGGTGCTGGTAAAGAAAGCATCCACTCCGTAGATGACTTCCCTTGGATTAACGTGGAATGGCTAAATAAATTAGGCTTGAAAATGCCTAAAACAACGGAGGAATTGAAACAAGTTTTGATTGCTTTTAAAACAAAAGACCCGAACGGTAATGGAAAAGCGGATGAAATACCTATGTCCTTTATTAATAAAACCGGCGGAGAGGACTTGGCCTTCTTATTCGGCTCTTTCGGTCAGGGTGAAAACTGGGACCATACGGTAGTCAGTGATGATGGAAAGGTTATTTTTACTTCTGCTGATACTAGCTTTAAGGAAGGCGTCAAGTTCCTGAATGAATTATATAAGGAAGGTTTAATGGATGTTGAAGCGCCTACGCAGGATTGGAATACCTATCTAGCTAAAGGAAAAGAAAATCGTTATGGTCTATATTTTACATGGGATAAGGGAAATATCACTGGCATGAACGATAAATATGACCTTATGCCTGCACTTGAAGGGCCGAATGGCTGGAAAAACGTAACGAGAACGAACGGAATGGGCTTCGATAGAGGAAGAATGGTTATCACCAAAGCCAATAAAAATATCGAAACGACGGCAAAATGGATTGATTCCCTGTATGATCCGTTACAATCCGTACAAAACAACTGGGGCACTTATGGAGATAAAACGCAGCAAAATATCTTTGAATTCGATGAATCTAAAAAAATGTTGAAACATTTACCGTTGAACGGAGCGTCTCCTTGGGAATTGAGACAAAAAACCTTTGTTGGCGGACCGTTGGCGATTTTGGATTCTTACTATGGCAATGTTACGACGAAGCCGGACGATGCCGCATGGAGATTGGACCTAATGAAAAAAGTGATGGTCCCGGACATGAAGGCTAAAAATATTTATCCAAAAGTATTCTTCTCTCTTGAAGAATTGGATCGACTTTCTACGATTGAAACAGATATGTTTGCCTATGTACTGAGAAAACGGACCGAATGGATTCAGAATGGCAAGGTTGAAGCTGAATGGGCCGGTTATTTAAAAGAATTGGACCGTCTGGGTCTACAAGATTGGTTGAAGATTAAACAAGCAGGTTATGACAGAAACGTAAAAAAATAAGTTTTGGGAGTGGGAGAGATGTTATATAGAGAAAAGTACCGGCCACAGTTTCATTTTACGCCGCCGGCTAAATGGATGAACGATCCAAATGGAATGGTATATTTTGATGGGGAATATCACTTGTTCTATCAGCATTATCCGGAAGGTACAACTTGGGGGCCGATGCATTGGGGACATGCAATCAGTACGGATTTGACCCATTGGGAGCATTGCCCGATTGCGTTAAAGCCGGATCAACACGGTTCTATCTTCTCCGGAAGCGCAATTGTGGATTGGGAGGATACCAGTGGATTTTTCTCCGGTATGCTGGGTCTGGTTGCTATTTTCACTCATGCGGACCACTATCCGGATTCTGAACGCCCGAGACAGAGGCAAAGCCTTGCGTATAGTTTGGATAAAGGTAGAACATGGGTGATGTATGAGGGTAATCCTGTGCTGTGCAACGAGCAAATTACGGATTTCCGGGATCCTAAAGTATTCTGGCATGCTAAGAAGCAGCAGTGGGTAATGGTGCTTGCAGCGGGTGACCGTGTTCATTTCTATGCGTCCGCCAATTTAAAGGAATGGTCTTTTGTAAGTGAGTTCGGTGCCGCAGAAGGCTCGCACGACGGAGTATGGGAATGCCCGGATTTAATTGAGCTTCCTGTAGAAGGTCTTGCTGAAGAAACCAAATGGGTGCTGATTGTCAGCATAGGGGATCATCCCGAGATGGCGGAAGGCTCAAGGACACAATATTTTATCGGGAGTTTTGACGGAAGTACGTTTACGAACGATGCTTCTCCCGAAACCGTATTGTGGTTGGATCATGGAAGAGATAACTATGCCGGTGTCACATGGTCGGATGCTCTTAGATCGGATAAAGGAAAGCTGTTTATCGGCTGGATGAGCAATTGGAAGTATGCAAATATCACTCCGACAACCAGTTGGAGGAGCGCTATGACGCTTCCACGGGTGTTGTC
Source organism: Paenibacillus sp. GCM10027628 (assembly GCF_042676385.1). Classification (NCBI taxonomy): domain Bacteria; kingdom Bacillati; phylum Bacillota; class Bacilli; order Caryophanales; family Paenibacillaceae; genus Paenibacillus; species Paenibacillus sp. GCM10027628. The sequence goes on from NZ_JBHTHA010000023.1 coordinate 139,552, forward strand.
CTTGAGGACGGGGCCATCTGGATCCCGTTTGGTTCAAAAGCCTGTGACGGATTTGCAGAAGCTTCGATTAGAAGCGCAGATTTGGGAAGGGGTTACGATTAATCCAGGTCAAAACATACTTTCGGACGTACAAAGCGACATCTATGAGCTCGAATGTGAAATCGATTTGGGTGAAGCGTCGGAAGTCGGTTTTAAGCTTCGGAAATCGGAGCAGGAAGAAACCGTAGTCGGCTACAATACTGCCACTCAGACATTGTTTGTTGATCGATGTAACTCCGGTGAAAGCGGATTTCATCAAGCTTTTGCTTGTAAGCATGATGTGCAAATGGAGCTTCAAAACGGACGGCTCAAGCTGCATCTTTTTGTCGATAATTCCTCCGTTGAAGTATTTGCGAATGACGGGGAGACCGTGCTAACCGATCAAATTTTTCCGGATCCGTCCAGTACAGGATTGGAATTGTATGTGCTTAATGGAAAGGCCAAAGTCATTTCTCTAGCGCTTCATCCATTGAAATCAATCTATTCAGTTGTGACGGTATAATAAAGTGACGATGATTGTGAGGGAAACGAATTGTTATTAGGCGCTATCGAAGGCGGTGGGACAAAGTTTGTATTTGGGATTGGTACGGCAGATGGCGAAATCCTTGACCGCATCTCTATCCCAACAACGACACCTGAAGCTACGCTCGGCTATGCGATGGATTTCTTTACATCTAAAGAGATACAAGCGATTGGAATCGGAACCTTCGGCCCGATCGATGTGAATCCGCAGAGCCCGACTTATGGTTCTGTAACGAGAACTCCAAAGCCGCACTGGAGCGGTTACCGGATCGTAGAGCATTTGAAGCGGTACTTTGACATCCCTATTGGTTTTGATACCGACGTGAATGCAGCTACCTTGGGGGAAGCAACATGGGGGGCTGCAACAGGATAGAACAGCTGCCTGTACATGACGATCGGAACCGGGATCGGTGCGGGTGCAATCGCTGAAGGCAAGCTCGTTCATGGTTTGACCCATCCGGAAATGGGGCACATCCTTATACGACGGCATCCGGATGACAGCTATGAAGGACACTACCCCTTTCACCAAGATTGTTTGGAAGGAATGGCGGCGGGACCGGCGCTGGAGGATAGTTGGGGCACGAAAGCGTTTGAACTTGGATATACTCACTCCGCTTGGGAAATGGAAAGCTACTATATAGCTCAGGCACTGGTCAATTACACGCTAATTCTTTCTCCGGAGAAAATCATTGTTGGCGGCGTTATGAACCAGTCGCACTTATTCCCGCTTATACGCGAACAAGTTCGTAAATTGTTGAACGGTTATGTACAGCATCCTGCATTTTCAGAGGATGACGATAGTTACATTGTACAACCTGCTCTTGGCAGCAACGCTGGCCTTTGTGGGGCCCTGGCCTTGGCTAAGCAAGCCTTGGATATTTAGAAATGCCACATCAAGAAATAACCGGAAATTCAGGGTACCTCAGCTATTTATATTAGCGGAGGTATTTTTCCTTTAAGAAACAATTATTATTCAGGGGGTTACGTGAATGAAACTTGGATTCATCGGATGCGGAGTTATTTCAACTGCACACTTGGAAGGTTTGCAACAATTAATAAATGATGGCAAGAAAACGTTTGATTTAACCGCTGTTTGCGATCTTAGACTGGATCGGGCTGAGGCGTTTGCAGCTGAAGTGGAGAGACGACTCGGAAAGCGGCCCGAAGTATATACAGATTATCGCCGGGTGCTGGAGGAAGGCGGATTGGATGCGGTATCCGTCCTGCTGGATCATGATTTGCATCATACCATTGCGGAAGATTGTTTTGCTGCGGGAGTACATGTTCAAATGCAAAAGCCGTTAGCTATTTCGCCTTCCCTCGGAAAGAAGATGCTTGCGGATGCAAAAAAGTACGGCAAGGTTATGACTTTATCTGAACCAAGCGTATTGGGAGCTGACAATGTCGCAATGGCAAGAGCGGTGAGAGAGGGTGTCATCGGCGCCGTCTACATGATTATGGACTATGCGACAGTTACACTTGGGCGTAAATATTTTGCCGGTACGGCATGGCGTCATATGAAGGGAAGAGCGGGAGCCGGATGGATTAATGATCATGGTGTCCATCGCACTCATTTTTTTACTGAAGTGAACGGTCCTATTAAAGAAGTATTCTCATATAAGGAAATTTTCGAGAAAGAGTTGAGCGATGGGGAAACCATTATACGTCCTAGTGGAGAAGACACGTCGGTAACGGTTTTTCGTTTTGAAAACGGCGGGTTGGGGCACTGGATGTGCAGTACTGCCGCGCATGGGGAAAGTACAGGCGGGGTATGGATTTACGGCAGCAAAGGTTGCTTCCGTCCTGGAAAACATGCGGCGTTAGAAGACGGGAGTATCATCCCATTGCCTGAAATTATTGAACGTTATGCGCCCGATATTGTACAAAATCCGTTTGCGCATTCTTATGTGGAATTATGGGAGGCGATTGCGGATCAAAAGGTGCCGATCTCGAGCGCTGAACGGGGGCTTGAAGCCTTAGGCGTCGTATTTGCGGCATTGGAGTCAGCTACAATTGGCCAACCGGTTAATGTCCAAGACATCATCCTCGGAAAAATGCACGCATATGAAGATTCGGTGATCAAGGAAATGAAATCTTTTAAAAAGTAGCTTTTTAAAAGAAACACATTAATGTGCGCTGCCTGTATATTTCACGGAAAGAGTTGAGAAACGGTATGCGTATAGAGGAATAGACACGGCTTCAGTTAAGCAAGACTACGATATTACAAGCATTCTGAATCTGTAATTAATCGATATGAGGCAGTACTGAAATGAATGATATACGAATGGGGCGTTCAGGTTTAAAGGTAAACAGGCTTTGTTTGGGGACGATGAATTTCGGTCCGTTCTCTGATGAATGTGAAACTTTTCGGAATATGGATGCTGCTTTGGATGCAGGGATCAACTTTTTCGATACGGCGAATCATTATGGAAATTCTGGTCACAGCGGCGAGAAGGAAGAAATCATTGGACGTTGGTTGTTCAGGGAGGGGGCCAGAGGGAAAATGTTGTTTTGGCGACGAAAGTATATCACCCCATGGATGATCTGAATGACGGGTCGAATAATGCAGGAGGGTTATCTGGCTACAAGTTTCGCCGACGTCTGGAAGGATACCTCTGCCGTATGCAGACGGCTCATATTGAACTTTATCAGATACACCGTTTTGATCGGAACGTGACTTGGGAGGAAATGTGGGGTGGCTTTGAGTTTCTTGTATATTAGTATAAAAAGAGGGGCATTCTTGATAGGTTTTATTATTATATTTTTAAGTGTTATTCCAATAGTTGGTATCAAGGATTGCAAAACGTCACAAAAATTCATCTCGGATAACAGCATTATTTCAATAGGGAATAAACAATAAACTTGTTATTTCAGATATTATTAAAAATCACATTTATTAAATTTTCTGATGTTATTGTGTCAGAAATAATCGTAGATGGAAATACGGTTAGCCTAAGAAATGTGAATCATTGGCATAGTATAATGAACGTTATAATAAAACGCCAATCACTAAACAACTAAACATTTGATTCTATATAAGGAGTTACATTGTTATAGCCGAAATTAAGTTAAGATGTTACATTTATAGTATCTTTACTCTAACGAATCTTCTGTTCTACAAAGAGGAAATCCAGAAATTTAATCTATAGTAGATCAATTTAAATTAATGCTTAAATATTTAGCCATCCATAAAAGGGTAGCTTTTTTTGTTGTGTTTGATGGCATAATGTATCAAATGTAATAAAAAGGAAATAACCTTGAGAGGGAGATGAAAAACGATGCATGACTGTTTGGGCGGAATTCCCCGCCAGCCATTATGGCCACGGTTGGAGGAGAGCTACTCCTATATCCGGTGTCCACTAGGGAAACTTATGAGAACACTCTACTGTGCCATGCGATCGGATCAAGCATAAAAGTTATGATCAATGCGATTGGATCTAAGTTTTGTTTTTATATATACCTCAAGTTGTATAATAAGATAAGGGTTAAAATTAATTAAACTAGAGAGTAGATGAAATAATGCGGATATCAATGAATAAATACATATACAAAACCTTGATTTTTAAGCTTACACTGGGTGCTTTGCTGAACGAAAAAATAAAGGTAATAATACTTGCAAATAAAAAGAATTGAGTTGCTGCTAACAATCTATTCCATTCGATAGTCCGCTGTTGGGATTTCGGTTCGATATTGTATGTAAAGGAAAGACCGTTCTCTAGAATAGTGGGGGCGGTCTTTTCCTCTGAATGATTGTTAAGTGAGTTTACTGTTTTACCCAATAAGTAAGACCATGTAATTACTGCGCATTTTCTGGTATTATGATTTGTCGCGACGCAATTGTAAATAGAATTCCAATCCCCCTATGAACTAATAGTTCCCATAGACAGTTTGATTGGAAGCGACATGTCTGCAGTAGAGCTGAATATACAGGACCCTGCAAGCGTAAAGTCAGTCGCCCAGCAGTTAATTGAAGAATATCCGGATCTGAATGTCTTGTTTAACAACGCAGGTATTTATATACCAGATGATCCATCAGCTGTGGTTGACGAAGATGTCTTGGTATCGACAGTCACTACAAACTTGTTCGGGCCGATTCGTATGGCGTCTGCGTTGCTGGAGCATTTGAAGTCCAAAGAGGAAGCTTTCATCATCAACACGACTTCGATCCTTGGATTCGTACCAGTGGCACAGGGGGCTATATATTCTGTGACGAAAGCAGCGCTTCATTCCTATACGCTAACCCAACGGTACATCCTTAAAGACACATCGGTGAAAGTACTGGAAATTGCGCCGCCATTGGTTCAAACGAAAATGATCAATTACAATCCGAATGCGATGCCACTTGCGTCATTTATTGAAGAAACGATAAAAGTAATTGGTACAGATACGGACGAGGTTCTGGTGGAGGAAGCAAAAATGTATCGTAATAATCCAGGCCCGAACGAAAGCGTTCTTGTGAACCAGGTTAACGATATGATGTCTGGTCGATAATTCGTCTATTACACAATTTGTAAAACGCCAAAAACAAGTAGAAAAGGGATCAGGGACGTTGGCGCCTGGTTTCCTTTTCGGCTTTTTTTTGTTGTAAAAGTAATTTGGCAATAATTGAAAAAAACGTTTGACAGGTAAAAGGGCTCTCTTATGACACTAATATAACTCGCTAAACAGGTAGGAATAGTTAAAATGACTGTACTACATGATGAATGTTAATCATGATGAACGTATCGAATCAAACCGCCCCAAAAACGGGCGTTAATTTATTTGTTGAGCAACACCTCGGGACATCTGCACTAAATACATTGTAATAAAAGGTTTCCATTTGCGTCTGTCGAGAAGAGTTGTTTTTGAAATCATCCAGTTAAGCTGAAACGATTTATACCATGTTGTGGAACTCGGCTTGTTAACGGCACTCCGGGTATTTGTCTCGACGCTCTTGCCGTTATATGGACGGTTCCCGTGGGCGTGATGATCGGTATGAATCCTCGATTTTCTAAGATAGCCCAGCCCAGCAATATAGAATCGTAAAAAGGGGAAACGCCATATTGGCCGGAAATGAAGCTAGAATTTGCACAATGTTTTAACGACTTCACTCTTTCAGCATCCATTTTCCAATCGATTCAAACAAGAAACGAACCAGTACCATCTGGCTTGGCAGTTTCACTCCGGCAAGGATCATTGAACCGGTAAAAGCGATTAGGATTAATAAACCTATGTAGACAAACACTTCCTTATGTTCGGTGTATAATAAATAATGCGAACATACGTTTTGTGAAGGCGATAAGGAAAATGAGTGTTGTATCAAGAATTGAGAATGAATAGGATGTTCAAATTATTAAAGAATATACGTTATTACCAATTTTGCTCGATATGTTAACCAGGGACATGGAGGAGTTGAAGATAGATATATAAAGATAAAATCGTTTATAACCATGTTCTCTTTTATTTGAAAGAGGATGAGCGAAGCTACACCGATTTGGAGGATGGCCAACTCATGAGTGGGATGTTGACACTACCCATCGGCGAAATCCAGATATTGGAGCGCATGGCATAAGGCGAATAATGATCGTTGTAATCCATGAAAAACTAAAGTTTTTGTAGTTTTTCTAATACACTTGGGACTATTAAACAAGTATTATTTGGGATGGAAAGCGCTTTCTAGGGAATAAAAATGGGAGGGTATATCAATGCGAGTCTCTAAGAAATCATCGATTTCCGCGGCTGCAGGGCCGCACCTGGATCGGACGGCCGAACATCGGGCTGGATTGGAGCAAATTAAAGGGAACCCCGACACAGGGTCCGGTTATTGGAGCAGAACGTGGACAAGGCGCCAACGCCACATTGTCTGGAAGACAATGGTGGGAGCCATGCTCAGCGTGTTGTTGATGCCGAGCATGAGCATCACTGCTGCGCCGTCTCAACCTGAGTGCGCACCGCAGGTAGTCGGTGGGCCCGTGTGGGTCACTGCCGACTGTGTCGACCCGCTGTACAACCGCCCGATCATCGACAGCCAGATCGATCTGACCACTCCGGTGCCGCATCACAAGGTGTCGGGCCACTTCGAGGGAACCGATAAGAGGTTCAACTTCTACTTCCCGCCGAAGAGTCAGTGGGAAGGCCGTTTCTACAACCTGGTGTATCCGCTTCAAGACGAAAATGCAACCGACGAGACCATCAGCTTCGGTGCGGATAGCGGGGCGTACACGGTACAGACAAACGGTGCCGGCGGCTACCGGGTCGACGCGGCCGCGGCCAAGTACTCTAAGACGGTCGCGGCGAGCTACTATGACTCGTCCAAACGTATCTATGGCTACATTTACGGCGGTAGCGGTGGCTCCTACCAGACGATCGGTGCCATCGAGAACAGCATCGGGGTGTGGGACGGCGCAGTGCCGTTTATCCCGGGCGTACCGACCTCCATCCCGAACACTTTCTTCGCCCGTGCCTTCGCGCGCTTCGTGCTGGAGGACAAGGCACCGCAGATATCGGACGCGGTGAGCCCAGGTGGTAGCGGTAACCCCTACGCTGGGCTCAATGATATAGAGCGGGCGGTACTGCTCGAGGTGACGAAGATGGGCGTACCGTTACGGGCCTGGGAAGACTACACGTATGTACTCGGTCTGAACGACCCACAGGGCCTCCTCGGCTTCGGAAACGCGATTCGGGGCATGGATCCCACTTATGTCGATGACTTCTGGAGCAAGCCAGGGTATCTCGGCACGGAGCAGTCGCCCCTCGGCGATAAGTTCCGTTCCGCAAAGGTGGATCACGTCGCGACCATCACCCAGGTTAATCGGAACGAACAGAACATACCGACAAGCCTGCTGCTCGATAGTGCGCCAGAGTTCTTGACAACAATCGTTAACGACTACACGCTCTACACAGCCGACGGCACGACGAAGGTCGGCACACTGTTGGGTTCACTGGATCCGGCTACAAAGGTCTTCACCATCGGGAGCGGGAACCCCGACAGCGTGCTGAACGCGATCGATAGTGGTTCCAAGCTGCGGATCGACAACCGGTGGTCCCTTGCGCTGCTCTCGTACCATCGGCACCAGGTTCCAAAGCGGTCGGGTTTCTACGTTTGGGACCAGTTCAAGGCATCTGACGGAACACCACTCTACCCTCAACGGCCCATGGAGATTGGCCCTCTCATCTCCCGTAACGTGAGTGGCGGCGGCACGCACAGTGGCATGATCAATAGCAAGGTCATCGTTGTCGGCAATCTTCTCGACACTGACGCCTACACATGGCAAGCCGACTGGTACAGCGCGAGGGTGAGAGAGTCCCTCGGCAACCATTACGAAGATAACTTCCGGCTCTGGTACAACGATAACGCGGATCATATTACTCCTGGTCCCCGTACTATCCGTCTCGTTCAGTTCGACGGCATTGTCCAGCAGGCACTTCGGGACGTGAGCGCCTGGGCAGAGAGGGGCGTGGCGCCAGCGCGATCCACCCGTTACGAAGTGGTCGACAGTCAGATCAAGGTGCCGGAGAACGCTGCTGTACGCCGAGGTATCCAGCCCGTCGTCGATCTGACCGTTAAAGGCGCCGCCCGGATCGACATCGCCGCTGGCAAGACAGTCACCTTCAAGGCGAAGATCCAGGTCCCGCCTGGGTCTGGTAAGGTCGTAGGCACGGAGTGGGATTTCGATGGCACGGGCAATTTCACGGCAGCGGACTTCGGAAGTCCCAAGCAGACTTTAGAGGTGTCGACGACATTTACCTACACCAAGCCCGGTACTTACTCCCCGTCGCTGCGAGTGACCTCCCAGCGCGAGGGTGACTCAAGCACGTCTTTTGCCAAGGTTCAAAACCTGGGGCGCGTTCGTGTCGTGGTTCACTAGAGTGTGATTAAGGGGTGATTGCTTCTCGGAATTCAACTGGGGAGCGGTCGCCTCTTTTATTCTATACGGGCTCAAAAACAAAGAAAATATAAAGAATTTGTAGATTTCTTAAATACATGCCAAATTTAACATGCGTATAATTTGATGAAGAGTTGGAACCGCATTAGGAGGCAGGTAACTTGCTAATAAAATATCAAATTAAAATCCGCGCCCCCTTTGTAGGGTTTCGATGTATAACTTAGTACGAATTTGGAAGTATGGCGAGCAAGAGAACGTAGAGGGTCAGCTTATTGCTTTAAAAATATAACTGAAGGAGCATTAGAGATGAATAGCTTTACAGTCTCCAATCTTAGGGTAAACTACAGAAGGAATCCGCTCGGGATCGATGATTTGTACCCCCGACTCAGCTGGCAGATTATCACGGATGCAAGAGGCTTTATACAAACAGCTTATCAAGTTCAAGTCGCATCCAATGCTGGGTTTACATCGGAGATCATATGGGATTCCGAAAAAGTGGAATCTGATCAAAATGTTCATATAGAATATCAAGGCCCTACCTTATCTTCCCGTACACATTATAATTTCAAAGTTCGAGTTTGGGACTGCCATGGGGAGGTATCGGACTGGAGTGAATCCGCCTACTGGGAAACAGCGTTATTGTCATCTGAGGAATGGCAGGCAAGCTGGATTTCGGCGCGGCCTCATAGCGTCGAGTCTGGAGACGAACCATGCGATTATTTGCGTACAGAATTTACTCTTCCTGAAAATGTAGTTTCAGCTCGCGTATATGCGACCTCTCTCGGCCTATACCGGCTTTATGTCAATGGCGCCCAGGCCGACGACACGCTGTTTAACCCCGGCTGGACAAGCTATACCAAACGTCTTCAATACCAAACCTATGATGTGACCTCCCTTCTATCCAAGGGGGAGAATGCACTTGGCTGCATTTTAGGTAACGGCTGGTATAAAGGATATTTAGCTTGGGAAGGAAAGAAAGAGTTTTATGGTTCCAATCGTGCCGTGCTCATTCAAGTGCATGTTACGTTGTCCGATGGCTCTGAACGAATCATTGCTTCGGATGGCAGCTGGCGTTCTTCGTCAGGTCCAATCCTGATGTCGGAGTTGTACCACGGTGAAACATACGATGCTCGTCTCGAAATGGATGGTTGGGCTTCACTCGGATATGCAGATGATGATTGGCTGACAGCAATGGTTACGATTACGAATACTCCGCAATCTACCCTGGTTGCCCAAGAAAACGAACCGACCCGAATTATTGAAATGATTAAGCCTATAGCCGTCATAGCGACACCCAATGGCGAGACTGTTCTGGATATGGGGCAGAATATGGTCGGTTGGGTCAAGTTAAAGGTTTGTGCTGAAGCAGGTACTGTCATTACTTTACAGCACGCAGAGGTGCTAGATCGAGACGGAAATTTCTATATCGGCAATCTTCGTTCTGCAAAGCAGACGATTACGTACATTTGTCGAGGCGGCGGGACAGAAACCTATGAACCGTACTTGACGTTTCAAGGATTTCGATATGTCAAAGTGACAGGAGTTCCGCAGGATCAACTCATCGATCACTTCATTGGCTGTGTCATTCATACGGATTTGGAGCAAACCGGCAGCTTCCGATGCTCGGATGAACTGGTGAATCAGCTTCAGCACAACATTTTATGGGGGCAAAAGGGTAATTTTCTGGATATTCCGACAGACTGTCCGCAGCGGGACGAAAGATTAGGATGGACGGGAGATGCTCAAGTATTTATTCGAACCGCCGCCTTTAATATGAACGTTGTTCCATTCTTTGAAAAATGGCTGAAGGACTTGGCTGCGGACCAAGAATCTGACGGAAGAGTTCCGCACGTTATTCCCGATATACCTGCTGCCGGTTACGGTTCTTCTGCTTGGGGTGACGCTGCCGTCATCTGCCCATGGACACTCTACCAATGCTATGGGGACATTCGTATTCTGGATAGACAGTATTCCAGCATGAAGGCTTGGGTTGAGTATATGCGTTCGCAAGGAGATGACGAATTCCTGTGGAATACAGGATTTCACTTTGGGGATTGGCTTGGTCTGGATGCTAAGGAAAACAGCTTTGTCGGGGCAACGCCCACAGATTTGATCGCCACTGCATTTTACGCTTATTCAACAGAATTGCTGTCTAAAATGGCAGCGGTACTTGGCAAAGAGGAAGATGCAAAAGAATATGAAGTATTGCATAAAAGCATTGTGTTGGCATTTCGTTCGGAGTTCGTTACACCAAGAGGACGGGTGGAATCTCCTACACAAACGGCGTATGTGCTTGCTCTTATGTTTGATCTACTGGAGGAGAAGGATCGGCCTCGTACTGCCAGAATGCTGGCCGAACATATCGAACAGAATAAGATCCACATAACGACCGGGTTTGTGGGCACGCCTTACCTATGCTTAGTCCTTTCACGATTCGGGTATACCAAGCTGGCTTATCAGCTGCTTCTGCAGAAGGAATACCCTTCATGGTTGTTTTCTGTGATTCAAGGGGCAACCACGATATGGGAGCATTGGGACGGCATCAAGCAGGACGGTTCATTCTGGAGTGATGATATGAACTCCTATAATCATTACGCTTACGGCGCCATCGGGGATTGGCTCTATCGCGTTGTCGGGGGAATCGATTTAATCGAGCCGGGCTACAAAAAAATCCGAATCCAGCCGCAGATTGGTGAACATCTCTCATGGGCTGAAGCTTCTCTTGAATCCATTCACGGAAACATCAAGGTTTCTTGGAGTAAACAGAATAACGGTTCGGTGGAGATGGATGTGGTAATACCTGCAAATACGACAGCTGAAGTCGTCATTCCAACGCGTGAATACGTGAATTTTCTGGAAAATGGGATGTCGTTGGAGCAAATGACCGGCTTACTTAGAATGGAGCAAACCATTGAAGGTCACACGCTTCTTATTGGATCCGGAAAATATAGTTTTACGTTATTTTCAAGTACCTGAGGTTTATGTTAGAACCCTTCCAGGCTGCCATTGGACTGGAAAGATGAGTGTCTATTGAAGACTGCGAATAATATTTGGAGGTCGTCATAAATGCTGCAATTTCCATTCGATATACCAGATAACAAAAAAATCCGACTGATTATTAATTCTGATGCAAAAAATGAGGCTGATGATCAATTTGCTATTGTACATGCCTTATTGACGCCTCAATTTATTGTCAAAGGAGTCATTGGGGCCCATTTCGGAGAATATAGAACGAATACTTCGATGCAGGAAAGCTACGAGGAGATTGTTAAAGTAGTAGAGCTTATGGATTTGAATGACGAAATTTCTGTGTATAAAGGAGCAGACAGAGCGTTGCCTGATGAGCAAACGCCAGTCATGTCAGAAGGGGCGGAACTTATTATTCGTGAAGCATTTTCCAGTGATCCGCACCCACTTTTTGTCATATTTTTGGGACCAATTACGGACTTAGCGGCCGCTTTTTTAAGGGAACCTTCCATCGCGAACAAATTGACTGCCATATGGGTTGGTGGCGGACCTTGGCCTAACGGGGGGCATGAATATAATTTAAGCAATGATATCAATGCAGCTAATATTATTTTCCGCTCGAATATTCAACTCTGGGTTGTTCCGCAGAACGTTTATTCAACCATCAAGGTCAGCATTTCGGAGCTTGCCGTAAGAGTCAAACCATTTGGTGATATAGGAGATTATTTGTATCAACAACTGGTCGATTTCAATCTAGGCCCTTGGGCGGGTTGGACTAAGGGGGAGATGTGGTCTATGGGAGATTCTACGGCTGTCGCATTGCTAATGGATGATCATGCTTTCGGATATGAATGGAGACCTGCGCCACGAATTTCAACTGATATGTGGTACGTGCACGAGCAACAGGAGCGTCTTATTCGATGGTATCATCACATCGACCCGCGCTTTACCCTAGAGGACATGTATGCCAAGCTCAAAATACACTATGGTAATAAGCTTTAAATGAGAATGATAGGAGTTTCCTGCAACGTATGCCCTTGTACACGGTTATATGGTTACAGGCACTAATTTATTTTTTGTCCATCATTACTTACGTTGGAATGGTCGTGTTTCCATTACTTCCAAACAATGTGTAACCAATATCAGTGATATGCAATATTAAAGCGTAGTTAGGGGGATGGATATAGGATATGTCCTTTTCAGATAAACAATACACCAATCCGGTAATACCTGGTTTTCATCCGGACCCAAGCATTTGCAGAGTAGGATCGAACTTTTATTTGGTTACTAGCTCGTTTCAATATTTTCCCGGGGTACCAATCTTTCATAGCTGTGATCTAGTTCATTGGAAGCAAATTGGTTATTGCTTGACCCGTCATAGCCAGTTGGATCTTAATGGATGCAAAAGTTCGATGGGGATATATGCTCCAACCCTTCGTTTCCATAATGACAGATTTTATATGGTCACCACGAATATGAATAACTTCAGGAATTTTTACGTTTGGGCCGAAAAGCCCGAGGGACCTTGGTCCGAGCCGGTTTGGCTGGACTGGCCTGGTATTGATCCATCTCTGTTTTTCGATGAGGATGAGCGTGTTTATATTTCCGGGACGAATAGTTTTACGGAGGAAGAGCCCGCTGGAATCTACCAAGCGGAGATTGATTTGGAAACCGGGATGCTCTTGTCGCAACGTCGTCTGATCTGGAAAGGCACAGGCGGCATAGCGCCTGAGGGACCACATTTATACAATATCCAAGGAATGTACTATCTGATGATCGCAGAGGGAGGAACCGATTATGGTCATATGGTCACGATTGCCAGAGGGAGCACGCCTTGCGGACCGTTCGATAGCAATCCGAACAATCCGATTCTTTCCCACCGGAGCTTGGATTGTGCTATCCAAGCCACGGGACACGCGGATCTTGTCCAACTGGAGGACGGTAGCTGGTGGGGAGTCTTCTTGGGTACCCGCCCCGTGTCCGTTCCCTTCGAAGGGCGGCACCATCACTTGGGCCGTGAGACTTTTCTTGCTCCGGTCACTTGGTCATCGGATGGGTGGCCTGTTTTCGGAGATGGGGGAAAGGTGTCGGAGAAGATGGATGCCGGTACGCTTCGGCTCGAAGCAGGAATGCCTTGGGTGGCAAAGGATGATTTCGAAGGAAGGGAATTGCATTCCTGTTGGAACTTCTTGAGGAATCCTCTAGCTGGGGACTGGTCCCTTGAAGAACGGCCAGGCTGGCTGACTCTTCGCGGCTCAGCAACGAGTTTGAATGATATCGGCACGCCTGCATTCATAGGCAGGAGGCAGCAGCATTTCAGGTGCTCCGTTTCAACGCTGCTAAGCTTCGAACCTTTACAAGAAGGTGAGGAAGCTGGACTAACCGTTTATATGAATGAGAGATTCCATTATGAGATCGCGCTGACTTATGATCAGGAAGGCAGCTGCAAGGTGATTCTACGACGCCGGCTTGGCTTCTTATGGAAAGTCGAGCTCGAAGAAGCGATTGAAGGCTCTGAGATTATTCTTGGATTGGAAGCCGATCCTTCCAACTACTCTTTTTACTATGCTGAACCTGATAGGCAGCGAAGGTCCTTTGGCACCGGCGAATGTTCCATGCTGTCCACGGAAGTGGCCGGCGGTTTCACAGGAGTTTATATCGGGCTTTATGCAACGGGGAATGGGCGCCCCTGCACGGTCCCTGCTTACTTTGACTGGTTCCAATACACACCGCTTTAAAAATTGCGATTATAGGAGTGTTAATAGATATTGAAAAATTTTCCGATAAGCCAGAAGCTTCATGTATTCATGCATGGCGCCGATTATAATCCCGATCAATGGCCGAACTGGCGATGCTGCCCGACAATCAGCTTGGCCTCACCGGAACGTTTGAGGCTCACGAAATTTGCGAACTGATCCATGCGGAGAACGCCAAGGTGCTGGGGCTTTATACGGACAGCTTCTATGCGGGGAGTCCTGCTTTGACAGTCAATAAGCTGGGCAGGGGGCAGGCCTATTACATGGCGACACGGCTGAAGCAGGACTTCCTAAACGTATTCTATAAAGAAATAGTTCGTGAAGCGAAGGTAGCCCGTGTCCTGAATATGGAGTTTCAATAGGCGTAACGGCACAATTGCGGACAGATGGAGAGAAGGATTATGTGTTCGTCATGAACTTCAGCGGAGAAGCTCGACAGGTTTATCTGGATGAAGTCAGCTACACCGATCGGGAGGATGGCCAGCCCGCCAGCGGTACGCTGACTCTGCCCATCAAATTTTCAAGTGCCGGATTCGAAGCGGGTGCGACTATAAAGCTGCGATCTACAATGTGTGGAATTGCAAATTGATGAAGAAAACAATAAAGATAGGTGAATTCATCCCGATTAGGGAATGGACGTCGATTTACTTAAAGAGAATTCATACTTAGCTGGCAGTTGTTTTGTGGATCAAAGAAAACCTAAAGATATTGTAGATTTTCTAAATACATGCTGGAGTCCTATGCTCGTATAATCAGGATTAGAAAGCGCGCGCAATCAAATATGAAATAATGGGAGGGTCAAAAATGAAATTCTTCAAGAAATCAAGCATGGTTCTGTGCCTATCGATGAGTTTGGCTCTAGTAGTAAGCGCTTGCGGTAATCAATCGTCAACCGGAGATTCCATCGTAGGAAAGAATGAAGCTGCGGCCAAAAAGACGAAGCTCACTCTGATGATCGCCTGGCCGGGGGATGAGATCGGGAAAAAGGAAGAAGAGTTAGTGGCCAAGCGTTTCGCCGATAAATATGATATCACCTTTAAACCGGTCGTTGACCCTGAAAAGACGATTAAAACAACGATCGCTTCAGGCGAGCCTGTGGATCTCGCATTCTATTGGACCGGCAACATGGATACGTTCGTGGATGCCAATATGGCGCTGGATCTAACACCTTATCTGGATGCCAATGGCGGCGAATGGAAGAATACATTCGTTGAAGGTACCTTGGAGAAGGGGACCTATAAAGGCAAAACCTTTTCGGTCCCGATCACCCCTGTATATTTCATGATGCTGGCGAACAAAGACTTGTTGGATAAAGCTGGCGTTAGCCTGCCGGATCAACCGACCTGGGAAGGATTCAAGAATGCGCTGGGTACCGTGAAAGAAAAACTGGGGATTACGCCTTTTGGAAACAGTTGGGTGAGTTGGACGCATGCAGGTCTTCTTTTCTCCGTTTGGCCGGATGATGCCAAATTGCAGCAGTGGTCAAAAGGCGAGATTCCTTTTACCGACCCAACGGTTGTGAAGGCTTTCGATGAAACAAAGTCGATCTACGATAAGGAATATGTGTATCCGGGCAAAGGTGCACTTACGGTAACCCAGGACCAGATATTAACTGCGTTTAAGTCCGAAAAGATCGCGATTATGGCCTACATCAATTATCAAGCAAGTAAAGCGGTTAAGGATTCGGGATTGAAAAATGTGCAGGTACTAAGCTGGCCTTATATGGGCTCGCGTACAAAAGTACCAGGCGACGCCAACGGGTACATGATTCCGGCGAACGTGAAGCATCCGGAAGCATCGATCGAGATCCTAAAATATTTAACGAGTACGGAAATTGCCCAACACAGGGTTGATAGTGGAGCTCCGGTTTCAGTCAAAGGTGTGAAAATATCCGATCCTAAAGTTGCGCAGTATGCGAAGGATGCCGGTAATCTCTATGTCGAAAAAGATATCAATGCTCTTTCGCCGAAAATAAACGAATATCTCAACACTAAAATGCCTGCCAACTACATTTTCGATCCTAAGAAAACGCTGGAGGATCTCGAAAAACTGAGATTGGAAGCGATTGAGCAGAAAAAATAACAAGTAAAAATTAATGGTTCGATCATGGGCATAAGCGACCTGTCTTATGCCCTTTATTGTTCCAAGAAGAAGGAGGACATAAGGTGCCACGATTAGTGAAAAGTCAATCGTTGAATGTCAAAACGCGAATGTTGGGGATTGCCATACTGATTCCGGCGGCTTTTTTTATTGCATTTACGATGATCGTCCCGATCGGGTGGAATTTCGTCTTATCTTTTGCAAAATGGAGTCCATTATCCAGCATACAAATGGTTGGTCTGGATAATTATATTCAGCTATTTCAGGATACCACTACCCTTAAAGGGTTCAAATATTCCATTATGATTGCAATTGTATCCTCCTTGATTGCTCTCTTGCTAGGACTATTGCTGGCATTGATGGTATACAGGATCGGCAGCAAGGAGGGAGCGGTATTACGGTTAATCTTCTTTGCTCCGAATATGATGCCTTTTATTGTCATCGGACTTTTGTTCGCTTTTATCCTAAGTCCCGATATGGGACTTATCAATCAGTTTTTCCGGTTGATCGGAATGACTAGTCTTGAACACGCCTGGCTCTCCGAACCCGGGCTTGTATTGTGGACCATATCCGTGGTGAGCGGCTGGAAAGGTTGCGGAGGCGTGATGATGCTATTTTATACGGCCATGCTTACGATTCCGGCTTCCATGTTTGAAGCTGCGCGACTGGAAGGGGCAAGCTACTTCCGCCAAATCAGAATCATTATCTTGCCGCTGATTATGCCCACGATCCGTTTGGTCTCGATGTTAGTCCTGATTGGTTCCTTTAAAGCCTATGATATCGTCTATTCCATGACCAAGGGTGGGCCCGGTGATTACTCGAAAATCGTGCCGATTCAGATGCTGGATACAGGATTCTATTACAATGAATTTGGAAATGCCGCGGCGATTGGAGTCTTGTTTACCGTGCTAGTTGCAGTCATTATGTTCATTTCGCAAAAACTTGCAAAAGGGGACGTCTATGAGTATTAGAAGCTGGAATTCAACCCTTATCATACGTCTGATCTTGATTGTATTCGCGGCAGTAAACATATACCCAGTTCTCTTTACTGTCTTCACCTCTTTAAAGACGACCGAAGAGTTTTATTCGAATTTATGGTCGTTTCCGAGTCAAATTCATTTGGAGAATTATATCCAAGCATTTAAGGTCGGGCGTCTGGGCGATTACTTCTTTAACAGCATTGTGATTGTGGTTGTCACGTTGTTAGCTGCAACCGTTTTAGCGACCTTCGCGGCGTATGCGCTCGCGAGATTACAGGTTCCTTTCACAGGAGCTATCGTTGGCATCTTATTTATCTTAATGATCTTGCCAGCCGAATCCATGATTATTCCTCTTTATATGATGATGTCTAAATTGAAAATGTTTCAAGTCGTCTATATTCCCATCGTTGTCGTTTATGTAGGATGGCTTTTACCAGGGACCATCGTTATTCTTCGCAATTTTTTCCTTTCCATACCCGGTGAGTTGCTTGAATCGGCCAGAATTGACGGCTGCAGTGAGTTCGGTACGATGTTCAGGATCGTCTTTCCGCTCTCGGGGGCGGCCATCGCCACATGTACCGTATTTAATTTTGGTTTTGCCTGGGGGGAACTGATGTGGGCGCAAATTGCCACATTGACGACAGACAAAGGGGTCCCGATCTCGGTCGGTCTGATTAATTTTCAAGGACAATATACGACGAACTGGCCCTTAATGACAGCTGGCATGTGTATGGTTCTTCTTCCGCTTATTGTTCTCTTTATTTTCTTGCAAAAGTATTTCGTTCAAGGCTTAACATCCGGTGCGGTAAAAGGGTAAAATAGTTACGAACAGAGCGGCTTCGTCTGAACGATGCCGTTCTATTTATCTCTACACATAAATGGACACTTGGGGCGTGGTCAAAAAGTGTTGAAGTTTAAAGACTTACCTCTAATCATTAAATTATATTTATGCATAGCGGTTTTGATTATTGTTCCCTTAATCGTATTGGGATTATATTTAAACAGCCAATTTGCCGCTTTAACACTAAATAAATCAAGTGAAATTGCCCTGCAGACGCTAAAGCAAACGAAACAGAATTTTGAATCTCTGTTCGTCGATACCAATGATATTTCGACCCGAATCTTATCCAATGGGCTCGTTCAAGAGTTTGCCAAAGGCGAATACAACAAAGAGTTGGACTATGACAAAATAGTTTTGAATATGAACTCTTGGTTGGATGATGTAGTAGGATCCAAAAAATATTATCGTTCTATAAACTTGTACTTAGGCAAGGAAGTTATTTTTCAAAAAGGGGTTTCGGTTCCGGATTTGGACCAATCTGCGATGGAGCGTGCGTTGCAGGAGCAAGGAAGAGGCTTTTGGCTAACTGGGCCTGGAAAGATCGCCTATTATCGAGGAATTATGGACTTTAGAAAAATGGGTAGAATGATTGCAGTAGAAAGACTTGATATTAACGAAGAAATTCTTTATGAATTTTACAAAAACATCAATTCTTATGAGGGTTCTCATATTTTTCTTTTGGATGCTAACGGCATCGTCTTATCTTCAACGGAAAGAAACAAAATCGGAGACAAGATTGATGACTTCGATTTTGTTCATAGAAACATTCTAACGAAAAACGGTTATTTTACCGCAGATATTGAAAATGCGAGACAAATTGTGCTCTTTTATACGATAGAGCAATCCAACTGGACAATGGTTCAGATCATCCCGGAAAAGTCCTTTACATTGTTGAAATCTACAATAAATACAGTTTTGCTGATTGTTATTGTGCTATGCCTTATCTTCGGCATATTATTCTCCTTCATTTTGCACAAATACTTGCTTAGGCCCCTGCTGCAATTACGTAAAGAAATGATGAAGCTGAAGACCGGCAATTTTAACATTGCTTTGAGGATCGATTCCAAAGATGAAATCGGCGAAATCAGCAACGGATTTTTGCGGATGGTAGAGCAGCTGAAGGAAACGATCAACGACGTTTATTTGACCAAAATCAAGCAAAGAGAAGCCGAAATCAAGGCGCTGGAATCGCAAATTAACCCTCATTTTTTATACAATACCTTAGATTCGATTCATTGGCTTGCGATCAGACAAAAAAATTATGATGTCAGCGAGCAAATTGAAGCTCTTGCAGAAATATTCAGGCACGTTCTGAATAAGGGAGAGCCTTTTGTCACCATTGGCCAAGAGGTTGATTTTTTGGAAAATTATATGTTTATTCAGAAACGGAAGTATGGGGAACGCATTAAACTTCATATCGATGCCGCGCCGGACCTTATGAACAATAAAATGCCTAAATTAGTTCTGCAGCCTTTGGTTGAAAATGCGATCTTTCATGGGTTGGAACAGGTCGTCGAGGGAGGCATTATCGAAGTCAAAATAACCAGAGCGGACCAGGGGATTCGGTTAATGGTAACGGATAACGGTATGGGGAACGATGAAACTAAAATCCATAAAATGATGAGCAATATCGAGGAAGCGAAACACGTATTTGCCTTAAAAAATATCGATGACAGAATTAAAACCAGTTATGGAGAACCATTTGGTCTCTATTTTACAAGCAAGGTCGGGGTTGGTACTAAAGTTGAGGTGCTCATTCCCCTTATCGTTTAATGGAAAGGCGGGTGAGTCGGAATGAAACTGTTAATCGCAGACGATGATGAACAGATCAGATCGGGCATTGAGCAAGGTATCGATTGGTCTGCTTTGGACATTAAGATGGTAGTTACAGCTTCCAATGGCCTTGAGGCACTTCAACGATTTACCGAACTGCAGCCGGAGATCGTGATCACGGATGTGAGAATGCCCGGAATGGACGGATTGGAGCTTCTGGAGAAAATAAAGGAGATCAATCCTAGAACGAGGGTCATCATCTTAAGCGGATATAACGATTTCGAGTATCTTAAGAAGGCGATTCAACTGGATGCCGTAGATTATGAAATGAAGCCCATTCGTGCACGAAGTTTAATCGCTTTGATCCAAAAGGTTAAGGATGACATTATTAGGGAACGGGTTTCGGAGCAAGAGTTTCAAAAATATCTCGAGTCCTTTAAGAGCAATTTCGGAGAAGAACTTCTAAATGGCAGTATCACGGACCGTTTGATCATTCTGGAAGGCTTGCAGCAGTACTATGGTTTCGATGGAACGAAATCACTCATCTGCGTAACAGCACAATTCGATGGTGATTGGAAAAAGCATTCGGATCAATCGAAGATCGCCGCGGACACCATTTGCAATCTCTTTGCATCCAGCGATTTAGCTACGCGGGGGATCTGTCTAAGGTCAAAAGAAGTAAAAATGGTTTTCTTGGTGACGATAGATACGAATTCTTACTTATACTATCGTCAATATGCGAGTGAATTGGTGAATCGATTGCGGTCTTGGAATCGCGAGACGAGGTCCCAATGTCGAATGTCGTTCTCGGCCGGAATCAGCAGCCCAGGCAATATTTCCGAATTCGTAAAACTGTATCAGGAAGCTAACCAAGCGTTGTCTATGAGGTTATACATAGGCAGCGGCTCGATCCAAGTCTATAATAAATCCGCTGAATTAAGCGATAAAACGATTGTCGGTTTGCTGGAAAACGCAGAATTTATGTTGAAATTGTCCCGAGGGGACATTACTTCCGCTGTGACGATGGTCGAAAACGAGTTTGAGCGTATGAAGAAAGAACGTGAATATAGCAGAAAAAGTGTGGCTGCCTATTCGCGAAATTTGCTTCACTTTTTAACGGTCGCGAATAGAAACGTTCCTGCTGATCGGATCGAACAGATTCAAAGCAAAATTGAATTCATTGAAGTAAATGCTGATTTTCTAACGATCGAAGATTTCAGAGAAATCGTTGTCTCTGTTTTCGAGGAGACCGGCAAGCACTTCTCCAAAGATCTCAGTCCGTTGATGATCCGTGCGGACGAGTTTATCCGCAAAAACTTTACGCGCGAACTTACGGTTGAGATGCTCTCGGAGTATGTGGGCAAGACACCAAACTATTTCAGCCATTTGTTTAAGCGCGAATTTGGAATCTCCTTCAAGGAATATGTTACCCGCTTAAGAATAGTCAAGGCGAAAGAGCTCATTCTCAATACGAATGATCTTATCTATGAAATCAGCGGAAAGGTCGGATTTTCCGATTACACGTATTTTACCCAGGTCTTCAAAAAAGTGGAGGGGTACCCGCCGGCTGTATTGAGAAAGAATAATTCTGGAATTGCATTTGAGTTAGGGGAGAACTAACGTTAAAGATAGGGGCTTGGTTTTACTGATCCATTAAACAAGCCTCTTTTCTTATTGCATAGACCTTCATCATCGAACAGAATCTTAATGTCTAAATTCAGGACCGTACTAATGGATATGGTTAATGAAGGAGTTACTCTTCTTTGCCTTCTTTCCGATCGTCCTAAATGAATTAAGAAAAGGTAGTAGTTATTCGTTCTGAAACTTCAGGTTATACACCAACACCTGTCAAGTAGACATCTCCTTCTTCAGGGAAAACCTTGACCCATGTCCGTTTTAAGATTTGAAGATGAAGAAATAAAGATTCGTGAAATGGCCCCAATCCCTTTGCCATCGCAGCAATCAGCTGACGAAGAACTTTGGCTGTTTCCGCATAATTGGGTGCCTTCCACCGTTTATTGTTGTTTGATCAAAATAATCTGGAGGTTGTTGACAAACAGTTTGGACATTTCTTCATTGTTGTAGACTTTAATGAGGTCATGCAGCAACTCAAACTCAAATTGAACCAAGGTATCAGGATCCAGCGTATCCGCTTCAAGAAAATTGGTAAAAGACTGAGATAGTTTATCGGAGGAATCCTGTAATTCCTGTTGTTTTAAACTCCATACGGCATTTACGGAAAACATGATACAGGAAATCACGATATCCAAAAGGTCACTTATCTTTTGAGCGGATGAATCTAAAATAATGACGCCATGTGTAGGCACGATTCGGACATAGCCTTCTTGTTCAAGCTGCTGAAGAGCGGCTCTGTCGCCTGGATTGTTCGTCCTGCACGTGTTCCAACGGTTGGGCTTATTCCTTTTTCAAATACCGAACAAGGAGCAAGCCCTTACAGATAAAAAAGTACTAGCGCAATTAAAGAAGGTCAAAGGGGGGCTTTGTTAGATTCACTATTATCTAGAATATCAATTTATACTTCAAATTGTGTATATCTCTTATTATCTGCTCTGATTGATGAATCTGAGATCCTCCCCAAATGGCTAAATAATATAATAAAAAGCCCGTTACAACAACATTTACAAGATGGCGACCTTCAAGAACTATTAGAGGGTTTATCTCTCATCCTAGTAATGAATACGTAAATGCTCTTCGTTCTGCAAGAGAAAGCGGCAGAAGTTCATATAATGCACAACTTACTGCGGATTTGTTCTTTTGTGTACAGGATGTTTGGAAACAAGAAGGTGGCAATTCAGCTTTCCCTATTAGAATTCCTGAGAAAGTCAACGTCGGATTTAAAAAGAATAATAATCGATGGAATGAATATTCTCACAGACAACAAGACATTTAATTGGAGAAATTGATAAACACAAACAAATCAGAACTTTTAACCAAGAACTCAATGAGAGAGTAAAAGCATATTTAAAATTCGCTGAAATTGAACTAGGGTATCAATCCGAGTTATTTGAGGGGCTTTCCAAAGGAATTGGTATTCATACACAAGCATTAATTGAAGAAGAGCAAGAAGCTGTAGAAGAATTTTTTAAATCCTCTAAGATTGGTGTTATCTGTTCAACTGGTACTCTTGCTCAGGGGCTTAATCTTCCTGCCTCAGCAGTGGTAGTAAATACTACTAAACAGTATTCAGCAGATGATATACCAAGGCCTATGTCAAAGGAAGAAGTAATGAATATGCTGGGCAGGGCAGGACGGCCTGGATTAGGTTTTCAATCTATTGGAATAATTGTTCCGCAATATCCATCAACGTATGATCAAACCGGTTATGATTTAGAAAGTGAATATACATCATATCTGGAGCGTATTGATGCGGTAGTTCCAGTAGAGTCTGGATTATCAAAACTAATCACAAATGCGGCTATTAGTCTTGAAGAAAGTGATCCAAATAACTATATGTTCTTGATTCATGCAGCTGCAAGAGATTTAACTATCGATTCAGAAACAATAAAGAAAACACTTGCCAGTTATATGTTAAATGAAGGTATGGTAGACCAAGCAATATTAAATACAAATAAGTGGTTGCAATCTATACAAGACAATAGTAGTATGCAAAAAGTTCTTAAAATCGCACAAAAAAACGCAATTTCTTTACATAGTGCCCAATCATTAATAAATAGTATAAATGTGGAAAATACCCTGATATTACTCGATTTTGAGGCGGCAACCGAGAAGGATTGGATTACTTGGTATTTAAACAATATTAATAAACTTGAAAGCAGCTTCTTAGTAGAAATTCGTGATTCAGTCACTTCTTTTTTTATTCTCTTGAGTATGTCTATTGCAATGTTATTGCTAATAAATTCGAGGGCAAAGAAAGTGGTAAGGAAAAAATTTAAAATACATATTAAAGGGTTCTCATGGAGAACGGATGATTTTGAGAGAATACAGTCAGATATTCTGATTGGACATTTAAAGGTGAAGAAGCTGTATAAAGAGGAAAAACTCAAGCATCTTATAGAGCTGGTTTATAAGGATATTGAAAGGAAAAAGCTACCTTCATTAATTGCTCCTACAATATTCATCTCACTTTTCGTTCCATTCTGGGTGCAGTTCTTAACGAATGTATTTAAAGAAGTAAAGACCAGTGAATTAGCTTTTTCAATGGCAACAAACTTCACTCTCTTATTGTTATTAACTATGATCTCTACAGCGATATCGAGATGGATATTAAAAGGAATGTTTGAGTTCGTTTGGTTTAGTGAAACATTACTAAGAAGAAATTTAGTAAATATATTAGAAGAAATCATGCTAGAGATTGAGGAGGACGATAATCATCAAATTGCAGTGGAATAGTTCCAATTCAGATGGCAAAAACGTGGAAAGAGGTTGGTTGACGTTGAAAAAATTATTGCTGGCCCTGGCAGGATTATTATTAGTTAGCAACATTTCTATATCGATGGTACTTGCTGATTCCCAAGAAGCTGATCCAATTGATTTAACGGTAACGGACGATTCAGGGCAAAATTGGGTCCTTAAGAATGAAGGTGCTAAATATCGCCTAAAATGGTCATTTAGCGGTGATAGTAGATACGATCATTTTCAAGCAAAGAAGTTAAATGATCAAATAATTATATTACATAATTTTAGCAAAGTGTTCGCTGTTAATAACCAAGGGCAAGTTATATGGAAGCAGGATGGAAAAAGTAGTGATTTGATGACTGGCGCGGACGGGAGTATTTTTACGTTCTCTAGCGTTTTCAATTATCTTGACAAAAATACAACTACCTCGAAAGCTACTGTAATACGGTTTAATAAAGACGGGACGGTGCTTAGCCAATATAAAGATTTATCCCTTGCACTGGTTCGACGAAAAGATTCTACTTTTTTTGCTGACAGGTTTTTCAGTGTTGATTGGATAGGTAACCTTGTAGCCTTGATCGATAATGGACTTACCTCGTTTCGTCCTGATGGTACCAAGAATTGGCAGATTAAAGAACTGAAAGTTAACGATAAAACCTTCGATGTATTTGCAATGAACAACCTTCTTGCGGACGTCCAAGGAAATTTGTTGATTGGAATCGATAACCAGCTCATTTGTCTTAACGACGAAGGTAAGGTGATCTGGGCTATTCCAAATATCACGTCGACATCCAGAATAAAATTGTCAGATAGCTACCTTTTGATAAACGAAAAGATTTATTCGGTTACTTCAACAGGCCTAGTAGAAGAAAATAAACCGGAGATTATGTACACTATAAGCGGAAAAGCTATCGATCATCAAGGGGGATTTTTCCAGGTCGATGAGAAAACCTCCACTTTAACGGACAACGATATCCAGTCCGGCAATGTTCTATGGAGCTATATGTTAAGCGCCGCGGAACGCTCAGCTGGATATGAATTGGCTGCGAATTTCAAGGGGAATTTTGTGTCTGACGATCAGGGGAATGTCTTCGTTTCGACCAACGGTGGTACCGTCCACTCCTTAGACCCACAAGGGAATCCGAGATTTACGCTGCAGATCATGAATAAAATTATCGGTTACTCTCAGATCATTCCACTCACCAAAAACTCCATTGTCATCGCGAACAACAGAAATGTGATTTGTCTGGAAAAGGTAGAGGACGAAAAGGGCGGCATTTCGTTATGGCTGAACGGACAACAGGCAGCACTACAGCATCAGCTCATCATGCAAGATGGCCGCGTGATGATCTCATTACGCGAGATTTTTGAAATGCTTGGTGCACAAGTTACCTGGAACGAAAAACAACAACAAATCACAGCTGTAAAAAATGACAAAAAAATTATCATGCAAATCGGCTCAAAAGAGGCGTACATCAACGGAGTTTCAGCGATCTTTGATACGGCACCGGCGCTTATTGACGACGTGACCTACGTACCAATCCGCTATGTTAGCGAAGCTCTCGACAGTCAAGTGGAGTGGGACAACGTGAATCGTATCGTTCGGATTACAGCCTTAGCAACAAACGTATCGAAGTAAGGACCTACTGAATTTTTATGCATTTTTTAAATACTCAAGGATAATTTCTTTCTACCGAAATCTGCAACAAACTGTGATTTTCGCCGCGACGTAAAGCTGCGGGCAATTCTGCATTCCCCAGCCAGACCCATCCACTGTATTTGTGACATCTCCCATTTTTGCCCAAGATTGTCCGTTATTTGTGCTTTCGTAGATTGGGAATGTCGGTATACCAGTAGTTCTGTTTTCCCTGGTGGTATACATTTTGCCATTGTTGCCACCGCTGTGTGTGAGCTGAACGGTTCTGGGTGACAAGACCCCGTAAGTAGGCGCATCACTGGGAGGTGTAAACATGGTCAAAGGACCATAGGCACCAACGGATGTCGCCAAAGTACCTAACATTACTAGGAATAGAAGCATTGTAACCACGAATCGCTTTACATGTTTTTTCAATAAATTTACCTTCATTTTTTGTTTTTCTAATTTTTAGTTAAGCGCTTACAAATGTAATGATACGCTACGCTAGTCGCTTGAAAAATGTAATTGCTTTACTGAATGATAGAATCTTTTTACTTCGATTAGGCACAAATTACGACCGCTGATCAGGCGGACGAGGTATTGATTTTGGGACGTAATTGAGTGAGACCGTTACATGTATGTCTCTTTGTAGGTGTATACTACAAATTAGCAGTTGGATTAGCAGAATCTTCTTGGCATGAAATTCATAGATAGGCAAAGTAAAAAGATTCTATCTTTTAGTAAAGCGATTACATTCTTCGACAGCGTAGAAAATCGTATGATATGACATGTAAGCGGTTTTATTAATAGCGGGGAGGCAAACAAAATGAAGATGTTCAGAAAGATAATAAGCATGGGTTTGGCTGCAGTTTTAACGGTGACACTGGCTGCGTGCGGAAGTACGAAAAGCGATAGCCAACAACCTGCAAATTCCAACTCGCCAAAATCTACGGACAATGCTGCGGCTGAGAAAATCAAGATCTCAATGTGGTCGCAGTTTTCCGATCCTAACTCCAAAGACGGAGGGTTTATCGGCTTTTACAAAGCGTTGGATGCCACGAAAGCCAAGTTTCCCAATGTAGAAATCGAACATACGGGGATCGGGGGAGAAGCCTATAAAACGAAGATCAAAACGGCTTCAGCAGCAAATGAATTGCCCGACATTTTCTTTTCATGGGGTGGAGGCTTCGCTCAGCCGTTCGTCGCAGGAAACCGCATTCTACCGATGCAAGATCTTGTAAAAGACGGAACCATCGATAAGTTGGTTCCGGGAACGACGGACAACTTTACGTTTGACAGTAAGCTGTACGGGCTTCCCACGAATATCGCAACTGCGAACCTTTATATCAATACGGAGCTATTTCAAGCCGCAGGCGCTAAAGTTCCTGCTACTTGGGAAGATCTGCTAGCTGATATTAACCTTTTAAAAGCCAAAAACATTACGCCTATCGCACTGGGGGCAAAAGATAGATGGCCTGCGATGTTCTGGAACTCCATTTTGGACATCCGCATGGGAGGGGCAGCTGCTGTCAATGCAGCATTGAATAAGGCAGGATCCTTCGATACGCCGGAATTCCAGACAGCCAGCCGCAAGTACAAGGAGCTGATTGACGCCAAGGCATTCGGGGAAAATCCACTAGGGACTTCCTATGATGAGTCAATCAATATGTTCTTAACTGGCAAAGCCGCTATCTTGTATATGGGCGCTTGGGTGAACGGACAGATCAATGCACCGGAATCAGCGGTAAAAGGGAAGGTTGAAGTGGTGAAATTCCCGACGATTTCAGGTGGGAAAGGCAATGCCGATGAATGGCATGGCGGTTCCGGCGAAACCTTCTTTATTAATGCCAATGTAAAAAATAAAGATCGTGTGTGGGAAGTTTACAAATACTTTATGGAAACGATGGCGAAGGAAGTATACCTTGCTGGTTCCGGTTCCTCTGCATGGAAAGGCGATCTAGGCGACACCTCCAAGGTAGATCCGCTTGCTGTTAAAATTGGCCAGCTTTCTGCAAAAGCGACTGGTTTCTCGTACTGGTGGGATCAAATGTTGTCTGGTAATGATACGGAGTCTATGTTCGGTTCACTGATGAAATTCACAGCTGGAAAAGTATCGCCTGAGGACTTTAATAAAGAACTGCAAAGCAAAATCAATCCTGGCAAATAGAGACGAAAGAAATCTAATCGAAGAAACTGGCGGAAATCAACTTCCGCCAGTTTGATTAGGGGGAGGGAGAACCATGCAACAAGTGTTTGGTGATAAGAAAGCCATAGCCGTCTTCGTACTTCCTGCGCTAGTCTTGTTCATACTAGTAGGTTTTATCCCGATTGTTCAATCCGTTTATTACAGCATGTTGGATTGGAACGGAATCGGAAAAGGAAAATTTGTAGGATTGGCTTTGTATAAAGATCTGTTCGTTACCGATACGTACGACATGCAATTTCTTCACTCTGTTTGGAATACGTTTTATTTAGCTATTTTGTCAGTGGGCTTGCAAATCCCTTTCGCGTTCCTTCTTGCCCTAATTTTGGCCAGAGGCATCAAAGGAGAGAAGTTTTATCGGACGTTATTCTTTATCCCCGTCACGATTTCTTCCGCCGTCATCGGACTCATGTTCTTATCCATTTTGAACCCGAACTACGGTGTATTGAATGCCATATTGGCGCAAATAGGACTGGAAGGTTGGAAGAACGATTGGCTTACGAATGATAAAACGGCTTTATCGAGCATCATGCTGCCCGCCGTGTGGCAGTGGGTTGGTTATTACATGCTTCTGATGTATGCGGCTATAAAAGGCATTTCCGAAGAAATGTTTGATGCTGCCAAAATCGATGGGGCGTCCAGATGGCGCGCCACGTTTTCGATCGTGATTCCGTTAATAACGCCAATTATCAAGGTTTGTATCGTTTTTGCCATTATTGGCTCGTTGAAATTTTTCGATTTGACTTTTATCATGACGAACGGCACCTCGGCACCGGCGACGGATGTACCCAGCACGCTGATGTACACAACGATCTTTAAGAGAAATATGTACGGGTATGGAAGTGCAATGGCCGTCTTTATGGTGGTGGAATGTCTTGTTATTTATATGGGGCTGCAATGGTTGTTTCAAGTACGAGGAGAGGAGAATGGCAAGTGATACTGACACGCAAATGGATTAACACCAAGCTATTTCTTCAATTCTTTCTCGTCGTTTTCGCCATCATTCAATTTTATCCGCTGCTATGGCTAGTGTTAACTTCATTCAAAACCAATATTGAAATCACCGGAAGCAATGTAATGGGACTGCCTTCCACGTGGAGGTTTGAAAACTATAAATACGTCTTTGTTGGTTCTAAGCTTGGCAGGAATTTCTTGAACAGTTTGTTATACACTGGTATAACGGTAATCGCTTCAGGGTTGTTAGCGTCGATGGTATCGTATGCCGTCACCCGGATGAGATGGAAGTTTAGCAAAATTGTACTTGCCTTATTTATGTCCGGGTTGATGATTCCGGTACATGCTACCTTACTGCCTATATTTCTCATCTTAAAGCAAACCCATTTGTTAAATACGCCATGGGGTTTGATGATCCCTTATACGGTGAATGCCATTCCTCCCGCTATGTTCATTATGGTTGGTTTTTTTACGAACCTTCCTCGGGAATTGGAAGAAGCTAGCGTCGTCGATGGCTGTAATATTTACCAAGTGTTTTTCAGAATTATGCTTCCTTTAATAAAACCGGCTCTCGTTTCGGTGTCCATCTTTACGTTCCTAGCCGCATGGAATGAATTGATGTTTGCGACTACGTTTATCAATAATACGAATCTCATGACGATAACCGTTGCCATTAATTCCTTACGGGGGCTGCATATGACAGAGTATGGTCCGATCGCAGCCGGCATGGTCATCGCGACCATTCCAACGATTGTTTTGTATGCTTTCTTAAGCGAGCAGGTACAGAAGAGTATCGTCGCGGGAGCAATTAAAGGATAGTACCGCTGCGTCCATGCTATAATAAGAGGAGGAATGATAGGAAATAAGTAGATAGGATTTCAATCAGACAGAAGGTGGTTTATGTGGTGAAATTCGCCAAAATAAGAACACAAATGATCTCCTATTATATTGTTTTGCTATCAGTTTCTCTGCTGGTTAGCGGCGTCTTGTATGAAAGATTTAACCGAAGTCTGATCGACGGTAAGATTGCGGAAGTCTCCGAACAAAGCTTAAACGCGATTCAATCCAATATGAATTCCTTGTTCGATAACGCTTCGAAATATTCCCAAAGAGTGATTGCCAGCGGCACCGTCCAGGAGCTGCTGAAGACGGACTTCACATACGATGGATTCGTTGCTTCAAACTTGAGTATCCAGAAGGTACTAAATGAAATTTTTCTCGCGGAGTCCAGCGTAGCCTCCGTTTATTTGTTTCGAAACGACGATTTATACTATTCTTTGGAATTTCAGAAGCTAGGACTTAACATAGCAAGCATGAAATCAGCTCCCTGGTACCAGGAAGCCGTAAGCAAAAACGGGGGTCCGATATGGCGGATTAATGCAGGCGGGCTCCTGAATACCCCGGTTAAAGGGGAACCATATCTGTCTTTAATCCGTGTCGTGAACGATCTGAATACCGCCAAACAACTTGGCATAGTGATGATTAACATTCCGTTAGCTCAAATTAAGAAGCCCTATGAACATACCATTGACGGCAAGAAGTACGATCTTATGGTAGATCGGGAAGACGCGCTTATAATGGAGTTTGAAAATCCCGAGCTACAGCAGTTTGCGGAATCGGAAGAGTTTCGTTCCCATGCTTCAGGGAGCTTTATTAAAACCATAGCGAATAATCGATATATTTTCGATAAGATGGAGGTTGGCGGATGGCGTTATGTAACCGCATTCTCGATGAGCGACTGGCCGAATCCGTACAAGGCTGTGAATCGAGTCCTCTTCCCAATCGTCGCTTTTAATGTTGTTTTTATTTTTCTCGGGTTTATTTGGATCACGAGATCGATTATCAACCCGATATTAAGTTTATTGAAATCGATGAGAAAAGCGGAGACAGGTGATTACCAGGAAGTCCTTCTCAATCCGAATTCCAATGAGATCCGGCAGCTTCAAGATCGGTATAACCGTCTGCTTGCTACAATTCAACAATCGATGGAACGCGAGAAAGAGGAGCAGTCGCTGCGGCGAAAACTTGAACTTCATATTTTACACCAGCAAATTAAACCGCATTTTCTATATAATGCTTTGGAATCTGCGGGATACTTGTCTTTGGCTGGAGAAAGGGAAGAAACCTATCGTCTGATCTCCGCGTTAGCCCAATATTACCGTTTGAGTTTAAGCAAAGGGAATGAAATTATCTCGTTAAAAGAAGAATTTGAAATCGCCAAGAATTATTTGACGATTCAGCTTATTAGATACCCAGGCATGTTTAGGACTGTCTATGTATTAAGCGATGCGTTACATGATTATCCGGTTCCCAAGCTCACCCTGCAGCCACTCGTGGAGAATGCGCTGTACCACGGCATTCGTCCGATGGGGCAGCAGGGGGTAATTACTGTCTCGGCCGTCCCTTCAGGCAGATCGGTCATCTTGACCATTAAAGATGATGGCATGGGGATCTCAGAGGATAATCTAGATTCCATGAGAGAGGAGCAGCTTATTCATAATGCATCTAGCTTCGGGTTGCGTGGAACGATAACGAGACTTAGACTTTTTTACGGGGACGGTATGTCCTATTCAATTGGCAGTTCACCGGGAAACGGAACGATCATCGAAATTGAAATACCCTACTTGGAGGATTCCCAATGGAACAAGGAAGGATAACTGCCATTGCCGTAGATGACGAAGTCAATCCAAGAAAGCTCCTTCAAGTTCTCTTAGATTGGCATTCCCTTGGCATTGAATTCATAGGGGAGGCGGCTAACGGTAATGAAGCGCTGGATTTAATTGATACTGTGAGGCCAGACATCGTATTTACCGACATTAATATGCCGTACATGGATGGATTGGAGCTCGCGAAGCTTGTACGGGAAAGAGATCCTTTCATTAAGGTTGTTATTCTAACCGCGTATCCTGAATTTGATTATGCAAAGCAAAGTGTGAAAATTGGTGTCCATGATTTCTTGTTAAAGCCTATTCAACCTGACGTACTGAAAAAACTGGCTGTCGATTTGAAAGATACGATAGAGAAAGAAACTCACCATTGGAATGAATACCGGAAAATAAAGACGGAGCTTCTGGAGAATACCCATGAGCTGCAAGAAAAATTTCTAATGGACCTGCTAGTGGGCACCTCTTCAAATGGCGAGCAGCTCAATCGGAGATTCGAATATTTGTTCGGAGAATCGTTTCGTTTATGCTGCTCTGTTGCCGTACTCGATTTTCAAAGCGAACCTAACGATGAAGAAGAGAGAAGACTAAACCTCAGTATGGGTTGCAAAAGAGCTGTGGAATTCCTGGTGCACGAATGTGAGGGGATTCATGTTCTTCAAGACAATGGCGGACGCGTCGTAATGATCAATTGGGATAAAACGATTGAGTTGGAATCACTCAGTGAACAGGCCATTCGCATCATTAAGGATAAGCTGAACTGTCAAGCGACAGTTGGGGTAGGAGGCGTAAGTGACACCTTGCCTCGGGTGAAACAGAGCTACAAGGAGGCCCTTGAAGCTCTGCGTTATGGCAAACTATTCGGAGGGGACCAAGTCATCTCGTTCGGAGAGGATATCCGACTTGTCAATTATTCGACAGACTTGAAGCTGTCGGATACGGAAGAGATTATTTTTTTTATTAAAACGGGACTAAAAGATCAAGCCGTTAAATCGATCGATAAGCTGTTTCATTCATTGGCTCCCTCTGGCGGAGCGACGAATGAGCACATGTATTCGCTCGGTGTCCATTTCATTTCGATGCTGAATCTGACCATGTCGGAGTTGGGCTTTACGCAATTGCGTTCGAACTTGTTGAACGGCGCCATATATAATCGTATGTTCGGTTGCCGTATGATTGGTGAATTGAGTCAACTATTGTCCAAATTGGCGGAAGATGCGGCGGATTATGTGCAGGGAACGCGAATGAAGAAAACGAACCAGATTGTTCACGATATCCTGGCGTATCTGACCGATGAATTTCGAAACCCCGAAGTTTCTTTGGGCTCCGTTTCCCAAAAGTTCCACCTCAATTCTAGTTATTTAAGCCGCATTTTCAAGCAGGAGATGAGTCAGGGTTTCACTGATTATTTGCTGAAACTTCGTATAGAAGAAGCTGTTAAACTCATGAACGAAACGGATTGGAAAGCTTATCAGATCGCAGAAAAAGTTGGGATCAAGGATCCGTATTATTTCAGCCACCGCTTCAAGAAAGTAACGGGAGTTTCCATTCAGGAATACAAGAGAACTTCACAGAAATAAGGAAAGGAACCGGCTTGATGACCGGTTCCTTTTCATTAATTTAATGCCAATACCTTCACACCATAAGGGGCGATATCCAGATCCCCCGCGCTAAGGCGTGTACCTTCCAACATGTCTTCCATATCATGTAGCAGATTGGCTCTGACCGATTTGTTGGAGTAATTCAGGATAAAGGCAAATCGACGATTCTGTTTCACACGGATGGCAACCTCCACCTCGGGGGGCAGTACCGCCCAACCTAATGTAGCAGGCTCTAATCCGAGGCGGCGGGTCAATGCATCCGCTACATCGCGACTGAATGCGGCCCCGTAATAATAGGCAACACCAGCGCCATAGGGATTTCGGGTAAGAGCTGGTTTCCCCGCATAATAGTCACCGTCGAATAGCGCCAGTGTCTGTACGTCGCCGTTCTCTGGCAAGAGGATGTCGTTGAACAGGTGCGCAGGTGTACTGGCTTCGTCCCCGCCATCGATCCATCGCATGTTCGGTGTGGATTCCTCGTTCACAATCAGCGTAAAGTCTTCCACGGTTATGCCGCACAGTTCCGCGACGAGACCAGGGAATGGCGTCATTCGGCAATGTCCACGTTTATCCTTATAACCTGTACGAGCTCCGAAAAGCAGCTTGCCTCCTCCGGCTACATACTGCTTAAGCAGCTCCGACGTTTCCTCCGACATAATGGCCGGATGAGGGTAGATGAGCACTTTGTATCGTACGAGGTCTTCCAGTTTCGTCTTATTCTGCACATACAGATAATCGTAAGGGATATGCCCGAGCTGAAGGGATTTGCCCCAACTGTATTCGCTCTCTTTCGTTAGAGGACCGTGAAATTGGTCAAGTTCCCCATCCCACTCGTTGTCATAATCGTGCAAAATAGCTACTTCCGCTTCATAACGAGATCCGGCGATAACTTCCCCGATTTGCCCTAATTCCCGGCTTATCTTTTCTGCTTCGGCCACTCTCCGGTTTGGACGATTATGATAATCGTTGATCCCATGCCAATAAATCTCGGTACCGAATGTAGCCGTTCGCCATCTGAAAAACAAAACCATATCCGCCCCGTGAGCAACAGATTGATAAGTCCACAATCGCATTTGTCCCGGTTTTGGTGCAGATTGTCCAAACAGGTTCACCCAACCGCCCGGGCCCGATTGCTGCTCCATGATGCAGAACGTGGGGGAGACCGAACGAACCTTGGCGAGTTGGTTGGAATAGTTACGGTCCATGAGCGGATGCTCTCGATCGGCATCGTTCCGGATGGTGGAGAAGTTCGGGTACGAATCAAAAGAAAAGAAATCCAGAAGTTCATCCGTCAAGGCATGGCTATCCAGATGACCAAACATGCCGTTGGTTGTGATCCATTGCGTTGGTGCAAGCTTTCGCAAGATCGCTACCTGTAAACGAGCAAAGGAAATGACGTTATCCGAGATAAACCGCTTTTCATCCAGGGCTTGATGAGGGTTTGCGGATTTGGTAGGCGCTGGGCGAGGCAAATGAACCTGCTCCCAGTCGGAGTAACTTTGGTTCCAGAAGACTGTCCCCCACGCCTGATTCAATGCGTCTAAGGAACCGTATTTCTCCCGCACCCAAGTCCGAAACGCCGCATGGTCTGCCTTGGAGTAGAATACATTCACCTCGCAGTTAAGCTCATTGTCGATCTGCCAGCCGACTACGCCGGGGTGATTCGCATAATGAACAGCCATAGCCTCCGTAATTTTTGCGCAATATTCTCGGTACACGGGGCTACTGTAATTATAGTGCCGTCTTAACCCGTGCTCATACTGAACGCCCTCTAAAGTCACATTCAGAATTTCGGGGTATTGATGGGTCATCCAGGCAGGTGGCGTAGCCGTAGGGGTGCCGAGAATGACCTTCAGTCCATGTTCGTGAGCGAGGTCTATGGCGCGGTCGAACAGATCGAAAGCAAATACCCCTTCCTCCGGTTCAAAAAAATTCCATGCAAACTCACCCATTCGCACAATGGTGAAGCCTAATTCTTGCATTCGTCTGTAATCGTCAGCCCACATATGCTCCGGCCACTGCTCGGGGTAGTAGCACACGCCTAGATCGAATTTTTCTCCCGGAATTGTTTTATCCACGGTATTTTTTCCCCATTTCTAATAGTATAGTAATTTTTTGTTGTGTAAATTCTTTATATACTCATTATATTTCTTTATAATATTGTGTAAATAACATCATTTTGTTGATCATATTAAAATCTTGCGTTTTGGAGGGATTATGAAAATTCATTATGTGTTACCGGAACCGATGTACAAGCACTACACGGTTTTTCCAGATATGATTGGCCAATATGCCAATTCTCCCGAACATCAGGAGTGGAGGTCTAAGGGACAGCTGCAACAAGCAAATTTGCATATTGTGTTAAGCGGAAAAGGATATGTGAAAGATAACGGAAAGGAATTTTGTTTGGAAGCTGGACAGGGCTTCTATTACGGGCCAGGTCTAGAGCAAGAATATCGAACAGATCCGAAGGAGCCTTGGGAAGTATTTTGGGTACACCTAGCAGGCGAGGGGCTAAGCAGGCTGTTGAACGGTCAAGGAACTTCTTCTGTATGGTTGTTTACATATAGCGATTTGCCAAAGCTCAAACTGCTGGCTGGAGGCTTACTGGAGCTGGCTTCCCCTTATGATAGGAACGAGGTGCAATTGGCGGTAAAGCTCTATGAACTGCTTACTGAGCTTGCAGTAAGTGCGGAGACTCTTGGAACAGCGACAATGCTGGATAAGCGTGCACGGATGAGAGAGGTTGCGGAATATATCCGCACCCACTGTACGAAGCCGCTGACGCTCCTGCAGATGGCCGGGCAGGCACGTTTCAGTACCTATTATTTTAGTCGGATGTTCCACGAAGTGATGGGGCGGACTCCTATGGAATGGTTGTTTGAATGTCGTCTTGTTGTAGCCAAGCAACTGCTCATGTCCAACGAATGGACGATTAAGCAAGTGGCAGAGAATACTGGCTTTTCCCAGAGCAGCTACTTTATCGCACGCTTCCGAGAGCACACCGGACTGACCCCGCAGGAATATCGACGTTTATACAAATCTTGACACGCCCCGAGCCATTGCTGTGGGTCCTTTTTTTGTTACTCATCTTCCCTGTTTTGGTTTTGTTTGTTGTTCTCTCTCAATTCTATTTTTATTGTGTGTGTTGTCATAATTTTTGAGAAAATTTTCAGAATTAGTAAGGATAGTTTCTCAAAATTGTTGAGAAATCTATAATAATGCATTAACATACAGGAAGTAGTTTATCCAATTGATAGGAAAGCACATGTTCGCTTCATAAGTAGTGTCATTTAAAGTTATAATTTAAATTACGAGACATGTGGAGTGCTAATCGCTCTAAGTTTGGAACGGAAATAAAGGGAAGCAACGGTGGAAGCCCTTCTCATGAAGGGCTTCTGTCTTGCAATGTGAACACTCAGGAAGGCAGATCATCCGTTACAAATTTCTAATTCAATCGTTAGTACTAGTAAGGCCATTTCACATCATAGGAGCGTCTGAAGGACCATGAAAAAGAACGAACTCGCACATATTCGCAAGCAGCTTAAGTTGGATCACCACATGCTTGAAATTTTCAACATTCTTAACGTATATATCATGAAGGAAAGCAACGAGATCTATCATTGCGAGCGTCAGCCGTTCGCTCTAATTGATAGGGAGAAGCAGGAACTATATATGGCTAATTTCAAAAAACTGCTGACCGGCGAATTGGATCAGAAGATGTTCGAGTTAAAATTTCAAGAGGAAGCGGAGACGCCTTCACAGGTGCTTCTCTATCAAGGTCTGGTGACCGGTAATCCGGAAGAATGGCAAGATCTGATGCTCCTGTTGGTGGAGAAAATGTTGGCGGATACCAAATATGAACGGGATACGGTCATTACTTTCGTCCACGGGCAATATTTTAAGCCGACCAAGATCAGGAATGAAGAAGCTGAGGTGAGCGAAAAGGACGAGATGTTCGCGAATCCGTTCATTCTGTGCAGTGTGAATTCCACAGAGCAACAGCGGAAAACCCTCATGTTTGATTACGTCGAGCGGGAATTCAAGTATAATGTCTTCGTAGATCCGATCATTAAATTGAACTCACCGGAGCAAGGTTTTTTCTACCCAAGTGTGACGGACAACTATTCCGACATGAATCGCATTCTTTATTGCACGGGTAAAGCCAACGAACCGAATTTTCATTTCATCGAGCAAGTTTTGAATGCCGAGAAGACCGTGACAGCGCAAGAAGAGAGAGCCATTTTTGAGGAAATCGTGAAAGAAGTGGCGGGTGATCAGCTCGACGCTTCAACGATCGCTCACGTGTACGAGGAAATTCATCGGGTCATTGAGACTAACGAGGAGGAGGAACCTCCGAAGTTGGACTATAAAGATGTCGAACGCATGCTAACGGTGAGCGGCGTGGAGAACGTGACGATGGAAAAGGTGGAACGAGCGTTTCAAACGGTCGTCGACGACAAAAACTATGAAATCAAAGCAAGCAGCGTCATGCCGAAGTTCACTTCGAAATCGATTAAGATTGATACGAAGATCGCCACGATTTCGGTCAGTCCGCAAGATTTAAAGTACGTGAAACAGGTGAATTATCAAGGAAAACGATGTATCTTGATCGAGGTCGACGAAGACGCCGTGATCGAAGGATTTACGCTCAGTACGGAGACGTTGTAGAGTTGAAATTAATGTATATTTATGTCGTGCAGTTGAAGGTTAAAATACTTTCGGCCGTCTATTAGTCGAGAAGCAGTTGGTACAGGAAACTCCTGGATCGGCTGCTTTTTGCTCTTGTTACACTACAATAAAACTGTTGTCTAAAACAATACAGTTATGATATGGTGTAACAAAAAACAGATAGAGTTCCGGATATGGAATGAAGAATAGGAGAACATCATACGATGACCAACAAAAGCAATCAGCATGCCGTTAGACTAGCGCTGCTTCTCGGTTTATTTTCGACTCTCGGGCCTTTTACCATCGATATGTATTTACCAGCTTTTCCTCAGATTGTAGAACAATTCGGTACGACAGCTTCACTCGTCCAGCTCAGCCTGACCGCCTGTTTACTGGGACTTGGCATCGGCCAACTGGTCATGGGTTCGCTCAGCGATGTCTATGGCAGGCGCAAGCCGCTGCTAATTTCCATGGCTATATATGTTGCGGCATCCGTAGCTTGTGCGATTTCGCCGAGTATTTGGCTGTTGATCCTTTCACGGCTCGTGCAGGGGTTTGTTGCATCGGCGGGCATTGTCATTTCCCGTGCAATCGCACGCGATATGTTTAGCGGTCATGAGCTCACCAAATTTTTCTCGCTGCTCTTGCTTGTAGGAAATTTGGGCCCGCTTGTGGCGCCGGTGACGGGAAGCGGTGTTCTAGCGCTCACGAGCTGGATCGGCGTCTTTATTGCTTTGGCGCTGCTGGGGACCTACCTCCTTGCCATGACAAAATGGAGACTCCAAGAGACGCTGCCTGTCGAGCGCCGCAGTCCCAGTAATTTTGCTCAACAATTGCGAAACTACGGATCGCTTTTGCGAGACCGCTCATTTGCGGGCTATATGCTCGCGCAGGGGGTCATGATCGCGGGAGTTTTCGCGTACGTTTCCGGAACACCTTTTATTTATCAAAATATTTATGGAGTTTCCCCTACGGTATTTGCGCTGTTGTTCGGATCGAACGGCATCACCTTGATCATCGGCTCGCAGTTGGTCGGCCGGATGGCTCACCGTGTGTCGGAGCAGACCTTCCTGCTGTTCGGTCTATGGCTTGCCGGCGCAGCCAGCATCGCCGTCTTATTGGTGGCCATTTTCCACGGGCCGCTGTACGCACTCGTGATTCCACTCGTCTTTTTTGTAGCGGCCATCGGTATCACATCCACGGCAGCTTTTCCACTTGCGATGGAGAGCCAGGGGCATATGGCGGGCAGTGCGGCTGCGCTGATGGGCGTCATTCCCTTTTTGCTCGGTGCGGTCGTTTCCCCGCTAGTCGGCATTGCCGGGGAAGGCACGGCTGTTCCGCTGGGTGTCATTATTTTGACCACTAGTGCAGCAGCGATGCTGTCTTATTTCCTCTTAGTGAAAAAAAGGGTCGAAAGAGGCGGTTTGGAGCGTTTTCCAATATCAAGCTAAGACTTTGTATATTTATGAAATTCTAATCAATTTTGAAACAACAAAAACGGAGCGCCGCAGGCTTGCGGGCTCCGTTTTCTAATTATCACTTAATGGTTAGTTTCCGTTAATGACTCTTTACTGAAGCCATGGCCGGGACATTAAGGTATAATAAAAATATCGAAAAGAACGTAGAGTGTTCTTACCGGATACGATTTGTTGTAATTTGGAGTGCAGCTTAAAAAATAAAGGAGGCTGTATCGATGAGTGACAGTTTAAACTGGATTTCAGCAGGCAATTTGGAAGCGCTTAAACAAGAGGGCGCAAAGGTTATACGAGGCGGTATCGCTGTTTTTTACCATGAAGACCAAGTATATGCGGTGGACAACCGCTGCCCGCATTTAGGCTTTCCACTCCATATGGGGAGCTTGTGCGACGGGATTTTGACGTGCCATTGGCATCATGCCCGGTTTGACGTCTGCAGCGGAGGAACGCTTGACCCGTGGGCGGACGATGTTCCGTCGTATGAAGTGCGGTTCGACGGCGGAGAAGTTTGGGTAAATCCGGTTTCCAGAAGAGCGGAAGGCGCGGAAAAATATAAACATAGACTGAAAGAAGGACTCGAGCAAAATATCGGCATCGTCATCGCGAAAGCGGTCGTCGGACTGATCGAAGCGGGAGTACCGGAGCGGGATATCGCCCGCATTGGCATCGAATTCGGCACGACATATGGATCCGGCTGGAACGCCGGTCTTACGATTCTTACCGCGATGGGGCAATGTGTCGAGAAGCTGGACAAAAACGGCAAAATACTCGCCTTATACCAAGGCCTTGTTCATGTCGCTCGAAATAGCTCGGGCAGAGGAACCCGCCACTTGCTGTCGGCGCTGCCGTCGGCGGACGTGGCGTTCGAACGATTGACCGAGTGGTACCGCAATTGCATAGAGGTGCGGGATACGCAGGGCGCTGAGAAAGTGCTGATCACCGCCATTTTGAAAGGCATTGATACGAAGCGTCTGTCGGAAATGATGCTTGTCGCCGCAACAGATCACTTTTACTTGGACGGCGGCCATGTGTTCGATTTCCACAGCAAAGCTTTTGAGGCGCTGGAGTGGGCGGAGGTGTCGCAAAAGGAGCGGATTTTAACTTCACTCGTGCCGATGATGGCT
Source organism: Paenibacillus sp. GCM10027628 (assembly GCF_042676385.1). Classification (NCBI taxonomy): domain Bacteria; kingdom Bacillati; phylum Bacillota; class Bacilli; order Caryophanales; family Paenibacillaceae; genus Paenibacillus; species Paenibacillus sp. GCM10027628. The sequence continues at coordinate 180,099 of NZ_JBHTHA010000023.1, forward strand.
CGTTCGACACGGAGCGAGGAGCTGCATCAGTGGCAGGCGCCGCAGAACCTCGTAGAGCCGATCAAGCAAGCGGTCAACGAGCTGGAGCAGAATGCGGCGCAGGCGAAGCTTACCAAGGGGGCAACGGATGCTCGGCAGCAGACAGCTCTGTCTGCTGATACGGAAGAGCAAGTACTGCAGCAGTTGCTGAGCGATACACCGGAGCAGACGATCGCTTTGCTTCGCGATCTGCTCATCGCGGGAACGGCTCCGGCGCAACTGGCGCAGCTCGTTGCTTTGGCCGCCGCGGAACGGATCGTTCGTTTCCATACGCAGAACGATTTCGGCGATTGGATTGCAGTGCTCCATACGTTCACTTACGCTCACGCCGTGCATGAAAGGCTGCTGCAATCGGATGAGCCTTTGCTGCAGCGAGCGATTTTTCACGGAGCCGTCAGCGTATATCTTGACCGTTTCTTAAACGTGCCGGCTGCTGCGCGTCCGAAGCCGTCCGCCTTTGCCGTGCTGGCCAACCATCAGGAGTTGCTCGATTTGCTCGATCTGCGTCAGCAGGTCGGACCGGCCGCGCAATGGGTGATGGACTACATGCATGGCGGTGGTGAGCCGGGAGCGCTGCTTAATACGCTTGGACATGCGCTGTTGCGGGAGGATGCGGAATTCCATTCTTTCCAAATGTATGAGGCCGCAGTGGCCGAATACGACCGATGGCAAGCAGTGGCAGGTTCTTTTGCGGAGAAGGCCAAAGAAACGATGCTGCTCGCCTGCACCCGATATTTGGCGGCACACGCGCCAACCGCGCGCGAGCTCCCGCATACGGCTAAAATTGCCTGGAGGCTGCATAAAGGCGAACGGTTGTTTGAAGAAGAATAGCGCATGGAGACACCAGTCGGACAGTAGGTGCGCTTCGGCTCCTGATGTGTACGTTTGAAGTAGGCAAGCCTGGAAAACGGGGGTTGAACTTGCTGAATTATTAGGTTACTGGAATAATAAAGATTTTAAATGTGAAGCAATTGAATTAGGAAGGATTGCAGTTAACAACTTTCCTAATTTCGTTGCTTTTTTGTTTCCATAAATGGAGCAGATAATTCGAGGTAAGGCACCCGGATCGACCCGTAATAAATCACCCTTATTAGATAATCAACAATTGTTGATGGTTTGTTAAGTAATCCACACATCTTGTGGTTTTGACTATTGCAAGTAACTTGTTTCTGTTTAGAATGATAAACATGAGTTGATTAAGCAATCCATGTTTATTATGAGTCGAGTAATTGGAAATACGATAATACGATATCCGAGCTTGATTATCTGCGACAGGACATGAACACCATGTCCAGAGACACAGGGACGGCGTACGGTCCTGCCCGTCCTTATCCGTATCAATACCAAGTAGTATTCGCTTGCTGCTTTCAATGTGGACATGACACCGGAATGGCGAAATGAAATATCAGCACTTTCTTTTGCTCCTGCACCTGCCACGGACCGTGGAGAAGTGACGAAGGGCTGGGAATAAAAGCTAAGCGTCTCAAATGAAGAGAGGAAGTGTGTTTTTGGTAAAAAGAAATCGCTTGTTGATTTTCATATTGACCATTGGAGTTTTCGGTATCATAAATACGGAAATGGGAGTTATTGGCGTCTTGCCTTCTATTTCTGATCACTTTCATGTCAGTGTACCAAAAGCAGGTTTGCTTGTGAGTCTTTTTGCCCTTGCTGTTGCTGTGTCTGGTCCAACTATGCCGTTATTGTTTTCGGGGATAAATCGGAAGACGGTCATGTTACTCGTACTTGGTGTTTTCGTCTTGGGGAACATCATATCCATATTTACAACGAACTTCACCCTTGCATTAATTGCTCGTGTAGTTCCTGCTTTTTTTCATCCAATTTATTGTTCATTGGCTTTTACCGTAGCTGCAGCCTCAGTTAATAAGGAAGAAGCCGCAAAAGCTGTTTCTAAAGTTTTTATTGGAGTATCTGCGGGAATGGTAGTCGGTGTACCCATTGTAAGTTTTATAGCTAATGCCGTATCGATTGAAATGGCGATGGCATTCTTTTCTTTTGTTAATGCTATTGTATTCATTGCTACATTGATTTTTGTACCATCTATGCCTGTTGAGGAAAGACTTTCTTACGGAGCGCAATTATCCGTATTGAAAAAATCAATGACATGGCTTTCCATTGTGGCTGTCATTTTATTAAACTCAGCCGTGTTTGGAGTTTATAGTTATCTTGCTGAGTATCTGAAAACTGTAACGAGTATGTCTTCGAACACAATTTGTTTCATGTTACTCATACACGGTGGAGCCAATATTATTGGAAACATTGTGGCAGGGAAGTTGCTTACTAAAAATGCGAATAAATCTGTTGTGATTTTCCCTTTTGCATTGGGAGCCGTATACATCATTCTATTCTTAGTTGGGAAGTTTAGCGTACCGATGGCTATCGTTACTTTAATTTGGGGGATATTAGCCGGTATAGGGGCGAATATGAATCAATACTGGATTATGTCTTCAGCTCCAGAAGCACCTGATTTCGCTAATGGAATATTTTTAACATCCGCTAACTTAGGAACAACTTTTGGTGCTGCAGTAGGTGGGTTATTTATATCAGAAATGGGTACGCAATACGTTGTATTAGTGGGGTTACTATCATTGATATTGAGTTTTGTAGCCATTTTACTAAGAAACTACATGTTTACTCCCACTCAACAACTTTCTAGACTACCCTAAAGATAATCAATAATTATTATTGATTTGTTCAATAATCAACGAATTGCGTTCTTTTAACCATTGAAAACATCTTGGCTCCATTTATAATTATAAACATACGTTGATTAAAATTTAACATGGATTGCAGGAGGTTATATATGATTACTGCTAATGCACGTGCTACATTCAGTCCAGAAGGTCCGTTCAAACTGACAACTATAGAGCGCAGGGATCTTGAGCCGCATGATGTCCTCATTGAGATTAAGTACGCTGGTATTTGCCACTCTGACATCCATACAGCTCGCGGCGAGTGGGGACCGGTAAACTATCCGCTCGTTCCAGGCCACGAGATCGCCGGAATTGTCACCCAGGTTGGTTCGGAAGTCAAAAAGTATGCCATCGGCGACCGAGTAGGGGTAGGCTGTATGGTTGACTCCTGCAGAGAGTGCGATAGCTGCCGTAAGGGAGAGGAGCAGTATTGCCTCAATGGAATGACGGGCACCTATGGAGCTATCGACAAGTACGGGCAATATACACAGGGTGGTTATTCCACTCACATCGTCGTAACTGAAGACTTCGTGGTTAGAATTCCGGACGGTATTGCGCTTGATGCCGCCGCACCGCTTTTGTGCGCCGGCATCACAACGTACTCACCGCTGCGCCATTGGGGAGCTGCACCCGGCAAGAAGGTCGCTGTTGTTGGACTTGGTGGGCTTGGACACATGGCCGTGAAGCTCGCTCATGCCATGGGAGCAGAGGTTACTGTTTTATCACAAACCTTGAAGAAGAAAGAAGACGGTTTACAGCTTGGCGCGGACCATTATTATGCCACGAGCGATCCAGAGACGTTTATGAAACTGACTGGAACGTTTGACCTCATCGTGAACACAGTGAGTGCGAACATTGATATTAATGCCTACCTTTCGTTGCTGGCGCTGGACGGTACATTGGTCAACGTCGGTGCGCCAGCTGAACCGTTGCCAGTACAGGTATTCTCACTAATCCCTCATCGTCGGTCGTTCGCTGGGTCGATGATCGGTGGAATTCGCGAAACGCAGGAAATGCTTGACTTTTGCGCTGAACATCATATTGCACCTGAGATCGAGGTTATTTCCGCCAAACAGATTGATGAAGCCTGGGAGCGCGTACTAGCTTCAGACGTCCGTTATCGATTTGTGATCGACATCAGCACGATGGAGAACGAATAACGATTAATCCTAGCAAAATAATAGAAATGTCAAGAGCGTCTTGATAATTAAGCAGGACGCTCTTGTTATACATCGACTATAGACTTCTCTCTAACAAGGCACCAACTTGTTTGGCCATTGCTTGAGGCGGGTATGGCATTCCATTCCTGATCCACCATTCAATTACACCTACATAAGCGGTCCCAGCATATTGCAACATAACATCTTCGCTTAAATCCGTATTTCTTCCGCTTTCTTTGTCAATCTCATCCTTAAATCCTTCCGTAATAAAATCAAGAAGCCGTGTCCTAAAAGAAGGGGCTCCTTTACTCGCTAACATGGTCGAAAAGAATAAATAGTTTTTCTCAAAATATTCGAAAAAAGGTATAAGAGCACTGCTCCAATCCAGCTTGCATGCCCATTCACCCATCTCCGCCAATTCGTTAATGTATGTTTCTATGAGTTTATCCAATAAATCAAATTTGTCCTGATAATGAAGATAAATGGTTCCACGATTTATGTTTGCCCGGTCGGCAATATCCTGAATTGTAATATCATCGAAATTTTTTTCAGTCATCAATTCAATAACGGCATTTTTCATTGCTTCTTGTGATTTAAGAATTCTCCGATCCACTTTTGTCATTACAAATATCCACCAAGCTTTCAAAGTTATCTTGTTTATATAATAATAGACGTAAGTTGATTAATCAAATGTATTTGTTAATTCGCAGAGACTTCCGGCGGTGGAAATAAAAAAAAGAAACCGCAGTCTCGTTCAACTTAAATGAACGGGACTGCGGTTCTTTTTATAGCCGTCGCTTGTTATATTTACGGTATTCGGTATAAAGACGTTTGATGGTCTGGTAAGAGTTGTCTTTCAGCACTTTGAAAACAAAATGACCCGGACTATGAAGGTTAACCTCTATAATCCATATATTGCCCTTCTTGTCTACCGCCAGATCGATCCCGCTCTGGTAGGAAAAGAAGGGGTACTTCTCGGAATAAAAAATGATGGCTCGGCTGAGAGCGATCATCCGGCGCTTGATCTCCCCAACTTTTTTCGCGGTAAAACCGGCCTTGCCTAAAGCATTCTCAATGCTTGTGTAGCTCGCGCCTGCCGAATAGTTGGAAACTACGCTCCGAGGCCCGTGAATTTTTGCGATCATGCCTGCATAATGCCAGCGGCGGAGGCGGTCCCGCATTACCATCACGCGAACGTCGAAGGCTCTGCCTTTCATCAGGGCCAGATCGATTCCCTTTTGCACAATAAATAGCTCGTGGGGCATGCGACGCTTGATTTGCTGGAATAAATCCGTCGTTGAGGAGGCGCTGAGCACTCTTCCGGTTTTCCAAACGTACCGGTAGCCGTCCGCTGTTTTCCATGCTTTGATCACCGCTTTGCCTGTATGAACGGTATTGCCTTTGATGTACACTGTTTTGTATTTTCCGAGAAAAACAGCAAGAGAGGAAGGTGTCATCACCGCCGTAGGCGGCAGATGTTTCACGAGCAAGGGGTTCCTCGCGTAAAAACGATGCATTTTCCATTTGGCCAGCCGATCCACAATCCTCAAGGTCCTCATCCTTTTTGACAATAGCATATGGGGGAAGGAGGTGATTGGAAAGGGACAATTGACAGCTAGATTCTTACCCGGCAGACTGTAAAATGAACAAATCCCCACTGGCCTATTCGGCTGGTGGGGTATTTTTATGTCTTCGCATATACTCATTCACGGCTTCTACCACTACATCGACCATCTTCTTATTCTGTTTCGCGGCGAATATCTTTAACTCCGTATGGAATTGATCATCGAAATCAAAAGTTGCTTTTTTCTTATTTACAGGTTTCTGTAAACCTGTATTTACAGTTTCCTGTATTTCTTGACTTCGCCGTTTTCCTAATAACTGCTCAATCGCATCACGCTTGGACACGCTGCTCCAGCTCCTCGACAAAATTTCTATAATTGCTTAGTGCCGATGTATCCGTATTACTGTACTCCTGTATTCCTGTAATAGAAAACTCCTTGATTCTATTTCTTCGCTTTATTTCCGTTCGAAACACAACTCCCTCGTATTCTCTCCTTACCCTATCAATGATTGTTTTATCAATGATTGTTCTAGAATCGATCATTGTTGGCAATATGCCGCATAAAACAAGGTCCAGCTTTTTAACCTCTTTGATGTGAATCATTGTTGCTATGTATCTGTCCAGCGCGTCGTAACACATTGGTTCGCACTGCAGCATGACGATTGCATAGTCTGAAGCCACTAAACCATTAATCGTGTGCTCACCGAGATTTGGAGGTAAATCAATAAGTATGTAGTCGTATTTGGCCTTGACTTTATGTAGCGTATCTCTCAAAATGGTCGAACTCATTGAAGGATTTTGATGGATCAGCATGGGCAGAGTTGCTAGCATTTCATCAGCTGGAATGAAGTGAAGGTTGTAGGTTAACTTGCGGATGTAGGGGGTAGGATTCTTGTTTTTACATGCTTCAAAAATAGTCATCTTGGAGTAATCGTGTATATCTCGTTGAGTAAGAAACTGTGTCAAATTGCCTTGGCTATCGAAATCCACACAGAGAACCTTGTACTTCTTAGAGAGAAGATAGCCCGCGATGGCCGTGGTTGTCGTTTTGCCAACGCCGCCTTTTTGATTACCGATTGAAATAATGGCTCCCAAAACCCATTCCTCCTTATTTCTGTAATCCTTTATTCCTGTATATAGTTCTACAACAGATCTTTTTAAAAGGGGGTCATGCACGGTCAAGCATCTAGGTCTCATTGACAAAATTTCACCGGCAATGGTAGGTTAAGTGAGAAATCGAGCTGAAGCGGGGTGTAGCGATGTCGAGATGGAGAAATATGCGCTTTCAGACCAAATTGTTCTTTATGTTTCTGCTGCTCAGCAGCATCCCTTCTCTGCTGATCGGCATTACGGCTTACCAGAAATCGTCCGTCATGCTTCACGATCAGACTGAGCAGGATCTGAACATCATTCTCGCCCAGTTGAACACGTCGATCGAACGTCAAATCAATGACTTCGACCGATTTTCCATGCTTCCTTATTTTACACCGGAAACGTTCGGTTTTTTGAATAAGCCTTACACGAGCCCGGAGCGGTGGGGAACTGCGGAGCGGGATGCACAGAGGACGTTGATCCGTCTCATGAGTGTCTATCCATCCATTAATTCATCGATCAAAGGGTTGATGGTTTACGGCATGAACGGGTCGGAGAATGGCTATTTGATTAGCGGCAACTCCACCATCAACCCGGAAGACCGGGCCAGGGATTCGGCATGGTATCAGCAGGTGATGGCTAGAAAGGGAGGATTCGTCGTTACCGGTATCATGGATATTCATCAGTTTAATGAGCCCTTTAAAGCGATTCTCGGTTCCCGTTTGATATTGGACGAGGATTCCAAGCCTTTGGCCGTCATTGCCCTGTATATGCTGCCTGATTTCATTCCTAAGATCGTCAATTCGCTGCAGCTGAAACATGTTCAGGTTATCGTCCTCGATCAAGACCGAAATCTGATCTATAAATCGGATGACAAGCTGGCGCAGCGAATTCAATCGATCGGCATCAATCAAAAGAGCGGCAGTTGGGAAGCGAGTGTCTCGGAAGACGTAAACGGGAAAACGTTCAGCGGCGTATATTTGCAAAGCGACTACCTGGGCTGGAAAGTATATATGGGCGTGAACAAGGATGAAATGCTCAAAGGAAGCCGAACGATCCGCAACTATACGATAGCGATCGTAATTGCGATGGGCTTCACGGCGGCTGTAGCTTCCTGGCTGCTGGCAAGAGGGCTGTCCACTCCGATCTCGAGATTGATTCGCTCCATGAGGGAAGTGGAACGTGGGAAATTTTTGGTGCCTGTTCCGCTCGATCGAGGCGACGAAATCGGCCAATTGCAAAACAGCTATGGAAAAATGGTGCTGCGGCTCAATGAATTGGTCCAATCGATTGAGGATAAGGAACGGCAAAAACGGAAATCCGAGCTGTACGCTCTTCGTGCGCGGATGCAGCCTCATTTTTTGTACAATACGCTGAATTCCATCCGCATGCTGGCATTGCTTCAACAGTCCAGACAAATCGCCAAACTGATCCATTCCTTGAATAAGCTGCTGCATGCGAATATGAAGCTCGATGCCGAGCTTGTCAGTCTTGAACAAGAAATCGGATTGCTGAAGCATTACGTCAGCTTGATGGATCTGCGGTATACGAACGTATTCGAAGTGGAATGGGAAATACCCGAAAGGCTGCTGAATGCAGCCGTGCCTCCGATGTTGCTCCAGCCGTTGCTTGAAAATGCGATTTTCCATGGAGCGAAAGGCTTGGAGCGTATGCTGCACATCGTTGTATCGGCAGAATTGCAGGATGAAGATTCGACGCTGATTTTGCAAATTTCGGACGACGGCACAGGATTTACGGAAGAAACGCTGCGGCAAATGGACGGTGTATCGGAAGATTCGGTTCATATCGGGCTAAAGAACGTCCGCGACAGAATTAGTCTGCGTTTCGGCGATCAATATGGGCTTACGGTCAAACAGCACGATGGCAAGGCTAATGTCAAACTTAGCATGCCTTACATTACAACGGAAGCGGTGGCGGACGATGTGGAATCTGCTCGTAGTTGAAGACGAATCGATTGTCAGGGTCGGTCTTCGTTATATGATCAATTGGGAGAGCCTCGACCTCAACTGGAAAGCGGAAGCTTCCAATGGTGAAGAGGCGCTAAGCATTATGGAGACACAGCAAATTCACATCGTCCTAACAGACATCCGGATGCCCGGCATGGACGGGCTGGAGCTGGCCAAGCAGATCAAACAGCGGTATCCGGGTGTGCAGGTTATTTTTCTGAGCAGTTATGATGATTTTGCCTATGCGAAAGAAGCGCTTCGTATCGGTGCAGTCGATTATTTGCATAAACCGACGATGGACGAGGACGAAATCAAAGAGGTGCTGGTCAAGACGATAAAGCTGCTGAAGGAGCACAAGCCACCCTCACGCCAGCAGCTGACCGGTGACGAAAAGAATGAGTATTTGCTGTCGCTGCTGGATAAGTATACGTTCCCGTCTTCTCCTTTTCCTCCGGAACTGATGACGGACGAATTTAAGGCAGGATGCTGGCTGACCGTCATTCGAAAAAGGGAAGATGCGGTTGCGGAAAGCGCCGATTCCGAGCATTTGCGCTTTGTTTCATTGCTTTTCTTTATTGACGAACTGGTTGTCAAAGATTGGGGAGGCATCGTCTTTCATCGCCATTATCGCGAGATCATTTGGATCGCTCCGCACTTGGCGAAGGCTGCGTCTACCCAACATGTGGAAAGAAACAAATATTTGGAACGCTTACGAAAAAAAGTGCTTGAGCTTTTAAATGCAGCCGTCATTTACTCTCATAGCTCCAGTTACGATGATATGATAGATTTGCCCAAAGCTTACATGGAGGCGCTGCTTCGGCTTCCTGCCAAAGAGCAAAGCGATAATTTGATTGTTCGCATGGCGAAGGAATGGGTGGACCGGCAATTGCTCGATGAGGACATTACGCTCGGTAAAGTCGCTGCGGACATCCACGTCAGTCAAAGCTACTTAAGCCGGGTTTTCCTGAAGGAGGTAGGAGAGAACTTCAGCGATTACGTGATTCGCAACAAGCTCGAATACGCTCAAAAGCAGCTTCGCGAAACGAATAAAAAAGTATACGAGATCGCATCTGAGATCGGCTATACGAACCCCCACTACTTCAGCAAGTTGTTTAAAGAGAAATTCGGCATCACGCCGTTGGAATACCGGAATCAATAAAAGGCTGTTCAGAGCAAAATAACATACGGAATGTCAAAATTATTCTATTGAAGTGCCGGGCGAGCCGGCCTTTTTTGTTGAAATGGACATAATTGCATAGGATATTGCAGGTTCGGTTACTTACGGCATCTCGGAGGTTTTCATACAATAAGGTTATCACTTAACGAAAGGAACCGAATCGTATGAATCGCGCAGAAAATAGTTTCGAAGTTGAGCAATGGGGGATATTCGAATACTGTTGTGCCGGACCGTACCATGGAAATCCGTTTAAGAATGTTCAGTTTGCGGGGTGCTTCCGATACGGCCATCGGGTTGTGGAAGTGCAAGGCTTCTATGACGGAGACGGACAGTACTGCGTCCGTTTTATGCCGGACACTCCGGGTGAGTGGACGTTTGAAACCGTTAGCAATATCGCCGATTTAAACGGTCATACGGGTACGCTGTGCTGCGCACAACCGGGGCCAAACAACCACGGACCCGTTCGGGTGGACAACATCTACCACTTCTCTTATGCCGACGGTACATGCTACCGGCCTTACGGTACGACTTGTTACGCTTGGACTCACCAGGGGGAGCTGTTGGAAGAGCAGACCTTGGCTAGCTTGCGTCAAGCTCCCTTCAACAAAATCCGGATGTGCGTTTTTCCAAAGCACTATGACTACAACCTGAACGAACCTGAGCATTATCCTTTTGCAGGATCTCCCCAGTCGGGATGGGACTTTGCCAAATTCGATCCAGTCTTCTGGAAGCATCTAGAGAAGTGTATTCAGGATTTGATGAACCTCGGCATTGAAACGGATTTGATCCTGTTTCACCCGTATGACTGTTGGGGGTTCTCAACGATGAGCCCGGAGACGGACGAGTTGTATTTGCGGTATGCCGTCGCTCGGCTTTCTTCCTTCCGGAACATTTGGTGGTCGCTTGCAAACGAATATGACCTGATGCATAGCAAATCGATGCATGATTGGGACAAGTTCTTCCGCATCATCCAAGAGTTCGATCCGTACCAGCATCTGCGGTCGATACATAACTGGCACAATCCGGAGATTCATTATCGCAGCAATATGCATTGGTACGATCATGGCAAGCCATGGGTTACGCATGCCAGCATTCAGCATCACGATCTTAATTTTATCCCTGAATGGCGGGATCTCTACCGCAAACCGATCGTCGTCGACGAATGTCGGTACGAGGGTGATTTGAACCATGGCTGGGGCAATTTGACGTCGGAAGCGATGACGGAATGCTTTTGGCGGGGAATGGCCTTTGGAGGCTATGTGACACATGGTGAAACGTTCGTGCATCCGGAAAATATCATCTGGTGGTCGCACGGCGGCGTCCTCCATGGACAAAGTCCTGAGCGCATCCGCTTCCTGCAGGAGCTTATGGAAGATGGGCCGCTACTTGGAGCAACCTCGATCAATTTCAAGTGGGATGCGGCTGCGGGCGGAGTAGATTCCGAATATTATTGGGTGTATTTCGGACAGAGCCGCCCCGTATTTCGAATGCTGCAGCTGCCGGAAGGACTTCGATTTGAGATTGACCTTATCGATACATGGAATATGACGGTTTCGCGGATGGAAGGCGTGTATCAGGGTGCTTGCCGAGTTGACTTACCTGCTAAACCATATATGGCTTTAAGAATCAGAAAAACATCATCCAATTGATTACGAGGGGGAAAAAAGTATGAAAAAAGTGATTTCCGTACTTGCATCCGTTATGCTTGCCGGCGGTATTATGGCGGGGTGCAGCTCGGGCGGCGGCACGGAAGGCAGCGGCAACATTAGCAGCTCAGGTGCAACTGCACCTGCCGCGGGCGACAAGAAAGATGCAGGCTCAAAAGTAACCATTTCGCTTTGGCGCCTGGATAACAACTGGGAGTGGCTTGATAAAGCGGTCGACGACTTCAAGAAGGAATACCCGAACATTGACGTGCAGATTAGTAAATATGGAACGGATCCGATCAAAGAAAACCTGAAGCTTGCAGCCAATTCCAAGACACTTCCGGATATGTGGTTTACTTGGGGCGGTTCGCTAGGCTCCTTCTATCCGGAGAACGGCTTGACGCTCGATTTGACGCAAATTGCGAAGGATCATAAGTACGCGGAAATATACAACAAAGCCGCTCTGGATATGTCCACCTACAATGGCAAACTATCCGGCATACCGATCCATCTGAACGTACTGGGCATGTGGTATCCGAAGAGCGTGTATGAGAAAGCCAATTTGAAGCCCCCAGCGACGTTCGCGGATTTTGAAGCTCAGTTGAAAACCTTGAAGGACGGCGGCGTCACTCCGCTGGCGTTCGGAAGCAAGGGCGGCTGGCATACGATGCGGCTTACGGAAGCGCTTCTGGAGCATTTCGGCGGACCGGAACTGCATGACAAACTGACGAGCTTGAATGCGTCTTGGAATGAACCGGCTGTAGTGAAAACGTTCGAGAAGTTGAAGGAGTACACGGACAAAGGCTACTTCCCGAAAGGTTACGTCTCGCTCGATCCGCAGGAAGCGGAAGCGCTCATCTATCAGAAAAAGCTGGCTTGATCAATGAAGGTACCTGGTTCGACCGAAATCTCAACACTAACGCAACTGACGCCAAGAACTTCGGCGTGTTCAAGTTCCCGACCGAGCAAAAGCCGGCCCGCCCATCGGTGTTCGCTGAAATGTTCCAAATTAACGGCATGAGCGATAAGGCGAAGCAGGAAGCGGCCGTGAAACTTGGCGAGTATTTGACCAGTGTGAATGTGGTTAATAAATATATTGAGGAATACGGTTCGCCGGCAACGCTGAATACGAAAATATCCGATAAGACGCCGCATCTGAAAGAAATGCTGGATAGCGCGAATGATGGAGCCTTCCTGATTATGGACCAGGCTCTGCCGCAGCAGGTGATCCAGAAAGTATTTGAGGCTCAAGATCGTGTTGCCCTCGGCGAGTGGACACCGCAGCAGGCCGCACAGGAAATCGATAAAGCAGCAACCGATTACAAGAATAAGAAAAAGTAATACATGTTTGGTTGGCCGGGGCGATCAAGCGATTGATCGCTTCAGCCGCTTCCGGAAGGAGGAAGATGGATGGGACTTAAGGCCGTGAAGCCGTGGCTATTTTTGCTGCCTGCATTGGTGATTTACTTGACGGTTATATTCGTACCGTCGATTTATACGCTATATCTCAGTTTTTTCAGCTGGAACGGGGTGGCTCCCTCCAAAACTTTCGTCGGCTTTCTCAACTATATCGATTTATTTACGAAGGACACCGTTTTTCCGCGGGCACTGAAAAACAATTTGCTATGGATGCTCGGTTCCCTCATTGTGACTTTGGGGCTCGGTTTGTCGCTAGCATTGCTATTGAATAAGAAATTTAAAGGTCGCACGCTGTTACGGGGAATTTTCTATTTTCCGTATATTTTGTCTGGGGTCGTCGTCGCCACCGTGTGGGCATGGATGTATAATCCGACGCAAGGGTTTGTCAATAAAGTTCTGGAAAGCTTCGGACTAGAGAGCTGGTCGCACGCCTGGCTTGCGGAGCCGAAAATCGCACTCTATGCAGTGTTTGCGGCCGGGGTGTGGCAAGGAGTGGGTCAGCCAATGGTACTCTTCCTTGCTGGCTTGTCCACGCTCCCGCAAGATCCCTATGAAGCTGCCTTCATCGATGGAGCAAAGCCTTTTCAGGCATTCCGGTATATTACGATCCCTTTGCTGCAAGAAACGTTCGTCATCGTCATTGCAACCACCATTATCGCTTCGATGAAGGTCTACGACATTATTTATGCCATGACGGGCGGAGGGCCGGCCGAAAGCACCCAGGTGCTCTCCTCCTGGATGTATTACCAAACTTTCAAATTCGCTAATATTGGGATCGGGTCGGCCATTTCGTGGATGCTCGTGTTTATCGTCATGATCGTGATCGTTCCATATGTGTATAACACCACGAAGAAATCGCATTTTTAATCGCGGGAGGAAGGTGAATTTCAGTTATGCATGAAGCAAGAGTCCGACTGATTTCCGGAGCCGTCCGCTATGTTGTACTGATCATGCTGTCTATCTTGTTTATGATACCGCTTGTGTTTATCGGCTTCACTGCACTGAAATCCAATGCGGATTTGATGAATCACCCGTTCTACTCCTTGCCGGAGAAGCTGCATTGGGATAACTTCATGAAAGCTTGGGAACAAGGCAGAATGAATATGTATATGAAGAACACGGTCCTCATCAGCGTCATCAAAGTACCGTTAGGCATATTGATCGAAGCTTTGGCGGCCTTCGCATTGACGAGGTTGAACTTCAGATGGAGCGAGCCGCTGTTTACGCTGTTTCTGGTCGGTATGATGATTCCAATTCAGGCTACGCTCGTGCCGCTGAACATTTTTCTGAATAAGACGCATTTGGTGAGCACGTATCCCGGCATTATTCTCATCTATATCGGCTTCGGGATTCCGTTTGGTATTTTGATTTTGCGCGGATTTTTCCGAACGATACCGAAAGAGCTGGATGAGGCGGCGTTGATCGACGGTTGCGGGGATATGGGCAAATTATTCAAGGTGATTATCCCGCTTTCCATGCCGGCGATCGCGACACTGGTTATTTTCGACTTTATGGCGACCTGGAATGAATTTTTACTAGCGCAAATTTTTATCACTAAAGACACGATGAAAACGATTACAACCGGGCTGATGGCTTTCCGTGGGCAGTTTACGACGGATTACACATTGCTCAATGCGGCCGTTCTGATCTCGATTGTTCCCATTTTCATCGTATATTTGATGTTCCAGAAGTACTTTGTCAATGGCTTGGCAGGTTCGGTAAAAGGATAAGTGGGAGAAATGAATGCCAATGCATCCGTTCGATTTTCCGGTATCCAAAAAAAATCCGGCTGTCAGCATCCTTCTAATAAATCAGAAAACGGAGCCCGCTAACTCGCGAGGCTCCGTTATTATTGTTCCATATTATGTTGCCCCGAGCCTATTCCCTTCGAGATGACATCCATCCTTAACTATCATCCAATCCCCAAGCGCACGAAGATTTACGCATCGCTTTCATATCTTGCAGAGGAGGCAGACCAAAAAGCCTTCGGTATTCCCGGTTGAATTGCGACGGACTTTCGTAGCCTACCGTCAATGCGGCCGTAGTTGCCCCTATGGGACCGCTCAACATTAAGCGCCTGGCTTCCTGAAGGCGAAGTTGCTTCTGATACTGCAAAGGCCCCATGGTTGTGATGGTTTTGAATTTATGATGCAGTCCGGAGGTACTCATGTTGCAGGATTTTGCAAGTTCCTCGACGCTAAAAGAACGTTCGTAATTTTCTTTGATCCATTGGATCGCCTTACCGACTCCATCCGCTCTTTGATCAAAGAGCACCTTTGGGAAAAATAAGTGCCCAAAATCTCCTGACAGTAAGTTAAATATCATTTCCTTTTTGATCAGTTCGGACAGATATCGAGCTTCTTTCGGCTTATCGAGTAGCTTCAGTAACCGGAAAAATATATCCAGTAGCTCGGCGTCCGATTTTCCGATGAAGGCTCCGGCACTTAGAACTTTCCCTTTTGGCTCCGTGATGATTTCCGCCTCCGTGACCACAGAAGCGATTTCTTGCGTCGTAAAATCGATACGCAAACCGATATAAGGCGATTGTTCCGTAGCTCCGATGACTTGGGCGGAAGCCGGCATATCGATGAGCGATGCCAAATAATCACCCGCTGAGTAGTGAAAGATATCTTGACCAAGGTAAAGTCTCTTCATCCCTTGAAGGATCAGACAAAAGGATTGAGTCAAAATACCTGAACTTCGCACTGTATCGCAACTGTTTTTGACAATGGTAAAAAACGGAAATATAGTTGACGTCCGCCCATCTGCCAGGTTCATCCGATCCGTTACGGCAATGAGCTGATCCAACGCTTTCTTATGAATAGATACACTTTTTTCATTTACAGTTCGGTAATCCAGTCTTTGTTCCGGCATGCATTCCATCCCTCCCATCCTTATCTAAATTATATAGGCATTTGCAGCTTTAGGCAATTTTTAAGCAGGAACGGTCTACTTCCTTCCGCCGATTCCGTCCATAATAGGTTTCAGAACACTAACTTCTAAAAAGGGAAAGGAACATGTTTATGCATCAGTCAAAATGGATCATTTTAATCATTATCATCGCATGTCAACTTATCGTTGTGCTTGACGCCTCCATTATGGTAACGGCAATACCTCAAATCGGTCGTTCGCTGCATATGACGGCAACCGGCTTAACTTGGGTGCAAAATGCCTACATTTTGCCGTTCGGCGGTTTTTTGTTGCTCGGTGCCCGGGCTGGGGATCTTTTGGGGCGCAGAAGAATGCTTAATGTGGGCATCGGATTATTTTCGCTGGCTTCTATGCTGGCCGGTTTGGCGCCGACAGCCGAAATTTTGCTTGTTTCCCGTGCATTCCAAGGCTTTGCGGCTGCTTTGGCAACACCTGCTGCGCTAGCCTTGCTGTCGGCAAGCTTTGTAGAGGCCAAGGAACGTGCCAGAGCGATCGCGATATACAGCGCGGTTTCGGCTGGAGGCGGCAGTATCGGTCTCCTTCTTGGCGGATTTTTCACCGATTTTATTTCTTGGCGCGTCGGAATGTTTATCAATATACCCATTGGGATTGTTTTGCTCTATTTGGTACAGAGGTTTATTCAGAAATCAAGTACGAGGACTGGACGTTTTGATTTTTGGGGTGCGATTGTCTCCGTAATCGGCATGACTGCGTTGGTATTCGGCTTTGTTCAAGCTGCCGAGCGCGGTTGGGGGGAGCCCGAAACATGGATTTCACTTGCGTCCGGGATTGTTTTGTTAGCGGCATTCGTCCTTATTGAAGCCCGATCGGCTGAGCCGATCATCCCACTCCGGTTGTTCGCGAGCCGACAGCGGTCCGGGGCTTATCTGGGAAGGTTCTTCATGGTGTGCGGGAATTTTTCACTCTTTTTCTTTATCCCTCAATATTTGCAAAATGTCCTCGGGTCCAGCTCGCTTGAAGCAGGTTTAGCTTTTCTGCCATTTACAGTCGCCCAGTTCGGGATGATGTATCTGATACCTGGGCTAGTGCAGCGTTATGGAAATAGCAAAGTCCTGATAGCCGGTTTGTTATTAGCCATCATTGGTACACTCTGGATGAGCCGAATCGTCTCTGGGCAAGCGGAGTTCTTTCCGCAAATGTTCATTCTTTTGAGCATCATGGGCATTGGCGCCGGAATGGTGTTCCAACCGCTTACCGTTTTGGGGCTCTCAGGTGTGGACCCTCAAGATAACGGTGCGGCTTCGGGTCTCATTAACGTCGCGCATCAAAGCGGTTCTTCATTAGGTTTGGCTGTTCTCATAACCGTATTTCATGTAGCTATCCAAACGGATCAGCCTTCCAAGATGCAATTTGCTCATGCTGTATCGGATTCCATATTGGGATCAGTCGTGTTTATTGCATTAGCCCTTGTTACGACGCTTCTCTGCTTTGTTCCATCAAGCCAGCCTGCTCGAAAACAAGCACTGACAGAATCTTGATACAAAGTTGAAATGTGAAAATGGTTGTGCTACAATGCTGGTAATTAATCTAGGGGAGATGATGAGAATAATGTAAAATTTCTTGCTTATTTACGAATGATAAAACAAAAACTGTTTTATTCTTTGTTAAGCAAGAAAGTTACTTATTCTCTTCACTCAAATAAAATAACAAAATCTAATCCATGAATTGGGTTATATTTTAGTATTTGTTTATTTGAGCTACAAGAAAGGTAACTTTCTTGTAGCTCTTTATTTTTTTATGGAGGATTTTGACAATGTCTTTAATCAATGTGACCAACCTGACTTTTGCTTATGACGGTAGCTACGACAACATCTTTGAAAACGTTAGCTTTCAAATTAATACAGATTGGAAATTGGGTTTTACTGGAAGGAACGGTCGAGGCAAAACAACATTTCTGAACCTGCTGCTTGGTAAATATGATTACAGCGGAACCATTTCAACAAATGTCAGCTTTGAATACTTCCCCTTCCATGTTGAACACAAGGAATATAATACCTTGGACGTTATCGACGAAATTTATCCCGACTATGAGCATTGGCAGATCGTACGCGAGCTTTCGTTGCTGAAGGTGTCAGAGGATGTGTTGTATCGGCCGTTTGAAACCATGTCAAACGGGGAGCAAACGAAAGTATTACTTGCAACCTTGTTTTTGAAGGAAAACAGTTTTCTGCTTATCGACGAACCAACTAATCATTTGGACATTCACGCACGGAAGCTGGTCAGCGATTATCTAAAAACTAAGAATGGATTTATTTTGGTTTCGCACGATCGCGCATTTCTAGATAATTGCGTGGACCACATTCTTTCGATAAACAAAACTCATATTGAGGTCCAGAAAGGTAATTTCTCGGACTGGTGGGAGAATAAACAAAGGCAGGATAACTATGAACTAGCCGAGAACGACAAGCTGCGAAAAGACATTAAACGGCTATCCGAAGCCTCAAAGAGAACGAGTAACTGGTCGCACGAAGTAGAGAAAACAAAAAACGGCACTCGCAATTCCGGTTCGAAAGTTGATAAAGGATATATCGGACACAAGGCCGCCAAAATGATGAAACGTTCCAAATCGATTGAACAGAGACAACAATCCTCGATTGAGGAGAGTTCCAAACTCCTGAAAAATATCGAAAGCTCGGAAAGTCTGAAAATCACTCAACTTGCTTATAACAAAAGGCAAATGGTGGAATTAGAGCATGTTTCTATCCATTACGGGGAACACACAGTATGCAACGACGTAACCTTTACCATTGAACAAGGAGAACGCGTTACACTTGCGGGTCCAAACGGTTCGGGAAAATCAAGTATTCTCAAGCTAATTCTTGGCGAGGAGATCCCCTTAACGGGAACATTTCGCAAAGGTAGTCAATTAAAAATTTCATACGTATCACAAGATACCTCACATCTGCAGGGCAACTTATCAGATTATGCGAGCCAGAACGAGATCGATGAGAGCTTGTTCAAAGCGATTTTAAGGAAACTCGATTTTTCACGCATACAATTTGAAAAAGACATGTCTTCATTCAGCGGCGGACAGAAGAAAAAGGTACTGATCGCAAAGAGCTTATGCGAGAAGGCACATCTCCATATATGGGACGAACCGTTAAACTTTATTGACGTCATTTCCCGTATGCAGATTGAAGAACTATTGTTGGAACATTCTCCGACAATACTTTTTGTAGAGCACGATAGTGAATTTTGTAAAAATATCGCCACCAAAATCGTCGAACTGTAATGTAAATTTACGCTTATTTTATATTAGGAGGTTGAAATAAATGTTTGAAGTTGTAAATGTTCATGTGAACCGTTCATTGTCCATTGGTACGGTTCACGATCAAACTAAACGGATGCCGGAGCATTATCCATCTATCGATAGATGCACGTAGTTGGTTAATGTAGATTTTAAGCACCAATAAAGGGTGCTAAAGGCTTTTTCTCCGGCTCAAGAGGAGAAAAAACATGAAATAAACTTCGAAATACGAAATAATTCAACACATATTGACAGTATTGAAACAACCCGCGTATCGGTTCCAACAAATTGCGGATGCGATCTTCAAGCAAAGAATTGGTGACCCAAGGGTACAAGAAACGAATTAATTAAGAACCTTGGCGAATACGTTTTGAACTTAACCCCTGTCATGCAAAAGACATCCAGACAAGTGAATAAAGTGCATCTTTCTATTGAGGGCGGTGAACGCATAGAAGCAGTTCAACTAAGCTATGAGCGCGGCTGGAAATCATACTGCATTTCCAGCCAGTGCGGATGCGGATATGGTTGTCGCTTCTGCGCTACAGGTACAATCGGACTGAAACGAAATCTAACCGCTGATGAAATCACCGATCAATTGTTATACTTTCATTTAAATGGTCATGCCTTGGATAGTGTTTCGTTTATGGGAATGGGAGAGGCGCTAGCCAATCCTAATATCTTCGACACGCTTATGATTCTAACAGATCCACGAACCTTTGGCTTGGGGCATCGAAGAATTACAGTTTCTACCATCGGAATTTTGCCGGGTATCGATCGTCTGACAAAGGAATTTCCACAAGTTAACCTGACCTTTTCACTGCACTCTCCGTTCGACGAACAGCGGAGCGAGCTAATGCCCATTAACAATCGATTTCCGCTTCATGATGTGTTAAACAAGTTGGATCAGCATATTCGTGATACGGGCAGAAAAGTATATATTGCGTATATATTACTTCGAGGAGAAAACAATTCAAATGAGCATGCGGAAGCCATTGCTGCTTTGTTAAAGCACAGAGGTCCTTGGGAACATTTATATCACGTCAATTTAATCCCCTACAATTCAACCGAGGTGACGCCTGAAAGCTTTCATCAATCAGACAAAGATCGGGTTCAAAAGTTTGTCAGTATCTTAAAGTCAAAGGGAATCAAAGTAACTGTGCGAACTCAATTCGGAACGGACATTGATGCAGCATGCGGTCAGCTATACGGACACAACAAGTTCATTGTTTCCAACGAGTTTTGAAATACATCGTCCAACAAACGGTCCACGCTGGGGATATGTTTGCCAAGCTGCAATTGAATTACGGTTGAGAAGGTACGTTTCATTACGAGACAATTCAATTTCCAATCAATTCCGGAACATAAATAACGGAGCCGCGCGGGTTTGCGGGCTCCGTTTTCTAATTAATTATGGAAAATCACATTAAGGCGTTTTGATTGCACAAAAGTCGCATCCCGCAACAAAATGTTCCTGCAGCCGCGCTGTTAAGACGGTTTTACCGTCTTAACAGTATCGGGCCCTGCACAACAGAGACTTTAAGGCGGTTATTCCGTGTTAAAGTCTCATCCCGCAGCAAAATGTGCCCGGAGTCGCGCTATTAAGACGGTTTTACCGTCTTAACAGTATCGGGCCCTGCACAACAAGGGCTTTAAGGCGGTTATCGGTTTGACCCCCTAATTTTGGACACTTACCACGTTCATACTCTCATTCTCGCACTATAGGGCAATTTTTGGCGGTGTTATGGATCCCACGGTCACCAAGCGTAGATACTCTCTTGGTGACCTATCATTAAGACTGCCGTGAATACGTTCATTATTGTAGAAGCGAATAANAATGTCCTCTGTACTGCAGGCTTTTCCACGATGATGTGCGACAATGCTTCGGTCAAATACATCGATGATGCTCGCTAAGTAGAAATGCCGACGTTTGCCGGCGACGTACCCATACTTAATGTCCATTTGCCATAACTGGTTGGGGCCTGTAACGATTCGATTATTAGCTACCTTTTTGGGTACAGGATTCGTCGTCTGTC
>NZ_JBHTHA010000024.1:0-59572 GCF_042676385.1 Paenibacillus sp. GCM10027628
CGGTACGTACGGTGGTGTGGGAGGTCGGCTACTCAACTAATGGGTAGCCTCCTACCCGATTGTACTGAGGTCTTTCTTCATTTCCGAGCAAAAGGAAAAATTTTTAAAGCCCATTGACATAGTAATATTATTAATAGTAATATTATTACTATAGAGACGAAAATTGATTCAGTTAAAAATGAGGGGGCGTTCGAAATGGCAAATTAAACGATGGTTGTAAAAGGAATGGATTTCTCCAAGCAAATCTCAGTAAAGTGACTGTCATCTAAATGAATGAAAAGGAGCAAAAAAGAATGGTACAGCAAAGAAGCAGATTAGGTTTTGTCATCGCGGGGTTGCTGCTAGGTATTCTCGCGGCGGCGATCGACAATACGATCGTAGCGACCGCTATGGGAACGATCGTTGCCGATCTCGGCGGCCTCGACAAATTCGTTTGGGTAACTTCCGCCTATCTCGTTGCCGAGATGGCCGCTATGCCGATTTTTGGAAAGCTGTCGGATATGTATGGCAGAAAACGTTTTTTCGTATTCGGCATCTCCTTGTTTTTATTGGGTTCGATCCTGTGCGGTACGGCGCATCATATTGTCGAACTCAGCATTTATCGTGCCATCCAGGGGATCGGCGGCGGCGCTTTGATGCCGATCGCTTTTACCATCATGTTCGACATCGTTCCGTCGGAAAAACGGGGCAAAATGGGCGGGATGTTCGGGGCCGTATTCGGAGCGTCGAGCTTGATCGGCCCGCTGCTCGGCGCATATATGACGGACTACTTGAAGTGGCGCTGGATTTTTTACATCAACCTGCCGATCGGTTTGATCGCATTTGCGCTTGTCTTTTTCTTCTATCATGAATCGATGAAGCACGCCAAACAGCGGATTGACTGGTGGGGTGCCGCCACGCTCGTCGGCTCGATCGTTTGCCTCATGTTTGCGCTGGAACTTGGCGGGCAGCAATACGCGTGGGCTTCCCCCATCATTGT
Organism: Paenibacillus sp. GCM10027628; assembly: GCF_042676385.1. Lineage (NCBI taxonomy): Bacteria > Bacillati > Bacillota > Bacilli > Caryophanales > Paenibacillaceae > Paenibacillus > Paenibacillus sp. GCM10027628. The sequence goes on from NZ_JBHTHA010000024.1 coordinate 980, forward strand.
CGGAATGTTTGCGGCGGCGGCGGTGTTGATGGCAGCGTTTCTGTTTGCGGAAACGAAGGCCGAGGAGCCGATCCTTTCCTACTCGATGTTTCGGAAGCGGCTGTTTGCGGCAAGCACGATCACCAGTCTTTTTTATGGCGCGGGGTTCATCACGTTCTCGATGTTTATTCCGATTTATGTGCAAGGCGTAACGGGCGGGTCGGCGACCAATTCGGGGCTCATCTTGCTGCCGATGACGTTAAGCTCGGTGGTGGCTTCGCAAGCCGGCGGCATATTTTCGGCGAAGACGTCCTATAGAAGTATCATGTTGTTCTCCGCTATTGTGTTTATGCTCGGTATGTGCCTGCTCGGCACGCTTACACCGAACACGTCAAACTGGTTGCTGACCGTTTATATGATCGTTGCCGGCTTGGGCGTCGGGTTTTCGTTCTCAGTGCTCGGGGTGGCAGGCATGCACAGCTTTGACATGCGCCAAAGAGGCTCGGCGAACTCGACGCTGGCATTCGTCCGCTCACTCGGCATGACGGTGGGACTAACGGTGTTTGGTATCATTCAGCGTAACGTACTGACCAGCAAGCTGAGCGACACATTCGGCAGTGCGGGCGGATCTCTCGGTGAAACGTTCGGCAATGCGCGCGAGCTGTTGACTCCCGAGAAACGGGCAGCCATTCCCAAGGAAATCATGGACAATATCGTCAGTTTCCTTTCATCCTCGATCTCGACGATGTTTCAGTGGGCTATCCTTCTACCCGTTCTGGCGTTCCTCACGATCCTGTTCATGGGCAATGCCCGGATGATTATTCCCACCGAAGGTCAAAAAAGCGGGCATGGCAAAGCGAAAGCCGAAATAAGTGGCAACCATTAATCTGATATTAGCTGGGGCGCTTAGTGAAAATTTGGAACGTAACGCCATATTGATCTGTGACCATTCCATAAGCAGGGCTGAAATGAATGGCTGCCAGAGGAATATTCACTTGACCGTTTTGCCGTAAAGCCTCATAGATTTGCTTGGCCTGTTCGGTTTCGTTCACCGTAATACAGATGTTCACTTGGTTTCCAATCTGATGGGTTTGACCCGGCATCAAATCGGAAACCATCATTTCCGATTCTCCGATTTTTAACACGGAATGTGCGATACGATCCTTTTCATCTGCGGATAAAGGGAATTTGGGGCTTTGCGGGCCCTCGCCAAAGGTCTGTTTAAAGAGAACTTTGGCACTTAATGATTTTTCATAAAATTCAATCGCTTCCTTGGCACTTCCGTCCAACATGATAAAAGGGTTCAACAGTAAGCTCATTCTTAACATCTCCTTAGTTTTCATATTTCATATTTTGTTCCTGCTTGATGTTTATTGTAACCCGTAATAGTGACAAGTATTGTCATAAACTTCAAATAAAAAAAGCTTAGTCTCCGCGACGTTCATTGCGGTTTTGACTAAGCTTGTTTTCATGCAATTATGCGGCTGCCGGCGTACTTTTCTGGCGGTTTGAAACGGTGACGCCAATGAGGATGAGCACGCCACCGGCGATTTGAGCAATTTGAATCGGGTCGTGCAAGACGAAATATGCGATTACGATGGCAACAAACGGCGGGATGTTCATAAACATCGAGCTCGTCGAAGCGCCGACAACGGAAATCCCTTGATTCCACCAAAAGCCGGCGAGTCCTTGGCCGAAGATCGCTACGCAAGTCAATATTAACCACATTGTTACATGCAGGCTGATGTGCATATGACCTTGGCTCGCTTCCCAGAGCGCTGCGGGGGTCATCAGAACAGTGCCAATGACAGTGGCGAGAATCGTGATATCGTAGGAAGGCATCGTTGCGGATAGCTTCCGGATGAACAGCAGACTGACCGATAACGCCAGCATGGCCAGCAGGATCAGGATATCCCCCATGGAAATCCCAATGCTTTTGCCTCCCAAAAGCACAATGAGCACGACACCTGCTAACGCAAGTGAAGCTCCTGCCAATTTATTAAAAGTGATGGATTCTCCCAGAAACATTCGGGCCAAGAACGTAGTCGCTACCGGGGACAATGCGATAATAAGAGAAGCATTGCCGGCTGTAGAGTGCTGCAGCCCGATGAAATAGAAGAACTGGTTGAATAACGTGCCGAAAAGACCGGCAAAAACAAGGATAAGCCATTCCTGCTTCGTTGGCCGCTTCATTTTTCTATTAATCAAAGCAATAGATACTAGAAAGACAGATGTCAGCACTAGCCGTGAATAAGACAAAAAAATCGGTGAAAAATCCCGCAATAAATAAGCGCTTGCTACATAATTGCAGCCCCACAACAGGGATACGCCTAGCAAACGTAATATAATAGCCCCGTTAGCCATGAATTCTGTCCCTTTCCGGTTCGTTAGTCTAAGCAACTTTACCATTATAAGCACGATCCGGCAGCAGGGTAAAGTTGCGGCTCAAGGCGTAAATCCAAGGTTAATAGGGGCTGGGAAATGGAGATCGCTGAATTCGATCGAATTTGTCGTTAAATAAGGACTTGCTACGCCTCACTTACCATTCTCAACCGGATACTTGAAGGATCAATAACGACAAGGGCTCCTTCTTGTTCTGAAACGGAATATCCGGCATTCTGTAAACGCTGTACAGCAAGCGCTCTCTCATTCGCATTTGGAAAAATGATCGTGTAATAATCTAGCCCCGTTGCATTCGGAGCGGGTACGGGAGCATCCTGGCCGGCCCAAAGATTCATGCCGATATGATGATGATAGCCTCCGGCGGAAATAAATAATGCTCTCATGGTCGCTGAAGCATCAGCAACGATATCGAAACCGAGAACGTCACAGTAGAATCGTTTGGACGCCGACAAATCTTTCACATGGAAGTGAATATGCCCCATTGTCGTGCCCACGGGCAAGCCGTTCCAAGGCACATCCGACGCTTCGCTCAGCAGGCCGTCCCAGTCAATCGGATCGGAAGCCATAATATAGTTGCCTTCGGCATCGCGGCGCCAAGTGTCACGCGGGCGATCGCAGTAAATTTCAATGCCGTTATTATCCGGATCGGTAATGTATAGAGCTTCACTAACTAAATGGTCGGCTTGACCGATATGAATGCCGGATTGTACCAGATTCCGCAAGGAAGCTCCCAAATCTTGACGAGTGGGCAGCAGGATAGCGAAGTGATAAAGGCCGGCAGCGGACCTTCGGGCTGTAATATGAGCATTCGGAATTTCTTCGAGCAGTAGAAAGGGGTGACGCCCATCTACCGTTAGCTCTGCTAGTTTCGAGTCAGCTTTAAGAATCTGCAAGCCGACAACTTCTTGGTAAAAGCGTAAAGAACGTTCCAAGTCAGACACTTTCAGCTTAACGATTCCAAGTTTGATATCTGAATGAAGAGATACGGACATCATAGTTCACTCCCAATTACTTACTTATTGTAATTAAGTTTATTATAGTTATTAAGTTGCGTCAATTAATTATTTTGCACGCTCCGCTCCCTCCTTTTTAAAGCCAAAAGAAGGGATTTCCCGACGGTCCGTAGCTGACGGGAGCATCCCTTCTTACATTTTCGGCTGCTTTTGTAATGAATAAAACAAAGCAATGCCTATCGCATTTCCAACGAATGAAAAAATCATAGGCAGCCAAACCGGTCCCATAAGAACACCGAAAGGTCGGAGAACATCGGAATAAATGATGCCTACTGTACCTAGAAAAGCACCAAACACAAATGGAATGTAGGCAAATTCAGCCGTATCGCCCGCATCTTTATAAGCATCCCAAATACCGAACATGTATAAGCACGGATAAAACATCAACCAATGATAATCCGTATGCTGCACGGCTGCCTGGATGTTCCCTTTAAAGCTGTCGATAATAATGACATTGAGATTGGATTTGAAATTGACGATAAATTCCAGAATGACAAGCGTTATCCCTTTTATATATTTTTGATTCAGCAGTTGACCAAACCCTGGGAGTGCAATACTCCATAGTAATTTCTCGATTTTATCGGATTTGTTCATAGTGATGGTATGGCGAACGAGTGCCAGCAATATTTGCAATGAGCCCGGATGAAGGCCGATTTATGTTTTTTTCGGGTTCGATATCGTTCCTTTCATGTTCTCCCTCTGCAGATATGGGGTTTAGTCTTCTTATTAGCCCTACCAATCCTCGTATCGTAAATAACGTAAAATTAATCGATGCAAATGAATGCCAAACCGACCAAGCTTTCCACTTGAACAATGCGGTTTTTCGTTCCAAAAACCATTGCAAGGCGGACATCGGTACACTGTAATATAAGCTTCTTGTTAACATTTCCAGCGGTTTGCTGTTATAGGTTGATCTAACCCAAATTATACTAAGCAAAGGATAAAATAATAAATCGTACAAAATATTGGTGTCGAACGTTTTGGCCATGGGGCGGACTGGATAAGAAATCCTCCCTTTTTTAATAAAATAGGAGTCTAGTGAACTGGATAAAACACACTTAGCAAAAAATACAATGAGATACATAAGCATGTTCTTACGTTTTAAAATGAACGGGGCAGCCGCTAACGACGACACGAACAAAATTCTTAATAATATTTTTTCCACCACGTTAACCCCTTTCGATTTGCTGCTTGCTCTCTATAGTGTGTTTAAAATAACGGCTCTTATTCATTACCGAATAGAGCTCACTGCAAAGAGTCATAATAATGAAAATGTTGACAGTGCCGGGAGGTTCATATGGAATACAAAAGCATCATCATTGGGGGTGGGCTTGCCGGTTTTACGGCTGCCGTCTATTTGGCAAGAGCAGGTCTGAAGCCGCTCGTTATTAAAGGCGAGAAGCCCAGCTATCATTTAACGACGACGATGGAAATTGATTATTTCCCAGGCTTTCTTCGTGGGATAAGCGGACCGGACCTGCTCGATAATATGTTTAAACAAGCTGAGCAGTTCGGAGCCCAAGTCAAGATTGGCGATGTCTACAAGGTTGATTTATCGAAGCGGCCTTTTAGAGTTTGGCTTGAAGGCTGGGGCGAGATTAGTACAGAGACATTAATTATCGCTACAGGGACAACGGCCAAATTTTTAGGCATACCTGGAGAGAAAGAATTCCAAGGACTAGGGGTAAGCACGTGCGCACCTTGCAGCGCTTTCTTTTTTCGGGATAAAAAAGTTGTTGTTGTTGGCGGAGGTGACTCGGCGATGGAGGAGGCGATCTATTTATCCCACTACGCGGCGGAGATTACGGTTATCAATCGGACCGATAAATGGCGTGCTTCTTTGGCAATGCTAGAGAGAGCGCGTGAAATCCGTAAAATCCAATGGCTGACGAATCGGACTCCGCTTGAAGTCATTGCAGGAGATAAAGGAGTCAAGGGGCTCAAAGTAACCAATCAAGTGTCGGGACTGGAGGAAAGATTGGATGCGGACGGAGTATTCATTGCGATAGGAAGCAGGCCTAATACGGAGTTTCTAGCCAATCAGATCCCCTTGGATGAACATGGCTATGTCATAGTGAAGCCCGGGACAACAGAAACCGATATTCCCGGTGTTTTTGCCTGTGGGGATGTTCAGGACCGGAGATATCGGCAAATTTTGAACGCGATCGGTTCCGGCTGCATGGCTGCATTGGATTGTCAACGATATTATACTAGATGAGCTGCCGTGGCAGCTCTTTTTCAGTTGGTCAGATAATTGTATAATGAAAGGATATTTTCATATCTCTTGTTTAGATTGGACGGATACAAATGAATGATAAAATTGTAATGCCGGTGTGGACCATTGGCTTGTTCATCGTCGTGATGAATACAACCATGTTTAATGTATCTATCCCAAGTATTATCCAAGATCTTGGCATCTCTCCGGACCTTGGTTCGTGGGTCATTTCGAGCTACTCGATCGGATATGCTTTATCGACGGTCATTTACAGCAGGCTCTCGGATGTTGTACCGATTCGCAGACTGCTGACCGTAGGGCTTCTGGTGCTCGGGCTTTCGTCTATCTTCGGGCTGTTTGCGCGAGACTTCAACGCTTTGCTTACAGCCCGTATTCTTCAATCCGCCGGGGCCGGTGTGATGGCCGGCCTTGGACTGGTGCTGGCCAGCCGCTATATTCCGATTGAAAGACGCGGAGCGGCCATCGCTATGATTTCTGCAGGAAGCGCCATGGCTTTCGGGCTAGGACCGATCGTCGGCGGCTTGATCAGCGAATATCTTGGCTGGAACGGGTTGTTCGCGATAACCTGCCTTGTGCTGGTTATTCTTCCCGTCCTTTTGCGCCTGCTGCCTAAAGAAAATGCGGTCCAATTCCGTTTTGATGTCTTTGGTTCTATTTTAACCATTGTCAATGCGGCAACGCTCCTGTTAGCTGTGACTCAGCGATCCGTCGCATGGCTTGTCATTAGCTGCTTGTCACTTATTATGCATGCTTGGCATATGAAGCGGGGGAAAGAAACATTCATTAATCCTACGCTGCTGACCAAAACAGCGTACCGGAAGCTGCTTGTCATCGGCTTCTGTATTTTGGTGCTGAATCTTGGCAATTTGTTTCTCATGCCGCTTGTATTAGCGCATCTATTTGAAATGTCGGCCATGTGGATCGGCTTGACGATCGCGCCAGGCGCGATTTTGTCGGTCTTTCTTACTCGATTCGTCGGGCGTTGGATTGACAGGTATGGCAATCTGCGATTTTTGATAATCGGGCATTGTCTATTAGCCCTGGTGATGGTTGCTTTCTATGGGATTGTAGGCGCCTCCCCAGCTGTTATTCTATGCGGATATTTATGTTTCTCGCCGGCATTCTCAGCGACAATTGCTTCCTTAAACAACGAAACGTCACGGATTCTTCCAAAGTCATTGATAGGGACGGGCATGGGCTTGATGCAGCTCATTCAATTTTTCGGCGGATCCATTTCCGTCGCAGTTTGCGGAATTTTGCTGGATGTACAAGCGAATATCCCTCTCCTTCAAGCATACCGACATGTGTATGGTATTTTATTCATCGTAAGTCTGATCTCTCTTGCAATGCTCGTATGGTACAAGCGTAGTGCACAAGGCAGCCTTGCCTAGTTGTCAAAGAATGATTTATAATGTGCTTATTCAAGTTGCAGTTTGCACGAGAATCATTTGCGGGGATAGATTGATGAAGTAACAAAGAGGAGGTATTTATATGCAAGTGGAAATTTGGTCGGACATTGCGTGTCCGTTTTGTTATATCGGTAAACGTCGAATTGAATCCGGGCTTGCTCAGTTTGCCCATAAGGATCAGGTAGAGATCATATACAAGAGCTTTCAATTGGATGAGAACGCACCGAAGGATGTAGCTCATGATGTGCATGATATGCTTGCTTCCAAGTATGGGATGAGCCGCGATGAAGCAAAAGCGATGAATGCACAGCTTGGCAAACAGGCGGAAGCCGAGGGTTTGGACTTTCATTTCGATACGCTGGTTCTCACGAATACGATGGACGCTCATAGGCTCCTGCATTTCGCTGCGCAGTATGGCAAAAGCAAAGAGGTCGCGGAGCTGCTGTTCAAAGCTTACTTCACGGATTCGAAGCATGTCGGTCAGAGGGATACTTTGCTCGCCATTGCTACCGAAGTAGGGCTGGACCCTCATGCTGCCGAGGCGATGTTGGCGAGCGATCAATTCGCTGATGAGGTTCGCGCCGATCAGCTTGAAGGCTCCCGCTTGGGCGTTCGCGGGGTTCCGTTCTATGTCATTAACCGCAAATATGCGGTATCCGGCGCACAACCGGCTTCCGTGTTTCTTGATGCGCTCGAGAAAGCTTGGAACGAGATGAAGCCACTTACTGTCCTGAACGGAGCAGCGGGCGGATCCGGCGATATGTGCGCTGACGGCTCGTGCAGTATTGAATAGACCCTCTATAAAAAACAAGCCTATTCCCGGGAAAGGGAGATAGGCTTGTTTGTTGTTGCCAGGAGGACGTGTGGCTCACCATTCTAAGGTAGTTCGACGATATGGGACGCTGAGTGAAGCTGGAACGATGTTATTCAGCGTTAGTGACGCAAAAGTAAATGGAAACGAGTGAATAGCGATGTTTTTCATCGTTACGGATTTGAAGTGTGCAGCCGTCAGGGAAGACCCTGACGGTTTTTCTTACAGCTTCACCCAAGCGACAAGACCGTCAGGCTGATCGGGATTAATGCCTTGACGTTCGGCGCTGGCCAGTGCGACGATTTGCGGAATGAAGATGAAGGGAATACCTTGCGCTGCAATATCCAGTTCATTGTCGGAGATGACAGCCAAATCAACGTGTTCCGCCGGCACAGCTCCTGCACGATCAGCGAATGCGATGATCTTCGCGCCTCTGCCTTTAATATCACGCATCAGATTGCGCTGATGCTCAGTGCCATCGCCGGAGATCGCGGCGATAACGAGTGTATCGGGGCCTACGGTTACCATAGGACCATGACGAACATCCAAGAGGTGGAAGGAGTGTGCCTGCACCTTGGCAATTTCCGTTAATGCAATCGCACCTTCGGATGCGAGGCCTTGCAGTTCGCCGTCAGCCAGCACGACGGCATTGGTCCATTCGAAGCTCGCCGCTTCGCGGATGCCGCTCTCCACGTGCGTCATATAAGCTTCGCCTTGCTGAATCGCCTTCTGAATGTCGGCGATCAGCGGCTCATCATTGCCAAGGAAAGCAGCTAATAAAAGGTTAGCTGTATATAGGTTCGTAACGGTTCTCGTTTGGCAAACGCTATGGTCGAACGCCCATGGCAGCTCTAACGAGAAGTCGGCCCGTTTCGATAACGGCGAGTCGGTGACGCAGGAAAGCGCCAAGACCGGAATGTGCTTGTCGGCGCGGATCAAACGTACCGCCTCGACCACCTCACTGGTGCTTCCGGAACGTGATGGAGCAACCAGCAGTGTATCGGACAGCAGAGCTCGGTATCGCTGCGGATTTAGCATTAAGTCGCCGCCGGCGAGCGCGCTTGAAGGAATACCGGCTCGTAAGCGAGTGGAGAAAGCGGCCGATTCACTTAAACAATAGCTGGAGCCGCAGCCGACGAAGGTAATCGAAGTGACGGATTGTGCGCGGGCAAACGCGACAATTTCCTCTCTTTTTGATAACAAGTAGTCATAAGTTTGTTGTAATGCCGTATACTGCTGCTTGATTTCACTATAAGTTAAGCTCATGAATAATGACCTCCTATAAATGGTTGTGATGTAATGACAGTTTAAATCATGAGAATCAAATTTTCAATCTAAAAATGATTTTTACAATCAAATTTTGATTTTATCGATCTTTTTTAGGCTTATTTATTTAAAATTACTCGAAATATGCGCATTTGCAATCAAAAAAAGATTGAAAAAATCAGATATCAAGATTATTATAATCATAAATATGTAATGGTCAGTCCGCGATGATTGGCTGCGTCAAAAGGGGGAGATGTCGATGCTGAATAAAGTGACATGCATTTATAATGCACGCATTTTAACGCCTGAAGGTTGGATCGAAGAAGGTAGTTTACTGATTAGAGATGGCATCATTTCAGCAATAAGCAAGTCAGCAGCCCCTGTGACAGAGAAAGAGGATGTCCTGGAGAGCATAGATGCTTGCGGCCAGCTTTTGCTTCCGGGCTTCATTGACATTCACGTTCATGGCGGCGGCGGTTACGACGCGATGGCGGGGGATCCCGAACACATTGCCGGCATGTGCAGGTTCCATGCGGCGAATGGAACAACATCCTTGCTTGCGACAACGCTGACTGCATCGCATGAAGAAATCATCCGTGCGCTTCGCGCAGCCGCACAGGCCATGCAGTCGGGAGAAGAATCTCAAGGAGCTAGCCTGCTTGGCGTGCATCTTGAAGGTCCTTTCCTCAACGTCGCACGATGCGGTGCGCAGAATCCCGCCGATCTCCGTGAGCCTACGATCGGTGAGTTTGAAGCATTCTGGTCGGCTTCGCAAGGGACAATCAAGCTGATGACAATCGCACCTGAGCTTCATCATGCTGAAGAAGTCATTAGGCACGCGGTGCGTAAAGGCGTCACGATTTCATTGGGCCATACGGACGCCGATTTCGAAACGATGAGGCACGCTGTCGAATGGGGAGCTACCCAAGTCACCCATCTGTTTAATGGCATGAGGCCGCTGCATCATAGAGAGCCAGGCGCTGCCGGAGGCTCACTGATGCTGGACCAGCTCGCAACCGAGATGATTTGCGACGGTTACCATGTCCATCCTGATTTGGTGCGCTGGGTGTTTAGCGTGAAACCGGAAGACAAAGTGGTTTTGATCACAGATAGCATGAGTGCCGCCGGTTGTCCCGATGGCGAATATGTGCTGGGGAAGCTGCCGGTCATCATGAAGAACGGCAAAGTGTTCTTGAAGCAGGATGGTGTTTCGGAAGGCAGCCTGGCAGGCAGCTCGCTGACGATGATCGAGGCTTTAGCGAATGCCGTTTCATTTACCGGAATGGAGCTTGCGGATCTGGTGCCCGCTTTGACCATCAATCCGGCTAGACAATTAGGCATAGAACGTGCCAAAGGCTCGATCGAGCTTGGCAAAGATGCTGATCTCATTCTGGTGAATGACCGGTTTCAAGTAAGCCAAACCTTTGTACTTGGCCAACGGGTGTATCAGCGAGAAATCAATGAATGAGCTTGAAGGGGGGATGTCTGTGAAATACGCAGCTGGCGTTGATGTTGGCGGCACCAATATTGTATGCGGTTTGATGGATGAAACGGGTAAAGTGCTTATCAAGCGGAAATACCCGACGGCTCCGGAAAAAGGATCGAGGCTTATCTTGGAAGGGATCGCTGCTGTTCTCGAAGAGCTGAGAGCAGAGATTGGCATCTCTACTGAGGATCTGGAAGTTGTAGGTCTAGGAATCCCGGGTCTTGTGGACCCAGAAGCGGGAATGAGCATTAGGGCGGTTAACGTGCAATGGCAGCAGGTTCCGGTCGTTTCGGAGCTGCAGCGAATGATGGGCAAACCTGTTTATATCGATAACGATGTGCGCATGTATGCCTATGGCGAAGCAGTCGCTGGAGCTGGTAGGGGCCACGACTACGTATATGGCATTACCATTGGTACGGGGCTGGCTGCTGCGTTCGTGGAGCGTGGGGAGATCTATCATGGTCACCGCTTTATGGCTGGAGAAATCGGGCATGTTCCGATGGATGAAGTAAGCTTCGTATGCAATTGCGGGAGAATGGGCTGCCTCGAAACGATCGTATCGGCTACGGGCATTGCGCGTCAAGCCAGACACCGACTGGAACAGGGGCAGGCAAGTTTGCTCAAAGACTGGTTCCCGGACATTACGGGAATCCGGGCAAGTGATGTTTCAAGGGCTTGCCTGGAAGGCGACGAGTTGGCTAAGGAAGTATTGGAGCAGACAGGGAAGGCACTCGGCCGGGCGCTTGCTTGGGTCGTTCCGATTCTCTCACCGGACGTTATCGTTATCGGCGGGGGCGGCGCATTAGCGGGCGACCTTATTTTTGAGCCGATGAAGCAGGAGCTCAATGCCAGGCTGCTTCAGGATTATCAGAATCATTTTGCCATCAAGAGTGCCGAGCTTAATGACGATGCCGGCATTGTCGGCAGCGCGCTTTGGGCGCTGCATCGCAATAGAAAGTAGATAGACGCAGCAATACTTACGAAACCACTTTACTCAGGAAAACTCTAAGGAGGAACTTATTATGCCACTTATATCATCCACTGCTATGTTGCAAACTGCTAGAAAAAACAAATACGCCGTTGCGGCTTTCAATGTCCATACGCTTGAAATGCTTCAAGCTGTTGTCGAAGCTGCGGAAGAAACGCAATCCCCGCTCATTATTCAATCCACGGTGGGTACAGTCAAGCACCTAGGCCCCGATTATATCGCAGCAGCTGCGACCGTTGCGGCTAATCGAACAGGACTGCCGATTGCGCTTCATCTCGATCACTGCACCGATTTTCCGTTGATCGTACAGTGTATCCGTGCGGGCTATACTTCAGTCATGATTGATGCTTCCATGCATCCATTTGAGGACAATGTTGAGCGTACGCGCAAAGTGATGGAAGTAGCTTCTGCTGCGGGAGTGAACGTGGAAGCGGAGTTGGGTAAAGTGGGCGGCGTCGAGGACGACATCGTTGTCGATGAGCGGGATGCTCTCCTTGCCGACCCGGAGGAGTGCAGCTTGTTTATTGAGCGCACCGGCGTTTATACGTTAGCTCCGGCTATCGGTACGGCTCACGGAATTTACAAAGGGGAGCCGAACATTGACTTCGCACGGATCGCGCAAATTGCCGATCGCGTAGAGGCTCCGTTGGTGCTTCACGGCGGTTCCGGTATTCCAGCTGAACAAGTAAAGAGAGCCGTATCGCTAGGGATGGCTAAAATGAACATCGCCACAGAACTGCGCATCACTTTCTCGGATGCAATCAAACATGTATTCTCTGATCATCCGGATGAAAATGATCCGCGCAAATATATGGTTCCGGCAAAAGAAGCCGTGAAGCGCCTGGCTATTGAAAAAATGCAGCTTTGCGGATGTATCGGCAAGGCTGGGGATGTTCGATGATTACAACGGTTACGCTGAATGCGGCCATTGATAAGACTTATTACGTGAAGCAATTCGGACTGGGTAGCGTGCATCGCGTAGCCCGGCAAATTGCCGAGCCCGGCGGCAAAGGCAACAACGTAGCCAAAGTCGTTCGATTGCTTGGCGGGGAAGTGACTGCATCCGGATTCGTTGCCGGCAGCAGCGGTTCTTTTATTGAAGGGAGCTTGCTTGAACGCGGCATCCAGACCTCATTTGTCCGTGTGCCCGGAGAATCGCGGGTCTGTTTGAACATCATCGATCAGTCAAATGGAGTATCGACCGAACTGCTTGAACAGGGACCGGAAATTAGCGGTGCCCATATTACTGAGATGAAAGAGACGTTGCACAGGCTCGCTCTGCAATCCAGCGTTGTTGTACTCTCGGGCAGCCTGCCTCCTGGTGTGCCCGCGGACTTGTACGCCGAGCTCATCGGCATTATACAGTCGGCGAACGCACGGGCGTTTCTCGATACGAGCGGAGCTGCCTTGAGCAGCGGCTTGCAAGCTCGGCCCCACTTCGTGAAGCCGAACGAGCACGAGCTGGCGCAATGGTTGGGCCAGGAGTCACTAAGTGAAGACGAGTGGGCATTAGCGGCAGCTAAGCTGGCTGACACAGGGATCGCGCAGGTTTGCGTCACGCTGGGAAGCCGGGGTACGATCGCTTTTATCGACGGTGCAGGATACCGCGTTATTCCGCCTGTCATTCAAGCTATCAATACCGTCGGTTGCGGCGATTCTTTTGTGGCGGGCATGGCATTTGCCGAGGAACGCGGAGATACGCCGACCGAGAAGCTGCGCATTGCAACAGCTGCTGCTGCTGCAAACGCAATGTCTGATCAAGCAGGTCATATCGAATACGAGCGATTCCTGGATTACGTCAAGCAAGTGGAAGTCATCGCCTTGTAGGAGTATTCTTTCAAAAGTTTGCCTCCATGCGAGCCCACTTGCAATCTAATCCTTTATCCTCCAAAATCAGGATAGCATGGATGACGGACATGGATTCGTCAAAGGAGAGACTTATGGAATATTCAAAGAGCGAGCTGCGCAGGTCGAAGACGCTGGAGCTTATTAAATTACACGGCAAAATCTCACTTCAAGAAATCATTGAGGCAATCGGCTGCTCGGAAGCTACGGCAAGGCGTGACTTGGATGTGCTGGAGAAATCCGGGCAAATCATTCGTACGATCGGTGGGGCGATCTACGAAGGCTCGCGCATGCAGACACCTTCCGAGATCCCATTCGCCGACAAGCGATTCTTTCAACGCCAGGAGAAAGAAAGAATCGCTGAAGTAGCGGCGACATTGGTCGAAGAAGGAGATGTCGTTTGCTTGACGGGCGGGACGACGACTTTTTTCATCGCCAGAGCGCTGAAAAGGCATCGCAATATCACCATCGTTACGAATGCCGTGAACATCGCGTCAGAACTTGCAGATGCGGAAGGCGTTCAGGTCGTTGTCATCGGCGGCATTATGCGTCCCAAAAGCTATGAACTCACGGGCCCGCTTGCGGAGAGTGTCATTGAAAAGATCAACGTCACCAAAATGTTTCTTGGCATCGACGGCGTTTCTCTTGAGCATGGTTTCACGATGCACTCGGAGCTGGAAGCCCGAATTGCTCAACTGCTTATTGAACGCTCCAGTCAAGTGTATGCGGTATTTGATCATAGCAAATTGGAAAAAACAGCCTTATTTACAATTATTCCCTTGCGGTCCGCAACAGGAATCATTACGAACAAGCAGCCGGAAGGTTGGTTTGAACAAGCATGCAAGGAGCAGCGGATTGCTGTTCATGTCACGAAGGATGAAACTGTCTCTACCACATAAATTGCAAAGAACCCAGCCATAGTTTGACGGCTGGGTTCTTTGCATTATTGAGCCGAATTCGGCACCCGCCAATCGCTAGACTGACGGAAAATCGGCTCAAACGGCAAAATAATTTTGATCGGGAGCGGAAAAGGCGAATGGATGCATTGCAGGATCGTTTTTGCCGCAACAATCCCAATCTCGTAAGTCGGGATGTGAATCGTCGATAACGGCGGCACCGTGTACCGGGAAGGCTCGTTATCGTCGAAGCCGACGATGGCGAAATCCTGCGGCGTGCGGTAACCCTTCTCCGAAATAGCCCGCATTGCCGCCATGGCCATGATGTCGCTGGCTGCGAAGACCGCAGTCGGCAGCTGGCCGCGGTGTTCGTCCACGTACTTCAGCATGAGCTGGTACGCATTGTCCGGCTCCCACTCGGCATTCAGTACATGCTGGGGGCTGGGAGACAAGCCAGCTTGTTCCAAGGCAAGCTTGTAGCCGCGATACCGTTTCTCACGGTCGAACTCCCCAGATAAACCGGTCCCTCCAATAAACAAAATATCGCGGTGTCCTTGATCGATCAGGTGCTTGACCGCCATACGGGCAGCTTCAACACGGTCATAAGATATTGTCGGGATCGTGGGATCGGATACATCAATGCCTACGATGTGTTTGATATGCTTTTTCACATAGTTGTAAATTTTGCTGTCTATACCTTCAATGACGATAACGCCTTCTATTTGATTTTCATCGGTAATTTGACGCAATATTTCGGGCCTTTTCAAATCTTCTTGCGTATGCGTGAAGGCGATTTTGTAGCCGTTTCGGGATAATTCTTTCTCGATACCGTCAAATATGACAGAAAAATAAGGGTGGTAGTGGCGGTCCTGCATCGTCGAGACGATGCACCCGATTCCCTTGGTGACTGGCGCAGTCTCTTGCGCAGGGGGCTTGATGTGATAGCCCAGATCGCGTGCGGTTTCCCAAATTTTCTGTTTGGTTTCGCTGTTAACCGCGCGATTGGACTCATTGGCCAGGACGCGTGAAACGGTGGAAATGGAAACGCCTACGCGCTCGGCAATATCTTTTAATGTGGGCATAACATGACCTGCCTTTTTCATGGTTCCGTATTTTTTGCGGCAAAATCTTATTCTCTATGTTAAGGAAAAAGATCGTGAAGGTCAACTCAAAATGTATGCAAAATCATAAAATAATTTGCGGCAAAAATATGAGAAAAATGTGTTGACGATTTCCAAAATTTGCGATATATTCTTCTTGTAAATAAAGGAAATGAACTTATATATAAGTTGGAAGGGGTAATATTTATGCGCTTTTCAAGAATTCCTGCAATTTTTGCAAGTGTTTGCACTATTTTTGCATTGGTTGGCTGTTCGAATGATCCAAAGCAAGATGCATCATCAACGGCGTCTGCGCAAGGGAAAATCAAGCTTGTTTTCTGGAGCCACCAGGAAGACGCTTTTATGGGTGCCTACAAGAAATTGATCGATGCCTACCAAGTTGCCCACCCCAACATAGAAATCGATTACCAGTCCTTCCCGTACGATATCTATAACCAAAAGCTGAAAGCCTCTTTTTCCGCGCAAAATCCTCCCGACATCGCTGAAGTATTCGGTACATGGGCGCCTGAGTATGCCAAGAACGGCCTTCTCGCCGAATTGCCTGACGGCGAAGCTTTACGCAAAGGATATTACGACGCTCCCCTAGGTGGCTACACATGGAACAATAAACTCTACGGGCTGCCGATGGAGTACAACATTGAAAACGGCGGCATGCTGATACACCCGCAGATGCTGAAAGATAAAGGCATTGCGAAACCGGCGGAAACTTGGCCTGAGCTCGTCGATACTGCGAAGAAGCTGACCGTTCGCGATGGCAACGGAATTAAGGTGAAGGGGTTTGACTTCGTTTCCAGTGACAATATTACGTTCACATTCCTCTCGCTCATTTTGCAGCAAAAGGGCAAAATTTGGGGAGATCACGATCATGTGAATTTCCAGACGCCGGAAGCGGTCAAGGCGATGACAGCGCTTAAATCGTTGGTGACCGATGATAAAGTGGCGGATTTAACAACTTTCGGCGGCGAGCTGGACACATCGGATTATTTCTTCCGTGGCAATTCCGCCATGACGTATCGCGGACCTTGGACGATCGCAGCGGGACTGAACAACTATAAGCTGAATGATTTTGAATATGTGCCGGTGCCGTCCTTTACTTCCGAGAAACCGTTATTCGCTGCGGAATCCGGTTGGGGGGCCGTAGTGGCGCAGAAGAGTAAGGCACGGAATGAAGCGTTGGATTTTATCCGGTTCATGGGCGCCAAAGATAATTTACGCGCTTGGAATTTAAGTACATTCACTGTTCCGGCCAAAAAAGAAGTGGCCGAGGACCCCGAATTTCTCAAGGAAAATCCGTATATGAAAACCTCTTTAGGCTTGCTGCAGTACGGCCAATGGATTGGACCCGTTGCAGATCGCGATTTCTTCTTCAAGCAAGTCAACGATCATTTTCAATTGATGACGACCGGCCAGGAAAGTGTCGAAGACGGACTCCGTACAATCGAAAAGGCCATTAACGATAGCCAAGATCAACATAAATGATCGGAGTGTTCAGGCATGGACAACAGTATAGTAACCAGCAAAAGCAAACGACCGCATGCGGCCGAAGCCGGTCAAGTCCGATACCGTAGCGGAAGACGATTCATATTCATTTCACTAATGCCAGTTTTGCTGTTATTCGGTATATTTGCATTCCTTCCGATCGGGTGGAGTCTAATTTTGTCCTTATTCAAATATAACCCGCTCAGCGATCACGCCATTTTCGTAGGCGCGGCAAATTATATCCGAATGTTTAACGATGCCGTTTTTCTGAAGTCGATTGAAGTCACATTTAAATTCGTCATTATCACGGTCGTCGTCAATATCATCCTTACCTTATTGATCGCTGCAGCTATCCAAAGCGTTAAAATTGGCTGGTTGAGGGATTTGTTCCGCACTGTATTTTTTCTGCCGACGATTGCGCCTCTTGCAGGCACGGCCATTGTATGGAGCACGATGTTCAATTTCCATAACGGCTTGTTCAATATGGTGCTTGGACAGTTTCACATCGCTCCGGTTCAATGGTTGAGCGATCCGCATTATGCGCTTCTCTCTATTATCATGATGACGCTGTGGGCGGATATCGGGTATAACATTGTGCTCTTTATGGCGGGATTGGATTCCATCCCGGATATGTATTACGAAGCGGCTATTTTGGACGGAGCCAACCGCTGGCATTTGTTCAGGCATGTGACGCTACCATTATTGAGGAGAACGACGTTATTCGTAACGGTTACAACGGTGATTTCTTATTTTCAGGCGTTTCCGCAATTCCAGATTATGACCAAAGGCGGACCATTCAACGAAACAAGAGTGCTCGCTTTGCATATCTACGACCAGGCTTTCTCCAATTCGAATATGGGCGATGCCTCCGCCTTGGCTACTGTGTTTCTGGTCATCATTTTATTGATTACATTGCTGCAGCTGAAATGGGGCCGTACGCAGTGGGAATATTGACGGGAGGCTAGATACATGCATCGGAGAAATGTTTGGATCGATACGATTGTGATTGCTGCGCTCACGGGAATTGCCGCCATCATGCTGCTGCCATATTTATGGATGGTGCTGTCCTCTTTAAAAAGCAATGTGGATATCATCTCGGGGTCAAGCGGCTTCCTCCCTAAACATCCCAGCTTGGACGGGTATAGGATTGTGCTGCGCGATGCCCCGTTCGGCAAATGGCTGCTCAACAGCGCATTCACGTCCATTGTCATTACGGTGGCGACGCTGTTCACGAGCACACTAGCCGGATATGTGTTTGCGAAGCATTCATTTAAGGGCAAACGGATTTTGTTTCTTTTGATTTTGGCGACGATGATGATTCCATTCCAGGTTATCATGATCCCCACCTATTTAATTACAGCCAAGCTTGGTCTCATTAATCATTTGTTTGCAATCATTTTACCTAATTTAGTAAGTTCATACGGCGTATTTCTGGCTAAGCAATTTATCGAAGAAATTCCGCAGGATCTGCTGGATGCGGCACGCATAGACGGGGCGGGAGAGCTTAAGCTGATGCTGGGCATCATTTCGCCGCTTATTTTGCCAATGCTGTCGGCATTAGGGATTTTCACTTTCATGAACTCGTGGAACAACTATTTGTGGCCGCTTATAGTACTGAACGATATGAATAAAATGACCGTTCCATTGGCTTTGGTCTATTTTAATGGCACGCATGTTGTCAATTACAATGTGGTGATGTCAGCGGCCGTACTAATTACCATTCCAGTACTTATTGTTTTTCTGATTTTCCAGAAACAGTTCATTAAAGGGCTAACGATGACAGGCATGAAATAATCGGACACAAGGAGTATACCAATGACGAAAATATCAATCATTGGCGCAGGCAGCGCCTTTACACAAGAGATTGCGATGGACATTTTGAATATTGATGGCATAGAAGGCGGTACGATTGCCCTGGTGGATATTGACGAGAACCGTCTGGATATCGCACGCCGGCTCGTGCTCAGAATCATTGAGATGACGGGCAAAAAGTGGGACGTTCTTGCTTCTACAAACCGCAGGGAAGTGATAGCCGGATCAAGGTTTGTCATTAACCAAATCGAGGTCGGCGGTTTGCAAACCGTCCGATACGAGTATGAAATCCCTTTGAAATACGGTGTCAATCAATGTATCGGCGATACGCTCGGACCTGGAGGACTGTTCAAAACATTGCGCACGCTTCCGAGCTGGATGGACATCGTTCATGACATCGAGGATCTATGCCCCGACAGCATCATTCTCAACTATACGAATCCGATGTCGGCGGTTACGCTGCTCACCTCCCGCATTACTGACATTCCTGTCGTTGGACTTTGCCATTCCATTCAAAATACATCCCGGCAATTGGCGAAATATGCGGGTGTACCTTACGAACAAATGAAATGGCGAGCCGGTGGAATCAACCATATGTCATGGTTCGTTGAGCTGACACATCAAGGAAAAGATCTATATCCGGTATTGCGTGAAAGGGTTGAGAATCCGGACCTGCTGCGAAAAGATCCGGTTCGCTTCGATGCGATGAAATATTTGGGCGCTTTCGTTTCTGAATCAAGCGGCCATTTTTCCGAGTACATTCCGTATTATCGGAAGCGGCAAGCATTAATCGACCTTCACTGCAATTCAGGCTACAACGGGGCCACGGGCTACTATGCGGATAATTGGCCGATATGGCGTAAGGAGAACGACGAGAAGATCATTCGGCAGTTGGAAGGAGAGCAGCCGATTGAACTGAAGTCCAGCAATGAATACGCTGCAATCATCATTGAAGCGATGCTCAAGAATGAAACCAAAGTCATTTATGGAAACGTTCCGAATATGGGGCTTATTCATAACCTGCCGGCGGAAGGTGTGGTTGAAGTTGCCTGCATGGTTGATAGGAACGGCATCAACCCCTGCCAATTCGGCAGCTTGCCCGAACATTTGGCTTCGTTATGCCGTACCAATATGGCTTTCTTTGAGCTTGCTGTAGGCGCTGTGCTAAGCAACGACAAAGAAATGGCCAGATATGCGCTTATGGTGGATCCGCTTTCGGCAGCGGTATGCTCTTTGGCTGAGATCAGCGATATGTTTGAGGAGCTCTATGAAGCGGAGCGGGATTTCATCCCGGCACTTCGATGATGGCCGCTAACGAGGGGGCTCGTACTCCTATTGTCGTTGTAGCGGGAGAGTTGAACGTCGACATCATTGTTTCTGGCGAAGATGTCGTGCCGGAGTGGAATCGGGAGAAATTGATCGAAGGCTTCAATGTCGTCCTAGGCTCGTCTTCGGCAATTACGGCATGTGCTCTGGCTAGCCTCGGGCTGGATGTGAGATTCGTCGGCGTAGTGGGCGATGACGATTTCGGCAAGTTTTGTATGGCGGAACTTAAGCGCATGGGTGTGAATACAGAATATATCACCGCTTTGCCGGGCGTGAAAACAGGCGTGACGCTTTCATTCTCGACGCCATCGGATCGAGGATTGCTGACATACCCGGGCAGCATTCCGCTGCTGACGCCTGCCTATATCCCAGAGTCGCTGTTTCAGGAAGCGGACCATCTGCATTTTGGCTCCTATTATTTGCAGGATGGTATGCGTCCGCATTGGCCGGCCTTATTCGAACGAGTACGCTGTCAGGGCATCAGCACTTCCTTTGACACCGGCTGGGATGTTCGTAATTTGTGGGACCGGGACGGCATTAGTGCCTTGCTCATGCATACGGATTTGTTCATTCCGAGTGAAGAGGAGGTTTTGGGCATATATGCTTGCAGCAATCTCAGTGATTTATTTGCCAATCACCTGTCGGCAGTGGGGGTTGTAGCAGTAAAGCAAGGCTCGCGAGGAGCAACGCTGCGTAATAGTGATAAGTCCGTCGTCTCAACCAAGCCTTACCGAATTTCCCCCGTAGATACGACAGGGGCTGGCGATTGCTTCAACGCAGGGATCATCCAGGGCTATCTTCAGGGCTATACGGGAGAAACGCTGCTTCGATATGCGAATGCCTGCGGAGCTTTATCGACACTTGGCGTTGGAGGCACGGGCAATTTGCCGACAGTTGAGGCAGTCATGCGCATACAAGCGGAAGAGCAGGAGGCATAGTCCGCCGACTTGGCTCTATAAAGGGGGTGATAGGGGATTTAACTTAAAGTTGTTTATTTATCAGTCGGACTGTTTGAACGAAGGACAAATCCCAAGGGAGCTGATGGTTCATGTTGAAAATCGGAAAAAATTTGATCGTTGGAATGTCCATTGCCGCATTGACGTTAGTGTTCGGAGAGGTCGGAGCGACCAAAGCTGCTGCTGCAGGAACAGAATATTATGTGGCGACCACGGGCAGTGATTCCAATGCGGGCACGAGCGGCGCGCCGTGGAAAACGCTTCAGCATGCAGCAGACGTTGCCGTGCCTGGCAGCACGGTCTATGTGCGCGGAGGCGTATATAATCAGAAGCTCAAAATAACCCGTTCCGGATCGGCTGCGCAAGGCGCGATAACGTTCTCGAATTATGCCTCAGAGACGGCGATTATCGATGGCACGGGTCTATCCGTCAGCGGGACGGAAGGCATCGTCGATTTGACCGATGCTAATTACATTACGATCCAGGGCTTTGAAATCCGTAACTATACCACGTCAGCAAGCGGCGTAATGCCGGTAGGTATTTATGTGCACGGATCCGGAAGTTATATTAACTTATCGAACAACAAAGTGCACGATATCAAAAATACATCCACGCCAACGGGAAGCAATCTGCTAGGGCGGGATGCGCACGGGATTGCCGTATACGGCACGAAAGCTCCGGATTCCATTAACAACATTACAATTAACAGCAACGAGCTGTACAATCTCGTGCTCGGCTCCAGCGAGTCGCTAGTGCTGAATGGCAACGTCGATACGTTCAACGTGACGAACAATGTCATTCACGACAACGACAACATCGGCATCGATTTGATCGGTTTCGAGGGCAAGTCCCCTAACGTCTCCTACGATCAGGCCCGAAATGGACTTGTTAAAGGCAACAAGGTTTATAATATAACGTCCAATAATAACCCGTCTTATGGCAAAACCCTCCCTAACAACAGCAATGCGGCAGATGGTATTTACGTCGATGGAGGCAAAGACAGCGTCATTGAGCAAAACTACAGCTACAATAATGATATCGGTATCGAGATTGCGTCCGAGCATGCTGGCAAGTCGACAAGTAACATTACGATCCGCAGCAACATGGTATACAAAAATCGCTTGACCGGCATTGCCATGGGCGGCTATGACACGTTGCGTGGCTCAACTGTCAATTGCAAAATTGTCAACAACACCCTCTACAAAAACGACACACTCGGTGACGGCAGCGGCCAATTGTATGTACAGTATGATACGCAAAATAACATCATTAAAAACAATATCATGGTAGCCAGCTCCTCCAATGTCCTTATCTATAACGAGTACACCAAGAATTCAGGCAATGTCGTCGATTACAATCTTTATTTTTCTCCAGGAGGCAGTTCCAATTCGACTTGGACTTGGAAAAACACCGAGTACACTGGCTTCTCCGCTTACAAATCAGGAACCGGCAACGATGCTCACTCCCTATTTATCGATCCTAAATTCGTCAATGTTTCAACCAACGATTATCATCTGCAGTCCACATCGCCAGCCATCGATGCAGGCTCGACGGATACGGCTATCATTGGATCTATTGACATCGACGGTCAATCCAGAGTCCAGGGCACAGCTGTGAATATCGGAGCGGATGAGTAGGTTTATGCATTAATGCCTTACAAGAACCTCGAAAACCCGATGTATGGGGATTCGAGGTTCTTTCGTATATCATGGTATAGTTTGCATTTAACTGTAAAACAATTACAATTAACGATATGAGCAAGAATACATATAGATAGGGACAGTGGCAGGCTTCGCTTATGATGAGGCATTTATCCGAGCGCCGCGATGATGGTGGGGCAAAAATTGAGCATCCACATTTTTCTAAAGAGGAGCCGAGACAGCCTGTAGCGAAATAAAATAGAGTAAGATTTTTTACAGGTATGGAGGCTTCCTCGAATGAGGTTTAAAGATGTTTTTTCAATTATTGGCCCGGCCATGGTAGGGCCTTCCAGTTCTCATACGGCAGGTGCAGTCCGGATCGGTAAAGCGGCTCGGCAATTATTCGGTGAACAACCGGATCGGGCGCTGGTCCTGTTCTATGGTTCCTTTGCTGCGACGTATAAAGGTCATGGAACAGACTTAGCCATTGTCGGCGGGCTGCTGGACTGGCCAACCGATGACCCTAGAATTACACAATCGCTAGATATCGCAGAACAAAGTGGTATGCAGATCACCTTTGATCAAGGTAAAGGTTTGTTTACACATCCGAACACGGCCAAAATCTTTCTTTCCTCCGCATCGTCATCCAAACAATTATCCATTGTGGGAACGTCAATCGGGGGAGGTAATATTGAAATTATCGAGATCAACGGATTTAGCGTAAAGCTAACCGGTTCATACCCGTCTCTCGTTATTAAACATAATGACTGGCCGGGCGTTGTTGCGGATGTCTCGCAGTTACTCAAACAGAGACAAACGAACATTGGACATATGTCGGTTGATCGTAAAAGCCGCAGCGGCGATGCGCTGACAGTGATGGAGCTGGATGTACCGGTCACCTCGGACCTGATCGCTGAATTGCTGAACTTTCCAGCCATTCAATCCGTGGATGTCATTGATTTAAGCAGAGATCATAGTTAGAGGGGAGAATCGTCGTGAATTTTACGTCACTGCAAGAGCTAAGACAACTTAGCGAGCAGAGAAACATGTCCATAGGACATGTGATGCTCGAAGAGCAATGTGCGGAATCAGGCCAGCCATCTGAGCAAGTGTTTGCTCAAATGAGTGAATACTACAAGATCATGAAAACAGCAGTGGACAAAGGACTGCATGAAAATACAACCTCTCGCAGCGGACTGACAGGATTGGACGCGCAGCGAGTTATGACTTACAGAGAGCAAAATGAAACGAATCTGGGCGGGGCTGCTAGCGAGGCGATGGCGTACGCGCTTGCCGTCTCCGAAGTCAATGCCTCCATGGGACGGGTGATTGCGACGCCAACCGCAGGATCTTGCGGTATTATTCCTGGTGTTTTTGTCAGTTGCCAGCAGCGTTTCGGCTGGTCTGACGATCACATGGTTTACGGCTTGTTCGCTGCTGGCGCGATCGGCTACGTCATCGCTAATAACTCCTTTATTTCAGGCGCGGAGGGCGGCTGCCAGGCAGAAGTCGGCTCAGCTATCGGCATGGCAGCAGGCGCTCTCGTCGAGCTTAGGGGAGGTACGCCGGAGCAAGCGATCCACGCAGTCGGCCTTGCCCTCAAAAACTCCCTCGGCCTGATCTGCGATCCTGTCGGCGGCCTCGTTGAAATACCTTGCATCGTCCGCAACGGTTTTGGTGCAGTAACGGCACTAGCCGCCGCTGATATGGCCCTTGCAGGTGTGCGCAGCGTCATTCCATCCGACGAAGTCGTGCAAGTCATGCTCGAAGTCGGCTCGTCAATGCCGGAAAAACATCGCGAAACCGCCGGCGGCGGCCTGGCTCAAACGCCAACCGGACGCAAAATAATGAGCGACCTACGAAAAAAATAGAACAAATCCAGAAACGTACAGAGCCACCATTCTTTATGAAGGTGGCTCTGTTAAATTTTAAAGCGTTCCCAGTAGATTAAAAGCTCTAATCTCCAATAAGGGTGCCGAACAAAAACTAGCCCCCAACCCAACCCAACCCAACCCAACCCAACCCAACCCAACTCAACCCAACCCAACCCAACCCAACCCAACCCAACCCAACCCAACCCAACCCAACCCAACCCAACCCAACCCAACCCAACCCAACCCAACCCAACCCAACCCAACCCAACCCAACCCAACCCAACCCAACCCAACCCAACCCAACCCAACCCAACCCAACCCAACCCAACCCAACCCAACCCAACCCAACCCAACCCAACCCAACCCAACCCAACCCAACCCAACCCAACCCAACCCAACCCAACCCAACCCAACCCAACCCAACCCAACCCAACCCAACCCAACCCAACCCAACCCAACCCAACCCAACCCAACCCAACCCAACCCAACCCAACCCAACCCAACCCAACCCAACCCAACCCAACCCAACCCAACCCAACCCAACCCAACCCAACCCAACCCAACCCAACCCAACCCAACCCAACCCAACCCAACCCAACCCAACCCAACCCAACCCAACCCAACCCAACCCAACCCAACCCAACCCAACCCAACCCAACCCAACCCAACCCAACCCAACCCAACCCAACCCAACCCAACCCAACCCAACCCAACCCAACCCAACCCAACCCAACCCAACCCAACCCAACTCAACCCAACCCAACCCAACCCAACCCAACCCAACCCACAAACTTACCCCTGCCCTGGTCCTGTATTAATTGAACCAAGTGATATTCCTCATGCCATTATCCCATTGACTCAGTGAGTGGGAAAAACAGTAAATTGGTTCGATTCTTCGCAATTGAGATGGAACGGTTGGTAATAAGAAGACGCTTCTCTATGGTCATTAACCCATTGTTTCAGGTTGAGTGGGAAATCAGTAGGTCGGTTCGATTCTCCGCAATTGAGATGGAATGTTTGGCAATAAGAAGACGCTTCTCTATGTTCATTATCCCATTGACTCAAGTTGAGTGGGAAAAACAGTAGGTCTGTTTGATTCTCTGAAAATGAAATCGAACGTTTGGTAATAAGAAGACGCTTTTCTATGGTGATTATCCCATTGACTCATGTTGAGTGGTAAAAATAGTAGATCGGTTCGATTCCCCTCAATTGAATTGGATTGTATGGCAATAAGAAAAAGCTTCTCTATGGTCATTATCCCATTGACTCAGTGAGGGGAAAAACAAGTAGATCGGTTTGTTTCACAGCACCGAAATGGAATGTTAGGTAATAAGAGGACATGAGTCGAAGCAATGGAATTCTATAAGATAGTAAACGAGCCATGCTAAGAATAGTAACTTAGTCTTTTAAGAATGCATAATTTGGGCTAATATCATGCAGCGCATTGGGTATTAGTCGGATCAGAAAAAGACATAGAAACACATTGATGGATCAAATGTTTAAAAATAGGTATACCCTGAATGGAGAGGTTTAAACGATAGCTGAATTCGTCTAAATAAGTTTGCAAATAAGCTGCTCCAAGCCCATGAAAGGTATCGTTGATCCATTTGCTGGCTTGGGTAGCGAAAGCAAGAAGCGGACGTTTGTGCTTTGGCGTATAGAATCCAGTGACAAAGTCAATCCTTTTCGCATGTTGATCAATATGCTGCTTAGTGAAAGATTTCATTACACTTTGGTTAATATGTTTGTCTTTTGGATTTTCTGAAGTAACAACTTTAATTTTAATATAGGAAGGCTCACCGGTCTGGTTGAGTGAGGAGCCAACAAGAAGCAAATTCTCTTGAGGGTGCTTGTTTACAGATGAATGGTAAGGCCGTCCATAAACGGCCGAGTTAACACTGATTGAGCCTGTGAGAAGTGTAGATTGATCTGTTTTGTTCATAACTCGACGAATTTTATGTAAAATGGACCAAGCTGTTTTATAGGTAACTTGAATGATGGTTGATAACTCAACAGCGTTGATCCCTTTATCCGTTTGGGAAATCAGAAAGAAAGCCACGAACCATTTTCGCAGTTCTGTCCGACTAGCTTCCATGATCGTATTTGCTGTTAGTGAAGTCTGGTGATGGCAATGACAACATTCATAAAGCGGAAGTCGACGTGTCCTGGTTATGTATGCATGCCGATGATGACATCGGGGACAAGTATAGCCTTTCGGCCATTTTGTTTGATATACGTATTGAATGCATGCTTCCTCAGTTGAAAACTCCAACCGAAACTGTTCCAATGACATGTTGCCAAAATCCATACTGTTCACTCCACTCTGAATCTCAAGTAAAGAACGTTTGTTCCTTTTTATTATACCGAACATTTGATCTTATATCAACAAAAAACTGGAAATTATTTTGCGCCATTTCATTTTTTATAAGTTATTAAAACTGAGGCTATGGGATAGTGGCGATAAGGAAACCGAAAACGATATACAGAAGCGAAAGGGCAAAAGACGGGACAAAAAGCAGGGCAAAAAGGCAGGGCAAAAGACAGGGCAAAAGACAGGACAAAAGACAGGACAAAAGGCAGGGCAAAAGACAGGGCAAAAAACAGGACAAAAGGCAGGGCAAAAGACAGGGCAAAAAGCAGGGCAAAAGACGGGGCATAAGGCAGGGCAAAAGACAGGGCATAAGGCAGGGCAAAAGACGGGGCAAAAGACAGGGCAAAAGATAGGACAAAAGGCAGGGCAAAAGACAGGGCAAAAAACAGGACAAAAGGCAGGGCAAAAGACAGGGCAAAAAGCAGGGCAAAAAGCAGGGCAAAAAGACAGGGCAAAAAGACAGGGCATAAANAGCAGGGCAAAAAGACAGGGCAAAAAGACAGGGCATAAAACAGGGCATAAGGCAGGGCAAAAAGACAGGGCAAAGGCAGGGCAAAAGACAGTCAAAATAGACTATGCTCTTTAGTTCGTTCATCTTTAAAGAGGAGAGCCATAGTTTTGGGCTCTTCTTTTTTGTCCTAGTTCTGCATAAAGTGGTACTAATGACAAGCACAAGCAGGCGGGGGGGAAAGGAATGCTGCGAAGACGACGGTGGAGGAGCCGGCCTACGGGGAAAGCGAGCCGCAAACGGGTTTTGCTTATTGGGCTTCTCATCTTTGTCTTGTTTGCTGTTCAGTCATTCATGTTTGTAGAGCGCAATTTGCGCCCGCCGCTCATGAATTTGGCTAAAGTCCGTATCAAGCAGATCGCAACACAAGCGATAAATAGCGCAATTGCCGATCATGTCGCGGGAAATGCAAATGCCGAACAGCTCATCGATTGGAAAACAGACAAAAACGGTAAAATCACCGGGTTTATGCTTAATTATGCGGAACACATGCGGATTACTTCGGATACGATTAGAACTGTACAGGGCGAATTGAACAATTTGCAAAAAATTTCCGATCATATCCCGGTTGGGCAGGCAATGAATAGCGCTATTTTGGCCTCTTTCGGTCCGGATATTCCTATTAAGCTGCTTCCGGTTGGGAGTGTAAAGGTTGACTTAAACACGCGTTCCCAGAACGCAGGAATTAATATGGTTCTTTTCGAGGTATATGTCCGCATTATTGCAGAGGTGTCCGTAATTATTCCATTTGATTCCGATACGGAAATTGTAGAGACGGAAATCCCTATCTCATATTCTTTGGTCGTTGGTGATGTACCTACTTATTATTTTGATAATAAAGGGAATCCAGTTGGCAGCAACAAGGAAGCTGTTCCACCGAACCTTTCTATACCAAGCTTGCCGAACGTCGGCACGACAGCTCCAAAAGGAGAAAATACGTTGCCACAGCAAGAAAGCAAGGAGAAAGAAGAACCGCCACATTAAGAGGCGGTTTACTTGTTTTTAAGTTTGTTATAATCTTCGCGCTCCCATTTACGAAGGGATGGATAGGGATCGAAGCTCCACTCGGCAAGTCCGTTATCCCGGTAAAGGCCAAAATGCAAGTGAGGCGGGAATTTACCGGACGTCCCCTTTTTGCCGTATCCTGAGCTGCCTACCCAGCCGATAGTTTGACCGGGCGCCACAATGTCGCCTTCCTTAATGCCTTTTTGGTACCCTGAAAGGTGTGCGTAATAATGATAAAGGTTATTTACGTCGCGGATTCCAATCCGCCAGCCGCCGTAAGGGTTCCATCCCTTAATTTCAATAATGCCGTAGCAAGTGCTGCGAACCGGAACTCCATGACGAGCAAATAGGTCCGTACCTTCATGAATGCGATGCCCGCCCCAACCGCGGCTATCTCCCCAGGTGCTGCGGTAAGAGTAATCGGCCCCGATAGGTAAAGGAAATGCATGCTCATTTAAATCCAGCCTGCCGAATGCCTTATAAATCGCGGCGAACTGTATGATTCGCTCAACACTACGGGAATTTTGATAATAATTCCATAAGCTTATATGCATTTGTTCTTCTCTTGTCCCCAATTTGCTCATCAGAACTGTCATTGAAGCAAGTACATCCAAGTCATTGCTGCGATCTGCCACGCCATCGCCAGAACCGTCTCTTCCATAACCGTTGAACAAGGCAATGCTTCGCGGATTCGTGTCCTGCTGATCAGGGTTCATTAGGCCTGTCCAGTCTGATTCGGCGAAGTATATGCTGGTTAGACCTTGGTGGGCGGGTCTTTTTCTAGCGCGATTCATGGTCCGTTCATATTGGTCTACTGCAGCCAAATAGGTCCAGGGAATCCCTGTAAGCGTACTTGTTTTCTCAAAAAGCTCTTTGCGTTCGGCATTAGGGTTGCTTGTATTTTTGGATGGAGCTGGCGCATTATCATGTATGGGGATTTCAATTGAAGAAGCGGCACTTACGAGTTGAATTTCCGATTCGGTTGCAGATAGAAGAAGGCTCAGAACAAGAACCCGAGGCCAAATAGGTCTGCTTTTCATTTCTATCATCCTCCCTGAAATGTTAGTTCTTAGGATGCGCGGTTATTGGGATGTTTATCCCATCACTTTAGATTGCAGCCATTTTTTGCTATGATGCCTATAAGGGGTGGGGTGTGTGAGTTTCAATCACAGAGAAGAACATGTGGATGATCAGATGCTGCTCATTCAAGCTAATTTGGATGATATGAATCCCGAGTGGGTCTCTTATATTATGGACAAGCTCTTTGATCTTGGTGCCAACGATGTTTTTGTGGTGCCGATTATTATGAAAAAAGGGAGACCCGGCATTATGCTGAACGTTCTTGTGGAATCTGAACTGCTTAACGTGGTAGAAGAGGTAATATTCAGTGAAACAACAACGCTTGGCGTCCGGTATATGCATGCATCTTGTCATCGGTTAGCCAGGGATTTCGAAATCGTACAAACGCAGTGGGGGCCCATGAGTGTTAAAGTTGGCTATCACCAGGGGAAGTTGGTACAGTATGCTCCTGAGTTTAAAGAATGTGAGCGAGTCGCCAGGCAACATCAAGTGCCGCTCAAAAAGGTTTATGACGAAGTGAGAAAACAGTTTATGGAACGATAAAACGCCTCTTCCTGGCGAGCAGGATGAGGCGTTTTTCTCATTGGGCATGATTATGGTTGTGATTATGTTTATGCTCATGCTCATGATGATGATCATGCGAGTGGCTGTGATGGTCATCGTGAGAATGATGATGATGATCCTCATGGGAATGTGCATGGCCGTGGTCATGGGCAAGATGCTCATGGGTAATTTGCCATTTGCCAATCAACGGATCGACTTTACCGACAACGACACGAAGTACATTCGGCTGATTAGGCAAATCTCTGGTTCCAGCTCCATAGCCGATCGTATCGACGATCATTGGCGGGAAGCTTTTGGAGAATTCGTCTACGATGCCGGATATAATGCCTGCGCCCGTTGGCGTGGTTAATTCTAAGCTGTAGTTGGTAGAAGCGATGGGCAAACCGCGCATCATCTCCAAGGTAGCTGGAGCAGGGACCGGATATATACCGTGATCAATATGAATCGTGCCTGAACCAAGGGGGACAGGTGAGGCATAGATGCGCTCGATCTGCAGCGAATCAATGGCTAATGCTACACCGACAATGTCAACGATTGAGTCAATAGCTCCAACTTCATGGAAGTGGACTTTTTCCACGGGAATACCGTGAATTTTGGCTTCGGCGATGCCGATTTTTTCGAAAATAGCTAAGCTAAGTGCGGTTACTCGCTCATTGAAACCCGCTTCTTGAATGACGCGGACAATTTCGGAGTAATGCCTATGATGCTTAGGCGGGTGCTGCGGATCCAACAGAACATCAAGCTTGAGAGCTGAGATACCGCGTTTCACGACTCGTTTCCACTCGAGCATATAGGGTTCAAGTTTGATTTTGGTAAGCTCTTCTTCTATGTAAGCACGATCTGCTCCGGCATCAACAAGTGCGCCGAGGGTCATATCGCCGCTGATGCCAGAGAAGCAGTCCAAATATAAAATACGCATAATCGGAGTCTCACGCTCGTTTCGACATATTTTTGTTGATGAGACCGGCGTAGTAGCCGGCTCCAAAGCCGTTGTCGATGTTGACGACGGAGATGCCTGGCGAGCAGGCGTTTAACATCGACAGCAGGGGCGCGACGCCTGCAAGGTTCGCGCCATACCCGATGCTCGTCGGCACGGCGACGATGGGCTTGGCCACAAGCCCGCCGACGACGCTGGCGAGCGCGCCCTCCATGCCGGCGACAACGACGATCGCGTTCGCACCGCGAATGAGGTCGAGCCGGCGGAACAGCCGGTGAATGCCGGCGACGCCTACATCGAAAACCCGTTCGACGTGGCTGCCCAGGCATTCTGCGGTAAGAGCCGCCTCCTCCGCCACGGGGAGGTCGGAGGTGCCTGCGCACACGACGGCGATGTAGCCGTCGTGGACTTTAAGCATCGGGCGCTTGAACCAAGTGAGCGCCCGTGCGGTTTCGTGGTAGGTGACGCCTTCGATGGCACCTACCACATGGGCGGCTTTGGCACTATCTACCCGCGTGGCGAGCACGCGGTCGGTGTGCTCTATGAGCCGCCGGAAAATCGCCTCGAGCTGCTCGGCGGTCTTGCCTTCCCCGAAGATCACTTCGGGGAAGCCTGTCCGCTTCTCGCGCTCGATGTCCAGCTGTGCAAATCCAAGATCAAGGGTGGCATTAGCGCTTCCGCTTCCGCTTCCGCTGCCATCCTTGATGATTTGCCGTTTTGCTTCTTCGATGTCCAGGTCACCCGTCTGGACGAGCTTTAATATCTTTTCCAAATCCATCATAAGGATGCTTCTTTCACCTTTTCTTTAGTTTCCTTGGACAGCACTTCGTTCATGCTGCCGGTCCGGTAGCCCTGCAAATCCAGCGTCACGTAGGTGAAGCCGAGTTTGCTGAACTTCTCGTAAATGGCGTCTCGATGCTCGACAACCTTGTGAATTTCATCCGGCATCACTTCGATGCGGGCGATTTTATCGTGGTGACGAACGCGCACTTGATAGAGCCCAAGCTGGGACAAGAAGTATTCGCCTTCGTCCAACTGGTCGATTTTCCACTTTTCGATCTTCGTCCCGTAGGGAATGCGGGAGGATAAGCAGGCAAAGGACGGTTTATCCCAAGTTTTGAGACCAAGTTCTTTGGAAAGCTGTCTGATCTCCTCCTTGGTAAGGCCAGCCTCCTGAAGTGTGCTTCGAACGCCTTGCTCGTTCTTGGCTTGTAGGCCTGGACGGTAGTCGCCGAGATCATCGACATTGGAACCATCCAGAATATAAGGGTAGCCTAATTCTTTGGCTAACTGCTGCAAATGTGAATAAAGTCCCGTTTTACAATGGTAACAGCGGTCCGGATTGTTGGCGACGAAATTCGCATTCTCCAGCTCTTTAACCTCTGTTTTGTACAGTGGGACGCCAATTTGTTCGGCAAGTTCGACGGCTGCGTCAAACTCTCGTGACGGGAACGTTTCAGACGCTGCGGTGACGGCTAACACTTGATCGCCGAGCTCCTGCTGCGCGCGTTTCAGGACGAAAGTGCTGTCTACGCCTCCGGAAAAGGCGATTAACACACGGCCCATCCCCCTAAGGATTTCGCCTAAACGTCTGTCTTTGTCACGTGTAATTTCTGTTATGCTCATGTTTCTTCCCTCCCATACAGCCCTTATGAATGCCGGACTGCTTTGGTCTTTGGCCCATCTAGCTAAGTGTATCACAACTGACTGGCAAAGTGGATTGTTTTGTCAAGCATTCATGTTATAATAACAACAACGAGAAACCAATAAAAAGGCGGGATTTACCGGTGCCTACCAAACCTCTAGAGAGAAAACCTGAATGGCTCAAAATTAAACTCACCACAGGTGAGAATTTTAAAGAACTCAAGTCCATGATGCGTTCCAAGACGCTGCATACCGTTTGCGAAGAAGCTAAATGTCCGAATATTCACGAATGCTGGGCGAATCGGACCGCGACATTTATGATATTAGGCGATATTTGTACGAGGGCTTGCCGTTTTTGTGCGGTGAAGACTGGCCTTCCGACCGAACTCGATCTTCAGGAGCCGGAACGTGTAGCTGATGCTGCTTTGCAAATGGGTCTGCGTCATTGTGTGGTGACTTCCGTTGCCCGTGACGATTTGGAGGACGGAGGCGCGATGATCTTCGCCGAGACGATCAAAGCGATTCGCCGCAAAATGCCGCTTTGTACCGTCGAAGTGCTCATTCCGGACTTCTTGGGGCGCGAAGCGTCGCTCATTACGGTGCTGGAAGCGAAACCGGACATTTTGAACCATAATATCGAGACCGTTGAACGCATGTCGGATCGTGTGCGATCCAAAGCGAAATATCGCCGGTCGCTTGAACTGCTCGAACGTTCCAAACGTATAGCACCAAACATTCCTACCAAATCCAGCATCATGATTGGTGTTGGCGAGGAGTGGGACGAACTGCTGCAAACGATGGACGATCTGCGCGGGATTGACTGCGACATCATGACCATTGGGCAATATTTGCAACCTTCTCCTACCCATTTGGATGTAAAGAAGTATTATACCCCGGAGCAGTTTGCTATCCTTAAAGAAGAGGGAATGAAACGCGGGTTCAAGCATGTGGAATCCGGCCCGATGGTACGAAGTTCTTATCATGCACATGAACAGGTTCAATCAGCAACTGCTACCAATGCATAGCAAAAATTAACCTATAATCGGGTCTTAGAAAGGAGAGCTTCCTAACATCATGATCCATATCGCAAATAAGACATACGAATTAGTGACCGACCACAAAAACGGCTGGAACTTTGAAGTGTTCCGGGACCGCTTTAGCGAAGTGCTGGAACGCTATGATTATATCGTAGGGGATTGGGGTTATAGCCAATTGAGGTTAAGGGGGTTCTTCAAAGAGAATCATCCGAAGGCCACGAAGGAAAGCTCGATTGCCGCGCTGCAGGATTATTTAAATGAGTACTGCAACTTCGGCTGCGCCTACTTTATTATTGAGAAGGTAAACACCAAGCAGAGCGCGCCGGTAGAAACAAGCGTACCGGTTTCATAAGAAGTTTTTCCAAACAAAAGACGCCCGCCAACGCTTAAAGCAGCGAATGGGGCGTCTTTTTCATTTAACGTCATAACCGACGAAGGCTTCCCGAACGCGGTTCCAGAATGGAAATGAGCGGAAACGGGCGAACTTGACCTTCACATTGGACGCTACGCGGCAGCGAATCGATACAACATCACTGCGCTGCATATAGAGGTGGTCAAGCGATAAAAGCATGTTCTGGTGAGCCTTAGGAATAATATCGCAATGGTGATGCTTCGGCAAAATCATCGGCGATCCGAGCGTTCGGTATACGCGATTATTAATCGATGCGATTTCGGCGACTTGAATGGCCTCAAGGGATGGATGCACCATGGCGCCGCCTAAGCTTTTATTATAAGCTGTGCTGCCGGCAGGAGAAGAAATACAAATGCCGTCGCCGCGGAACATTTCAAACATCTCATCGTTGATCTGAAGCTGTGCGACTAAGGACACTTCAATGCCTCTCAGTGTAAATTCATTGAGCGCCAGATGCGTTTCAACGCCGGATTCTGTCGTAATTTCGATTTCAACCACAGGATATTGAACAACACGAAGCTCCTCAGGAGTTGTGACGCTAAACATCAGCGAAGCCAGATCATCCAGCTCGTCTGGTTTCCAGTCCGCAAAAAAACCGAGATGGCCCGTATGAATACCGACAAATGCGATTTGAGGTAGCTGCTGCACATATTTATGAAACGCCTGAAGCATCGTGCCGTCTCCGCCAATCGAGAGGACGATGTCCGGATTTACTTCATCCCTGGGCATACCTTGCTGAGCAGCGAGTGCATGAAACCGCTCCGTTAACTTCTTGGAGATTTCATCCCCTCGTTCAATCACATTGTATTTCAATGGTCTAATCCTCCTAAGTAGGGCTAAGAAATTTCTTTGGAACAGTATTTCTCAATCTCATTAAGAATCGTTTCGGGAGTATCCCGGAACTCGGCGGCGACCCGATAGGCATCGTGGCCGATATTCGTGACCCGGACTATTTGGCCGAATACCGTAATGGGCTGCGGAAAGTGCGGCAGAATAAAACTGAATTCCAAAAATAAGGGACAAAAAAGCCGATTCGTAGTGACAAATGAAAGACCTCCAGCACTAATATCAAGCAACTGTCCGGCAAATGCAACGCCTTTGTGCGCAGATTGCCTGCGAATTCCGACAATGCGCAGCGTAACGGGGGTTCGAACCGATAGCCTCGAGCGATTGAAAAGACGTTTTTGCTGGGTGAAAATTTCATCAGGAATCGAGAGTGTAAGCAGGCAGCACGTTTTTTTCAATTCGAGTCCGATCAGGTCGACGTATGTAAAATATAAAAGTCCGCGGTCTTTAAAGGAAAATTCAATAAAGGACACAAGTTCGAGCTTATCTAGTGGATAAAGACCTGAAAGTTCTAACAATACAACGAATGAAGAATCGCCAATTTGTTCAATCTTAAAACTTTCCTCACAGCAGAAAGGTTGTCCATCCTTGGATTCGCCGACGATAATCAGTCCACAATCGGCTTTCGGTGCAATCAATTCTAGTTCTAGTGCTTTATTCCAATCCATAGCATCACCAGTTGGATAGATTTGCATTCATGAACCGTGAAACATAGCATCATTTCTTCTTTCATAATAATCAATAAAAGTAAATAAGAAAAGCCCCAAACGGGGCTTTTGTCGAGATATGGGAAATTTTGCGCCGCACCTTTCTATTTCCATGATCGCGTGCTCGTTACCAATGGGAGTTCGAAGTCATGGACAAAATTGGAGCTGACCGGCCGGACGCGAATAGAGAAGTGCGGGCCGTGAACGAGATGGCTGGGAATGGTCGCATGATATTTTTGGGTTTGTTCGACAACTTCGCCTACGGGCTCCATGGGAACAACCCGTTGTTTCCAAGCGCCTCCTTGTTCCTCATAATAAATAACTTCGACGGCCGCATCGGGTGGCCAAATGGGTCCGAAAAGAACGTCAGCCGTAATTTCTTTGGTAGACGGATCGTTAAGATTCAGCGGAGCCACGGTTGAAATTCTGGCGGAACGGTCATCAACGCCGATGATTTTGACATGATACCAATTACTGAGGATGAATCTTTTGTAATCAGCGACCCTCGTTGCAACTTCATATCCGTTGCCAGCAAAATGCCGGGCTCGGTCTGCCGTAGGCAAATAGGTCAATTCGGTATAATCCTGCACCATGCGATGCGTATTATACACTGGACTAAGCGTCTCCATCGACCGCTTCATCCGGCTAATCCACTGATGCGGAAGCTCGCCTTGATTATAATAGAGCGGAATGATTTCCTGCTCCAGAATTTTATAGATGGACGCGGTATTTTCCTTTTCTTGTGCAGCCCAGTCCGCAGTGCCGGCAGATCCGATCGCCCATCCATTGGAACCGTTGTACCCTTCCTCCCACCAACCGTCCAGCACGCTGAAATTCAGCACACCGTTTAACGCCGCCTTTTGTCCGCTCGTTCCGCTTGCTTCGAGCGGTCTGCGGGGGTTGTTGAGCCAGACGTCGACGCCCTGCACTAAGTAGCGGGCCATATGGATATCGTAGTTTTCGAGGATGACGATTTTGCCCAAAAACTCTTTTTTCTGCGAAATGCGATAAATTTCACGGATCAGCTCTTGCCCCGGGTAATCAGCAGGATGCGCTTTGCCGGCGAAAATAAATTGTACCGGTCGTTCGCTGTCGTTGATCAGTTTCTTCAGCCGGTGCAAATCGTTAAAAATCAGGTTGGCCCGCTTGTAAGTGGCAAACCTTCTGGCGAAACCGATCGTCAGAGCTTTCGGATTCAGATAGTGTCTAACTTCTTCAATCCGCTCTTCAGACTCTCCGTTACGTCTGCGCTGCTCAGCTAAATTACGCCGCGCAAAGCGGATCATATCCTCCTTCAGCTGCATATGCACCTTCCACACCGAATCATCCGGTATGACCTTGACCGTCTGCCATTGATCCTTATTGGCCTGCTCTTGCTTCCAGGTGCCGGGGAGGAAGCGATCCAGCAATTCTTTCCATGCCGGCGCAATCCACGTGTCCAAATGTACACCGTTCGTAATCGAATCGATGGGCACCTCTTCCGCATCGATATTGCCATGGAACTCCCGGAACATCTCACGGGATACTTGACCATGCAGCTTGCTGACACCATTGCGAAGTCCTGCCAGGTTCATCGCCAAATGGGTCATATTGAATTGACCTGTTTGGTAATCGAGACCGAGGGTAACGATTTCTTGCTTGTGACGGGATAAATCTTGGAGCAGCGGTCCTAGATAATGTTCTACCATCCCGATGGAGAACGTGTCATGCCCTGCAGGTACAGGGGTATGTGTTGTGAAGACGGTGGCAGCCCGGACCGTCTCGACCGCTACATGAAAAGGAAGCCCAAGTTGCAGTAGTTCCTTCAATCGTTCAAGCGTAAGGAAGGCTGCGTGCCCTTCATTGATATGGTACACGTTCGGATAATACCCAATAGCTCGAAGGGCCTTAACACCGCCGATGCCGAGCGCAATTTCTTGCGCGATACGCGTGTCTTGGTTACCTCCATAAAGCTGAGCGGTAAGCTCTTTATCCGCCTGGTTGTTGGCGTCATGATCGGCATCCAGCAAATAAATAGTATTTCTGCCGACTTGGACGTACCATACTTGTAAAGAGATTGCCCGCCCCGGCATATCTATAGAAACAAGTAGAGGTTGGTTATCTTTCATCACTTGCTTAATTGGCAGCTTGCTGAAATCATATTGCAGCAGCTCGGCCTGTTGACCACCGGAAAGGTCGATTTTTTGAGTGAAATACCCCTTCTTATATAAAAGTCCAACACCTACGAGAGGAATTCCAAGATCGCTCGCCGATTTACAGTGATCTGCGGCCAGGATGCCCAACCCGCCTGAGTAAATGGGCAGCGACTCGTGAAAGCCGAATTCCGCTGAGAAGTATGCAATCCGCACATAGCTTCTGTCAGCATGATTTTCTTGGAACCATGTGCTTCCATGCATATATGAATCGTATTGCGCAATCACATGTTGATAGGCAATCTGAAAATCCGGATCCATACTAAGAGCTTGCAGCGCTGATGGATCCAAATCTTGAAGCAGGCGCACGGGATTATGACCGGATTGCTCCCACTTCGCTTCATCCATGCGGGCAAAAAGCTTGAGCGCATCTGGATTCCAGCTGAACCAGAGATTGTATGCAAGATCCGTAAGTCGCTGAATAGCTTGCGGTAACGGCTGTATTGGTTTCGTTAAGGCAGCTAGCATATCTTGGTGTCCTCTTCCTTTGTTTGGATTTTCATGAATACCCATATTATCTTGTTCCACCAACCTTTTCATACATCAGTTTAAGTAAGGAGTATGCGGCAAACAGGAGCGCGATGACTGAAAAAGTTGAAAGTATGATCGTCACGCTGACGGGAAGCAATAGTTTCAGAAAGCTGGAAAGGGGGGATGCGGCGTCGTATTCCGGTAAAAATACGGCTGCACCGTCACGAAATCGCTGCATAGGCTCCCAAATAAGGAGCACAATAGCAGCTGAGAGCAGAGCATGTACGAATCTCGCCGTCACGAAAGGCAAGTAACGCAGATTCGTATGGCTTAGCAAGCTAACGATCTGGGCATGAACCGACAGACCGGCCCAGGACAGGATGAAAGCGGCGATCGCCACTTTGCTGGATAAAGCCAGCGCAGCGGCTGCAGAGCCGGCGGCCTTCGCGCCGAGCGTGACTTCGAAGAGGCCATTCATAACCGCTTGCGAGAGCTCATGCGGAAGCCCAGTCACTTGCAGCGCGCTTCGGATCAGAAGATACATAGCGTTCATGACCTTGGCCGCTGTCAGTACTTCGAGCACGACGGAGAAGAATACGACCAGTCCACCGACGACGAAGATCAGGTTGAGCGAATGAAGAATGGATTGGCTAAGCAAAGTGCCAATTGATCTTCCGTCATTCAGCCGCGCGGTGTGCATCGCATTAAAAGCTCGCTTCCACACCCAGCCCTTGCTTTTGGCTTCCAAAGGCGTGCTCATGCTCTTTCTTCCGTGAAATCGCATGAGGATGCCAATAATCACAGAGCCGCCGTAGTGGGCTACCGCTAGGATCATGGCGAGGGAGGCGTCATGGAAGAAACCCACAGACACCGCACCGATCAGGAAAATCGGATCGGAGCTCGTGGTGAACGCGACAAGTCGTTCACCCTCTTCCCGATTCACCAGCCCCTGCTCCCAGAGCTGGGAGGTCAATCTGGCGCCGACGGGGTAACCGGCGGCGAAGCCCATCGCCATCACGAAACCGCCGATGCCGGGAATGCGAAAGACAGGACGCATCATCGGATCGAGCAGCGTCCCGAAAAAATGCACGATCCCGAAGCCGAGTAAAATTTCGGAGATGACGAAAAAGGGAAACAGGGCGGGAAAAAGCACGTCCCACCAAATGGAAACGCCGCGCAAGGCGGCCTTCATGCCTTCGTGTGGAAAGAAGAATAAGCACAACACGATGGCAATGATGATGAAAACGATCAGTAATGCTACGGTAAAGTTACGTTTTTGCATCGCACGGCACACCTCCTTCATTCCACTATATGAAAAGAGGTGGACATACATGCCGTCCCAAAAAACTTGGACTTTGGTACTGTTATCTACATGCTTTTATGGTAAAATAGGACTACGAAAAGTTGTATATCCTTGACAGCGGGAGTGATTC
Organism: Paenibacillus sp. GCM10027628; assembly: GCF_042676385.1. Classification (NCBI taxonomy): domain Bacteria; kingdom Bacillati; phylum Bacillota; class Bacilli; order Caryophanales; family Paenibacillaceae; genus Paenibacillus; species Paenibacillus sp. GCM10027628. The sequence goes on from NZ_JBHTHA010000024.1 coordinate 40,727, forward strand.
ATATGACAGGTGTGATTGCTGGATTCGTCGTATGTGCTTTTGTGTTTGTCATTCGTGAGACATTAATGAACACGGCTGATGAGGATTTAGAAAATTACTAAGTGTTTACAGATAAGTGAGGTTAGGCAGCATGGCAGACAACGATCGCCGTACATTGTATGAACTTATGGGGGGAGCGGAGATGATTCGCAAGCTGGTGGAGGCTTTTTATCCCAAAGTGCAAAATCACCCTCTGCTGGGACCTCTGTTTCCTCCGGATCTTACACCCGTTATGGAGAAGCAATACTTGTTCTTGAGCCAATTTTTCGGCGGGCCTACGTTGTATTCGGATCAGCATGGGCACCCGATGATGCGAGCGAGACACATGCCGTTCCCCATTACGGTGGAGCGCGCAGATGCTTGGCTGAGCTGTATGGCTGAGGCGATGGCGGAAGTAGGCTTACCGAACGACTTAAGGGATTTTTTATTAGAACGGTTAAAAGGCTCCGCCTATCACTTCGTTAATACACCCGATACCGAATAGTTCTCTGCTCCTATATACTTTTATTTGAAAAAGGCGGGGTTCCACGATGATTGAACCTTTATATGACATTACGGTAACGTGCACCTTTTGCACCCGTACATATAAGACGAAGAAAGTTCGTCCCAGCTTTAAAAAAGCATCGAAGACGGATACGGATTTCTGTATGCATTATAAAGAAATAAATCCCGAGTTTTATGTGGTTCGAATCTGTCCAACATGCGGCTATGCGCATACGGAAAATTTTTCAGACAAATGGAAGCCGTCGCAGCGGGATGCATTCCAGTCCAGAATTGTTCAGAACTGGACGATGCGTGATTATTGTGGAGAGCGAAGCTGGGACGATGCGCTGCTAAGTTACAAGCTTGCGCTGCTCAGTGCACAGATCAAGGAAGAGAAGTCACGTGTCGTGGCCGGACTGCTTCATCACATTGCTTGGTTGTATCGTGAACAAGGCGATTGGGAGCAGGAGAAGCGCTTCCTGGCTTATGCGCTGGATGCTTACGTAAGCGTGTATGAAACCGAAGGCATGGATTTGAATAATGCCCGCTTGATGTATTTGATGGGAGAGCTTAGTCGCAGACTCAGCTACTATAACGACGCGGTAAAATGGTTCTCAAGAGTGATTAATGACCGGAAGATAATGGATGCGGGCATGATACGTGCCTGTCGCGAGCAATGGGTCGTAACTCGAGAAGACATGCTTGCCGCTAGAATGGAACTGCCGGAGGAAATGAAACAAGCAACATGAACGAATTAAGCAAAATAAACAAATGAACGCTTATGATTCTGGGATTGGACGGCTTCCCTTGAATTAATAAGCGTTCATTTTTTGTTTGACGATCTTAGCACCCGTGTAAAAGGTGAAACGATTTTTCCCGCTGCGTTTGGATTCATATAGTGCGTAATCGGCTTCGGATATGATTTGCTGTAGTTCCTCCTGCAGCGCTCCGGCAATGGAGATTCCGATCGATATCGTTATCTGCGGGTAGTCGCTGTGGATCTGCCCGTGGAAGCTATCGGCTACAGCTTCGCAAAGACGCTGGGCATACGCGGCAAGGTGCATGGGGTCCGTCTCCGTACTGAACAGGATGAATTCTTCGCCGCCGTACCGGGCTACATAATCTTGTTCCTGAACATGATGCCTCAATATACTGGCTATGTCTCGCAGCAACTGATCTCCTTCCAAGTGGCCGAAGTGATCGTTATACTGCTTGAAATTATCGATGTCGATCATCATGATCGAGACTTTGCGCATTCTCATTGCATTCTTAGCGATGGAAATAAAACTCCGCAAATTTGGCAGGCGCGTTAAACCGTCTTGATTGGCCTGCATTTCCAATTGCCGCTGCATCCTCCAGTTCTTATTCTCATCATTGACCATGGCGATCAGGAGGATAAACGTAGCCGCCATGATGATGAGCATAAATAACTGATCCATAACATGATCCAATGAAAGTACGCCAGTGAGATATCCGTGAGTAAGCAAATGTACGAAAAATACGAACAAACATATTTGCAAGCCATGACGAATAGGAATGTCCAAGAAGCCGCTGCGATATTCTTTATTATGGAAGAAAGAACTAAGCAAAGCGGGAGCTATTAGGTCTTGGGCAATAATGAACACACCGTGATTTTCATGAAGAATGAAGCTGTAACAGGAAGGCAGCACGGTGGAAAGGATGGCTAATGGGAGTCCATATCGTAAACCGGCCATGAAGATAGGCAGTGAGCGTAGATCGATTAAGCCAAGCGCCTCAGGCAGAGGCTCCAGCATCATGATGATGCTGGCTAATCCCGTAAGAAGCGGGGCAAGAAGGTGCTCATACGACTCGATGAGCATCTTGTTGCGAAGCTTCATTGCGATGTAGTTTAGGGTAACTAACGTACACGCGCTTGTAAGTGGGATGAGATATTCATTCATAGGGCTAACCTACTCCTTAAGCCCGGAAGCTACGATTATTACTTTCGTATAGCGCTATCCGCCAATAAATAATCGCGGTCTGTGTCAACGATCGTCAGTCTATTGTGACAACAAGGAAACACAAGCAGCTTTTTCTTACCTTCGTGAATGGATTGCAGTTCGTGGATTTTGAGCGGTAACAGCACATTAGAGCTACGGCAAAATGGACATTCCGCCACATAGACGTCCTTCATGATAATCTCATAGGGCCAAGTATTAGCAAAAGGGATCAAGAATTACTTCGTTTCCGGCTCGCTGCTGTCAGGCGGAGAGGCCTTGGCAAGCTCTGCCAATTTTTGTAGTAAGATATGCTGTGGCATATGCATCAGATGCTCAAGCGGCACTTTGAGTTGCTCGGCTAGCTTTTGAGCTGTTTCCGGTGAAATTTGTAACGGTTTCATTATCGTACACACCATCCTGTTCCGATTTGTCCTTGTGGAACCATACTTAATAGATATCATACTTTTTACCTAGAAGCAATGCTGAGATTGGAAGCAATTGGCGAATTCGGGTCAAGTATGATTTAATAAAAAAAGAAAGGAAAGGTGATCAGCTTGCTGAAATTACCACTCAGTCAAACATGGAATTTGGACTCCTTTTTTCCTGGCGGCAGCGAGTCTTCCGCTTTCGCGGCATTCCTAAAGGAGCTGCAGACGTCAATTGCTTCATTTCAAGAAAAAGTGAGAGGTGTGACCTCACCGCAGCGTGCAGAAGATACGGCTTCTCTACAGGAACTCGTCGAATTATATCAACGTAATCTGAAACACGTTCACGAAGCGGACTCATTCGTAGGATGCCTGCTCGCCGACAATCAGAAAGATAAGAAAGCGGTCATTTTAGGCGGACAAGTCAAAAGTTTGTATGCGGATCATCTATCTTCGCTTACCCGCTTTGATCAGGTTCTGACAGGTATTCCGGATGATGTGTGGACAACGATTCTTGCGAAAGAACCTTTTCAAGCAGTCGCTTTTAATTTGGCTGAACGCCGTAAGTTGGCGCAAGAAAAGTTATCTCCCGAAATGGAGGCCCTGATCAATGATTTAGCCGTAGATGGCTATCATGGGTGGGGAGACTTGTATAATACGACCGTTGGTCAATTCCGCATGCCGATTGAAGTTGATGGCAAACAAGTCGAATTGTCCGCAGGTCAAGCTTTTAATAAGCTACATACGGAGAACCGCGAAGAGCGTTTGGAGCTTTTCGAGAAATGGGAGAACGCATGGGCGGATAAAGCGGAGTATGCCGCTGAAGCATTGAATCACTTGGCTGGATTCCGTTTACAGGTTTATAAGTACAGAGGCTGGCAGAATGTACATAAAGAACCACTCAGCATTAACCGCATGCAAGATAAAACGTTGAACGTCATGTGGGAAGTTATCGACCGCAACAAGCCGGTTTTCGTTGAATACTTAAACCGCAAAGCGAAGCTGCTTGGGGTGGATAAATTGGCTTGGGTCGATGTGGACGCGCCTCTGGGCGACTCCTCCAAAAAGATCTCCTACGATGATGGAGCGAAGCTGATCGTGGATCAGTTCCAGCGCTTCAGTCCGAAGCTTGCCTCTTTCTCTGAACAGGCTTTTGAGAATCGCTGGATCGAAGCGGAGGATCGTGCGGGCAAAAGACCAGGAGGTTTCTGTACATCCTTTCCTTTGGCCGGTGAGACGCGCATCTTCATGACCTATGGAGGTACGCTCAATAACGTCTCAACGCTTGCCCATGAGTTGGGTCACGCATATCATCAGCATGTGATGAATGATATGCCGGCACTAGCGCAAGAATATGCCATGAATGTCGCGGAAACTGCTTCCACTTTCGCTGAAATGATCGTAGCGGATGCCGTCGTGAAGAGCGCAGCGACCGATGAAGAGCGTATTGTTTTGCTTGAAGATAAAATTCAGCGCGCCATTGCGTTCTTTATGAACATTCATGCAAGATTCATTTTCGAGACGAATTTCTACGAAGAACGCCGACAAGGATTGGTTAGTGCAGAGCGCTTGAACGAGCTTATGGTAGACGCGCAGAAAGTAGCCTACAAAGATGCGCTAAGCAGCTATCATCCGCATTTCTGGGCTGCCAAGCTGCATTTTTACGCGACGGATGTCCCTTTTTATAACTTCCCTTATACATTCGGTTATCTGTTTAGCGCAGGGATTTATGCAAGAGCGGTCCAAGAAGGACAGGCATTCGAAGACAAGTATGTGGCCTTGCTTCGGGATACGGGCAGCATGACTGTTGAAGAGCTTGCACTTAAGCATCTTGGCGTCGATGTGACGCAGCCGGATTTCTGGCAAAGTGCAGTCGACATGGCGGTAGCAGATGTGAAACAGTTTATGGCGCTGACAGAGGCTAAGGTTCAAAAATAAGAAAAGAAGGCTCGCCTTGTTCATCTAAGGGCGAGCCTTCTTTCTTATTTCTGTTATAGTGGGGGATTCGTTTACAGTTTGAAAATCTGAATCGTCTGCTGCAATTGCGTGACGACGCGCGTCATTTCCTCAGCTTGGCTGACAATGCCTTGCACGGTAGCAATCTGCTCATTCATAGACGCCGATACTTCCTGCGTGCCGGCTGCCGACTGCTCGGTGATGGCCGAAATATTTTCCATTGCGGCTGCGATTTGCTCGGAGCTGGCAAGCATTTGCTCGCTTTCCTCAGCAAAGCGCGTAATTTCCTCAGAAATAAAACCTACACTGCCGACTATCTCGGCAAATACGATTTCCGTCTGATCGATGAGGAGCGTTTGTTTCTTAACGACATCCTCATTAATTTGAATGCTGCGGATCGCTTCCTGGATGCCTTGCTCGATACTTTTGACGAAGCCAAACACTTCGCGTGTCAGGGAAGTCGACTCTTCGGCGAGCTTACGAACTTCTTGTGCGACCACAGCGAAGCCTTTACCATGCTCGCCGGCACGGGCTGCCTCAATTGAAGCGTTAAGCGACAGCAAGTTCGTCTGCTCCGCAATCTCCGAAATCGAGCGCGTCACGTTCGTAATCCCTGCAGCTTGGCGGGCCAGCAAATCAATCGTCTCGGACACCTGTTTCGTCACTTCGACGTTCCGTTTCATGCCGGTGCCCTGACTTTCAACAGACGTGCGTCCTTTCTCGACCAGGGTCATCATTTGGTCAGAGCGGTTTTTCATTTCTTTGGCGGACCCTGCATAGCTGACGATTTTGGTTTCGATGTCTTTGGAAGTGATCGATACGCCGGACACCTCCTCGGAGATTTGACCAGCGCCGGAAGCCAATTCATGAGCAGAAATGCTGACTTGTTCAAGGACAGAACGGAAATTTTCATTTTTCGTATAAATATCCCGGCTTGTTTGAAAAACTTGCTTTGAAATCGAACCCGTATCCCTCAGAATATCCCGCAGTTTATCGATCATTTTGTTGAAGGATTGGCCCAACTGACCAAGTGTGTCGTCCGAAGTTACGGTTACTTTTTGAGAAAAATCGCCTTTGGAAATGTTCAGTGCGATTCTGGACAAATCAGCAACCGGTTCTGTCAATTGCCCCTCAAACCACTTAATGAAGGGATAGCTGCCTCCAATCATAATGACCAGGAAAATGATTCCTAGTAAGCGGTTCCAATCCGTCATGAAGGTAACTATCAGCATAAACAGCGAGTTCAATCCAATCAGTGCATAACAACCGAGCTGTAATTTCTTTCTGAACGACATTGACGATAAGCTACCCATTCCAATACCGACTCCTCTGCGAAAAATGTAAATATGTGCAGAATTCTATGGTGTTTGTTTGAAATTATAACATTGAATTTGGAAACATTCTACAACATTTCGACATATTCTCATCTCATTTGGTTGATATTGGGTTGGAATAAATGTAAAGCTTTTATAAAGAATCCATAAAATATTCAAAATATTGGCAAAAAATGATTGAATTATGGTAAATCACTAAGTATAATAGGTCTATGGTCATAGATTACATAATATGACAGAATATGATAAACAAAGGAGAGAGATGATGAATTTGGATCTGATTCCATTGGCAAGACAGGTGGATATGGTATTCAAGGAAATTAAGGAAGAGTTATTGCATGTCAATTCGGGGACGGTATTTATTCACATTCGCAACAATGTAATCGGTAAGTTTGGCATTAAGCATCTGCCGCTGGAAAGCAAGGGGGGCGTACTTCCAATCGCTGATAATAAAGGCCTTTCTGAGCTGCAATACCAGTCATTTCGGCAAATGGCCATCGATTCGCTCAAGTACAAAAAGAACTGGACGCATGGAGAAATTATGTACGACTTTACGATCAAACAGAATGTGCTGGCTGCCAGTATTTTATTGGAAAGTAATTATAATATGTCTAATTTTGCAAGAACCGTTTAAGCACTTATAATTTTACTAAAAAGGCATCCCGCGGTCACTTTTCAAGGAGTGACCGCGGGATGCCTTTTTTTCATACCAGAGACAGCATACGTCCCCTGCCATAAGGAATGCACAGAGGTGTTCCAAAGATAGGATCGAGGGTGATCCGGCACTTCATATCGAACACATCCCGCAGCAACTGTTCATTAATAATGTCTTCAGGCGTTCCCTCCGCATAGACCGAGCCGTCTTTGATGGCAGCGATGTGATGGGCGTAGCGGCAAGCGAGATTGATGTCGTGAAGGACCATAACGATGGTCCGCTGCTCGTTCTCGTTCAATTCGAACAGCAAGTCCAGCACTTCGATTTGATGAGTTAAATCGAGGTATGTCGTCGGCTCATCCAAGAGGATGGTAGGCGTATCCTGCGCTAAAGTCATCGCTATCCATGCTCTTTGGCGCTGTCCGCCCGACAGTGAATCCACACTTCGGTCGGCATAGGGCAGCATGTTCGTTAAGCGAAGGGCGTTCTGCACTTTATGCTCATCCTCAGCCGACCACTGCTGGAGCCAATTCTGGTAAGGATAGCGGCCTTGTTTGACAAGCTGCAGCACCGTTAGTCCTTCGGGAGCAGTCGGGCCTTGCGGAAGAATCGCCATGCGCCTGGCTACTTCCTTGGTCGAAAGTTTGGCGATCTCGCTGCTATCGAGCAGAATGCTTCCCGATTTTGGCTTAAGCAGCCTGGCCAGGGAGCGCAGCAACGTTGACTTGCCGCAGCCGTTGCTGCCGATAAAGACTGTAATTTTTCCTTTTGGGATTTGCAAATTCAAACTTTTGAAGATCGTGCTTTCTCCATATGTCAACTGAAGCGATTGTGCTTCCAGAGCTGTTTCGCGCATCATGATTGTGTTCTCCTTTCAGTTTTAACTGCGGTTTCTGCTATGATAGAGCAGATAGATGAAAATCGGAGCTCCGATTGCCGCCGTGAAAACACCGGCTGGAATATCCAGAGGCTGGAAAAAGAAACGTCCTGCCAGATCAGCGAGCAATAACAGCAGAGATCCCGTTAATGCGGATACAGGCACAAGCGCGCCAAAGCTGGGTCCTACCAACTTACGGGCTATATGCGGGGCCATTAGTCCTATAAAATTGATCGCTCCGCCAAATGCGACAGCAGCCCCGGAGAGAGCCACACTCAACATTATCAATAGGAAACGTTGACGCGCGACCCTGCTGCCGACGCTTCGGGCTATATCTTCGCCGAGCGATTGTATCGTAACATGCCGCGAGTACAGGAAGATAACCGGAATTAGCAGACTTACCCAAGGGAGCAGCGGATAGACGGCTTTTTCCCAGGAGACTCCATAAATGCTGCCTGTCATAAAGGTCAAGGATTGATTCGCAAGAATGATCGGACCGGAAAGCATCATGAGATAAGAAAGCGAGCTCATGGCGGCTGTGAAGCCGGTCCCAATCAGGACGAGCCGGAGCGGGGTGATTCCGTTCTTCCAAGAAAGTGCGTACACCAGCAACGTGGCGCTGAACGCTCCGATAATGGCGGCAACCGGCAGCCAGTGAATACTGATTTTATCCGAGAAAAAGAAGAAAAAGGAAACAGCCCCTAGCGTTGCTCCGCCTGTCGTGCCGATCGTATCCGGCGAAGTGAGCGAATTGCGCACGAGACCCTGCAGGATGGAGCCGGATACACCGAGCGAAGCGCCGATGAGAACGGCAACAATGACCCGCGGGAGACGTAAGGAGCGAACAATCATATTATTGGAGTCCGTGCTGTATCCGAAAACGGCGCGGACGACTTCGGCAGGTCGGATAGCTATGCTGCCAATGCCAGTGCTAAGAATCATCACAACAATGACGGTAAGCAGCAAAAGGAGGGAAACGGCAATCGATTTTTTACTGATTAAAAATGAGAAGCCTTTGCTTCTTAGCGACACATATCGGCTTAAATGGCTCATTTCAGCAATCCCCCTTTGCGTGCGATATAGATAAAGAAAGGAACGCCGAGTATAGCCGTTGTCACGCCAACATGAACTTCTTTCGGCATGATGATGAAACGAGCGGCGATGTCGGCTCCGACCAGTAGGATTCCACCTAAAACGGCACAATACGGAATGACCCACCGGTAATCGATGCCAACCAGAAAACGGACGATATGCGGGATAATAATGCCTACGAAAACGATAGGTCCGGCGACTGCTACGGAGCCTCCTGCGAGGATGACGATAATAACGGCCGTAATAAATTTAATAAATACTGTCTTTTGCCCAAGACCTTTAGCTACTTCATCGCCCATGGATAACACATTGATATGAGGTGAAAGCACGAGAGCTCCGATCCATGCAATAAGGATATAAGGATACACGGATTGCAACATGGCCATCGTCCGCCCTTCAATGGAGCCAACAAGCCAGTATAAGACTTGATCGAATGCTTTGCCATTGGCCAGCAATATGCCTTGGGTCAACGCGGCAAAAAAAGCCGTCATGGCGGATCCGGCAAGTGTGATTTTCATCGGCGTCAATCCGTCGCGTCCCAGAGATCCCAAACCATAAACAAGAGCGGAACTCACGGCTGCACCCAGAAAAGCGATCCAAACAAATTGCGAGAGATTAGAAACATTGAAAAAGCCGGCAGCGAGAACGATCGCAAATGCCGCTCCGGAATTAATGCCGAAGAGGCTCGGCGATGCTAGCGGGTTACGAGTAATGGCTTGCATAAGCGCTCCCGCAACAGCAAGGCTGCCTCCAACCAATGCGGCGATTAGTGCTCTCGGAATTCTAACGGTCTGTATAACAATTGCATCGTTAGACATGTCCAAATGACGTGAAGATTCAATGACCTGATTCCACGTGTAATTGTGAAGTCCAAACATGACACTTGCGATCATCATGAAGATTAAGCAGCAGCAAGCTGCGATAAGACCAGCGCTTCTATAGAAGTTTTTCGTTCGTTCCCTATCGGAATATTTCATGGATAAATGCCTACTTCCCAAGTAGTTGCTGTATTCATTTTAATAAGTAGAGTCAATGAATGTCAATGAATATGAGAATCATTATCATGAAAACAATTGACAAACTGCTTTTCATTCTAGTACGATGTGAGAGATAATGATAATCGTTATCACTGTCTAGATCGCTTAAATCGCGTACATAAAAAAGAATTAATCAGGAATCATGGAGGGAACTACATGTTATCGCACAGAAATTTTAAGCTGGGAAGAGGATGGTCGCTTCTTGCTGTTATGTTGGTATTAACTATGGTATTAAGTGCATGTGGAGAGAAACCAGGCGCACAATCAGCGGCATCCGCGGCACCTAAAGAGTCGGCAAAAGCGGAAGCCCCTCGTACGATTAAGCATGCGATGGGCGAAACTGCTGTTCCGGCACACCCGCAGCGCGTCGTTATTTTGACCAATGAAGGAACGGAAGCGCTGCTCTCACTAGGTATCAAACCGGTCGGTGCGGTTGAATCTTACTACGGCAGTCCATGGTTCGACCATATTAAGGCAGACATGCAGGGCGTGACAACGGTAGGTGGCGAAGCGCAGCCGAATTTGGAGCTGATTGCCTCATTGAAGCCGGATTTGATCATCGGCAATAAAATGCGTCACGAAAAAATTTACGACCAGTTAAAAGCGATTGCTCCGACCGTGTACTCTGAAACATTGCGTGGGGAGTGGAAAAGCAACTTCCTTTTATATGCGGATACAATCAATAAAAAAGCTGAAGGCGATAAAGTGATTGCAGACTTCGATAAACGTATTGAAGATTTCAAAAGTAAAGCCGGGGATAAATTGAAAGAAAAAGTCGCGGTTGTTCGTTTTATGGGTGGCAAAACCAGATATTACTATGGAAATATGTTCACTGGCGTTATTTTTAAACAAATTGGGATTGCGCGTTCCGACGCAAAAAGCGATGAGAAATCGTTCGAAGATATTACGAAAGAGCGTCTAACGGAGCTGGATGCTGCGGATAAAGTATTTTACTTTACTTATGAAACCGGAGACGGCAAGGGCACGAAACAAGAGCAAGAGTGGATGAATGATCCGCTTTGGAAAAACCTTCGGGTTGTCAAAGAAAACAAATTGATCAAAGTGGGTGATGCCACTTGGAATACAGCCGGAGGCGTGAAAGCGGCGAATCTTATGTTGGACGATCTCTACAAAATCTATGATGTAAAACCATAATGCAAGAATTTGGCCTTTCGTTCTGATCATGAACGGGGGCTTTTCTTTTTAGGTACGGTTTAAAAAAAAGAAGAGCTTCCCCCTAAGTAAAAGCAGCTTAAGGGAAAGCCTTTGTGAGTAAGTATAGGGAAAAGCTGTTATCTGCTGAATTTACCAGCAAGCTGCTGTTCAGCAATTTGGACGAGACGACGAGTGATGTTACCCCCGATTGCACCTGCATCGCGAGTAGCCATGAAGCCCATGTAGCCATCTTGAGGAATTTGGATGCCCAATTCTTGAGCAACTTCATACTTCAATTGGTCTAGAGCTGCCGTAGCTTGTGGAACAACTAACTGGTTGCTGCTGCGAGATTGTCCTGTAGCCATCTGTTATCACCTCCAGTAATAGGTAGTATAATCTTTTTTGAAAATTCTACTCATTTCTGAAATTGGAAATTTTCACCATGAAATAGGAGCGACTCAGGCACGAAATCGCAGTCTTTGCTATAATGAATAAATCGAACATTTAGGGGGAGGCGGAGCTATGTTTGATGTGTCTGTAACGGGGTGGTCGTTTGATAAAGATTTGCAAATTATTCAGGCCGATGTGCGTTTGGCTGTAGAAGACAACGTTATTGTAGAAGAGCCGCTATGTGTCGACGTTGGACTTCCGGCTTTCCTATATAGTACGCTACACGATACGGAGCCAAATCGGTTCGCGCCTGCCGATCAGTGGGAGCGGATGCCGTTCTTCGTATGCGGCTGCGGTGATCCGGAGTGCAGAGGGTTTTCGTTTGCCGTCCATCATTTGAACGACGAGCACTTAGAGCTCAAGCTGGTGGAAGAACGATCGAACGGTACCTATAGGGAGCTGGAATGCCATCAGATCGCAACGGCCGATTATAGCAGGAAAGTACTTGAACTAGGAGAAACTTATCTTCAATTTGTACAAGGATTGGATTATAGGCCTTATTTGGCCGATACGGTGAAAGTCGTAACAGGTCTCGTGGATCAATTACAAGAAAAAGTACGGAGAGTGTAAGATGGCTCAAGCAAAATTTTATGTGGTTTGGGTAGGACACCAACCCGGCATCTATCGAACATGGGCGGAGTGCCAAACACAAACCAAGGGCTACCCGCAAGCGCGGTTCAAGTCCTATGAATCGGAAGATGAAGCCCGGAAGGCGCTGGAGCGAGGATGGCAGAAATCGCTGGATTTTTCCGGGAAAGCGAGTGCCTCGAGTGCTTCGGGTAAGGCGGGAAGCAAAGAAGCGACCCCGGAAGTTGACTACGACAGCATATCCGTCGATGTGGGCTGTTCGGGCAATCCCGGGATCGTCGAATATAAAGGCGTGGATACGAGAACCGGTGAGATTATTTTCTATCAAGGTCCTATCGCAAAAGGAACGAATAATCTGGGGGAATTTCTCGCCATTGTTCATGGGCTCGCTTATTTGCAAAAGCAGGGCAGCAATAAAACGATTTATACAGACTCGGTTACGGCGCTAAGCTGGATTCGTAAAAAAGAAGTATCGACGAATCTGGTGAGAGACGCTTCTACCGAAGAGATTTGGACGCTGGTGGATCGAGCGCTTAAATGGCTCAAAACCCACACATACACCAACAAAATCGTCAAATGGGATACAAAAAAATGGGGCGAAATCAAGGCTGATTTCGGCAGGAAGTAGAGATTCGATAAGCCTCCGCGGGCAATAAGTTTCCCGTCGGAGGCACTTTTATGTAAGTGATGATTATTCATGATAATGGTATTGTCAAACTCCCACTTATGGCCCTATACTTAGAGTTAAGTACAATATGGTATCGTTACCAGAAAAACGGATTCATTAACTTCAAAGTAATGCGGTTTGCTCCTCGAGTTGAAAGATGGAAACGATGACAAAGCTGCGCTCTAATCTGGAATCGATACCAGAAATTTTCGGATTCAATTTTGAGCAAAAAAACAGTTGGAGGTATCGAAGATGGAGTATATGCATATACAGGGAGTGGATAAAGCAATTTCCCGCTTGATTATGGGAACCGGGGATTTAAGAAAATTGGAAGAGCCGGAGCGGACTATGCTGGATGCATATATCGCTGCCGGCGGCAATACGTTCGATACTGCCCATCAATATAGGAATAAAGAAAAAATTCTCGGTCAATGGCTGGCGGAGAAACAGCTTCGGGAGGATGTCGTCATTTTAACCAAAGGGGCTCATCATGATGACGGCAGTCCAGGGCCGCGAGTGAATCCGCAAGCGATCCGAAAGGATCTGATGGAAAGCCTGGAAAGGCTAAGCACCGATTACGTAGATTTGTACGCCCTGCATCGCGATGATCCGAGCGTCGCCGTCGGGCCCATTATCGAGGAGTTAAATGAACATATTCAGGCTAAGCGGGTAAGAGCTATCGGAGCTTCGAACTGGTCATTCCGCCGAATTCAGGAAGCGAATGAATATGCGGCTTCTCATAAGCTTATCGGATTTGCTTTTAACAGTCCTAACCTGAGTCTTGCTAAGCCAAATGAGCCCAGGTGGGAGGGCTGCGTTTCAGCGGATGAGGAAACCTGCCTTTGGCATTCGCATCATCAACTGCCCCTCTTCGCATGGTCTTCTCAGGCGGGCGGATTTTTCTCGGGTCATTTCTCGCAGGATAATCGGACAGATGAGGAAATGGTCAGAGTCTATTACAGCGAGAGTAACTGGGAGCGTTATCGCCGTGCGGTGAAGCTTGCCAAAGAAAAGCAGGTAACGCCAATTCAAATTGCTTTATCCTATGTACTTAATCAATCGTTCCCGACTTGTGCAATCATTGGACCGCGAAAGCCTGAAGAGCTTCAATCTTCGATACAGTCTATGCAGCTTCGATTAACTTGCCAAGAGCTCGAATGGCTTGATTTGCAAAGGGAGGAGATTGCGGAATGATTAGACATCAGTTAGCGGCTCAGTTATATACGTTAAGAAACGAAGTGAAGAAGGATTTCCCAACTGTATTGAAAGAGTTGAAGAAGATGGGTTGGGCCGCCGTCCAAATCGATGGATTACACGGATACCCTGCAGCAGAAATTGCGGTCGTGATGAAGGAACTCGGATTACGAACAGCCGGTATGCATGTAGGTTTGGAACGGATGAAGACGGATCTTGAAGCCGTATTGGAGGAAGCGCGTTTATTCGATACGAAGGACATCATTTGCCACTCGCTGCCGGATGGATTGCAAAATCCGCTTGGTTACGCCAGTGTGCGCAGCGATTTGCATGGTGTGGCTTCCAAAGTCAGCGGCTCGGGGTTCAGGGTCGGATATCACAATCATGATTTTGAATTTCATACAACGATGGATGGGAAATTTGCACTGGAGTATTTGCTTGAGGATCCGATCCTTTATGCAGAAATAGATACGTATTGGGTGAAAAAGGCCGACCAAGACCCTCTTTCATTTATCCGCAATTATGCATTCCATATGCCGATCCTTCATTTAAAAGATATGACTGCCGACGGCAAACAATATTTCGCTGAAATTGGAACCGGGTTGATCGATTTCCCTCCGATTCTAAGGTGGGGGTTGCAAAGTGGCGTAGAATGGTTTGCTGTTGAACAAGATTATTGTCCGGGAAACCCGATGGATAGTTTAGCATTAAGTTTAACGAATTTGCTGCGGATGGAAGAGTCAATCCTTTGATGCGAAGATGAGATGATATGAAAGCGTATTTCCGCTATTTTTGGCGAAGATACGCTTTTTTGGCATACATTGAAGTTCATCAGGCTATCCGACCGGCGATCCGTTTTTCAATATAAAGCAATTGCCGTTTTTTGTAGAAAAAAGGATTGACGAATTCTGGGAGGGGTGATATTCTTACAATAATTAATTCCAAGTGATTAACTAGGTATAATAATCCGAGCTTATGACTAGGGTTATTGTACGAAAGAAACAGGTATTGGGGGAGGAAGAAGAAATGAGAACGAAACGGGTTTTTGGTTTAGTAGTCATTATCACTTTAGTAGGAAGCTTATTGGCGGCTTGTGGAGCCAAGAGCACGAACAGTACGGCCAGCAGCACGCCTGCGGCTAGCAGTTCAGCAGCCGGATCCGCAACACCTGCAGCTAAAACTGCAGATTTAAGCGGAAAGAAAATTGCGCTTGTGATGCAGTTCAATACAGGAACCTTTTCCTCTCAATATGTAGAGGGTGTGAAAGAGCAAGTTGAAAAGCTTGGCGGTAAAGTAACGGTATTCGTTGCGGACACGGACCTGGCGAAAATGGCATCCAACTTGGATGCGGCGATCAACCAGAAATTCGACGGAATTCTGATCGACCACGGAACAGCTGAGGCGCTGGAAGCCGGCGTGAAAAAAGCGCTGGAGAAAAAAATTCCGGTTGTTAGCTTCGACTCCATCTTGAGCGTACCGGGCGTAACTTCCTTGGAACAAGGCGATCAAAAAATGGCTGAGTCCACACTGGAACAGCTCGCTAAAGACGCCGGCGGCAAAGGCAACATCGTTAAAGTATGGGTAGCGGGCTTTGCTCCGATGGAACGCAGACAGCTTGCATATCAAGATTTCCAAAAGAAATATCCGGACATTAAAGAAGTCGCAGCTTTCGGAACGGCGAAAGACCCTGCGCTGGATACACAAACGCAAATGGAAGCCATTCTTAAAAAGTATCCGAACAAAGGCGATATTACAGCGGTTTGGGCTGCATGGGACGAGTTCGCTAAAGGCGCTGCACGGGCGATTCAACAAGCTGGACGTACAGAAATTAAAGTTTATGGTATCGACCTGAGCGACGAAGACTTGCAATTGCTGCAAGATCAGAAAAGCCCGTGGGTGGCTTCCGCTGCGGTAGATCCGAAAGATATCGGCCGCGTTCAAGTCCGTTATCTGTATCAAAAGCTGCACGGCGATCAAACACCTGAGAAAGTCGTTCTTGATCCGGTTTACGTGTCCCGTGATCAATTGCCTAAGGACAAGCAAGTCAATACGACTCAGCTTAGCGAGTTCGTAAAAGGCTGGGGCGGCAGCCAACAAGGCTATACGGACTGGTTGAAAGCTGCAGAAAAAAAATAAGGTTGAACATGGAGTCCCATCGGCGATCAGCGATGGGACTTTCAGATTGACATGAGAGGTGAAACAGATGTCGGTGGACCACGCGCCTTTGCTGCAAATGAAAGGCATCTCCAAATCGTTTCCTGGCGTTAAGGCACTGCAGGAAGTTGATTTTGAACTTCAATCCGGCCAAATTCATGCGCTGCTTGGGGCTAACGGAGCCGGGAAAAGCACGTTGATGAAGGTTTTGTCCGGCGCTTATACGAATGACGAGGGTCAGATTGCTGTGAGCGGGCATTCGGTGAAGATTCGATCGCCAAAGGAAGCTATGGCGCAAGGGATTTATTGCGTGTATCAGGAAGTCGATACGGCGCTTGTCCCAGAGCTGACCGTGACGGAGAATGTCATGATGGACAAGCTTGTTCAAGGCGAAGCCTGGGTGAGCTGGCGCAAGCTGCACCGCGAAGCGGAAGCGATTCTCGGCAAGATCGGCGCATCCTTCTCCGTGCGAAGCAAGGTCGATGAGCTGAGCATCTCCCAGAAGCAGCTTGTTCTGATTGCCAGAGCGATGGCGCATCAGGCGAAGATCATTATTTTCGACGAGCCGACGGCGCCGCTCAGTCTGGAAGAGTCGGACCGGCTGTTCCAGATTATGGACAGCCTGAAGCAGGCGGGAGTGGGACTCGTCTTCATCTCCCACCGGCTCCAAGAGGTGTTCCGGATCTCCGATCGGATCACCATTATGCGCGACGGCCGCCACGTACTCTCGCGGGCGGCCGAAGAGATGGACATCGCCGGGGTCATCGAGGCGATGCTGGGTAAAACCTTCACCGAGGAGTTCCCAAAGGTCGATGTGCCCATCGGCGATATCCTCCTCGAGGTGAGAGAGCTGCGCCGCGGCACGAAGGTGCGCGGCGTCAGCTTTGACCTCCGCCGGGGGGAAATCCTCGGCGTGGTCGGTTTGGTCGGCGCCGGCAAGACGGAGCTGAGCCGGCTGATCTTTGGCGCCGACGCCGCGGACGGCGGCGAGGTGCGCCTCGCCGGGCGCAAGCTCGCGCTGCGCCAGCCGGAGGATGCCGTGCGCGCCGGCATCGCACTCGTGCCCGAGGAACGCCGCAAGCAGGGCGTTCTGGTGGAAGAGACGGTGAAGCGCAATCTGTCGCTTCCCATTCTGCGCATGCTGAGCACGCTCGGCTTCGTGAAACGCGGAGCGGAGAACGCGCATGCGGCGAAGCTGGTCGAGCAGCTCGGCGTGCAGCCGCGCGATCCGAATCGCGCCGTGAAGCACCTGAGCGGCGGCAACCAGCAAAAGGTCGCGGTCGGCAAATGGCTGCCGACGAACGCGGACATCTATATGTTCGACGAGCCGACCAAAGGGGTCGACGTCGGCGCGAAAAGCGACATTTTCCGCTTAATCGGTCAATTGGCGTCAGAGGGCAAGGGCATTATTTACTTATCTTGCGAGTTAAATGAAATTATCGGCATTGCCGATCGGATTTTGGTGATGAGCTACGGTTCTGTGGTGAAGGAGCTGTCCCGCGCGGAGGCGACGCAGGATCTCATTTTAACTTATGCAAGCGCGGGGGAGGCTGAATAGCAGCATGAAGGAAAAAAGTTTGGATTTTTCTTTTAAATATGGAGCACTATTCGTTATTGCACTGGTCGTTATCGTATTTTCGTTCATTAATGAGAATTTTATGACGTATGACAATATCGCCGACATTTTGCGGTCGATATCCATTGTAACGTTCGTGGCTATCGGTGTTACTTTATCCCAAATTGTCGACGGCTTCGATTTATCGGTGGGTTCCACCGTATCCTTATCGACCGTTGTATCGGCAGCTTTAATGGTCTGGTACGAGCAGCCGCTCATTCTGGTTTTGATCGTGCCTATCGTGATCGGAGCGCTTATTGGCTTGTTGAATGCGCTGTTGATCGTGAAAATCCGCATCCCGGATTTGCTCGCCACGCTAGCGATCATGTATATTATCGGCGGCTTGCAGAAGACGTTTACCAAAGGCTTTTCCATATATAACAACATGAGATTCCAGGACGGCACCGTGGCTCCCGGGAAATTCTCGCCTGAATTTCTGTGGATCGGGCAGGGGAAGCTGCTTGGCGTACCTGTTCCGGTCGTTCTCATGATTGTCGCTGTCGCAGCTGTGCATATATTTCTGACCTATACTCGCTGGGGACGCCAGCTTTACATCACGGGCGGCAATCGTGAAGCGGCGCGTCTTTCCGGCATTTCGGTGAACAAAATCCGCTTGGCCGCCTATGTGCTATCGGGAGTTTTCGCAGGGCTTGCCGGGATTTTATACGCTTCCCGTGTCGGATCGGGTCAAATTGATGCCGGCGCGCCTCTCTTAATGGAAGCCGTCGCTTCCGTTTTCGTCGGCTACTCCGTGCTTGGCGCAGGAAAGCCGAATGTGATTGGCACTTTTTTCGGCGCGGTGCTCATTGGCGTGCTGCTGAATGGGCTTACGATGCTGAACGTGCCGTATTTTGGCTTCGACATTATTAAAGGCGGGGTACTGGTGCTTGCGCTAGCCATTACGTTTGTCCATTTGAACCGGCGAAAAGCTTAGTTTAACTTAGCTTGACGCTGAGTAGACAAGCCCGCAATCCACCGAAGCAATTCGGGGATGTGCGGGTTTTTTAAATGCTTTTGCCCGCTTGAAGCCCCAAAACGTGCATTTTTTGCTCGTGGTAACCGGCTTTTCCGTCGGTTAGACAGCATGCTCTCTGTAGCGGCCCTTTCTATATAGCCCCCTAATCCACTTGGACACTTTAATCCACTTCAGATACACTAAAAACA
>NZ_JBHTHA010000025.1:0-46726 GCF_042676385.1 Paenibacillus sp. GCM10027628
ACGGCAGACTGTAAATCTGCTCTCTCCGAGTTCGGTGGTTCGAATCCATCAGCCTCCATTTCATCCATAGGGGCATAGTTTAAAGGTAGAACAAAGGTCTCCAAAACCTTTGGTGTGGGTTCGATTCCTGCTGCCCCTGCCAATTAACTACTGCGGCGGTCGTGGCGAAGGGGTTAACGCACTGGTCTGTGGCTCCAGCATTCGTGGGTTCAAGTCCCATCGATCGCCCCATTNGATATATAATGGGGATTAGCCAAGCGGTAAGGCAACGGACTTTGACTCCGTCATGCCAAGGTTCGAATCCTTGATCCCCAGTATAAATTTAATATGCGGAAGTGGCTCAGGGGTAGAGCATCGCCTTGCCAAGGCGAGGGTCGCGGGTTCGAATCCCGTCTTCCGCTCCATTTATGAATATGGCGCCATAGCCAAGTGGTAAGGCAGAGCTCTGCAAAAGCTTTACCCCCAGTTCGAGTCTGGGTGGCGCCTCCACTAATAAGCCGGAGTGGCGGAATCGGCAGACGCACAGGACTTAAAATCCTGCGGTAGGTGACTACCGTACCAGTTCAAGTCTGGTCTTCGGCACCATTGTTTTTAACTTCATATGCCGGCGTGGCGGAATGGCAGACGCGCTCGACTCAAAATCGAGTGGGAAACCGTGGAGGTTCGAGTCCTCTCGCCGGTATAAAAAAGAGTTCATGAAATCTAATGATTTCATGAACTCTTTTTTTAATGCAATATTTCTTAAGTATAATAATTGATTGCGACTCCGAGTGAGACATAAGATTGTTTTTCATCGCTACATACGAATGAGGTGTGTGAAATCGTGTCCATAATAGTGCTGAGTCAAGTTTAGGGTGAGGCATGCTAATTAGGTATGGTGATCAAATCTGTAAGAACTATAACAAATTGCTCGTTCAGTATGTGTTAGATACGTAATAGAGTCGCTGATTAACCACGAATAAATAGATTATGTAGAAGGAGCCGGAGTCAAGCGAACCCCAGCTCCTTATTTTTTGCGTTAAGCCTTAAATGAGCGCAATTAATAAGCGAACATTGTCATGCTCACGATCACAAGCAGAATGAACAGGACGAGAACAGCCGCAGAGGAAGTTCCATGACCATAACCACCAACAGCACCAGCAGCACCAGCAGCAACACCCATTTATGTCACCCCCCATCTCAAAAAATGCTCTCTGCTGAAACGGATGAGAGACGATATTATCCTATGGGGCGAGTGTGTATTTTGATTGGGTATTTCGCCTAAATACTTAGAAATAATAAACTTTAGGCACCTGCCTTTTTTCTGAATATCCGCGCATGCCCTGAACAAGAGACAATTACCCTCCATATGGTAGAAATGAGGTTGATTTGTCATATGGAGGTGCAGGGGCTATCGAGTACTTAGATATGTTGGCGAAGCTTGGGGTGGGAAATGCGCATCCTGGAGGATTCGGGGAAACGATTGAACAACTGCGCAAGTACCCGATTGATCAAGGACAGCGTGTACTGGAGGTTGGTTGTGGAACTGGAAGGACGGCCTGTTTTTTGGCTGAGCAAGGGATTGAAGTAACAGCCGTCGATATACGTCCGGAAATGATTGCGAAAGCAAGGATAAGAGCAGAGAAATTAAATGTACAGGTAACCTTCATAGAAGGTGATGCCTGTCAGTTGCCATTTGACGATAACAGTTTTGATGTCGTTATGGTGGAGTCTGTAACTAATTTTGCTGACGCTAGTAAGGCTATGGCTGAATATTACAGGGTGCTAAAACCGGAAGGGAAGCTGTACGATCGGGAAGTAATAAGAATCAAGGACATGAAGCCGGAGATACACAGTGCATTATGCGGCTTTTATGGCGTAACGAAACTTTATAGTATGAAGGAATGGCAGGAGTTGCTGGAAAACAGTAAATTCACGCAAATCAATTTCTCCGGGGTTCATCCATTCCCTCTCACGATGTTTGAAGACAAGGTCCAACACCCGGATCCTGTACATTTATCAGATAAACAATCGTTCCTAGATCCGCAAATTTGGCAGATAACTGCACAGTACGATGAGTTAGTCGATAAGTATCATAGCTATTTAGGCTATACGTTGATGATAGGTTCGAAGTAGAGAAGCAAAGACAGGCAGGAGTTTGCTCCCTTTATGCCGAATTTTTGGTGAACATGATCATTGGGGGCTGCTTCTTTTGGACTTAGCTGCTATAACAGAACGCATTCCGAACCGGAAAGCGAAGGAAATTTATGAACGGATCTGCCGGCAAACGACGATATCGAAGACGGAGCTTCTCGAACAGAGCGGCATGACGGTTAGTACGCTGACGCGATTATTAGATGAACTGACGAGTCAAGGACTTATATTGGAGTCTGGATTTGGCGCCTCCACAGGCGGTCGCAGACCCATTTTGTATGAGAAGAACCCGCGGTATGCATACGTATTCGGATTGGAAATATCCAGAACATTGTCGAAGCTCGTTCTTGTTGATTTGGGCATGAATAAGCTGGATTCCCAAATTTGGAACATGACGGTTGAGATGACGCCTGATGTTCTTATTCAATGCATCGCAGATGCAGTAAAGCGAATGCTCAGAGATCATATGCTGGATAAAGCGGATGTGCTTGGGATAGGCATTGGCGCGGTTGGACCCGTAGACCGCCAAACAGGCGCGATTTTAGAGCCTTCTTATTTCCCGGCAAGCGGGTGGCGAAATATTGAAATTTGCCGCTTCCTCACAGAGCGGCTTGGCATTCCTGCGATGCTCGATAATGGAGCCAACACGGCCATATTAGCCGAGTCATGGGCTCAGCGCTCACAAAGCTTCAAACATCTGCTTTATATACATGCCGGGGTTGGTTTGCGTTCCTCCATGGTCTCGGAAGGCAAATTGATCTATGGCGCCGTCGATATGGAAGGCTCTGTCGGACAGATGATTATCCAGACCGACGGCGTCGCACATCGGGATGCTTCCGGCAATTATGGGGCGCTGGAGTCGTATGCGTCTCTATATGCAATAGAAAAGGCGGCGCGCTCTGCGCTAAAGAAAGGCAGGGCCACCGTCTTAACCCATTTCGTGGACGATCCGGAGCATTTGACCTATGCGCATGTGCTTGAGGCGCTAAAAAAAAATGATCCCCTTGTCGTGGAGATCATGACGGAAGCAGCGACTTATTTTGGCATAGGGCTCGCCAATTTGTTAAATATTTTGCACCCTGAGAAGGTTATCCTGGGTGGGCCGCTCATCGCGGGGGGAGATTTGTTTTTCCAGACGGCTACACAGGTGGCGATTAGAAAAACGTACTATTACCCTGCGTATCAGGTCGTATTTAGCAAGGGCCAGCTAGGCGAAGAGGCGCTTGCGATAGGGGCAGCCGTGATGGTCATGGACCAACTGGTTAGGCTGTAACGGTTTGCAGAAATTCCAGAAGCAGTTTGTTAAAGGCTTCTGGCTTTTCTTGCGGCGTCAAATGAGAAGCAGCCGGTATCACGTGATAACTGGCACCTTTGATTTGATCAGCCATCTTTTTCATGACGTCGGGCGGCGTAATTGGATCCTGCTCACCGGCAATGACAAGCGTGGGAACCGCGATGGAAGCAAGCAAGTCGACGGAGTCGTCGCGGAAAGCCATCGCCAAGCTGGCATGGATGAGCCCCTCAGGCGGCATGGAGCCCATGATCTCACTAAGCTCTCCAGCCAGTTGCGGCTGTTCTTGCTTGGTTTGCTCCGTGATCAGTTTGGGGAGCATCGCATCTCTTGCTGCGGCAGCGCCTTTGTCATAAAGCGAGACGGCCATATTCATCCGATTTTTGCGGGCTTCCTGGCCATCAGCTTCAGGGCGCGTATTCGCCAGCACTAAGCCAAGGAAGCGTTCCGGAGCTTTGCGAAGCAGAGCAAATGCAATATAACCTCCCATTGAAAAGCCGCCTAGTGCGGCTTTCTGTATGTTCATTTTATCCATAAGGGCTAGAATATCATCGGCATATTGATCCAATGCAATATTCGTCACTGGTATATCTGACTGTCCCATACCCCTCAGGTCCGGCGTAATGACTCGATAGCCGTTCGATAAAGCCTCCGCCTGCAGGCGCCACATCCGGTGATCCAGCGGAAAGCCGTGCAGCAGGATTAGCGGTGTTCCTTGGCCTTTTTCCTCCACAAATAAATGTATCCCGTTTATGTTCACTTTCATCGCGAGTACGCTCCTTTTTTCATATGTTCAACTTTCCCTCTATCCTACAACAAACCATCCATGGTTTCCAATCTATTATCAGTATTTCATCTCCGGATCTGAAATATTTGTAGAACTATATCGAAATAGTTATGTCATAACAATTTCATTACGGTTAACACATACTTCCCTAACAATTGTTTGTTATTCTCAAACTATCTCGAAACTTCCTTATCTTTTACGGCAATTTTGTCACATACAGATATATGAAATGGGGTTGTTAAGATGACAAAAAAACCATGGTCTACACAAGAACTGGACAAATTAATCCGCCTTTCAAGAGAATGCCCGCCTGTCGTCATTGCCCGAGAGTTGTCTCGCCCAGTTACATCGGTGAGGAAGAAAATGCGTGAGATCGGTGTGAGTTATGTAACCGGTGAACAGTGGAAAAAACGACAAATCCAATATTTGATTTCCGATGAAGGCGGAGATTACAAAAACAACTTAAAGCACAACTCTAAAGATACGGATTTCGAATCTCCAGTACTGGATGAGTTCTGGACTACATTAGTGAAAATGGCAAGAGTTGCGAAAAAAAGAGGCAAACGAGTTGATGTGCTCTCTTTTATCGATACTTATCGCAAAATCCGAATCGGCGGTTAAAATTATAATTTCTAATCCTAAAAGGTGAAATCTATTATACTGAGATTTTACCTTTTTCTTTTGTCCGGCAGCCACTAAAATGGAAAGATCATCAAAGACTGGGGAGGCCGCATGGATAAAATGCCATTCGTTTCATTTATACGTAAATATGACACGGCGATTTGGGTAAGAGTGATCGGTACGATTTTAACCTCACTAGCCGGATTTATGATGAGGCCATATTTGGTTTATTATTTATATGATAAACTGGATGGCTCCATTGTCTTATCTATGCTGCTTGTCGGACTGCAACCGCTGGTCGGTATTTTTGTTAATTTGTATGCGGGAGGATTAAGCGACCGTTATGGGCGCAAGCCGATGATATTGGCCGCACTCGTCATTCAGGCTGTTGCCATCGGCGGTTACATGTTTGCCGGCAATGTTTGGGAGTTTGCAGCCATTTCGATCGTAAATGGAATCGGACATGCGATGTTTATGCCGGCGGCCAATGCACAAATCTCCGACGTGGTTCCGCTGGAGAAGCGAGCAGAAGTTTTTGCGCTGCTGCACACGGCTTTGAACATGGGCTCGGCGTTCGGGCCGCTGATAGGGTTGCTGCTATTTACATGGAATCCAACCGTAATCTTTCTGCTATGCTCGGTTGCGCTTATCGCTTATGCGGGGCTGGTCGTTTGGAAGGTGCCGGAGACAGTGCCGGTTAAGAACGCCAGCGAACAAGCGGAATCAAGAATAAAACCAAAAGTGAGATGGTTGGATCACAAGCCGCTGCTTTGGATTACACTACTTGGTTTGCCTGTTACGTTGCTGTATGCGCAAGTAGAATCCACGTTTCCTTTGCATTTGCAAAATCATTTTGAGAATTATAAATCGGTGTTTGCTACTATCGTTACATTTAATGGCTGTGTAGTTGCCGTGTTGCAATTGTGGGTCGCTAAACGAACGGAGCAAGTTTCCGCTTTTTTGGTCATCGCCGTATCGTATCTACTCTTTGCCATTGTTGCGCTTGGTTATGGGTTTGTTCCCATGCTCGCTATTTTGCTTATTGTTGAGTTTTTATTTACCGTTGGTGAAATGTTGTACGGTCCGCATATGCAGAAAGTCATTTCGGTCATCGCACCTATGGAGCAAAGAGGTTGGTATTTCTCCGTGTATGGGTTGAATTGGCAAGTATCACGCGCAGCAGGGCCGGTTCTGGGCGGATTGATTTTCAGCCATTTCGGCGGGGAATTTATGTTCTCGGCGCTCAGCGCGCTGATTGTGATTACAGGCATCGCGCAGACGATGTATATCCGCAATTTGCACCAGAGACAAGCAAAGTCTGCCGCTGAAGCGGTGCTGCAAGCATAAGTTAGGCATAAAGGCAGCGAGCTCCTCCACAAGTTGGGGGAGCTTTATGCTTTTGTAAGACATCCGTAAGCTTTATCCTGGTATTCTGCGGTATAATGGGACCAACATTGCGAGGAGGTTGCCTCTATGAGTTCACTCGTTCTTGTTGTTGACGACGAAACGAATATTATAGACGTATGCACGGTCTATTTGGAGCGGGAAGGCTACCGGGTGCTGTCGGCCACGAACGGCGAAGAAGCTCTTCGATTATGGCGTCAGCATAGTCCGCAGCTGATTGTACTGGATCTCATGATGCCGGGTAAAAACGGCTGGCAAGTATGCGAAGAAATTCGCAACGAGCAGGACGTGCCCATCATCATGCTGACGGCGCGAGGCGATGAGATGGATCGGCTCATGGGTTTAACCATGGGCGCAGACGACTACTTGACGAAGCCCTTTAGTCCCCGCGAGCTAGTGCTGCGAGCGAAAGCGATTTTACGCCGATCGCAGCGAAACGAAACGGAGCCGGGAACTACGGCTGCAGGTGTCAAGCCTGCGCATATCATAAAATTTCCGGGGCTGGAGATCAATGTGCTGCACCGCAGTGTTTTGGTAGACGGGAGGTCTGTAGAGCTAACCGTGAAGGAGTTTGAGCTTCTACAACTGTTCGCCGGGCATCCGGAGCAAGTTTTTTCACGAAATCAACTGTTGAACAAGATTTGGGACATCGATTTCTATGGTGATACGACGACGGTAACCGTGCATATCCGCAGACTAAGGGAGAAGATCGAACCGAGCCCGTCACAGCCGCGATTCATTAAGACGGTATGGGGGATCGGTTATAAGTTTGAAGGCAGGGAACGATCATGAAACTTCGGGTATATTTACTTATTGCAAGCGGTGTAAGCACAGGGATTATCTTGCTGTCACTATTCATTTGCTATCGATATATGCTGCTGAAATGGAAAGACGTGGAACTGCTCTCCATGGTTACCTTGGCAGCCGCAGGCGTCTCGATGCTGCTTCATTTTTTTATGACACGTCCTTTGGAGAAAGCAATCCGTGCTATTGCACAGGAAACGACGCATATTGCAGCAGGCCACTTTCAAGGACAAGTGCCTAAGATTGGTCCGGCAGAATTTCAAATGCTCGCCACACAATTCAACACGATGACAAGCAAATTGAATGAAAGTTTTCAACGGTTGAAATCGGCAGAAGCGTCCCGTAAGGAGCTTGTGGCGAATGTCTCCCACGATTTGCGGACACCAATGGCATCTATTCAGGCATTCGTGGAAGCGCTCCAGGACGATGTCATTCAAGACAGGGACACCTTCAATCGGTATTTGCAGACCATTCGCCTTGAAACGGGACGTTTGGATGGACTTATTCAAGAACTATTTAAGCTTTCGCAACTGGATGCGGGAGGGACGGAATTTACCCCCGAACTATACCATGTAGATCATCTACTATTGGATGGACTGCAGAGTCTGGCCTTTCATCTCGAAGAAAAGCAGCTGCAGGTTGATGTAGATTTGCCCGATCGTTTGCCGCCGGTAGCTGTTATGCCGGAAGAAATGAAGAGGGTGTTGTCTAACATTCTCCATAACGCCATTCGTTACTCACCGACAGGTGGGACGATCGTCATAAAAGCAGAGCAAATATCGAATCTCTTCGTGCGTCTTCAAATTGAGGATCAAGGAGAAGGCATCGAGGAACAGGACATAAACCGCATCTTCGATCGTTTTTATCGTGCCGATCCATCTCGCAACCGTGTGAGCGGGGGAGCCGGACTTGGGCTTGCTATCGCCAAATCCATCATCGAGCTGCATGGCGGAGAAATTGGTGTAGAAAGCAAAAGAAGCCAAGGCAGTCGATTCTGCTTCACGATGCCGATTTATCGCGAATGGCCGCATGAGGAGAATCTGACTTAGGTCATCATTGCAAAGTGACCTTGCTCACCTTCCATGCCTTCTTTCCCCATTTACAATGGAAACAGGAAGAATGATAAAGGAGTGGGTGAGAATGCTGTTATTTTTGCATGTCTTGGGTGCTGTTTTATTTTTGGGAAATATTATAACGGGAGCGTTCTGGAAAGTACGTGCTCACTATGGGAAACAAGACTTGCAGACCATTCATCTTACGGTTAAAAATATTATGTTGGCCGATTACGTGTTCACTGTGCCAGGCATTCTCTTGCTGCTGATACCGGGCCATTTGATGGCGTTTCGGTTAGGTTATTCGCTGATGGAATGGAACTGGGTTTCCGTCGCGCTCCTTTTGTTCTCCATTTCGGGAATCTTGTGGCTGTTCATCTTACTGCCGCTTCAGAGAAAAATGATCCGATTCAGCGAAGAGTCGCTTCGATTCGGTAAGCAAACGGAAGCATATCGAAAAGTTTCGAAAAAATGGGACGTTTATGGAACAATCGCAACGATTATCCCTCTTATAACGCTTGTTTTGATGATATGGAAGCCTGGCACTTAATGTGTCGGGCTTTTGGCATTTTGAGCGAATTCGACCCTAAAGGACGCTGAGCGAAGCTGGAAAGATGTTATTCAGCGTTAGAGACGTAAAAGTAAATGGCAACGAGTGAGTAGCGATATTTTCCATCGTTCCAGAGTAGAAAAAGGCAGTATGGTGAGTCAGAGCGAAGCAATAGCGATGTTTTGCATCGTTACAGACGTAAGAGAAAATGGAATCGAGCCCATAATGATGTTTTCTATCGTTACAGATTTGAAGCGGGCAGATGCCATACCTCATTTCCTCCTAATTCACAAACGTATGGATTTGCACATAAAAGCACCGTCTTTGAAAACGACGTCAGACATTTTCAGTGGCCTCGGAAGGCCCTTGCGGTTTTTCCTTGTAAGGGTTTGTTAATCTTTGCGTTAGTCTTTCTTAAGCTTGATAAAGTACCTTAGGAAATGTGAAGACCAAACAAAACCTTGGGAGGAAATGAAGATGAGAACTTGGAAAAAGATGATGGTTGTTACGATGGTGGCTTGTACCTTGGCGATCCCTGCTTGGGCAAACGCGGAAGAAATGATGGCGCCTAAGTTCAATTACAGCGGTATCGAGACGATGAATAAGGATGGCGTAGAACTGGTTCCTCTTCGCCAAGTGGCGGAAGCGCTAGGTTATAAGGTAATGTGGAACGGGGAGAATCGTTCCGTCATGTTGACGAAGATGAGGATGGAAGACGGTAAAACGATGGATGATAAGAAGATGGAAGACAAAAAAATGGACGATATGACGATGAAGGACGGCTCGATGTCAATGATGGACAGCATTGCAATACAAATTGACAGTAAGACGATAATGATCGGAAAAATGGAAGCCATGCTAATGTCTGCTCCCACAATTATGAACGATAAAACGTATGTGTCGAAGGAGTTCGTCGACATGTACCTGGTTAAGGAAGTGAAGATGCCGATGTAGTAAAAACAAAAGAGATTACTGGAGGAAGTAAGTTAAAAAGTTTAGTTGATTTGTAAGCCTTTTTTAACATTTATCCGTTATGCTTAGAGAATAAAACGCGAATTAAAAAGGAAGTGACGGCATGCATTCAAAAAGAAGCTGGTTGAAGCAATCTTTAGGTAAACGATTGAATGCCATCCATAGCTGGAATGCGTGGATTCTTCTCTTGCTAACGATTACAGGTATCGTGCTGAGTATTGGTGCTATAAGGGGGGATTTGGGCGGCTTTCGAGTAACGCTTAAGCAGCTTCACATCTATCTTGGCGTTGTTTCGATCTTGCTCATCGTCCTTTACGCGCCGATGCTGCGAAAACATTGGCACCAAATTCGGGCGCAGCGCAGCAGACGCGCGAATTTGGTGTTCGTGCTCGCGCTCCTGGTCGGATGGAGCGCGTCCGGGGTAATCTTGTGGCAGTTCCGCCATCTGCCGCCGGCCTGGAACAATACGGCACTCCTCATCCATGACCTGCTAACCTGGGTCGGAGTGCCGTATGCCGTGTACCACGCCATCTCGCGCAGCCGATGGCTGAAGCGCCAGCAGCGGCTGGATCAGGCCGCTGCCGCAGCTGCTGCAAGGCCGCCGGCTCAGCAGGCGGCCGCAACACCCGCCGCCAGCGCTCCTGCGGCGGCACAGCCCGAACCCGCGGCGGGCACAGACGCCGCGGGAGCGCGCTCGGCAGCGCAGGCGGTTATCGCCGCGCTGAAGGAGTCGCCGATCACACGCGCATCGTTCCTGCGGCTTGCCGCAGGACTGCTGCTCGTGATCGCGGTCGGTCCCGCCTTTTACCGCTGGGTAAAAGGCGCGTTCGACACCGGCGGCAATACGGCCGCCGAGGTTGCCGCATTGGACGGCAACCGGATGCTTCCGCCGCCGGCGCCATTGCCCGACTCCGCCGCTGTGATCGGCGGCGGGGCGCAGGGGAATTTCCGGATCTATACCGTTACGGAAATTCCCGCCTTCACCTCGGATACGTGGCAGTTCGCCGTATCCGGATTGGTGGATCATCCCAGCGTGTGGAGCTGGGAGCAGTTCCTCAAGCTAAAGCGAACCGTGCAGGTGAGCGATTTCCATTGTGTGACCGGTTGGTCGGTCTATAAATGCACTTGGGAGGGCATCCCCTTGAAGCAAATGATGGCAGAGGCAGGCGTTCAATCGACTGCGAAATATGTAAAGTTTTACTCGGGAGATAAAGTGTATACAGATGCCCTTTCATTAGATCAGGCAGAGATGGACGATGTCCTGGTTGCTGTTCTGATGGACGGCAAACCGATCCCGCAGCAGCTAGGGGGGCCGGTCCGGCTCATCGTACCGAAGATGTACGCTTACAAATCGGTCAAATGGCTGCAAGGTATCGAACTGATCGATAAGCCGCATATGGGATACTGGGAAGTGAGAGGCTACAATAACGATGCTTGGGTGAATCGGGCCTAACCGAAGTACTGGAAATACCTGACTTTCGCCGCGGTTTTTGGTATAGTAAGTGCTAATATACTGCTGGGGAAAGAGGGATTCACGGATGGAAATCGTATCAGTTAACGTAGGCTTACCGCAAACGATCATTTATCAAGGCAGAGAGCTGGTAACGGGGATCTATAAATCTCCGATCAGCTCTCCTTTGCATGTTTCGAAAGTGCAATTGGATGGAGACGGCCAAGCGGATCTGGTCTATCATGGCGGTGCAGATAAAGCGCTGTGCGTATACTGTGAAGAGCATTATGCATATTGGGAGCGCAAGTTAGACAGGAAGCTTTCATGGGGAGCATTCGGTGAGAATTTAACCGTTCGCGGACTGCTCGAGCATGATGT
Source organism: Paenibacillus sp. GCM10027628 (assembly GCF_042676385.1). NCBI lineage: Bacteria > Bacillati > Bacillota > Bacilli > Caryophanales > Paenibacillaceae > Paenibacillus > Paenibacillus sp. GCM10027628. Next base: position 11,443 of record NZ_JBHTHA010000025.1, read on the forward strand.
TTGTATCGGGGATATTTACCAAATAGGCGAGGCGATTGTACAGGTCTCACAACCTCGGCAGCCATGCCATAAGCTCGCAAAACGTCATGATGTCGTGGATTTGGCGGTTCAAGTTCAGGATACCGGCTTAACCGGATACTATTTCAGGGTGCTCCGAGAAGGTATGATCCCGGTCGAGCCAAACATTACGCTTGTGACCAAACACGATGCTGGCGTTACAGTTGCTTTTGCCAATGAAATCAAGTACCAAGATAAAGCCAATCTCAATGGCGTGGAACGAATTTTGGCAGTTGAAGCTTTATCCGCAAGCTGGAGGGAGTCATTCGACAAACGTTTGGCTGAGCTGCAAGCAAGATGACGGGAGTCATTTTGGCAGGTGGTTTGAATCGCCGAATGGGTGGGCGGCTGAAGGCGCTTCTTCTGATCGACGGAAAGCCGCTGATTCTTCGGCAGATAGCGGAAATGGCTTTATGCTGCAGGGAAGTACTTGTCGTAACAAATACTCCTGAAGCACTGTCGTCTTTAATGGCTACCGTTACCGACGTAGAGGTGCGTTTGATCCCTGACCGTTTTGTTCAAACCGGACCGCTTGGGGGTCTTCATGCGGCTTGTTTGGAAGCATCGGAGCCGCTATTTTGGGTTGTCGGCTGCGATATGCCGTACCTATCTGCGGCAGCTGCTAGAGCGATGTACGAGTTATGTACGGATGAAGGCTGCGATGCCGTCATACCCGTTATTGACGGGCGGGTTCATCCGCTTCACGGTATTTATTCGCGGCGAGTCGGTATTGAGGCCGATGCTTTGCTGGCGCATAAGCAATATCGTTTGATGGGCTTGCTTGATCGTATTGAGTGGCAGGCGGCCGAGTCAGACTTTTTTATGGAAAAAGGAATTTCCACGCAGTTCGTCATTAATTTAAACACACCCGAAGATTATGAGGATGTGCTAGGTTTTTGTTAGGAAATATGCCATAATGGACGTAGAGAGAGGGTGAACTCCTATGCCAAAATTGTTAGTTGATCGATTCGGACGCATGCACGATTACTTGCGAATCTCAGTAACGGATCGTTGTAATTTGCGCTGTGTATACTGCATGCCTGAAGAGGGAATGGAATTTGAGCCCGAAGAAAGACTGTTGTCTTTTGAGGAAATAACCGAAGTTGTCCGTGTGTTGGCAGGGCTTGGCGTACGTAAGCTAAGATTGACCGGCGGGGAGCCTCTGGTACGTAAAAATCTGGAGCAGCTCATCGGCATGCTCTCGCAAATTCCTGGTATTGAAGATATTGCTTTAACGACCAACGGCATTTATTTTGCTTCCCGGGCTGAAAAGCTCCGCGCCGCAGGATTGACCCGTGTGAATATAAGTTTGGATTCTTTAAAAGCGGACCGCTTTTCGCTCATTACTAGAGGGGGCGACATTCGTCGGGTGCTTGAAAGCATCGAGGCCGCCTATCGTGTAGGCATCGCCCCGATCAAGCTGAATGTAGTGCTGATGAAAGGCATGAACGATGATGAAATCGAAGATTTCCTGCAAATGACAATCGATCGTCCGATACAGGTGCGATTTATTGAATATATGCCTATCGGCCATCAAGACGACAGTTGGAAAAATCGTTATATACCGCTAACTACCGTGCTGGAACGTTGCGTGGCTAAAGGATGGAATGCTGTTCCTTCCGAAGCGGTCTACGGAAATGGCCCGTCACAAAACTACCGGATTGATGGAGCGCTGGGGTCTTTTGGCCTTATTCATCCTATCAGCGACCATTTCTGTGAAACTTGCAATCGGCTGCGCATCACGGCTGACGGCAATGTAAAGCCTTGTTTATATTGGTCCGATGAATTTAATGTTCGAAAATATATCGGCAATGATGCAGCGGTTGAAGATCTGTTCTTCCGCGCCCTGGACATCAAACCGCAAAATCATGAAATGGTGCAAGCGCTGATGAATGGGGAGCAGTCGCATACGCCGACACTGCGCCGGATGTCGCAAATCGGCGGTTAGGCCATGGGAGGAACAGAAGGCTTGTGAACATTGATACGAATCTTAAATTCAAGAGAACCGTGATATCTGTCGAGGAAGCCCGCGCTTCCCTCCGTGAACACATCACGCCTATGGAAATAGAAAACATCCCGTTAGGTTCCGCGTTTGGCAGAAGGCTGGCTGTAGATGTATGTGCAGATCATCCCGTGCCGCATTTTCGGCGATCTGGCGTCGATGGATACGCGGTCCGTTCGGTTGATATCAGCGAAGCTTCGCCCGAATCTCCAACGCAGCTCAAGGTTATTGAGCGTATCCCCAGCGGCACGATGCCTCAGTTACGGATTCAGGCCGACATGGCTTCGCGAATTATGACCGGAGCGCCTGTGCCGGAGGGCTCAGATTGCGTTGTCATGCTGGAGATGACGGATTCCTTGCAGGATGATATAGAAGCCGAATGGGTACGGGTCAAAAAAAATGTTCCCGCAGGAAGCAACATAACCCCCATCGCCGGTGAGATCGGTTTGGGGGACTTTTTGCTTCCTATAGGGACCCATATCGGTCCTGGGGAAGCCGCAATACTTGCAACTTTTGGATACAGCGAGGTTCCAGTATTCCGCAAGCCCAAGGTGGCCATCTTTTCTACGGGTTCAGAATTATTGAATGTAAATGCCCGCTTGGAACCTGGTCGCATTCGCAATAGCAACAGCTACATGCTGGCTGCACAAGTAGAGGCTGCAGGCGGCCTGCCGTTAATCATGCCTGCGTTGCTCGACGATGCGCACCAGGTGCAAGCCGCGGTGGAGCATGCTTTGACGCAAACGGATCTTGTCGTCACTTCCGGCGGTGTCTCCGTCGGTGATTACGATGTGCTCGTTGAACTGTTTGGCCGGTGGGCCGGCAAGCTAATGTTTAACAAAGTGGCGATGCGGCCGGGTACGCCAACAAGCGCAGCTGTTTGGAGCGGCAAGCTGTTGCTGGCTTTATCCGGTAATCCGGGTGCGTCGTATGTAGGCTTTGAACTGTTCGTTGGTCCGCTGATCAAGGCGATGCAGGGATGCAAGCATCCTTACCCGGAACCGATGACCGCAAAACTCGAAATTGACTATGGCAAAGCTTCCGCGTTTCCGCGTTATGTGAGGGGAACGACCCACGTCGAAAACAGTTGTCTATGGGTGAGACCCGCAGGAATCGATAAATCCAGCATCATGGTGTCCATTAAAGATGCGGATTGCTTGATAGAACTGCCTGCCGGCGGGCAAGGATTCCACAGAGGCGACCAAGTCGTCGTGTATCGAACAGGTGTTGTATAACAATGAAAAAAGCCAGCCTTTAGCGCTTCTGAAGAAGCTTAAAGGGCTGGCCCAATGTTGTTATCACGATGGGAGATGATACATTAGATGAACGTGCGAAGAATGATAACTAGTAAGACGTAAAGTACCAGGATCGTACCTGCTGAAGTCCAAAGTCCGCCGCCTACAGGAGTCCCGCAACCGCAACCATAGCCTGCTGCATATGACAAAAGTGTTCCCTCCCTTTATTCGTTTTTTTCGATGAGGGTTTTTACTATTAGTAAGGGAAAATTCCGCGTGTGATAATGACCAACAAAATAAACAGAACAAGAATGGCACCTGCAGATGTCATGCCGTATCCAACTGCTCCACTCATGGGTCATCCCCCTTTCCGAGAGTTCTAATACAGCATATGTCTAGGTGACATTCGCTGATTGGACGTTTGCCCTTCCCTGCAGATTTAACAATCCTGTTTGGAAAAAATTGAGTTATTGAAGAAGAGGTGACATGAATGAACGAAATTCGTAGATTACGGCAGGAGGAGCTCTCGGAGAGCTTCTCGCTGTCCGAATTTGCTTTTCAATTTGAGTTGACACCCGAGGAAAAGGCTGAACGGATTGGCTGGACGGATCCGAACCAAGTCTGGGGATATTTTGTCGATGGCGCTTTGGCTGCCAAACTAACGATTCTTCCTTTCCATACCTGGCTTGGCGGCAAGAGCTTCGCTATGGGCGGCATTGCCGGTGTGGCTACATGGCCTGAGTACCGCAGGAATGGCATGGTTGGCCAGCTTTTGAGTCAATCGCTGAAAACAATGAAAGAAGCGGGTCAAACGGTGTCTTTCCTGGCGCCTTTCAAGTTTGAGTTTTATCGCAAATACGGGTGGGAAGTGTATGTAGAATATTTGAAGTACGAGATTCCCTCGGATAAACTGCCTGAGTTCCAAGCGGCGGAAGGCAGCCGAATAGTACGCGTCGCTAAAGACTGGGAGCTTCTTCATCCGATATACGAAGCGTATGCGATCCGCTTCAACGGGATGTTGGTGCGGGATGAATTTTGGTGGAAAGAGCGCTACTTCAGGTTCAAAAAGGGGACGGTTGCCATCTACTGCAACCCGCAGGGGGAGCATAAAGGCTATGTTTTCTATCAGGTCAAAGACAAAGTGGCGACGATTCACGAAATGGTGTTTTTGGACGAGGAAGCGAGGCGCGGTTTGTGGAAATTCATTGCAGATCATGATTCTATGATCGACAAGGTAGAGTTGAATGCACCAATTGACGACGCACTGCCCTTCCTGACGCATGATCCGAAGTTCAAGCAGGAGAAGATTACATATTTTTCGGCTCGAATTGTAGATGTGGAAAAGTTTCTATCGCAATATTCGTTTAAAGTCCGAGAATCAGCAGAACCCTTGTGCTTGCGCATATCGGATTCTCATGCGGATTGGAATCATGGCGTATTTCGTTTGGAATTTGCTGAAAAAGGCAAGACAGCACGTGTTAGGAAGCTTGCCGAAGGAGAGATACCTTCTGAAACTGAGATTCTCAGCTGCTCCATTCAAACCCTGACCACACTCCTGATGGGTTATCAGAAAGCAAGCTTTTTAGCCCAGGTCGATCGGTTAGAAGGGGCTCCTGAGCTTATTCATATGTTGGAAAAGGCTGTTCCGAATAGGACTACTTATCTGGCTGACTTCTTTTAAGATACGGAAGTAAGTGGTATTGTTTGAGAAACGGCTTCAGGTTATGGCTGAAATGGAAGTGGGAAAAGGATAGAGGCGGCTTCAGTGGGACATGGACCACAAGGCCGTCTTTTGGCGGTTCAATTGTAAACCGGCCTGATAGCGAAGTGATTGACTTGAGCCAAGCTGTCGTCTCATGCCGGACCTGCTCCGTGCAGGGGAAACGCAAGATGACGCGTTCGGTGGACGGTTGGAAAACTTCAACATATGACAACTCCGTAATCGGTCTTTCCGGCTGGATTGAGCTATACATCCATTGGAAGAAAGCGAATAAGGCGATTGTTCCTATTTTGAGCACTGTCATTCTGTTACTTGTTCATCCTCGAAATCAAATCCGTCACGGTCAGAAATTGATAGCCTAGTTTCTTAAGTTCAGGCAGTACGATTTTCAAGGCTTCCACAGTCTGCGTACAATCTCCCTCTAAATCATGGAACAAAATGATGTCGCCGTTGTGAATGTTGTTCAAGACGGATTGGACGATTTTTTGAACTCCCGGCTTCTTCCAGTCTTTGGTGTCTTGGTACCATGACCACATGACCACTGTGAAACGATCCTGCTTGGCCAGCTCCAAAAGCGATTGGTTGTAGAAACCTCCAGGCGGACGGAACACATGGGGCGTTTGTTCGGTAATGTCAAAAATGATCTCCTGCGTCTGTTCAATTTCTTCCTTCAGCTTTTCCGGGCTGACGTGTTTGAGAAAATGATGGTCATACGTATGGTTGGCAATCTCATGGCCTTCGTTCACTTCGCGAATCGCAATTTGAGGGTACATCTGCACACGTTTGCCCAGCACGAAAAATGTTGCTTTGGCATCGTACTGCTTAAGCACGTCAAGCACTTGAGGGGTGTAGACGGGATTCGGGCCGTCATCAAAAGTTAGAGCGACAAGTTTTTGGTTCGTTGCCACATTCCAAACAACTTTGCTTTGGGGAACAGGCATGGCTGCTGTTGAAAATAGAAGGAGAACAACGAGTTGAATGAAAGTCAAAAACTTGGATACCGGTTTGCGCATGGGTTCCGTACCTCCAGAAATCGTGCAGATAAAGGCTAGTTTCTGGATTGCAAATGAAACCTATACGCAGGCGGAGAATGTTAAATATGGGAAGGTTTCAAAAGTTCATATGAGAAAAACCTGGCTAATAGCCAGGTCGTCTTTGTCAATCCGCCATCTTCTCGTCTGGAAAGATGAAAAATATAAAAAATTGGACCCATGATCCTTGGGAGCAACGTTTCAGTACGTTTGTCTCCATTTTTTAAGCATGCCCAGAATTTCATAGAAAGGGTATTCCTAACGTTTTTGTTCTGTAAAGGATTTAAACATTAACTAGTAAAAAAAGCTGAGCGTTGAAGAGTGAAATCTCCAGCGTTCAGCTTTTTTTGCATGGAACCTTTAGTTCGATACCCGATAGACCTTAATGGATTGAATGCCAAATTGTTTCAAGGATTCCTTGGAACCGGGAATGAAAATGTCAAGATGATTCCCTTTTACAGAACCGCCTATATCCGTGGCGTAAGCATACATTCCGCCAGCTGGCAGACCGTTAAAGCTATAGCCTTCGATATAAAGCTTGGAACCGAGCGGGATTACGTTAGGATCAACCGCAACCGTGCCAAGCGCTAGAGGATTACCAAGATAGTCCACAGCGCCAAAACCGCCGTTTTCGGAAGGATCAGCTGAATAGGCAGTCGCATCAAACTGTTCGTAGTCGGGAGCGTGATGATTGCCGTCTTTGCTCAAGATAGCAAGCTTACTGCCGGAGTCCCACTGAACAGGAATACTGGAAGCTTCGGATATAAAGCGAAGTGGCACATATACGCGGCCGTCCTGGTATTCAGCGTGAGATTCCATCTCCACAGAGGCATTATCAATTTTTGCTTCTTTTTGTCCTGAAGTCAACGTGATCGTGTGTTTCTCATTATTCAAAGTGACCTTGATCTGGTCTCCTTCTTTTTGCCACTGAAGGGCATATCCAAGTTTCTCGGTTACAAAGCGAATCGGGACCTGCGTTGTGTGATTCGTATCGATAAAAGGCTGTGCATCCGGAAAATGGATAAGATCATCGTTAACTTGAACTTTCACGTCCATTTCAGCCGCATGTGCCGAAAATGGTGAAATAAAGCCTCCTACCAAGACTGTGGCGAACACAGCAAGGCTCGTTAGCCCTTTGGCTACTCTATTCAATTGGTATTCCTCCTTCATGAGCCTCCGAGGTTAGTTGACGGGTTCGGGAAGAAGGTTCTCCCTAGTCTGCTTCAAGAATCAGCAAATATTCACCCCAAGTAAATCGTCCCCCGTACCGGCACTTTGTCTGTGCGCCGGACTCGGCTTCAAATAGTTTAGCACTATCGGCTTCAATGAAACAACGACCAAAATGTGGGAACCCAGAGTGGATACTGGACCTTGGTCTAGGTTGAAAAACAGTCGCGGGTCCGTTTTGACCTCGTTGGCTTTGGTTTACGATAGTAGCATGAAGGAAGCAAAGGTCGGCAGCGAGAGTGGAGTCAACGGCAATTACTCATTCGCAAGGCAACGATTTTAAAATAAATGGAACATGGGGTGCGGTAGATGAAAGTGTTGAATCGGATCGGGAAAATGGCGGAGGCTGCTTGGAACGAAGCGGAAGAGCGTTTGGATATGCATGAGCGCAACGGCGGAGCTGCAGGCACATCGTCATCGAAGGTAGCAGTCTTGGAGGAGCGCTATCAGGATGCGCTGCAGCGGGCGTTCGAGCTGCGCCGGCAAAGCGTGACCGCAGACGAGATGGCGCAACTGCGCAGCGAGCAGGCCGAGCTGGCGATGCGTGCCGGCGAGGAGGAGCTCGCACGGCTCGCGCTGCAAGAGAAGCTGCGCGAGGAAGCGGCGTGCGAGCACTACCGCGCGCAATACGCGAGCTGCCAGGACGAAGTCCTCGCGCTCGCGGAGGAGCTGCGGCTGCTGCGTGCTTCGCTTGCAGCAGAAGCGTCGCGCGGCGGCGGGGCCGCGCCGCACAGTGACGGCGTGCAGCCGCCGGGCGGGCCGCACGAGCAGGGCGCTCGCGACACGCTGCGCGAGCTGGAAGTCGCCGGCCGCGAGCTCGGCCGCGAAGCGCTGCAGGGGCTCCGCGAAGCGGGCCGCCTGTCGCGGGATACGCTGAAGGAGGCCGGCGGCAACCTTCAGCAGGAATGGCACGCACTGCGCGGCAAGCTGCAGCATGACTGGCAGCATCGCCGCGGTAATGAGCGCGACGAAGTGAACAAGCGCGGCAGGAAGTAGTTCTTTCTGCGGATTTTACAGTGACTCGCAACTGAAGCAAACAGGTGCACTTCTCAGTTCAAACGACCTTCATTTCGATGCTCAAGCCTTGCGGCGCAAGCATTTGCTTCTTGGAGGTCGTCCATTCTTATGGTATGCTAGGAAAGATGCAAAACGGGCTCATTTTGTGTAAGAAGTATAAATGGTTTCTTAAAAAGAATCATGAAAGATAAACGGCAGCCAGAGGAGGTGCAACGATGGGAGAAGAAACCAAAAACAACCGTAACCGGAATACAGCGCTAGTGCTGATTGGAGCCGGTCTTTTTTTGCTTCTGGATCATACGATTGGCTTTTTTCCCATTCTTGCGGTTGTCCTCATTCTGCTAGGCATTCATCGACTCCGCTCGCGCAGGGAACGCAAAGGCTACGTATTGATAGGCGTGGGGGCCGTTATTTTATTTGGCAATCATATCACGATTGTTTTATCCGTTGTCTTGATTTCGCTCGGTTTGTTCTTCATTCGTTCCAAGCAGGTGCATAGGGATGATTCGTACATCCAAAAGCAGAAGCTGGTGGATAGCGTCCGTCTAGGCAGGGAGCCTTGGATTTTACGCAACAGCAGTATATGGTACATTCTCGGGGAAACTTATATCGACCTGTCCCTGGCCATCCTGGAGCAAAAGGAAACGACGGTAATTCTACAAGGCGTTGTCGGCGATGTGGACATAAAAGTGCCGGATGATATCGGTGTTACCGTGACAGCCTCTGTGACCCTTGGTCAAATACAAATTGCAAGCGAGCGAGAAAGCGGCGTGTTGAATAAGCTCATGTGGCAGTCCGCCAATTATGACAATTGTGATCATCGGGTGAAACTTGTTCTGTCTTACATCGTAGGAGATATCAATATCAAAGTGTTATAGGAGGGTCATCGCGCTTTGGACGGCTATAAACGGAAATTAACGAATATGATATGGCGCAGCATGGGCGAATCGATCCTCTTCAGCTTGATTGTTTTTGGCGTCATTATTTATTTTCTCAATTCACGTGGCATGATCGAGCCTTTTCGAAACTGGCAGGAGGGCGTAACGTTCTCACTTATGGTGATTGGCGTTGTTATCGGCATCGGAGCCATCCACGGATTCTGGAGCAGCAATCGCATTACGCGTAGGCTGGAACCTTTGATGGAGACGATGATTTTACTTGAAAAAGGAACGTTCACCCGCAGCGGCTTTCAAAACGGTGAAGACGAGATCGGGCGGCTGGGGGAACAGCTTGGCCGTATTATGAAAAGGTGGGAGGAACAAGTAACCTCCCTTCAACGGCTTTCTAACGACAATGCCGAGCTCGCAGAAAAAGCGAAATTCTCGGCTGTTATTGAGGAACGACAGCGCCTGGCGCGGGAACTCCACGATGCTGTAAGCCAGCAGCTGTTTGCGATTTCGATGACAGCGACGGCAGTCGGGCGAACGCTGGACAAAGATTTCGAGAAAGCGCAGCGGCAAATCCACCTCATTGAGGAGATGGCTTCTGTGGCGCAATCCGAGATGAGGGCGCTGCTGCTGCACTTACGGCCGGTACATCTGGAGGGCAAGCGGCTCTCCGAAGGCCTTGTTGAGCTTCTGAAGGAGCTGGCGGCCAAGGTGCCGATGGCGATTTCATGGGATATGGACGATGAAATTCGTCTGCCTAAGGGAATCGAAGATCACTTGTTCCGTATTGTTCAGGAGGCGCTTTCCAATGCGCTGCGCCACTCCAAAGCGAACAAGTTGGAAGTGAAGCTGCTGCATCGCCCCGACGGCATCCGTCTGGCGATTCGCGATGACGGTGTCGGTTTTGAACTGGATGCGAAAAAGCATACATCCTATGGAATAGTTTCCATGAAAGAGCGCGTCAGTGAAATCGGCGGTTCTTTACATATTATCACTGCGCCGGACCGGGGAACACGCATCGAAATTCGTGTGCCGATTCTCGGCAACGATTATGCTAACGATGCAAGCTTTCCTACAGAAAACTCTTAGGAGGAGATACAATTGGATGCGAATATTAAGGTGCTGCTGGTCGATGACCACGAGATGGTGCGAATTGGACTAGCGGCCGTTTTAGGGACGGAAGACGGTATCGAGGTTGTCGGCGAAGCGAGTAATGGACAAGAAGGTATCCGTCTTGCCCAAGAATATCGGCCTGATGTTGTGTTAATGGATCTCGTCATGGAAGGGATGGACGGTATTGAGACGACGCGTAAGCTGCTGCAGCTTTATCCGGAGTGTAAGGTAATCGTCCTCACCAGCTTTTTGGATGATGAAAAAATGTACCCCGTGATCGAAGCGGGCGCTTTCAGTTATTTGCTCAAAACGTCACGGGCATCCGAAATTGCCCAGGCAATAAGAGCCGCAGCGAAAGGTCAGTCGATTCTTGAGTCGCAAGTCGCCTCCAAAATCATGAATCGCTTCCGTCAGCCGAAGGCAGCGGCGGAGCCTCATGAGGAGTTGACAGAGCGCGAGATGGAAGTTCTTCGCTTAATCGCGAAAGGCAAATCTAATCAAGAACTTGCCGACGAGTTGTTTATCGGCGTGAAAACCGTCAAATTTCATGTGACGAATGTACTTGCCAAGTTGGGCGTAGAAGATCGGACCCAAGCGGCTATATATGCGTTCAAGCATGGCTTGGCCGAATAAAGCCTAAGGCATAAAGGAGCGAGAACGATGAATCTGTTAAAGCAAATATGGAGCTGGTTCGGGTCCATTGCCATTTCATTTGTATTGGTTGTCTTTCTGGGTGTGTTCGTGTTTCAATCTACCAAGGTAATGGGTCATTCTATGGACCCTACCTTGCACGATCAGCAACGCGTATACGTGTCCAAGCTGTCGCATACGTTTAAATATGAGCCGAATTACGGCGATATTGTCATTATCGACAGCCGCGTCGATATGAAGCGTACGTTCAAGAACGATTTGCTGGACAGTCCGCTGCTTAGCTTGTTTACCCGAGGCGACGATAAGCATGTATGGATCAAGCGGGTAATCGGCAAAGCGGGAGATGAGCTGGAACTTAAAGATCATAAAATGTACCGCAATGGCGTAGCGCTAGATGAGCCGTACCTCAATGAACAAATGAGGGAAGTGGCGGATACAAAGTGGAAGGTTCCAGACGATCATGTTTTCGTTATGGGAGATAATCGCAACAACAGTATGGACAGTAGAGTGATTGGATTTATTCCGCTGGATCATGTGTTGGGGAAAAAGTTATTTTAAGCAGTCTTAACAGGGGCGTGTTCTTGGTAGTAGGGTCCATAATGGACCTTGCTGTTGGGAACTCGCTCCTTTTCGCGTCTGTAGCGGCAGAAAAGGGCGTTAAAGCGTTGACGATGATCAAAAAGTTGAACATCATTCCCCCACATGTTAATGTGAGTATTACCTACTATTTCAATGGGAATATACCAGTTACAATTGGAGGGATAAGCGATGAGGAAGATGAACATTGCTCAGAATTTAACCGAGTTGATCGGGAACACGCCCATGCTTGCGCTTGGCTCCTACGGTGCCAGCCATGAGCTCGAAGCGGAGTTGATTGGAAAGCTGGAGAATTTTAATCCGGCAGGAAGTGTAAAAGACCGAATCGGTAATGCGATTATCCAGGATGCCGAGGAGAAAGGCTTGCTTCACAAGGATTCGGTTATTATTGAGGCGACAAGCGGCAATACGGGCATCGCGCTTGCTTTTGTAGCTGCTGCAAAAGGCTATCGGCTCATTATTGTACTGCCGGAATCGTTCAGCATCGAGCGAAGGAACCTATTGCAAGCGCTTGGCGCCGAATTGGTGCTTACTCCTGGTACGGAAGGAATGCTGGGCGCGCTCCGCAAAGCCGAAGAGCTTGCCGCTCAAATTCCGCATGCTTTCGTTGCTCACCAGTTCGATAATCCGGCGAACCCTGCCATTCACCGTCATACAACAGCGGAAGAGATCTGGAGAGATACGGGGGGCGATGTCGATATATTCGTGAGCGGTGTCGGAACCGGGGGAACGATTACGGGCGTTGGCGAAGTGTTGAAACAGCGCAAGCCGTCGGTTCAGATCATTGCCGTTGAGCCATTTGAGTCGCCGGTTTTATCGGGCGGCAGTCGAGGCGTTCACCAAATTCAGGGACTCGGGCCCGGCTTCGTGCCCAGTATTTTTAATAGAGCGATCGTGGATGAGATTTATTTGGTCAAAAATGAGGAAGCGTTCGAGGCGACGCGTCAATTGGCGCGAACGGAAGGGTTGTTGGTCGGGGTCTCCTCTGGAGCTGCCATCTATGCTGCGACACAAATCGCGAGAAGACCCGAGAACAAAGGTAAACGAATTGTCACGCTGCTGCCGGATACGGGAGAAAGATATTTGTCCACGCCTTTGTTTCAATTTGGGGAGTAAATTTACATGCGCCGATCAAGCAGTAGGCCGCTCATGGGAACCGGTAAATATGCTTGAAGCTTTGAGCGGTATTGACCGTAAGGCTTGAGAGGCGAACGATTCATTTGAAATAAGGCTTCGGTCGGCAACTGTTCTAATCGCTCAAGCTGGCCAGACAAGGACTCTGCAAAATTGGCAATGCTTCCAAGGCTTTTATTCGCAAGATCATTGCGCTGTGTGACCTGTTTCTTGAGTTCATCCATCTGAACTTCTAGCCTGCCGTCGGCAAGCTCGGAAATGCCTGACCCTTCCAGTGCATGGGGCTGAGCTGCTTGCACCTGTCCATTAAGAATAGAACGCTTCAAGTAGTCTGGGGAATCGCGCAGTTGATCTTGAAACGCGTTATAGGCATCGACAAAAGCCTGAATTGGTTTGGTAATGGTCTTGGTCTCGGGCTGAGTGAGCGGAAGTCGAGATTCGGCCATTGCTCGTACGGACTGTTTGACGTTCTGAGCGGATTGGACGAGCCCTGCCAGCTCTTGTGCCGTACGCTGAGCCAATCGTTTATAGGCCGATCGATCGTAGGGTAAATCCAAGGGTTGACGAGAAGTGCTAGTCCTGCTACCTGCAACGCTTCGCACCGCGCTGACCCGGTAGTAGTCTTTATGCGTTTGATAGCTCTGTATAGCTGTAATCGGATAGGCGTTGATCATCGGAATCACCTCGTTTTCGCTTACTCCTACTATATCATTCGCAGAGATTGGGGTAAATTGGTACTTGCCGTTGAAGATTTCATTAGGTTATATAGGGAACCGGCGGAGTCAAGTGCGGAACCTTCCACATAAGATAGCATTATTGCTTTAAAAGTGGAGGCGGTGCCGTGTGATACGCAAACGTTTGGCTTCCGTTGACGATCCGGTGATTCATCGATTAATCGTGGAACAATTAGTGCCTTTCTCAAGAAAATATGACGCTAGCGCTTCGGCTACTTTCACTGCAATACGCAAGCGGTTAAACCGGAATGTGACGTATGTCGCAGCCAATGGCGTAAGGAGACCCTTCGGGTTTATTACAGTTCTCCGCAAATCACGGGTCCTTTATGTGGATATGCTTGCAGTTGACCCCCGGGAACAAAGCAGAGGCTGGGGACAAAAGCTTATGGATATTGCCGAAACCTACGGGAAGGCAGAGCGTTGCCGAACCGTAGAGCTGCTGGTTGATGACAGCAATGAAAGAGCATTCCGGTTTTATGTAACCAGGGGATATACGGCGACACAATATGTGCCGGAACTAGCCTGCTATAAGATGACGAAATCAATCCGTTGACAAATAATCAGGGCGGTGGAAGCACGTTTCCACAGCCCTGTTTAATACTCAAATAGGAAATACGAATAATGCGGCAATGGCGGTTAATTCAATGACCAAAGCGGCGCCGAAGCCCAATCCTTCGAAAGGCGGGAAACCGTAAAGGCCGTCTCCATCTCCGTAAGGAACACCGAGGGGGCCCGAAGCCTGGGGCGTGGCTGTATCTTGCTTGATTTTTGTTTTGAAGGTTTTGCCTTTCGGCTTTTTCTTTGATGAGCCGGATACCTCAGCCACCTTATCGTTCAAAATAAGACGGCCGTTTTCCACTCGACTCAAGACTCCATAAATTTCCGATCCGTCGTACAAATAGATCAAGACCGGCTTGCCATAATGAGCCTTACAGGTTTGTTCAGTAACTGGAAATATGCGCTCCATGCTTTTCCTTGCACCTCCGCGTTTGTAGACTACTGTTAGCCTATTCCGCTCCGTGCGTTTCGGTATAGACGGAAGTCTAATTTTGCATAAGAAAAAGTTATCAGATAAATTGCCTGGAAAAGTTGAATACCAAGCCCATTTTAGGTATGCTAAGCATATTACCAATTCCAATAGAGAAAGAATGATGCATAGATGAGTGGAGCTGTGTTTTATATTTTCGGAGCAACAGGGGATCTGGCAAAAAGAAAGTTATTTCCGGCTTTTTATAGTTTATACCGGGAAGGAAAATTGGGCGAAAACTTTGCTGTGGTGGGGTTGGCCCGCAGACCGCGGACGAATCAGCAGTTTCGCGATGACGTCAAGCAGTCCATCGGCGATTTTGCACGGTACAAAATTACGGATGAAGCGGAATTTGCGAATTTCGCGCAGCATTTTGAATATATGTCACTGGATATTAATAACGTGGCTGGCTTCCATGAGCTGAACGCGCTGACAGCCAGACTGGACGAACAGTTCCAAACGGGCGGCAACCGGTTATTTTATCTCGCGCTTGCACCGGAATTGTTCGGCAATGTATCTTACAACTTGCGTGAAGGCGGCTTGCTGGAGACGCAAGGCTATCACCGTCTTGTCATCGAGAAGCCTTTTGGTTATGACCTGCCATCGGCGGAGCGTTTAAACAGTCAACTGCGCCAAGTATTTGAGGAAAAAGATATTTACCGCATCGACCACTACCTGGGCAAAGAAATGGTGCAGAACATCGAATTCGTGCGGTTCGCTAACGCTTTTTTCGAGCCGCTTTGGAACAATAAATACATAGCTAATATTCAAATTACACTTAGCGAGACGGTCGGCGTTGAAGAACGCGGCGGCTATTATGACCATTCCGGCGCGCTGCGCGATATGGGTCAAAACCATATGCTGCAAATGCTCATGATGATGGCGATGGAACCGCCTAGCCGCCTGCATCCGGAAGATATTCGCGATGAGAAGGTGAAGGTGCTCCGGTCCCTCCGTCTGTTCGAGAACAGCGATGATGTGCGGGCCAATGTCGTTCGCGGCCAATACACGAATGGCACGGCGAAGGGCAAAGAGCTTCCGGCTTATCGCGAAGAAGACTCCGTGAACCCGCAATCGATGACGGAGACATATTTTGCAGCCCGCGTCCACGTCGATAATTTCCGTTGGGCCGGAGTTCCTTTCTATATTCGAACGGGAAAAAGATTGCCTGTCAAAACGACGGAAGTTGTCGTTGAGTTCAAAAATATTCCTAACAATGTGTATTTGGCGAAAAAACACGATCTGCAGCCGAACCTGCTCGTGTTCCGCGTCAATCCGATGGAAGGCATCTATTTGAAAATGAATGCCAAACAACCGGGCTCGGAAGGCGTAATCGTTCCGGTGGCCATGGATTTCTGCCAAAGCTGCCAAATCGGCATCAATACGCCGGAAGCTTATGAGCGTTTGCTGCATGATGCAACGCGCGGCGACTCCACCTATTTCACCCGTTGGGACGAAGTGGCGTTGGCGTGGTCCTATGTTGACCGCATTGCAGCCGCTTGGGCTGAAAGCTCTGCGGATCTGAAGCCGTATCCGGCGGGATCATGGGGACCGGAGGAAGCGACTCAGATGTTGACGCAAGACGGCTTCAAATGGTGGCCGATCAACGGTCAAAACGAAGGCGAAGTGGATTGGGAAACGGAGTCTCCGAAGGCTTCGGTACTGACCAAATAAGTATACAAAAGAGGCCAACGGGCATCCTTGCCCGTTGGTTTTATTATGCTTTCCGGGGGCTCCCCCAAAAGTAATGGGAATAAGCTTCGGATCGGATGCTTTCTTCTCTTTTGGGGAACCAGTTTCCGGGGGCTCGGGGTATCTGTTATAATAGAGGTTACCGAGTCATCGTCATAACAACTATTTTGAGGTGCAGCATGTCGCGAAGAGCTTTTATTAGATGGCTGATGTTGATTGGAGCAGCATTAGTCGGATTCAGCGCGTTTTTTAGCCAGCTGGTCAAGAAAAAATTTATGTCCGAAGAAGAGGCAGCTGTATCCTCGATCAAGCCGGAGCCGGCTCTTGCAGTAGCTGAGTCAACTGCTGAAACGTTGTCAACGGAGCCGCTCATGTCGTATTTTATATTGAGCGATCTTCATGTCAGCAGCGGCGACCCGCAAACCGTGAAAAAGCTGAGGCAAGCACTTGATGACATTAAGCATTTTGACGCCCCGGTCGACGCTATTATGATGACCGGCGATTTGACCGATACGGGTACGGAACGCGATTATAAGGAGCTGCATACCATTGTAAGCGAATATAAACTTCCGCCTATTCATGCGAATATGGGCAATCACGACTATTACTCGATCTGGATCAACAAAGCGAATAACTGGGATCAGGGTGCCGTTCCGAATGGGAAGACGGACGCGATGTCCAGGGAACAATTTAAGAAGTTTTTTGGCTATGAGAAGCCCTATAACGAATATAGCACGAAGGGGCACTCGATTCTTTTGCTGTCTCAAGAGGCCTATGTGCAGGAAAAGCCGGAGGTTGGAGAAGGGGCTTGGTACTCCGATGAACAGATGGCCTGGTTTAAAGAACGGCTCAAAGCGCTCTATAAGCCGGGGAGGCCATTGTTCGTAATGACCCATCAGCCGCTGCCGGCTAGTGGAACGGATGGAGGCTCCCATCAATTAATTCGGGCTATTAAGTTCCGGGAGACGCTCAAGCCTTATAAGAATGTATTCGTATTTTGCGGGCACCGCCATCAGGATTTCCAGAACGGGACTCCCCATTATGTGAAAGAAACGTTCCATTATTTTCATAACTCCTCAGTAGGAAGGCCGTTGAATCGTGCCTATCAGCAGGAAGCCAAGAGTAAAGCACAAGGACTGTATGTGCAGGTGTACGCGAATAAGGTTGTAATCCGAGGGAGAGAGTTTAGCAACCGCTCTTTTATCGCGGAAGCGAATTGGAGCATTGACCTGCAAAAAACATAGAATGAAATCAACTTGCAAGAAGAAGGGACTAAATAAAGGATGACAACGCAATTAAGCAAGCAATTAGAGACGGAAGTCGCCAAGCGGCGCACGTTCGCGATTATTTCCCACCCGGATGCGGGGAAAACGACATTAACCGAGAAACTGCTTCTGTTCGGGGGCGCGATCCGTTTAGCGGGTACGGTCAAAGGACGCAAGGCCAGCAAGCATGCCACTTCCGACTGGATGGAGATCGAGAAGCAGCGCGGAATCTCGGTAACGTCCTCGGTGATGCAGTTCGATTATGAAGGACATCGCGTCAATATTCTGGATACGCCCGGTCACCAAGACTTCAGTGAGGACACGTATCGCACGCTGACTGCAGCGGATAGCGCGGTGATGCTGATCGACGTGGCCAAAGGGGTCGAGGCGCAGACGAAGAAACTGTTCCAAGTGTGCCGGATGCGCGGTATTCCAATTTTCACCTTTATTAATAAATTGGACCGCGAGGGCCGCGATCCGTTCGAACTGCTCGAGGAGCTTGAAGAGGTGCTCGGGATTCGTTCGTATCCGATGAACTGGCCGATCGGTTCGGGCAAACAGTTCTGCGGCGTGTATGATCGGGAGAAGACGCAGTTGGAGCTCTTCCAAGGCGACGATCACAAGCAAATCGAAGTGCGCAAAGTAAGCGGCGTCGATGACCCGCTCGTGAAAGAAATTGCGGGTGAATTTCTGCATAAGCAATTAAGCCAGGATATCGAGCTGCTGGATGTAGCCGGAGATCCTTTTGATATGGAAAAAGTGCTGAAGGGCGAACTGACCCCGGTATTCTTCGGCAGTGCCGTTAATAATTTCGGCGTGCAAACGTTTCTTGAAAACTTCCTTCAATTGGCGCCGAAACCGGAGCCGCGCAACAGCTCGGCAGGACTGATCGAACCAACGAAGGAAAAATTCTCAGGCTATGTGTTTAAAATTCAAGCGAACATGAACCCGGCTCACCGCGACCGTATTGCATTCCTGCGTATTGTCTCCGGTAAATTCGAGCGCGGCATGTCCGTTAAGCATAACCGCGTGGGTAAGGAAATTAAATTGGCTCAGCCGCAGCAGTTCCTTGCGCAGGACCGCGATATCGTGGAAGAGGCGTTCCCCGGAGACATTATCGGGCTTTTTGATCCGGGCATATTCCGGATCGGCGATTCGCTAAGCCAAGGGGAAGAAGTCCTTTTCGATGAGCTGCCCACATTCTCGCCGGAGCTTTTCAGTAAAGTATCGATCAAGAATGCCTTGAAGCAAAAGCAATTCCTCAAAGGCATCGATCAATTGACTGAAGAAGGCATGATTCAAGTATTCACCACGATTGGCTTCGAAGATATGATTCTCGGCGTCGTAGGACAGCTGCAATTTGAGGTGCTGGAGCATCGAATGAAGTCTGAATATGGGGTAGATATCTTATTGCAGCGACAGAATTACCAGTTTGCGCGTTGGATTATCGACGAAAAGATCGATCCGGGCAAGTTCCGTATCAACTCGCAGCTTGTGAAAGACAAGAAAGGCAACTATGTCGGCTTGTTCGAGAGCGAATACGCGTTGCGTTCAGCCATTGAGAAAAATCCGACGGCCCAGTTTTTAACGAGCGCACCCTAAGTAAATGAATCCGCCAAAAGAGGCTGTTTCCAGATGAGTGAATCTGGGAACGGCCTCTTCTTTTTTCGAAAGTATAAATTTTCGGTTTCCGAAAAATGCTCACCTTTCTATTCGAGTTCGGCCCTAAGTGACGCTGATCGATGCGTTAACGATGGTATTCAATGTTACCGATGTAAGAGAAAATGGAATCGAGCCCAATAGCGATGTTTTCCATCGTTACAGAATAGAAAAGGGGAGTATTGTGAACCAGAGCGGAGCAATAGCGATGTTTTTCATCATTACAGACGTAAGAGAAAATGGAATCGAGCTCCATAATGATGTTTTCCATCGTTACAGAATAGAAAAGGGGAGTATTGTGAACCAGAGCGAACCAATAGCGATGTTTTTCATCATTACAGACGTAAGAGAAAATGGGATCGAGCCCCACAATGATGTTTTCCATCGTTACAAAGTAGAAGCGGGCAGATGCCAACCTAATTTCCTCCTTAGTCGCAAATGTATGGATTTAAACACAAAAGGACCATCAGGGAAGACCTAGCGAAGACCCTGTCGGTTTTTCTTTGTCTAACGGGGGACTTGTTAGTCGCCAACGGGCAGGTTGCTTCATACAATAGGTACGGATTCATATTTATGGTTCGTAAGGGAGTGACTTCTCTGCGTGCACATCTTAATCGTCGCGCCGGAACAAATTCCGGTTCCGCCCGTACTTGGCGGTTCAGTCGAAATATGCATTTATTCCATAGCGCGTCAGTTGGCTAAGCGTCATCAGGTGACAGTAATCAGCAGGCGTCACTCCGCTTATCGGCATCTTACCCGACAAGGGCCATTGACGATCATAAGAGTCCCAACCGGAAAGAAAAGCACATACTTAAAAGCTGTGCTTAGCGCTGTCAAAAAAAAGTCGTTTGATTGGATTCAAGTGGATAACAGACCGCAGTATGCCGCTGCGATGAAGAAACATTTTCCCCATACACCTGTCTCCTTGTTCTTGCATTCATTAACGTTTGTGAAACCGCCTTACGCTTCCCAGGGGGCGACCTCCCGGTGTTTGACGAATGTGGATTGGATTATAGCCAACAGCAGCTCGCTTACGCGGGAGCTTTCGGCCCTGTTTCCAAAGAAGCGGCGCAAGATTCACACCATCCACCTCGGCACAGATATTTCCCGTTTTCGACCGGTTTCCGCCGCAACGAAAGCGCGCTGGAGAAAGAAATATCGCTTAAGCCGGGGTTTTTATGTCCTGTACGCCGGACGCTTGATCCAGCGAAAAGGGATTCCGCTGTTGATCAAAGCCGTTTATTTGGCCAGGAAAAAAGTCCCAGACATAAAATTGCTTATCGCAGGAGGCGGACGCAAAGGATTCACGTCCAGTCTGCGCAAGCGTGCCGCCAGGTTGGGGGTGACTACAAGGTTTCTAGGCAATATTGCACATCGGCGCATCCATAAAGTATATGGGCTTGCGGATTGTTTTGTATGTCCATCGCAGGGACATGAGGCATTCGGTTTAGTCAATGTGGAAGCCATGGCTTCCGGGCTTCCAGTCATTGCTTCAGCCAATGGCGGCATTAAAGAAGTGATCCGGACTGGGCGTAACGGCATTTTGATCAAGGCGTATCGGAGCCCTCGGCCCTTCGCCGAAAGCATCGTAGCGGTAGCCAGACGTAATGCTTGGGCAAGCGCTCTAGCTAAACAGGCCCGAAAAGATGCAGTGAAACAGTTCAGCTGGCAGGCCACAGCGCGATCGTTGGCCGACTTCTACAATCTGAAGCTGGGGGCTAGTAAATGAAAAACATTCTGAAGATCAAGAACATGAAGAGAAAGTTCAACATCAGCAGAGCCAGATATGTCCATAGCAAGTGGAGGAAAACAAAGGCCGTAGAGAGCTTTCAATCGCTGCGACAATATGTGCCTGTTACAAAGCGAATGACCCGAGAGACACTCCAGCAGATGTTGCAGGAATACAAAATGGTTTATGTTAAACCGAATATAGGTATGTTTGGCAGAGGGGTAATCAGGGTCGAGTGGGCTAAGGACGCTGAGACGCACCCTTATTCCTATCAGTCCGGAGTTCGATTGAGGCGATTTGGCACCTTTGATGGGATGTACGCGTCGATTCGGAAGTTAACAAATGACCGCCACTACTTGGCGCAAAAAGGGATACATTTATTAAAATACAAAGGAAACCGTTTTGATTTGCGAGTGATGGTGCAGCAAACGCCGAAGCATAATTGGGAGACGACCGGCATTATTGGCAGGGTCGCGCATCCAAGTAAAATTGTGACCAATTTCCATAGCGGAGGCACTTTGAAACCTCTGGAAGTACTGATTGCAAAGTATGTTCCCGCTAAGGAGAGGAAGAACTATGCAAAGAAGCTTAACGTACTTGGCGTACAAGTAGCCAAAGCGATCCACTCTCGATACAAAGGCGTTAAGGAGATTGGCATCGATGTTGCTCTGGATAAAGAGCTGCATCCATGGATTCTTGAAGTGAACACGTGTCCAGATCCTTATATATTCCAGAGACTGAAGGATAAACGGATTTTCGCAAAAATGCGGAGATATGAGAGATCGTATGACCGGTTATGACCCCATAACCGGTTTGTTTTGCCGCAGTTGAAACAAACCGCTTCCCTCTTCCAATTCTTGTACGGAGACGGGAGGACTTAACAGATAGCCTTGAATCGTGGTACAAGTCGTACCTTTCAAAATTTCCAGCTGACTCATTTCCTCGACGCCTTCCGCAACAACTTGCAGATTAAGAGTATGGCCGAGTTGAATGATGGCATGCGTAATGGCCAAATCATTTTGATCGCTATGTATGTTTTTGACGAAGGAACGGTCAATTTTCAGGCAGTTGATGGGAAAATGCTTAAGATAGCTCAAAGACGAGTAGCCGATACCGAAATCATCGATCGAGATGGAGATCCCTTTATCGCATAATTTTTCCAAGATGGAAACCGTCTTATCCATGTCGTGCATAATGGAACTCTCTGTAATTTCGAACTCCAGAAAGGAAGGATCGATCCCCGTTCGTTCAATGATTTGAATGACCTTATCGGCAAAAGCTTCTTCTTGAAATTGGCGGGGCGAGATGTTGACGGCCACTTGATAATCGACGATGCCGGCTTGGAGCCATTTCATCTTTTGCAGACAAGCTTGGCGCAGTACCCATTCGCCGAGCGGAACAATAAGTCCGCTTTCTTCGGCCATTGGAATGAAATCGTTCGGAGGGATAATCCCATGGACCGGGTGATTCCACCTGACAAGCGCCTCCAGACAAATGATGTTGCCGCTGGAAAGCTCAAGACGCGGTTGATAATATAGCATCAATTGATCGGCAAATATGGCTTGGCGCAGTTCGGTTTCCATCTGCATATGCCCCGAGTAACGCTGTTCGAAAGAGGAATCAAAGGCAAGCGATTTGTTTTTACCCGTATGCTTGGCGGCACACAGTGCCAGATCAGCTTGATTCAGCGCTTGGAGAGTGGTGTCAGGTTGCAAATCAATCGTGCTAAATCCGATGCTGGCATTGATGTAATACGCCTGATCGTGCATATAAAAAGGCATCATAAATACGCGCTGTACGCGATCGATACTATCCGCAAGCTCGTCTTGTGAGCCTGCATGTAAAAGAAGAAGGAATTCATCGTCTCCCGATTGTACAATGAGTTCGCAATGCTTGCAGGAGGTTAATCTGGCTGCGGCTTCTTTCATAAGAAGATCACCCGAAGCGTAGCCGAGCGAGAAATTCACTTGGCGAAATCGATCGATATCAAGAAAGAGAAGAGTGCTGTGGGAGGACGGTTTAGTCAGATGTAAACGACGCATCGAAGCGTTAATTAACGCTTGTAGTTCATGACGATGCCTAATTCGAATGATTGTATTCCTGTTCCGTAAAGCTCCTAAGGCTTTTGATGCAGCGGAGCGAAAAAGGTGCCAGACTGGTTTCAAATGCGATCACTCTTCCTACATCATAATTAGGCATATGTTATTCATCATAAAACGGAGAGCAATTGGTGTACAAGATTATAAAAAGGTTCTTTTTACATATATTGATAGGTTTTTACGAAATTCTGGCCCGCTGAGTTTGGCGAATATAGGTGGACTTCCTATTTTCTCATTTTATATTGACAGAAAGCAGAATGAAATGAGAAAATGTACGCGTGTACATTTTTGACTGATAGATTCATTTGGAGGCTTTTGACATGGTAACAAGAAAAGAGGTCGCTGAACTGGCCGGTGTTTCCGAAGCGACCGTATCCCGGGTGTTCAATGGGCTCGGTCCTATGAAACCGGCAACCAAGGAGCGTGTGCTGCAAGCGGCCAAGCAGCTGGATTATCATCCCAATGCCATTGCGCAAAGCTTCGCCCGCAGACGCAGCGGAAATCTGGGTGTGGTTCTGCCTTATATGCCGAAGGTGCATCTCTTTTCGACGTATTATTTTTCGGAAATATTGAGCGGCATTGGCGAACAAGTGAGGGAGCAGGGCTACGATATGCTGCTGACGCTGCTTACGCCGGATGAAAGTCAGGACTATACTCGACTTTATCGTTCGCAAAAGGTGGATGCCTGCGTCATTCTTGGCTCCCGGGATACTCCGGAGCAGCGTCATTCTCTGCAGGAGCTGCAAGCTCAGCAACTGCCCTTCTGCCTCGTGAATCAGCACTTTGAAGGTTTGATGCTCAGTGAGGTTGATGCGGATCATGAAAATGGCAGTTATGCGGCTGTTCGTCACCTGCAGGATGCGGGCTATCGCAAAGTCGCGTTCCTCAACGGCTCGCCGCATTATTCGAACAGCCGGGATCGGTTGTTCGGCTACACCGCTGCGATGCGGGATGCGGGCCTGGACGTGCCGTCGCAGCTGCTACTGGAAGGAAACTACAGCCGCAAAAGCGGTTATGAGGCGGCAGCGAAGCTGTGGGAGCGACGCGATGAGGTGGAGGCGGTATTCGCCGCCAACGACCGGATGGCGATCGGTCTCATGCAGGGGCTGCGCGAACGCGGATGGGTCGCCGGCCTCGATTATGCCGTCGTCGGCTGCGACGATTCGGATGCGGCGAAGCTGAGCGATCCGCCGCTGAGCAGCGTGACCGTGCCCTTCTATGAGATGGGCAAAGAAGCCGCGCGCAGGGTACTGGCCCAGGTCCTCGGCGAAGCAAACGGTGAACCTTTTCACATCAAGCTGCCGACAGGATTGGTAGTTCGTCAATCGTCGAAAAGAATGGAAAATGGATAAGTTGATAAGGAGGCATTCATCATGAATTCTTACAATATCGGCATGGTCGGTTATAAATTTATGGGCAAGGCGCACAGTCATGCTTATCGGGATTTACATATGTTTTTCCCGCGGACAGCGGTGCCAAAGATGAAGCTCATCTGCGGCAGAGATGAAAGCGGTGTCGCCACAGCGGCCGAACAGTTCGGCTGGGAAGGGCACGTTACCGACTGGCGTGAGCTGGTCTCGCATCCGGATATCGACGTCGTCGATATCAATGCGCCTAGCGACGCGCACAAGGAAATCGCGCTTGCCGCGGCGAAAGCCGGCAAGCATCTGTTCTGCGAGAAGCCACTGGCGTTGACGCTTGCGGATGCAAGGGAAATGCTGGAGGCGGCTGAGGCGGCCGGGGTGAAGCACATGGTCGGCTTCAACTACAGGTTCGCTCCAGCGGTGCAGCTCGCGAAGAAGCTGGTGGCCGAGGGGCGACTCGGCCAGATCTATCATTTCCGCGCCTGGTTCCTGCAGGATTGGATCGTGGATCCAACCTTCCCGCTCGTCTGGCGCCTGCAAAAAGAGATCGCCGGCTCCGGCTCGCACGGCGACCTCGGTGCGCATCTGATCGATCTCGCGCACTTCCTGATCGGCGACATGACGGAAGTCATCGGCATGAGCGAGACATTCGTGAAGGAGCGGCCGCTGCCGACTTCGATGACCGGCCTTAGCGCCAAAGGCAGCGCCGATGCGCCGCGCGGCGAGGTCACCGTGGACGATGCGACGCTGTTTATGGCGCGCTTTGCGAACGGTGCGCTCGGCAGCTTTGAGGCAACTCGTTTTGCGCCGGGGCACCGCTGCACAAATTCTTTTGAGATTAACGGCAGCAAAGGCAGCGTGAAGTTTGATTTTGAACGGATGAACGAGCTCCAGGTTTATTTCACCGACGATGCCGAAGATGTGCAGGGTTTCCGCCGCGTGTTGGCGACGGATCCGTCCCATGCCTACATGGATGCTTGGTGGCCGCCAGGGCATACGATCGGTTATGAGCAAACGTTCATTCACGAAGTCGTTGAGCTAATGAACGCATTGTCGGAAGATCGTCAGCCGGTTCCGAATTTTGTGGACGGTGTCAAATGTCAAGAGGTGCTGGAAGCTGTCGATCAATCGATCGCACAGCGGCGTTGGGTGCGTATTAGCGAAGTATGAAAGAGTGAAGGTGCAAAAGGAGAGGGGAGAAGCCGATTATGAGCAAACAAGCATTAATCGTATGGGGCGGTTGGGATGGCCATCAACCTGAGGAAGTTGCCGGCATCTTCGCAGGTGTGCTGCGCGAAGAAGGTTTTCAGGTAGAAGTTTCGGATACCCTGGACAGCTTCAAGGATGCGGAACGGCTGGCCGGTGTGGATTTGATCGTTCCAGTCTGGACGATGGGCAAGATTGAGAATGAGCAATTGACTCCGCTTCTGGCTGCGGTGAAGGAAGGCGGGACAGGGATTGCCGGCTGTCATGGCGGTATGGCCGATTCTTTCCGCAATGAAGTTGAGTATCAGTATATGGTAGGCGGCCAATGGGTTGCTCATCCCGGCAATGACGGCGTCACCTACACCGTGCGCATCAAGGATCGCGAACAGCCGCTAACGCAAGGGATTGAAGATTTCGTCGTCGTTTCTGAAAAGTACTACATGCACATCGATCCGGCGATTCAGGTTCATGCAGTGACTGATTTTGGCGATGTGGAAATGCCGGTAGTTTGGACGAAAACATACGGTACCGGCAAGGTATATTACAACTCGTTGGGGCATCAAGCCAATATTGTCCGGATGCCGCAAACATTGGAATTGATGCGCCGCGGCATGCTGTGGGCTGCACGATAAAGAAGGGAGTTCAGTGATGAGTACGAAAAAAATCGGCATTATCGGTTGCGGCAATATTAGCGCGATTTATATGAAGAATATCCCGTCATTTGCGCATCTGGAGCTGGTTGCTTGCGCGGATCTTGACTTGACCCGGGCTCAAGCTAGGGCTGCGGAATTTGGAATCGCCAAAGCGTATACGGTAGATCAGCTTTTGGCCGATCCGGAGATCGATATCGTCATTAATCTGACGATTCCGGCGGCGCATGCCGAGGTGTGCATCCAGGTGCTTGAGGCAGGGAAACACGTCTATGTGGAAAAACCGCTTGCAGTCACCCGCGAGGAAGGCTTGCACATTCTGGACGTTGCACGCCGCAAAGGATTGCTTGTTGGCAGCGCTCCCGATACGTTCCTTGGGGGAGGCATCCAAACGTGTTTGAAGTTGATCAATGATGGCTGGATCGGCACGCCTGTTGCGGCAACCGCGTTTATGATGAGTCGCGGCCACGAGCATTGGCATCCGGATCCGGAGTTTTATTATCAAAAAGGCGGAGGACCCATGTTCGATATGGGGCCGTATTACTTAACGGCTCTTGTCGCCTTACTAGGTCCGATCCGCCGAGTGACAGGCTCTGCGGGTATTAGTTATCCTGAGCGTACGATTTCGAGTGAGAAAAAGTACGGGCAACGGATTGCCGTTGAAACGCCGACGCATATCGCGGGTGTGTTGGATTTTCACAGTGGAGCGATTGCCACACTAGTGACGAGCTTTGATATCAATGGCGGGACACAGCTGCCGAATATCGAAATTTACGGAAGTCACGGCTCTCTGCGCGTTCCCGACCCGAATACGTTTGGCGGCCCCGTTTATATCCGCAAAACGGGAACCGACTGGGAGCCCATTCCGCTCACTCATGGGTACGCGGATAACTCCCGCGGGCTAGGTGTTGCCGCCATGGCGCAGGCGCTATTGACAGGACAAAACGATGCTCATCGGGCGAATGGCGAACTGGCCTATCACGTGCTCGAGGCCATGCACGGATTCCATGACGCCTCGGACACAGGAACGCATTATAAGATGAAAAGCAGCTGCGAGAAACCCGAGCCACTGCCTGTTCATTTCGTGTTATAATAAAACCTAAGTCATTATTAGCATCCTCCTCTTTCCTAAGAGGGGGATGTTCATTTTGCCGGGAAGGAAGGATGGAGAGATGCAGAAAATTGCGATTGTCACAGATTTCGATGGGACTTTAATGGAACAGGACGTCGGCAATGTGCTGATGCGCGAATTGGGTATCGATGTCGAGCCCCGAGTCGTGGAACTGATTCAACAGTTTCGGGAGAAAAAGATCGGTTCATTGCCTTGGATCGAAACCGCCTATCCGATGTTAGCGGGCAAACAGCGTGAGGTAGATGAGATTTTGACACGTGTTCACTTGCGAGAAGGGGCGCGGGATTTCATTGGATTTTGCCGAGAACAGGAAGTTCCCATCACGGTCTTGAGTGACGGTATGCTATATTACATACAGCAGATCCTAGCCCAGCAACAGGTTGCAGTAAATAGGATCATTGGCAATCCTATCACTTATACGGAAGATGGGCAGTTTCAATTCGGTGTGCAAAATGAGAATCCGGCCTGCAAATGGTGCGGGTGCTGTAAAGCGGGCGTTGTGAAGCAATTGAAAGAAGAAGGTTGGAAAATCGTCTACATCGGCGATGGCAGCAGCGATTACTTTGGTTCGGGGTTCGCGGATTGGATCTTTGCAAGATCGAGCTTGGCGCGGTATTTAACTGAGGAGGGCACGGCTTTTTATCCGTTCCAAACGTTTCACGATATCCTGAAGGTTCTTATTGCAGATTGGGAGGCTTTTGTGAATGGTTCGGCAGCCCGGCGGTTGACGGGGAGAGTTCCCGCTTTTTGTAAATTCTAGGGATATGTTTTAGTCAGCTAAGGGCGTACGGTAACCGCAAACCCCTAGCTGTTCAGATAACGTGTAATCCATTATTCCAAATGGCCTTTGAGTGTTTCAACGAGCTCGTTTTGAATGTTGGCTTCGCTATGCTGCCAAATAATTTCGAACAGCACGCCAAGACCCGGGAGTACCCTTTCCTCCCCGCCGATGGAATCCTCAATGATCTCCTGGATCTCGTCATTCGATTTATTTTGGACGCGCTGGATGATGGCCTGTCTCAGGTTGATGTTCATGTGGGTGCCTCGCTTCCATTTCGTTATCTTTCTTAATATGCGCAACTTGCCAATGCTTCATGCTGCCACACTTATCCACCTTATCAGGGGAGGATACGGCTGAAAAGTGAGATGCTACAGTAAGTATGCTATAATTGAAAGACTTTGAAGGAACCGGAGGATAGAACGAATGAGAAAACAATTCGCTATTATTGGCATGGGGCGTTTTGGCTCCAGCGTTGCTAAAACCTTGTCGCAGTTCGACTTTGAGGTACTCGCCATCGATCAATCGGAAGAAACCGTCCAAGAGATTTCATCGATTGTCACTCATGCGGTTCAAGCGGATTCCACCGATGAGGAAGCGCTTCGGGCGCTGGGCATTCGTAATTTCGATGTCGTCGTTGTGGCGATTGGCGAAGACATTCAGGCCAGTATTTTGACTACTTTAATACTCAAAGAAATGGGTATTGGAACGATTGTGGTCAAGGCCGTTAATGATTTGCATGGCAAAGTGCTGAAAAAAATCGGCGCCGATAAAGTCGTCTATCCCGAAAGGGATATGGGGCAGCGTGTGGCTCATCATTTGATTTCATCCAACATTCTGGATCATATCGAACTTTCCGCCGATTACAGCATCGTGGAAATCAAAGCGTCCAGACAAATGATCGGCAAAAACTTAAAACAGCTCGACATTCGCGCCAAATATAATTGTAATGTGATCGCTCTCAAACAGAATGAGAAGTTGATTATCCCGCCTAGCGCGGACGAACCGCTTAGTACGGACGACATTTTAGTTATTGTCGGAAAAAATACCGATCTTCAAAATTTTGAAGTGACATTCGCGGAGTAGATAACGTGCATACAGAAATTATGTCGGTACAAAATAATAGAGTCAAAGAGTGGGCTCAGCTGCTGGAGCGCCGCGGCAGAGACAAGCAGGGCAAGTATATGATCGAAGGGTATCATTTGATTGAGGAAGCGCTGCGTGCAGGAGCTCCGGTTGAGACCATCGTATTCAGCTTGGAAAAAGGGATGCCGGACGGGTTAGTTCCATTGTCGGGAGATCGCATGGAGTGGGTCGGCGTCAGCCAAGCTGTGCTGGAGAAATGCTCGGATACGCAAACGCCCCAAGGCGTCTTTGCGATCGTAGCGAAACAAGGTCTTGGTGCGGACGAGCTGCTCTCGGACGCATATGATTTAGCCGTCGTGCTGGACGGGGTCCAGGACCCCGGCAATCTCGGCACGATCATCCGCAGCGCGGACGCCGTCGGCGCCAGCGCCGTCGTGATCGGCCGCGGCACGGTCGATTTGTACAATCCTAAGACGATCCGTTCGACGATGGGATCGATGTACCATCTGCCGATCGTGGAGGCGGATCTGCTGGAGCTGCTGCCGCGTGCGCGTGAGCGCGGCGTGCGGCTTGTCACCACGAGCCTGCAGGCGCAGCGCTCGTGTTACGACACGGACCTGCGGCAGCCGACGTGGCTAATCCTCGGCAACGAAGCCAAGGGCGTGTCGCCCGAGGTTGCCGCGCAGTCGGATGTGCAGGTGATTATTCCGATGCAGGGCAAAGCGGAATCGCTTAACGTCGCGATGGCTGCGACGGTGCTGCTGTTTGAGGCTTCGCGGCAGCGTTTGGTTTAGAAGATAAATAGCTTCAATCAAACACAACAAAAACGTAGGTATACAAAAAATCCGTCATTAAATAAAACCCGCGAAGGCTTGATGCTAAGCGGTTTTTTGCTATTTATAGACAGAATCTTTCATTATTCTTTTATTAGGATGAACGAATATTAAGTTATAGTCAATTAAGTTAGATATGCCTAATTGCTTTGGAACGGCTCGACGATGTATTCGAGACGGAGGAGGAGGAATCCGATCCGACCCGATTGACAGCGCTGCCGAAGCTGCAGGGAGTGATTGAATTCGATCGTGTATCGTTTCGTTATCATTCCGACGGGAAGAATGTGCTGCAGAACATTTCCTTCGAGATGGCAGCAGGTCAGACGGTTGCCATCGTCGGTCGAAGCGGGTCAGGGAAATCAACACTGGCGAATTTGCTGCTTAAGCTATATGCGCCAAGCTGCGGGACGGTTCGCATCAATGGGTACGACCTGAAACAAGTGCAGGCAGCTACGCTCCGTAAGCAAATCGTTGTCGTACAGCAGGAAGCAGGACTTTTTAGCGGAACGATTCATGATAATATTGCTTATCAAATACCCGGTGCTTCGATGGACGAGGTGATGGCCGCATCCATGCTTGCGGGAGCGCATGAATTCATTATGACATTTCCAAATGGCTACGATACACAGGTTGGGGAGCGGGGGGCGAGCTTATCCGGAGGGCAGCGCCAGCGTATCGCCATTGCGCGCGCGCTAATATCGGCAATCCGCGCGTTCTCATATTCGATGAAGCGACGAGCGCGCTCGACAATGAATCCGAGAAGATGATACAGCGGAATATGAGCACGATACTCAAAGATCGAACGACCCTTATCATCGCGCATCGACTGAGCACGATCCGGCATGCGGACCGCATTCTCGTGCTGGATCAAGGGGTTATTGCAGAGTCGGGTACTCATGAGCAGTTAATGGCTGCTTAAGGTCTTTATCACATGTTGGTCAGTCAACCGCTGGATTGATGCCTATATTCTTTTTTTGATCTAGGGGAGAGCTGCGACCGTGGACACAAAATAGAGAAGATGATATCCTAATTTTAGTAGATTTCGATATAAGGGAGACGCGGCCGTGGACACAAGACATTGGATGGCGATAACACTTATTCTCGCAACGGCGCTGATGGTGTACGTCTCTTTCTTGTCTTACCGCAAACGCCATCTGCCAGTTGCCAGAACGATGGTTCTGATCATGCTCGCAGCGGCTTTCTATGCGCTCGGCTACGCGTTTGAAGTATTGAGCCGAAACCTGATCGAGGTGAAGCTATCGCTGCAAATCGAATATCTAGGTATTC
Organism: Paenibacillus sp. GCM10027628; assembly: GCF_042676385.1. NCBI lineage: Bacteria > Bacillati > Bacillota > Bacilli > Caryophanales > Paenibacillaceae > Paenibacillus > Paenibacillus sp. GCM10027628. Next base: position 42,655 of record NZ_JBHTHA010000025.1, read on the forward strand.
CATTTGTCACTACGCTCTGGCTTTTTCAGGTTATTCAATTTACAGGGACGGCAGCCCGCTATCGCAAGCTTCTCGCGATAGTGCTGTTTGCTGTGCCCGTCGCAGTCTTTGTCTTACATTTGACCAACGACTGGCATCATTTGGTCTATGAGCGATATAACCTGAATGACGAAGCTACGATTCCTTTGTATACAACGGACAAGGGACCCTGGTATAAGGTCCATGCTATTTATAATTATTTCGTTTTGCTGTGCGGGATATTGCTGTTTATTCCCATGTATTGGCGGGCTTTGCCGATTGTGCGGAAGCAAATCGTCGCCCTCCTTATGGGGGCAGTAGCGCCAATGGTTTGCAATTTGTTCTTTTGGACCGGCATAAGCGTTGATTTAACTCCATTCGGATTCGCCGTATCGGGTGTCGCCTACGTATGGGGGATTTTGCGGTTTAATTTGCTTCGTCTAACGCCGCTTGCGATGGCCAAGGTGTTCGAAACGATCCGGGACGGGGTCGTCCTGATCGATTATGAGGACCGAATTGTCAGTTACAACCACGCAGCCGAAAAGGTGCTTCCCGAACTCGGTTTGACGAAACACTACCCCGTCTATATGGGGAAGGTTTTGCCATCTAGTCCGGAACTTATTGAACGCATTCGTACCGCAAGTGACGAGGACGAACGCTTCCCGTTCCACAGATTGGATGCGAACAGGAACCGGTATTATACCTGCAGTTTGTCGTCCATCTACGATTCGGGCAAGGTCCTGATCGGTAAGATGCTGATGTTTAACGATATTACGGAGTTGAAAGAGAGCGAGGTCCGGTTGCGCGAGAACGCCCGGCAATTGTCCGAGCTGAATGCGTTTAAAGACAAGCTGTTCACCGTCGTTGCGCACGACATTCGCGATCCGATCGCACTGCTCGTTAGCTTGACCGAGCTCCTGGGCGATGAACTGACAGCCGCCGACTTCGAGCATGCCGAATTGGTGCGGGAACTCAAAGGACAAGTGCAAAGCACGTTCAACCTCGTCGAAAATTTGCTGGACTGGTACCGCAGTCAAAAAGGGAAGGTCATGTTTCGCCCGGTTGGTTGGAATTTGCAGCAGGTTGTCCGGCAAGCTTTGATGCTTTCCGGCATAAAGGCTGACATGAAACAAATTCGGATGACGGAGCGAATTGACGAGAAGCTTACTGTCAGAGCAGATAAAGAGATGCTGGACCTCATTTTGCGGAATTTGCTATCGAATGCGATTAAGTTTACAGGCATTGGCGGGGCAATTGAGATCGCGGCCGTTCTGGAAGGTGATCTGATCGTTGTTTCCGTGCGCGACAACGGAGTGGGAATCGATGATCAGACATCGGAAGTGCTGCGTCAGGAGGAGCCGTTTTTAAAGGCAACGGTTGCCGGGGATGATTCGGGGGATACGAGGTTCGGATTGGCGCTGACCCGCGAATTCGTACGCATCCATGGGGGCAATCTTTGGTTCGAGAGTGAGCCGGGCATTGGAGCGACCTTCTCATTCACTTTGCCCGGCTCCGCCGGAGGGCGGGACGAATTCGACAGCGGTGGAATGGAGGAGGAAGCGGGTTGATGAAAGTGATTTTAGTGGACGATGAGCCGACGATGCATTTGATTCTGCAAAAAATGCTGGCCAAGCTGCCTGGGGTTCATGTCGCGGGCGCTTTTACGGATGCGTTGTCCGCAGCCTCCTTTTTAAAAGAGAACGCCGACATTGGACTGGCTTTCGTAGATCTCTCTATGCCGGGCGAGAGCGGAATGGAGTTCGCCGCCAAGATAGAAGCCTCCGGTTCTCCGGTGCAAATCGTTTTCGTTACGTCGCATAAGGAATTTGCTTTGGAGGCTTACGAACTGTCCGTGCTGGATTACTTGGTCAAGCCCGTTTCCCAGGAGAGGCTGCAGCGTTCGGTAAATCGTGCGTTGGCGAACCAGCGGATCGTCCGCGCTTCATCGCTATCCGCTCAGGTTGCCGCTGCGCCCGGTAATCTTGTCCTGACGATGCTTGGGGACGTCACCGTGGCTAGCGATGCGGGCCGCGTCAAGTGGATCTCGCGGAAATGCGCGGAGCTGTTCGCTTATTTGCTGCTTTACCGCGGCAAACGAATTCCCCGTTCAAGGCTGGTTACGGATATTTTCGGAGGCATGCAGCAAACGGGTGCGGAGAACTACCTGAACACGACCGTCTATCAATTGCGCAAGTCCTTGGAACCGCTTGGCATGCGCGAGGTCGTACGCTTGGAGAACGATGGCTACACGCTTGAATTGAAGAATCCCGTGATCGATTACGTGGAATTTGAAAAGCAGGCGGAGCAGTTGAAGTCAATTGACGCCGGGAATGTAGAAAGAGCGCAGCAAATCGAACGTTTGTATACTGGCGATCTGTTCGGGGATAAGGCGTATGTATGGGCCATTCACGAAACGGAGCGCTATACGGAGTTGTACGCTTCGTTCGTAAAACGGCTTGCCGAAGCGCTTATTTCTATGCGAAATACGGTCCCTGCGTCGAAGCTGCTGCTCAAGCTGAAGGAGCGCAATCCGCTGGACGAATCGGTTATGCGTCATCTTATGACGATACGTGAGATGACGGGTGATAAAAAAGGACTGACGGCTCTGTATACCGATTATGTTAGGCTTCTCAGCCGGGAGCTCGGCATTCGTCCGTCTGAGGACCTGATACATTTATATGATAAGCTGCTAAGTCGATTCTCCGATAAAAAATAAATATTTGCGTCAGTCCAAACAACCGCGAAAGCTTGATGCTGCGCGGTTTTTCTTCTATCTTTACCTTTTTGGGAATCAAGGAAGGAGAAATGGGCAAGTTAACCATTGGATGTATAACTGATAAGAGAAAAGGAAGGGCAAAAGTGGAGAAATCAGAAACTCTGTACGAAAAAATTGGTGGGGATTCAGCCATTGATAAAGTTGTGGATTACTTTTATGAGTTAGTTTTAGCTGACGACACTGTAAAACATTTTTTTGAGAAGACGGATATGGAGAAACAAAGGAAACATCAGAGTAAATTTATTAGTTTTGCATTAGGGGGTCCCAATCAATATACTGGTTTGTCGATGTCGAAGGCTCATGAAGGAATGAATTTACAACCCGATCATTTTGATGCGATTGCTAGGCACCTTCATGATGCTCTTGCACATTTTAATGTTAATGAGGCCGAAATCAATCAAGTCATCAATCATGTTGCTACACTGAAAGAGGATATCCTCTATAAATGACTGTGACGAAATGTTCCAACACCATTGTTGACATAGTTCTGTTATAAATAGTATATTTATTACTATGAAAACCGACAAAAAAATTCAACGATCTCCATTGGCAATTGCCATACTTGCGCTTCTTGCAGAGGAACCAATGCATCCGTACCGGATGCAACAGCTCATCAAAGAACGAGGAAAGGATGAAGTGATTAACGTACGCCAGCGTACGAATATTTATCAGACCATCGAACGTCTGCTGCGGGACGATCTTATCGCAGTTCGGGAGACCTTGCGGGAAGCGGGGCGTCCTGACCGTACTGTGTATGAAGCGACAGAGGAAGGACAGACGGTGCTCCGGGAATGGCTGCGGGATATGCTATCCGTTCTACCTCAGGAGTTTCCGGAATTTCCTGTGGCTATTTCTTTTCTCGGTATGCTCCAGTTCGAGGACGTTCAACGGCAGCTTGAGAAGAGGACGATCGTCCTCGAGGAGGAACTCGGGCGAATCGATTCGTCGCTTCAAACTTACAAAGACACGATCCCCAGACTTTTTATGCTCGAATCGGAGTATAAGCGGGCGGTAATTGTGGCTGAACTTGAGTGGGTACGCTCCATTATCGGCGATATGCGGTCCGGCGAGCTTGTATGGGATGAGGAGTGGCTGAGCGAGATCGTGCAAAAGCTCAGTTCTCACGAATAATAGATCCGGCCCCCAACGTAATTTTGGCGAAAATTTAAAACTACTTTTTTAGGTACTGACCCTTATGCGAATCATGCATAAGGGTCTTTTGTGTGCGCCACGCATGGTGATTAACTAGGCGGTGAAAGTCCGCTGTGGGGGTTTGTA
>NZ_JBHTHA010000026.1:0-168446 GCF_042676385.1 Paenibacillus sp. GCM10027628
CGCTCTCGCGACCGGAGTTACAATGTACCACAGTTTCGACATCAATTGCAAGCACTTTTTTTCTTGGCATTTTTTGTCGATTATTATCGCAACATCGTAACGCGTGCTGCTTGAAGGCAAGTTCTAATTCCCAGCGAACCTGTCTGCTTTCGAAGCAACGAGAAATAATGTACCACGATCCGAAAACAATTTCAACTCTTTTTAAAATGTTCTATAATTCCAATTGTTTCGATAGTTCCCACATTAAATTCTTTCATATATAGATTGCTTCTTTATACAATACTCGTCCACAATGAAAAAAGGCACTCTCTGTACTAGAATCTTTACTTCTAGTAAAAAATGCCCCGTCAAACAGCATATAAACAAATCAACGAGTCGATTGGAAGAACTCAATGCGCTCCCCATCTAACTCATTAAAGAAGAAGTATCTCGAACCATTTGGCAATGCTGTAATTTCTGCATCCAACTGTTCTACTTGAAGGCCTTTGATTCGCTCGAATTCCGCTTCCACATCATCCACTGTAAATGCTAGATGGTGAACCTTGCCCTCTTGCGGCAAACCGGCATTGTAGCCTTCGATCAGTTCAACCTCCGTTTCCCCATTTACATCGAATCCAAGAAAGCCTAACCGGATCACCCCATTAGTATGGATAAGCGTTCCTTTGTGCTTAAGACCGATAACTTCCTCATAGAAGCGGATCGAAGCTTCCAGATTGGCGACCATGACGCCGACATGTTCCATTTTTAAAACTGCCATATGTACATAACCTCCCAATAGTTTCTCTTTTCCATTGTAACGAAAAAGAAGAGGAAGGGCTAGGCGAAAGAATTAGGAAAACGGAATGGCGATTGTTTGCATATCTCCGTTATGGGAATAGAGCGTTACCTCAGTGCTCGTCATATTGATTAGACCGAGATCATCGAATATTTTTTTCACGTTCACGTCTGGTAGATGATTCAATATCGTTGGGGCGACCAAAGCCAGCTTGTCCTGCACGCCAGGTTCAAAGAATATGAGTACTTCTTTTTCAGCAACAACAATTTTCGTATGCATCATAGGATGAACACCTCCATAGAATGGTATGGGCTGATCTTGATCGTATATTTTGGAAGCTAGGAAAGTATTAGGTATCTATTAGGTATTTGTTAAGTTGATAGATTTCGCCATTCGCATAAAGTCGGTGTATACTGGAATAAGATGAAATGAAAGAATTTAAGGAGGGTTCATAGGAATGAGAGTGTTAAAGCTTCTTCAAATCTACGAAGTGGATGGAATTACACCGAAACATCGTTCGGAGCGATTCGATTTTGACGAGATTCAAGGGCAGAGCTTTCGCGAGATGAAACCGACTGAGGTCGGCTGTCCGATGATTCTCTCTGGAATCGATAAGTACGTGCCTTTTAAAACAACTAGAGTTCAAGCCATAGATCGAGATGGTTCTGACTTCCGGGTGCTCACCCGCAATACGATCTATCATTTTGAAGTTCATACGGATCGAAGAGCCACTTAACCATTGGATGGAGAGTGGCTTTTTTGTCGTTTCTACTAAATAAATAATTTCTTCACTTCTCAAAGTCTACCAATCTCCTTTATACTAAAAGTTGGGAATTAATCTACCAACGTTCTATTCATATAAGGGAGGAATTTGAACCAAATGAAAAAAACGCTCACGACCCGTTTAAGCGCTTTAGCGCTTGTAACTGTTCTTACTAGCTCCTTCGCCAGTAGCCTCGCATTTGCCGAAATGGCGGCTCCCGCTTCTTCCGTTAAGTTGAAATCCGATATGCAACTAGCAATTGATAACGGTGCTGTTGAAGGTTACGGCGACACCGACTACCGCGGCGCTAATGCGGCTACTCGCGCTGAAGTGGTTACCATGATTAACCGCGCAGCCAAATTAAAAAATACAGACCTAGGATCTGTTACATTCACTGACCTCGCTAACTGGCAGAAACAGGCGGTTGCTAATGCAGTTGCAGCTAAGCTTATCAGCGGATTTGGGGACGGTACGTTCCATCCGAATGCCCCCGTAACACGCCAAGAACTCGCTGAACTGATTGTTAAAACGGTGACTGGCGGCCAGCTGCCGAAAGTTAATGAGAATGTATTGAACTATTTTAAAGATAACAGCTCTATTGCAAAAGAATCCCGTCCTTATGTAGCTTATGCAGTTATTAGCGGCATCTTTGCACCGACATTGGATGGAAATTTTAACCCTACAGCAGAAGTGACCCGTGATGAAGTGGCTAAAGCGCTGAAGCCGGTTCTATTTAAAGTGGTAGATATTTTGACGACGAACGATATTCACGGAAAAATTGAAGTCGGCTTCGATAAGAAGCGTAACCAAAACCAAGGCGGGATTGAAACGCTGGGCGGGATTGTGAATGATTTCCGCACGGTGAACCCGAAGGGTACTGTCGTGGTCGACGGCGGCGACGCGTGGCAAGGCACGCTCATCTCCAACACAACAAACGGTCAATCCGTGATGGACACGATGGCTGAAGTGGAGTATGATGCCGCGGCTATCGGTAACCATGAATTCGATTTTGGCCGCGATGTGCTCATCAACAACATTAAAAATGCTAAATTCCCGATTCTGGGCGCGAACATTATCGAAGACAAAACCGGCAAACGTGTAGACTGGACGCAGCCTTACGTTATTGTTGAAAAAGACGGGCTGAAAATCGGAATCATCGGCTTCGCGACTCCACAAACTACAACGACAACCAAATCAACGAACATTCAGGGGCTGTCCTTTGTGGACCCGATCCCTTTGGCCAAAGATTTGTCTGCAGAACTGCGCGCTAAAGGCGTAGATATCATTATGGTTACGTCCCATCTGCCAGGCGAGCAAAATCAAAAATCGCAAGAAATTATGAGCGAGCTGGCTGATCTCGCCAACGGCACCGGAAATGGGACGTTAGATGCCATCGTCGGAGGCCACTCACATATGCGTGTATCCGGTATCGTGAACGGCATTCCTGTCGTGGAAGCTCAGAGTTGGTTGTACGCGGTTGGTCATATTCAATTGTTTGTAGATAAAAATACGAAGAAAGTCGTTTCTTCCAACGCTGGTTTGCTTGAAACTTATACGAACTTAACGACAGCTGATGCGGAAATTCAAAAGACCGTTAAGGACTATCAAACTAAAATTTCTGCAAAATCCAATGAAGTTGAAGTTGTCGTTGCAGAGCCGCTAACCCGTAAGTCTTTCCGCTTCGCGGCGAATGGAGAAGTTGAACGCGACGGAGCTTCCCAACTTGGAAACAGCATTACCGATGCCATGCGCGCTTCGGAAAAATCGGATATCGCGTTTACGAACATCGGCGGTATTCGCGCAGATGTAGACAAAGGTGATCTGACGTATGGCAAAATGTTTGAAGTATTCCCTTTCGGGAACTATAACGTTACAGGAACGATGACAGCTGAACAAATCAAAAAAGCGCTGGAAGTTACGGATAAATACTCCAAGCTTCCCGCAATTCAGTTCTCGGGTTTGAAAGTGGAGTGGGATGCAACGAAACCTGACGGTCAAAAGTATTCCAAAATCACGCTTGTCGACGGAACTCCGGTCTATGTGGATGGCAAATTCAACACAAGCCGTACATTTAAAGTAACGACGAACGACTTCATGGCAACAGGCAGCGGCGATGGCTTTACCGTGTTTGGCGAAGTGAAGGATTGGAAAGACGGCGCCATTATGCTGGATGCTTGGGTTAGCTATGCGAACTCGTTAAAAGCAGCAGGCAAAACATTGTCCGTACAGGACGATGGACGCGACGTGCGTTTGGATCTGAAAAAATAAGGTAAAAAAAACAGCCCCTTCATCCGTGAAGTGGGCTGTTTTCATCCGCTTTTCTTTTTCGGTAAAGCTTCTCGATTTGATCTACAACTTCATAATGAGCAAAACAATCGGCGAAGGATAACGACTCCTTGCTGCCTAATCCCAAAAATCCGGAAGCGCTCAGACTCTCATGAAACAGTTCATGTACCCGATTCTGTAAGCTCATATTGAAATAGATCAGCACATTTCTGCATAGGATAACGTGAAATTCATTAAATGAACGGTCCACAACGAGATTATGCTGAAAAAAAGTGACGTGCTGCATGAGGGATGAAGTAAAGAAGGCATGCTCATCGTCCGTCGTATAATAAGCCGAAAATTCACGGCTTCCTCCTGCCTGGAGGTAGTTCTTTGTGTATGTCTGCATGCGCGATAACGGATAAGCTCTCGTTCTGGCTTTTTCAATTACGGTTGCATTCATATCGGTAGCAAAGATGCGCGACTTGTGCAGCAGTCCTTCTTCTGCAAGCAAAATGGCCATCGACAATACTTCTTCTCCGGTCGAACAACCGGCATGCCAGATTCGAATAGCCGGCAGATCCCTGAGACTTGGCACCACCTTGGAGCGGAAAGTGCGAAAAAAGCTGGGATCTCGAAACATTTCAGTCACATTGATCGAGAAATCCTTCATTAAACGCTGCGCAACCCTCTCATCGTGGAGTGTCCTCTCCAGGAGAGCTGTAATCGTAGGTAATTTCTCCAGCCTCATTCGGTTCTGGATCCGCCTTCGGATCGAGGTTCTGACATAATTACGGAAATCGTACCCATAAAGCCGATAGATGCCTTCCAGCAGCAGGTCGATCTCTAATGCTTCTCTTTCCGCCTCCGCCGTGTCCTCCATATCCTCTGAAGCTTCCGGGTTAAATGAATTCAGCATCGCGTCGCCTTCCCTTATTTGGTTAACCATACGCGCATCAATGACAACAGTTGGCTGAGGTTGAGCGGTTTACTAATATAATCCGAAGCTCCTGATTCCAGGCAGATTTCACGATCCTGCTTCATCGCTTTTGCAGTCAAGGCAATGATCGGGATTTGCTCGTATCGCGCATTTTTCCTGATCGCCCGCATCGCCTCATAACCGTCCATCACAGGCATCATAATATCCATAAGAATCAAGTCCACCTCTGGATCTTCTCCTAATATCTCTAAACATTCCTGGCCATCATGCGCAGCAATAACGGTTATGCCTTCATTTTCCAATGCATTGCTTAGCGTGAATACATTCCGCACATCGTCATCGACGACGAGTACCTTCTTGCCTTTAAAAGCGCATATTTCCCCGGGACTATCCAGTGATGCGTTTTGTGCTTTTTCCATGCGGTCCGAGTCAAAAAGGGCTGAAGAATAGGCCGCTGCCGCCTCCTTGCGGACCGATATGAACTCGCTGATTTCCTGATCAAGCGATGGGATATAGAGAGTGAACGTGCTGCCAATTCCTTCTACACTTTCCATCGTCAAGCAGCCGCCGAGCAGTCCAGCCAGTTCCCTGCAGATGGACAACCCCAGACCGGTCCCGCCATATTTGCGGTTGGTCGTGCCGTCTGCTTGCCGGAACGGCTCAAAGATCACTTCTTGCTTATCCTTAGCAATCCCGATTCCCGTATCCCGCACAGATACGGCAAGAACTTGCCTGTGGCTTGCTTCTGGCAGCAGAGCCGCCGCCTGATCGGATTCGCACATCGCCAGATGGAGCTGAACGAAACCTTCGTGCGTAAACTTGAAAGCATTGGAGAGCAAATTTTTAATGATCTGGTAAAACCGCTGCTCATCCGTATAAAAAGTATCGGGTACGGATGAATCTTGCTTAATCATAAACTCTACATTTTTTTGTTCAGCGATTTTGGCAAATTGGCCCCTAAGAACTTCCGGAAGCTCACTTATGTTCATACCGTCAACATGAATCTCCAACTTGCCCGCTTCGACTTTGGATAAGTCGAGAATATCATTAATCAGAAGCAATAGATCATTTCCCGCATTATGTATGACCTTGGCGTACTCTTGCTCTTCCTTTGTCAATGTGCCCCGCCCATTTTCCGCCAGCATTTGCGACAAAATCAACACACTGTTGAGAGGCGTGCGAAGCTCATGGGACATATTGGCCATGAACTCCGACTTATATTGTGAGCTTTGTTCCAGTTCTCTGGCATGCTCCTCCAGGGATTGCTTGATGAGCTCGAGCTCCTTCGATTTCTCATCCGCGTAGCGGTTCTGCTCTTCCAATTGCTCGTTGGTGATCTGCAGCTCCTCCTGCTGGGTTTGAAGCTCTTCAGCTTGGGTTTGCAGCTCTTCGGTCATCATCTGGGATTCTCGCAGGAGCCTTTCCACCTCAACACGAGTTTGGACACTATGAATAATCGTCCCAAGCACTTCGAGTATTTCCTTAAGCAAATCCATATGCAGTGGTGTAAAGACATCCAAGGTGGCCAGCTCCATCACGGCAATGACTTCATTGTTGTACTCCACAGGGACGATCAAAATGCTGCGCGGTTTCGAATTTCCCAGTCCCGAAGCAATGGATATGTAGTTATCCGGCACCTTAGTCAAGTGATACATCCGTTTCCCGGCTGCACTTTGACCAACCAATCCTTCCCCGACTCGAAACTTATGAACGCCTATTTCATCGCAATCCCCCATGGCTGCATATGAAGCTAATTTCACCATATAATTGCTATTCTCATGTTCTGAGCGCAAGTAGAATACGCCATAGGAGGCTCCGAATAAATCGGCTGTTTTAGTAATAAAGGATTTGCCTAAAGTCTCCAGGTTAGATATCCCCTGTAACATACTGACAACTTCGGTTAATCTTTTTTGCTGCCACTGAATTTCTTCATGGCTCTCCAACAGGATATTGGTAGCATCGGCAAGATCCTTCACTTCGTCATTAACATTCACATGAATGCGGTGCGACAACTCCCCCTTAGATGAAGCCAGCTTCATAATCGCCCGATTCACTTGCCTCATCGTACCCACAATCGATTGTGAAATCAACAGAGCAACGGTAAGCGAGAAGATGGAAACGATCGTCAGCATAACGATTAAGGAGGTGTTCAGCAGCTGATTTTGAGCGTCGAGGTGCTCAGACCTTTGCTTCGTCAACCCCTTTTCTATAGTACGAAACGATTCAAATTGAGAGCGTGTTTCTTCAAGTTCATTTTTGCCTGGGTTTGATTGGTACATTTCTGTTAAAGCACCGGACATATTCTTTTTCTTCATCAAAATAGTCGGATCTCCAACCTCTTTGATCCAGTGCTCGATGGACGTCTTAATCGCTGTAAGATTTCGTAACTGACTTTCATTGTCGGAAATAAGCAGACTTAACCGATTGTAGGATTCTCTCCATTTAGTTTCGTTCAACTTGTAAGGTTCAAGGAAGTTAGCGTCACCGGTGAACAAGTAGCCTCGCTGCGCGCTTTCCATATCCATAACCAGTTTCTCAATTTGATTGGTTTCCTCATGTACGGCCAAGTCATGTTCGATGATGTAATTTCTGGCTTTTTGCATGGATGAGACTTGATTGTTGACTAGAATAAATGAAATCATTAAACAAAAAATGATAAACAGATAGCCAAGCATAATCTTTAAGCGGATGCCAAATCTCTTTTTCCCGAACATGCTTTGAGATCCTTTCCCTTAACCGGATTCATGGTACAAATCTATTATACTATGCTTCCATTTGATGTAATAGTGAATTACTTCCAAGTTTACTCTTTACTAAATTAACGCGTTAATATATTATTTAATTATCGCATTAAAGTAATCGTGTAAAGGAGCGTTCTTATGATTTCCGATCACATTCAGCCGATCCAACCACGTCTAATCTTGCAGCAAATGAAGCCCTATTCGCCCGGAAAACCGATCTGGGAAGTTGCCCGAGAGTTTGGCATTGAGAAAGTAACGAAACTGGCCTCCAACGAGAATCCGTTAGGACCTTCTCCGAAAGCGGTGGCCGCGATTCAGGCCTACCTTGGCGACATCCATCGTTATCCGGATGCGGATACGGTCGATCTCAGAGCTTCGCTGGCTGAGAAGCTGCAAGTCACCCCCGATCATCTGATCGTGACGAACGGGGCTGACGAACTCATCACGCTCTTATCGGAGACATTTTTGGAGCCGGAGGACGAAATCATAGTACCTTCTCCAACCTTCAGCGAATACGAATTTGGCGCGAATCTCATGGGAACCAAAGTCGTATCCGTTCCTTTACGGGAAGGTTACCTCTACGATGTGGATGACATTCTAACTGCTGTAACTGAGCAAACAAAGCTCATCTACATTTGCTCGCCGAATAATCCGACAGGCACTTATATGACTCGAAATGATTTGATACGGCTACTGGAAAATTTGCCTCCGCGCATTCTTGTTATCTTTGACGGAGCATACAGTCACTTCGTTACTGCGGATGATTACTCAGACGGCTTGGAGTTTATACGCCAGGGATATCCTGTCGTGGTCACACAAACTTTTTCTAAAATCTATGGGTTAGCCGGCATTCGGGTCGGCTATGGAGTTGCTGCTCCCAGCATAATTCGCAGCATTCGCCAGGTTAAAGAGCCGTTCAATGTGAACGCCTTGGCACAAGTTGGCGCAGCTGCCGCCATCACCGATGACGCTCATCTTCAAGCAACCAGAGAGATGAACGAGCGGGGCCGGGAACAGCTGTACGAGCAGCTCCGGCAGCTTGACATTAGCTTCACGCGAAGCATGAGTAATTTCGTTCTGGTCGAACTTGGCCCTGACGCCAAGAACATCTATGAGAAGCTGATGAGCAAAGGGATTATCGTTCGTTACGGCGGTGGATGGGATCTGCCCGGACATATTCGGATTTCGATCGGAACGCCTGAGGATCATGAGGCTTTAATCAGTGCGATGGAAACCGTCCTTAAGGAAATTAAGCTTGAACAAGTAGGTTCACCGGGCGAAATATAAGAGAATACAGCATGTAAAAAGCTCTCCGGATTTGCAATCCGGGGAGCTCTATTTGTTATACCGCTAAGCAGATTTTAATTGATTGCGTTGGAACATCAGGTAGGCTACGAATGCAGCTAGTATAGCAGCAATGCCTGTAATCGACAGGTCGGTGGAGATGCCTGCTTTGGAGATTTGCGTATATGTGCCGACACCGATCAACATCAATGTGTTTTCAATGAAGTTTTGTACGGCGATCGTTTTACCTGCTCCAACCATGCCTTGACCTTTATCCTGCAGCACTGAATTCATGGGGACGATGAATACGCCGCCACTGAAACCGACGAGCAGTAAAAGCCCAATCGTGAGGTACAAGTTGGATATGACCGTAAACAATAAAATCGAAACAATCATGATGATGCCGAAAACGTAGGAGTTATAATACTTACGAGCAGGCACGAGCTTAGGCGTCATGAGAGCTCCGATCATAATGCCGATCCCTGTGACGGCGACCAGCATCGAAATTTGATCAACGGAGCGGATGCCTAAATGCATAGGAACCCATGCGATAATGGCCAGTCTTACGACAGACGACGCCATCCAGAAGGAGCCGGTGCCAACGAGCGAAAACCGGGTGGAGCGATCCTTCATCAAGATGAGAACGTCAGAGGCAAACGCCTTGGCTTCTCGGGCATATTGAATGTCAGGATTGCCTGCGATTCTAGGAATCATAAACGTCATTGCCAAAGAAATCAGATACAGCGATAAGCAAGCCGCGATTGAACCGGTTAGTGAAAACTTGGCTAAAAAGCCTCCACATACGGACCCTGTCAAAATCGCCAGGATTGTATAGCCCTCGATTCGCGCATTCGCACGCAGCAGATCGGTTTCTGAGTGAGTAAGCGAAGGGAGAATGCCATACTTGGCCGGGGAGTATACCGCAGCGCCGATACCGACAATCCCATAGCTGACGGCCGGATCCAAGTTAAAGAATAAAGCCACGATCCCGATCGCTTTGATAGCGTTCCCTGTAAGTAGTACCCCTGCCTTAGAGTTCTTATCTGCGAAAGCTCCGACGAACGGGGCCAAGATCACGTAAGCAAACAGAAAGGATGCTTGCACGACGCCAATATAGAAATTCGGAAATGCTTTTTGTTCAATGATTGCAAGTGTGATAAAAAGGATCATATTATCCGCGAATGCAGATAAAAACTGGGTCCAATACAACGTTTGCAGCGGCTTCATTTTCATATTAGGAATGCTCCTTCTCGTGGCTTAGATCCTGCAGGGCCATTTTCTTGATCGAAACATAATCGACTTTGCCGCTTCCGAGCAACGGCAATTTTTCCAAGTATCTAAGCTCAGACGGCATGTAGATGGGTGAATGGCCCTGCTGCTTCATCGATTCTTTCACATGCCCAATATTGGCATGAGGGTCATTATGATAAATGACGATCCTCTCGCCTTTTCTCGGATCCGGCATGCTTACCGCTGCACATAACGCCTCTGGCATCGTGGCCGAGACCAGCTCCTCCACCATAGGCAAAGATACTTTCTCACCGCCGATCTTGGCAAAAGATTGCAGCCTCGCCTGAATGGTGATAAACCCTTGTTCATCCATATCTACCACATCCCCGCAGCTGTACCACTCCGGACAAGGCACGAAGCCTTTCTCATGAATCAAATAGCCTTTCATAACGTTAGGACCTTTCACGAGCAGGTTCCCACCGCGCTCAATGCCTTCTACGGCTTCGATTCGGTATTCCATACCCGGGAGGATCCGACCGACGGATCCTTTTTTCATATGCACCGGTGTGTTTAATGAAACAACCGGCGCGGTTTCCGTTGTGCCATAACCTTCAAGAATGCGGATACCGAACTTATCCATCCAGACTTGGCGGACTTCTTCCTTCAGCTTTTCGGCCCCGGCGACTACATAACGGAGTGCATAGGCGAAATCATACGGATGAGCGGTCCGGGCATAAGCAGAGAGGAAGGTCGACGTTCCGAAGAGAATCGTGATGTTCCTATCATACACCAGCTCAGGTATGACTTTATAGTGGAGCGGATTCGGATACAGCACGACTTTCATCCCGCTCAGAATCGGCAGCAGCGTACCCGCCGTCAAACCAAAAGAATGGAACATCGGCATCGCGCCGAGGACAACATCGTTTGAGTTAAAAGCGATCACCGTCCGTGCCTGCTGGATGTTCGCATAGACGTTCCGGTGCGTCAGTACAACACCTTTGGGCTTGCTTTCGCTGCCTGAGGTGAAGAGAACGATTTCGTTCTTCCCCTCACACACAGGCCCCTTCGACTTCATCCAATAATTGCTGAGCCCCGCTATTTTATCCGTGAACCGAATGCTTGCTTTAACATCCTCCAAAAAGAGGACGGCATACTTGCTTTGCGCCGTTTGAATGAAATCGGCCAAGCCTGCTTTTTCGACGAAAGCTTTGGACGTAATGATCGTCTGTACGGAAGCCGTCTCGCAGGCATCCAGCATCGTTTGTTTGCCCGCAGAGTAATTCAGAATTGCCGGTGTTATCCCTAAACGGAACATGGAAAATAATGTGACGACCATAGCCGCCGCGTTTGGAAGCAAAAGGGCTGCGCGCTGCTGTCCTTGCAGATCCCTGTTCAAACGAACAGCCATTATATAGGAGGTAAGGAGCAGCTTCTTATAGGTCAGTTCGGTTTGAAGCGTAAGATCTTCACAGATCGTGACGGAAGAACCGTGTTGTTTGGCCGCTGACAGTAGCTCGTTAAATAAATTCAGCTCCGGTTTCATCCGGCTGGCGAATAAGTGATTCAGCATACGGGTGCGGATCACTTCGGTCGCCCGCTCCTTTTGCACGCGCATGGATGTTTGCCCGGGAGTCATCTCCACTTGAAAAGGCTCGCCGATTAAGATGCTGACAGCCGGGAACCAGCGCTGTTTGAGCTTGCCTTTCAAATACGACAGCTTAGAGTACTCTAACCCGTTGATGGCAACAGGTATCATGCGGGCTTGTGATTTTAATGCGATATATCCGATACCGCCATATACTTTCATCATCGCGCCTGTTGTCGTCACTCTACCTTCCGGAAAAACTACGAGCGGCGTACCGGCTTGCACCGTTTTCAGCATTTTTCTGACGGAGTACGGATTTAACGGATCGACGGCGATATGCTTCCGAAACATAAGGATCCAGGAGAATCGTTTGGCAATCTTGGTATTGACGACAAATGCCACTTCCTTCGGCAAGTTCAGTGCCAACAGCACTGCATCGAGCAAGGAAACGTGATTAGGTATCAGGACCGTATGTTTGGAAAAATCCAAGTGTTCGGTCCCTCTGAGGCGAAGTCTAAAACAAACGTTAAGTAGCGGGCGCAAAATAGGAAGAAGAAATCGCAAAACGATGTAAAAAAGATGTTTGAGCATGATGGCTACCTCCTAAGAGTTTTCTGGAAGAAAACTGACTTTGCAAGCATAAGCTGAGTTTTGCTTAAGCAAAACTAAAATCGTAATCATAAGTACATCTTAATACCAGGTCTTAATTACATTGTATGCAATTACACGACGGCGAGTAGTACTAACTTTGTCTAGTACCGCAGTAAAGCCCCATGGGTCAGTGCTTTAAGTATCTATTTTATGCGGCAGCGGACGGGAGGGGATGGCTGCGGTTTTGGATATATACATAAACCTATGAAAATGAATAGTGAATGTTGCAAGCCTGACGTATCTCACTCCTGCTTGATTTGGTAGAGAACTGCAAGATATGCTACAATGCTAACAATTCATGTCTTCTGGAGGTTCACCATGTTAAAAGAATTTAAAGATTTTGCATTCAAAGGAAATATGGTCGATCTGGCGGTTGGGGTCATTATCGGAGGGGCTTTCGGGAAAGTCATTACTTCCATTGTGAATGATTTGATTATGCCGCCGATTGGCCTGCTGCTGGGTAAGGTGAAGTTTAATGATTTGTTTATTTCATTGAATGGAAAACACTATGATAACCTTGCTGCCGCTACTGCAGCAAGCGCTCCAACGTTTAACTACGGTCAATTCATTTCGACATTTCTTGACTTCTTAATCGTTGCATTCGTTATTTTTCTCGTTGTGAAGCAATTGTCCAAATTCCGCAAAAAAGAAGCGCCGAAAGAAAAAGCGCCCGCAACCAAAACATGTCCGTACTGCGTGTCCGACATCCCTGTGCAGGCTACTCGGTGCAAGTTCTGTACATCGGAGCTTACGTCCGGATCGGCCGTATCCGGCAGCATTCAATAAAGAAAAAAAGTGGCTTTGCAGCTTTGCTGCCGAGCCACTTTTTTATTTGTAGAAGGGATATCGTCCCGCAGCAGACTAAATGATGTCCAACCGGTGACCACCTGCAAAAAGTGCAGGTATTTCACTGGAAAACCCTGATTTTCGCTTATAACCTGCAAAAACTACATCTTCATATGCCTAAAAGATGCCCCATGGGAGAAAAGGGCATAAATGACATGTACAAAATGCATGTTGTGCGCCAAAATGAAGCCCAATAGGAGAAAGGGGCGTATATGACATGTACAAAATGCATGTCAGTGAGCCAAAAAGGAGCCCAATAGGGAAAGTGGCGTAAATGACATGTACAAAATGCATGTTGTGCGCACAATCGGTTGTACTTAGACCATTTATCATGCAGGAACTGCATTTCTCAATCCCGCTCAACCCGCGCTGCCTAGATCAGAAGGCCATTTCAAGGACTTTCTTTCGCTCTTAGATCGGCGATCTCGCCTTGTGCGAAGGCTCCGGCATCCAGCAGCCGGATCAGCTGCTCCGCTGTCGCTTCCGGCGTCTGCAGATCGCCCTGCTCCTTCAGTCGGATGAACCGGCCCACCTGCGGGAAGTCCGTTTCGGATGCAGCACGGATCTCCTGCTGCATGGCCGTGTCAACAACACCCGGTGCGATGGAGTAGATCTCCACCGGGTGATCTTGCCCCTCCTGCTCGGCAGCGATGCAGCGAGTCAGCATGTCCAGCCCGGCTTTGGTGGTGCAATACGCCCCCCAGCCGGGATAGGGCTTCCTGCCCGCGCCGGAGGAGATATTGACGATCCGCTTCAGCACCGGCAGCGCCTGCGTCTGC
The DNA here is from genome assembly GCF_042676385.1 of Paenibacillus sp. GCM10027628. Lineage (NCBI taxonomy): Bacteria > Bacillati > Bacillota > Bacilli > Caryophanales > Paenibacillaceae > Paenibacillus > Paenibacillus sp. GCM10027628. The sequence goes on from NZ_JBHTHA010000026.1 coordinate 13,860, forward strand.
CGGATGAAGCTGTTCGTCAGCAGCATCGGCGCGACGAGATTGACCTGCATGCTGCGCTGCAGGTCGTCCGGGGCTGCTCGGCCGATCGACGTCATCGGCTCGAGCATGCCCGCGTTGTTGATGAGCGTGACGGAGTCCGCCTCATCGAGGCCCGCAAGGCCGAGGATTCGCGCAAGGAGCGAATCCAGGCCGTCCGTTTGCGCCAAGTCGTGCGCGTGGAAGGTCAGCGACCCTTCCGAGCGAAGCGCCTCTTGGCGCAAACGTTCATTCGCGCTGCGAGCGATGCAATGTATCGCTGCGGCTTGCTGCAAGAGCTGCGAGACAATCGCAGCTCCTAGGCCTTTAGAGCCTCCCGTGATGATATAGATATGCATAACGGCCGAAACCTCTTTTCATCATATGTTACGACTAGTTTAACATACGGCCGTAGGCAACAAAAAACCTGCCCGATGGCCAGATTCTTATCTAAAGCCGTAGGTCCGGAAACGAACTTGTCTTTGTCAATCCGCCATCTTCTCGTCTGTAAAGATGAAAAATATCGCTATAGACACGACTGCAACATCCTCACATGTCTGTTACGATGAAAAATATCATTTCAGAGCTTCGCTCAGCGCACATAACGCTTTTTTCTTGTCTGTAAGCATTCAAAACATCGTTCGAGACGCGACTTCCTTTCCCACTCGCCCCTGTAACGATGAAAAAAACCTTTCCAGCTGTTCGCACGCTTTGTAACTTTCATGGGAGCTAGACCCTAATTTCGGGTACATGCCCCCTTTACACGCTTAAGTCGCAACAAAAAACCGGATCACGAAGCGATCCGATCCCGCACTTCATGACCCGGTTTAGACTAGAACAATCCATAAAAATTCTCAATGATCATTCGGACCAGCAGGATGGGCAGCATCCCGATTCCAATAGCGCCAAACAACAATCCTCGCAATACAGCTACGACATTCTTCATCCAGCTCCCTCTCCCTTTGCTTAGTGAATTCAACTATGACCTAGAACTGGGCAGGTGTGACAAATGTCTTTAACTTATCTATATGGCCTCACACGTTTTTGTATTCTTCTTTCGCTTCGCTCAGCATAATCAGATATAACATACCTGTTTGAACGATTTCCCGCATACAATGCCGTAAACCCCTTGTTTACGGAGGCTGTGCACACGATGAGCAATCGCACTTTTTGGAAAATTACGCTGATAGCCGCTCTCTGTCTCATGCTGCTTGCCATTTGGCGTCACAACTGGAGCGGCGGATCCTCTACCGGAGCAAAACCTACTGTCATGGAAGCGGATGGTTATGCTGTTGAAGTCGTTATGGAGCAAGCTCCAGCCATTATTTTGAAGCCGAATCCGCTAAAAATCAGCATCCACCGTCTCGACGGACAGCCCGTTGCCGGCGCTGAAATCGACTATGAACTGCTCATGCCGAACATGTTCTGCGGGAAGGTTGCCGGGACAGCAGACCCTCTGTCAGATCGGGATGGCTCTTATGAAGGCAGCGCCATTCCATTGATGACAGGCACATGGACAGCGAACATCAATATCAAATTAGGCGGGAGCATCCTGCATGTGAAACACCCCTTCTCAGCTACCCGTTAGCCGAGAAGGGGCATTGCCTTACCATAGCCATGGGTGAATGGACGGTATCCATCCATTAGCTGCCAAACCGCGCAATATCGCTAATACACCGATCAGTGAAGCCGCGCATTGGCCGAAAAATAAAATTCGCGTGCGCAGCGAACGTTTGATCCAACCGGCCAACAGACCGGTGAGCGCTAGCGCCGGCAAGGTCGAAAGACCGAATACGAGCATGATGACACCTCCCTGCCATACGCTCGCGCTCGCGACTGCGTTGATCTCCATCGCGTAGGTTAACCCGCAGGGCAGGAAGCCGAGCAGCACGCCTGTGCCAAAAACCGCCCACGAGCTCTGCCTGCTTCTCAAGCGGGCTAAGAGTGTCTGAACGGGCGTTAGCCGAAGCGGTCCCAGTTCCGTAAGCGGTATCGCGTACTTGCGGTAGGTCCAGAGGAGAATCAAAATGCCGCCGAATAGACTAGCCATGCCCTGCAAACCTGTCAGTTTGCCCGCACCTTCGACAAAGGTGCCCGCGCCTCCCATAAACACGCCGATACATGTGTAGGTTAAGATTCGGCCGCAGTTGTAAGCAAAAATGGTGGCCAGCATACTCCCTCTCGCATGCAGGGTTAACGAAGACATCGTCCCCCCGCACATGCCGATGCAATGCGGCGCGCCGAGTAGGCCGGTTACCGCTACAAGCCAAAGTGTCTGTGGCGTCATCCCGCGCCTCCTCCTAGCTTCGCCACGATGCCCGCTGCAAACGCAGGGCGTTGGCGACGACAGATACGGAGCTGAGCGCCATGGCCGTCCCTGCGATCCAAGGCGCCATCCACCCCATGAAAGCGAGCGGTATCGCGAGCACGTTGTATAGCAAAGCAAATCCGAGATTTTGCCGAATGTTGCGCATCGTGGCCCGACTTATGACGATGGCGTCAGCTACGCCGCCCAGATCGCTGTGCAGCAAATTAACATCCGCCGCTTCTTTGGCGACGTCCGCCCCAGTGCCGACGGCAATGCCGACATCGGCAGCGGCCAGGGCCGGAGCGTCGTTCATGCCGTCCCCCACCATTGCAACCCGCTTCCCTTTGCGCTGCAGCGCTCGGATCATTTGGACTTTATCCTGCGGCATCATCTCCGCATAAACAGCAGAGATCCCGGCTTTGGAAGCAATCGCATGTGCCGTTCGCCTCTGATCCCCGGTTACCATAATGACCTCGGTGCGCAGCTTCTTCAAACGCCGGATCACTTGGGGAGTGGTCGGTTTCATTGCATCTGCCAATGCAAGCAATCCGGCAACGGAGCCATTCACAGCCACGAAGAGCACCGTTTTGCCTTCCGCTTCCAGCCGCTCGCTTACTTCGGCATGCGGCTCGACGGCCATACCCTGGTGCTTCATAAAAAATTTAGAGCCAATGATAACTTCCCTTTGTTCCACGCGACCGCTGACCCCAAGCCCTGTAAATGACTGAAACGCCTCAGGCTCTTTCAGATTCAAATTTCTTCGCGCCGCCTCCCTGACGATTGCCTGGGCATAAGGATGCTCGGCACGCTGTTCGACCGATGCAGCCATTCGCAGGAGACGGTGCTCCTGCCCGGGCTGACTGATTACATCCGTGACGCGCGGTATCCCATGAGTCAGCGTCCCTGTCTTATCAAGCAGCACTACATCCACTTGCTGCAGACGCTCCACATCCTTGCCTTCCTTAAACAGGACGCCCGCTTCCGCCGCACGACTTGTGCCCACCAGAATGGAGGTTGGCGTTGCAAGTCCGAGTGCGCAAGGACAAGCAATCACCAGTACGGCGATCGCTTTGAACAGCGACCCGCTGAGATCGCCGGGGCTCAGCCACAGTGACCAAAGGCACAGGGTCAGCAGTGCAAGCGCCAGTACCGCCGGTACGAACACAGAAGCGATCCGATCCACGACACGCGCGATTTCTGCTTTAGAACCTTGCGCTTCTTCCATGAGGTAGATCATTTTAGCCAAAGCCGTATCCTGGCCTATGGCCGTCACGCGCATGACCAACGTGCCGTCGATATTCCGCGAACCCCCGATGAGGCGCTCATACTGCCGTTTGTCTGCAGGGGCGGATTCGCCGGTAACGAATGACTCGTCCACAGCCGACCTGCCTTCGAGCACTTGTCCATCCAGCGGTACGGTCTCGCCGGGGAGAATGAGCAAATGGTCTCCGACGTTGACCTGCCTGACTGGAATCTCCGATTTGATTCCGCCTTGAATCAGCGTCACTTGCTCCGGTCTCAGTTGTTCCAACTGCCGGATGGACCGCAGCGTTCGCTTCTTCGCCGAAGCTTCCAGCCATTTTCCAAGCAATACGACGGTGATAATCATCGCGCTTGTCTCAAAATAGACTGCATGCGGATTCGCTTGGCCTTCTCTTAGCATGTGTATGGTCATGTAATGACTGTACAAATAAGCACATGTCGTGCTTAGTGCGACCAGCACATCCATTGTTGCGCTTTTGTTTTTCAACGCTTTATAAGCATTGAAGTAAAAGGGCGCTCCGATAACAAACTGCACAGGAGTAGCCAGAACCCACTGAAACCATGGCTGCAGGAACAGCTCAGGTATCCAAATGCCTGAAGTGAATGTATAATGGCGAACCATCGCCCAAAGCAGCGGTATTGTTAGAATTGAGGCAATCGTCAGCCGAACTCCGACACCGGCTATCTCTTGCCCACGCTTATCGCCTTCTTCCAGCTTCTTGGCCTTGTAGCCGAGCTGTTCAATCCGCTCGATAATTCGGCCGTCCGTGACCCGTTCCGGTTCGATCGTTAATGCGGCCCGCCCCATCGTCAAATTGACCGCAATCTCACGAACGCCGTCGAGTTTGCCGACCACTTTTTCAATTCTGGCCGAGCACGCTGCACAGGTCATTCCTTCGATCTCAAGCCTGACTTGCTGAAGCTCCGTTTCTTCCTTCAATTCGTCCCAACCTCCCCTCCCATAATGCTCGCTTACTTGCAACTATATGGGGGACGGGACAAGAAAATGCTTGTTTTAATCTAAACGGTCACAGCTATTTCAAAGAGTAGTTGATAATTACAACGGAGCAATTATACTTTATGGAGATATTGTTCATTTAAGTGGATAAATAAACTAACTTAATGGGGTATAAGGAATGGTTACTGCACTTAAACAACAAGCAAGAAAATTAAAGTCAAATTTAATTGTTTTATATCTTTCTTACAAGGACCCGCGTGTTCCCTGGTTTGCCAAAGTGTTTACAATATGTGTAGTTGCATACGCCTTTAGCCCCATTGATTTAATACCGGACTTCATTCCTATTCTCGGTTATCTGGATGACCTCATCATCGTTCCTTTAGGCATATACCTTGCTTTAAAATTAATTCCACCACTTGTTCTTGAAGAATGTAGAGTAAAAGCCGAGGAAAGAATGAAGGAGAAAAAGCCGGTTAACTGGATCACCGGTTCAATTTTTATTGTAATATGGGTCCTGGTTGCACTATGGATCGCACTGTATTTTTATAAAAGATTCATATAGATATAGACTGCAGGCAGGATTTATGATTGAAATGGAGAATTCCTTTTAGAACAACTTCATAAGATAACAATCAGGTGTCTTTGTGAAAACAAAGAGTAACAGGGAATTGGGTGAAAATCCCAAGCGGTCCCGCCGCTGTAACCGAGGAGTTACCTTCTAAATTTGCCACTCAAACTAATTTGGGGAAGGCTGAAGGGAATGTTGATTCGGGAGCCAGAAGACCTACCTAATTGTTACACCCAGTTTACCTTCGGAGAAAAGGAGTGGTGTGCAATGAAAACGATGGTGTTTTTTATAAATCGTTTTATTCAATCGTGCGCATAGCCCTGCCTCATGTTGAGAGGTAGGGCTTTTTTGACTTGAGTATCATTTTATTTCGAGGAGGACCAATTTTAATGACAATCGCTTCACTTATATTACTTGTATTTGTTCTTGGGTTACGCCACGGATTGGACGCTGACCATTTGGCTTGTATTGACGGTTTAACCAGATTCAATTGGCGAAAAGGCAGCCCTACTGCCCGGTGGGTCGGGACCCTGTTTTCATTCGGACACGGTTTAGTTGTGGCAGGCGTCGCGATAACACTTGGAATGTTCGTTGAAAACTTCAGCTTCCCTGAGTATTTCGATACCCTTGTTACATGGGTCTCGGTGGCTTCATTATTCTTAATTGGCACTTTAAATGTCATTAATCTGATTCGAACAAAATCTAATGACAGCGATTTTGAAGTTGCGGGGATCAAGGGTAAATTTATTCCACGTGCCGCCAGAGAAACGACGAATCCCTTTGTAATCATTCTTATCGGCGGAGCGTTCGCATTAGCTGCCGATACAGTCAGTCAAACCTCAGTTTGGGCGATAGCCGCAGGCAATTCCGGGAGTTACATGCCGATTATTTTAGGTATTACTTTCATGGCCGGGATGATGCTCACAGATACCATTGATTCCTTTGTCGCTTATCGCATGCTTAGTCAATCGAGCCGTATCGGACAATCCGCTTCGAGAGTAATGGGTTGGATCATTGTTTTTCTTGCTTATGGCGTTTCGATCTATGAGGCCTTTTTGTTCTTCTTCCCTTGGGCAGAGTTGGATTTTGAGATCGTAGGCGTAATCATATTCGCATTTATGTTAGGTTGCTATTATTTAATTAAAACGAGAAACAAAGTTGGACTCTGAACTTTAGTGAATCCACCCCTTTTGGGGTGGGTTCACATCAAGGAACTTTTACAACAAAAGGTACGATAAAGGTCTTGTCGTTTTCTTTAAACTGTCCCCAGATCTTATATACACCACTTTTGGGGAAACTGGTCATAAATTTCGCTTCCGGCCCTTTATCGGTTTCATTGATTGGATGCACATGCAAGTATTCATTCGTATCTTCACTAATAATGACAACATGCCCTATAGCACCCAGGTATGGCTGTAAATCTGTAATGGGCTGTTTAGATTTAGTATCAACGAAATGAAAGTTCAAATTAACATCCTTTCCCGCCATTAAATGATCGTAGGAAAGCGTAACTTCCTTATCCCCAACGGTTTTCATCAAATCTTTATCCGGTTTAATAGAATCCGCTAAAGCCTCATTACCTTCTACGGATACCCAATTCGATTGGGTGGTTGCGACGCTTCCAGACGGAACATAATCCGCAAATAGTTTGTATTCTCCACCCGAAGGAAACTTAGTAGAAATTTCAAATATCCCATTCCCCTTGTATTCAGGGTGTATATGTTCAAAATAAGACAGCTTCTTATTCACAATAATTAGGTGCATTTGTTTCTCATGATTAATATCAAACTTATTAATAGGATGCCCCGTCTCATCTTGTATTCGAATTGTGATCCGTGTGTCAGTATTGGCTTTAGCTTTTTCAGGGTTGATCGTCCATTCAGCACTTGTTTTACTCTGTCCTGATTTTGAGACCGTATCTCCATGTCCCATCTCCTGTTCGTTATGATTCATTCCACTGTGTCCGGTTTGTTTGGAACAAGCCGTTACAAAAACAATCAAAAAGATAAACACTAAACCTATATATCGTTTCATGGTTCCTCCCGGATACTTATAATTTTACTCGCTGCAAACGCAGCGCGTTTAGGACTACAGAGACTGAACTTAGCGCCATTGCAGCTCCGGCAACCCAGGGAGCCAGCAGTCCAATGGCTGCGATCGGAATGCCGAGCGTGTTGTAACCGAGCGCCCAGAACAGGTTTTGCTTAATGTTCATCATCGTTTTGTGGCTCATGTATATCGCATCCGCTATGCTTGTAAGTTCCCCCCGCATCAGCGTCACATCCGCCGCTTCCATCGCAATATCTGTGCCTGTTCCAATCGCAATGCCGACGTCTGCTGTCGCGAGAGCAGGCGCATCGTTGATGCCGTCTCCGACCATCGCTACGATTTTCCCTTGTCCTTGCAGTTTCTTCACTTCCTCGGCTTTGCCTTCCGGCAACACTTCCGCAAGGATATGATCAATGCCAACTTGCTGCGCGATAGCCTGCGCCGTCCGTGTATTATCACCGGTCATCATAATGACTTCGATGCCCATTTGTTTCAAACGAGCGATCGCCTCTTTCGATGTGTCTTTGATCGTATCCGCTACAGCGACAATACCGGCGTATTGGTTATCGATCGCCACAAGCATCGCAGTTTTGCCTTCGGCTTCAAACTTCTCCATTACTGAACCCGCTTTTCCAAAATCGATGGCTTCACGCTGCAAAAGTTTACGGGTGCCTACCAACACCTCTTTGCCTTCTACGATGGCCCGAATGCCGTAGCCGGGGATGGCTTCAAACTTTTCGGTTGCAGTCAGCGTTATGCCTTTGGCCACAATTCCGGCGACAATCGCTTCAGCCAGCGGATGCTCCGATTGTTTTTCGGCAGAGCCGATCAGACGCAGCGCTGCAGCTTCATCCATATTTTCAATGCTAACGTCCGTCAGTTCCGGTTTGCCCTTCGTAATCGTTCCTGTTTTATCGAATACGATCGTTTGTACTTTTTGCATCGACTCAAGATGTTCCCCGCCCTTAAAAAGAATGCCAAATTCCGCGGCACGTCCGGATCCGGCCATAATCGACGTCGGTGTTGCAAGTCCCAGAGCACATGGGCAAGCAATGACAAGGACGGCTATAGCTTTTTCAAGTGCAGCTGCAAATTCTCCGGGAGCAACCCAGATCAACCAAATGAGAAATGTCAATACTGCAATCCCTACAACGATCGGGACAAAAATCCCCGAAATGACATCAGCGACACGCTGAATTGGCGCTTTAGAGCCTTGGGCTTCTTCTACGACTTTAATAATTTGGGAAAGAGCCGTTTCTTTACCGACGCGAGTCGCTTTAATTTGTAAGCTGCCGTTTTTATTCACAGTTGCGCCAATCACTGCATCACCGGCTTTTTTGTCTACGGGGATGCTTTCCCCCGTAAGCATGGACTCGTCAACGGCGGACAAGCCTTCCAGCACCGTACCATCGACCGGAATTTTTTCCCCCGGTTTTACAAGAACAAGATCCCCGATGACCACTTCATCAACCGGTATGGACATTTCTTGACCGTCTCGAATGACTAAGGCCGTTTTCGCTTGAAGCCCCATCAGTTTCTTGATCGCTTCAGAAGTCCGTCCTTTAGCCAAAACCTCAAATAATTTCCCTAAAATAATTAATGTGATTAAAATTGCACTCGTTTCGTAGTACATATCCGGTGCATGGTTATGGCCACTGGGCAAAGCTGCCCATTGAAACGTTACATATAAACTGTAAAAGTAAGCGGCCGATGTTCCAAGAGAAACAAGTACATCCATATTCGCGCTTTTATTGCGGAGCGCCTTATAGGCTCCTACGTAAAATTGACGACCTATAATAAACTGCACCGGAGTGGCAAGCGCGAGCTGTACCCAAGGATTCATGAGAAATTCAGGCAGGTAAATCCAAGACGTAAAAGAAAAGTGGCTGACCATAGCCCACAAAAGCGGAAACGAAAGGATAGCCGAAACGGCGAGCTGCATTTTCTTATGGCGGATCTCCTTCTGCTTATAATCGCCTGCTGCCGCCGCTTCCTCTTTGCGAATGGCTTGATAGCCTAGCTGCTCAACCTTTTTCACCATATCGCTTATCGATACTTCGGAGGCGTTATACTCCACGTGGGCAGTCTCCAGAGCAAGATTAACGTTTGCGCTGCTCACTCCCGGCATTTTATTTAAACCTTTTTCAATTCGTGTCGCGCACGCGGCGCAGGTCATGCCTACAATATTAAAGTCGGCTGCGTCCTTTACAGTACTGTACCCGAGAGCAGCTATTTTCTCTTCCATGGCAGAAACACTGACTTGTTCCGGACTGTATGTTACCGACGCCTTCTCCAGTGCAAAATTCACATTGGCATCGGCAACGCCTTCTAATTTCTTCAAACCTTTTTCTATTCGATTCGCGCATGCCGCACAGGTCATACCGGCTATTTGCAATGTGGTTTGTTGTTGCGCTAATTCCTTTTCCATATCCATCCCCCCGGATCACCATACCCCCAAGGGGTATATTTTTCTGAAAAAAAAGAGGTATTGCCATGGAGCCGCACGAGGCGGCCCATCATTATTTTACAACATCATATCCTTGCTCTTCGATCGCTTCTTTAATCGCATCCAGCGGTACCTTTGATTCATCGAACTCCAGCGTAACGGAACCCGCACTCAAATTGACTTTGCCGTTTGCTCCAAGTTTTTTAACCGCACCTTCAACGGAATTTACGCAATGACCGCAAGACATACCTTCAACTTTAAGTGTAATTGTTTGCATTTCCAAACACTCTCCTTATTATCTCATTAGTTTATTCATGGTAATCATGAGTTCAGTTACTACCTCGTTGTCGCCTTCCTGAATACGTTCGATTACGCAACTCTTTAAATGATGCTCAAGCAGCAATTTGCCCACACCATTTAAAGCGGATTGTATCGCAGCAATTTGGTTTAAAACATCGTCGCAGTACGTATCCTTTTCAATAAGGCCTTTGACGCCGCGAATTTGCCCTTCAATGCGATTAAGCCTGGAAGTCAAACTGTTTTTTGTTTTATCGGAATGATGACTTTTTCGCCCACTACTCGAATGACAGCTGTTGTCTGTCCGTTCTTCAATATCATGTTGTTCCATATGAGTATTACCTCCTCGCACATTTAATATACCATACCCCCATACCCTATATCAAGAGAAAAATTAAAAATATTTTCCATACGCAAAAACATGCCGAAACCCGCGGCACGACTGCGCACCAAAACGAGCAACGACATGTTCATTTCGATTTTGTTCAATTAAGCAATCCGAGATGGCTAAGTTCAGTTTCCATTTCACACTTCAATGATAGCTTTTCGCTCTCATCCAGAAACGCCGCTTCCACCCCATTCATAATGAGTTTCACCAGCTCCGGCGTTGTAAAACCAAATCGATCCGCAAGCACGCGATATTCTTTGGTAATATTTGTTCCTGAAACGCTTGGGTTATCGGTGTTAATCGTGACGATCAGCCCTTGCTCCAAGTACTCACGGATCGGATAGGACTCCCAGCAGGATACCGCCTTGGTTTGGATGTTGCTGATTGGGCACATTTCCAGCGGGATACGCCGGTCCTTGACCAAAGCGAGAATTGAAGCATTCTCCTTCAAACGCACGCCGTGGCCGATGCGAACAGCGCCCAGATTGGCTACTGCTTCATAAACATTGCCTGCTCCCGCGGCTTCACCCGCATGAATCGTAACGGGAACACCCAGCTTCCTGGATTCGGCAAATACCTCGCGGAAAAATTCCGGCGGATAAGAAGCTTCATCCCCTGCCAAATCCACGGCGACGACACCTTTGCCCACGAACTTGGCCGCCGCTCTAACGACTTCCAAATTGCTCGGCGCAGCGTGGTTTCTCATACAAATAGCGATGACGCCGGCTCTCACGCCAAATTGCCTTTGGCCTCGTTTCAAGCCTTCCACCACATGATGGATCGTTTCTTCGACAGTCAATCCTTGGTTACGGTGAAGCTGAGGCGCAAAGCGGACCTCGACGTATTTGCAGTTATGTTCGGCTGATTGCTCGACGACTTCGTACGCAACGCGTTCCAGCGCCTCAGCGGATTGTAAGAACTTTGTCGTAAAATCGAATTTACTTAAGTATTCGGCGAGACTGCCGCACTCATCATTCACGCGCATATGCGGAACCAATGCATCCTTGTCATAAACCGGCAGCTCGATCCCTTGTTGAAGGGCCAGCTCCAAAATCGTTTCCGGTTTCACACTTCCATCCAAGTGCAAATGAAGATCAACTTTAGGCAATCGCGACAGTAAGTCTTGCGTCGGCAAGTTTTCCATTTTCATCTTCCCCTTTTCCCTCAAAGTGTAAGCTGCCTTGAATAATTTGTTTAACTTTAAAACAATGTTATGATAATGTCAATATACTTAACATAATTTTACAAAAGTTCTCTACTACCATAATGTGTGTAATGTTTTATCACGTGATGCGATTGTAAAAAATCCACACAGCCGCGACCGCGAACCATGTGGATGAGTAAATACTTCTTTTATTCGATCGATTCTTTGCGCTGAATCACCTTCAATGCTTCTCGCACGCTGAGCGGTGAGAGCTCCGTCTCTACAACAAAGGCGCGGACGGCCTCCGCATCCGTCTTCGAATACTCGCGCAGCGCCCAACCGATCGCTTTGCGGATAAAGAATTCCTTCGAATCCGCCATGCGCCGGATGCAATCAAAAAGCAGAGATACATCCGTCTTAGTTTTGTATTTTAGCTGAAACAGAATGGCCGTCCGCTGCAGCCACATGTTGCCGGAGGCCAGCCATTTCTCCACATGCGCCGGAATCAGCTCCGGATAACGCTGCAAATGATAGCCGATCAAATGGTCAGCTATCGTATCCACAGTGTCCCACCAGGATTTGGTGACAACCAACTGCTCAAGCAGATCGATGTCATCTCGCTTGAGCTCCTTGCGCAATTGAATGAACATCATCAAAGCCGTGTAAGCGAACTCTCGCTCCGGCAGCTCCCAAAGCTCTCGGGCAATGGCGATACCTTCCGCTCCTTTTGGCAAGCCGTTTTCTTTCCAAAACTGTTTGGTTAGAGCCACGCGCTCCGGATTCTTGATGCCGAGGAACGGGAAATTATTTTTCATGTAAGCTTCCATGGAAGGCGCATTTTCTGCATGACGATGAGCTCGCAGGTGGGCCTCCAGCTTGTCCGTATAGGGTGTTGCCAATGCAACCGAGCCTCCTTTTACCAATCATTTATACGTATCATTATAGCAATTCCACGATCATTCCGTTATGCTAGTAGAAGAATTTTTATACAGAACACTTATCGGACAGGAGAGGACTACATGACTTACAAACTAATTGCGACGGATTTAGATGATACGCTGCTCAGGGACGATTTGACGATTTCGCAAGAAACAATTGACGCCATGCATCAAGCTGTGGCCAAAGGCGTAACCGTCACAATTGCGACGGGCAGGAGCTTCCCCTCAGCCGCCAAAATCGCCAATCAAATCGGACTCAACGTACCGATCATCACTTATCAAGGCGCTCTGATTAAAAATCTGCTCGATGAGGAAGTCCTCTACGAGCGGACAGTACCCGTGGAAAGCGCGCGGCTGCTGCTCGATTTTTGCGAGAAAAGAAACCTTCATCTACAGCTGTACCACGGCGATCAGCTCTATGTCGGTGAAGACAACGATAAAATCAAAAACTACGTGCGCCTCTCCAAGACGCCGTATATCGTCGGGGATCTGCGAGAGTGGATTGACATCCCGCAGCCCAAGCTGCTCATCGTCGATGAGCCGGAAGTTTGCGACCGGCTGCGCGAAGAGCTGCTGCCGCTGCTCGGCGACAAGCTGCACATCACCAAATCCAAGCCGCATTACTTGGAATTCATGCATAAGGAAGGCACTAAAGGCCATGCCATCGAATTCCTCGCGCAGCACATCGGCTGCTCCTTGGATGAGGTCATTGCCCTTGGCGATGCCTGGAATGACCGTGAAATGCTCGAAGTTGCCGGACTCGGCGTAGCGATGGATAATGCATTACCGGAGCTCAAAGAGCTGGCGAACTATGTAACGCGCAGCAACAACGACGATGGCGTCCGTCATGTCATTGAGAAGTTTGTTTTAGAGAAATAAAATTAAGGTCCCAGCTTGCAAGCAGCGCTTGTGCCGGGACCTTTTTTCAACATGATAGAATTTATATGTTTTAGGGTAACCGAGAGGTTACCCTTGTTTATACTCACCTGCAAAGCTACAGGTTAGTATGAATCTAGGATGGTGTCACATCACCTTTAGTCCACTTATACACACATCCCTATAAACCTATCACCTTTAGTCCATTGACTATTCCATCAATTCCATTGATATATCCAATTGTCTTTATTTCTGTTTACTGATCCCGCTCCTTTCATCGATTCTGAGCAGCTACTGAGCGAAAGGGATAGTGTTAAGTAGGGGACGAGGGGGACAGGAGCAATGCCACCGGGGAAGCAAAATTCTGATTGCGGAACCGGTGTTAGTCATAGATTGACCTTCATAGAATAGAATTATCGTATGCCCGATTCAGACATTCTTCGGAGGTGCTTCCCCATGGAAAATTTTCCGTTAACACTGCTCTCGCTCTTTGAACGCTCTCAATCCTTGTTTCCAAAAAAGGAAGTTGTATCACGCACCAGCTCAGGCATCCACAGATACACTTACGCTGATTTTGGACAAAGAACGAGACGTCTGTCCAGCGCTTTGCAAGCACTTGGCGTTAAACCCGGTGATCGCGTGGCCACTTTTGCCTGGAATCATCATTGGCATTTGGAAGCCTATTTCGCCATACCCTGCATGGAAGCCGTCCTCCATACCGTCAACATTCGCCTTCCTGCCGAGCATGTCGCTTATATCCTCAATCATGCCGAGGACCGTTTCTTGCTAGTAGACGAATGCCTGCTGCCGATCATTGAAAAAATCCAGGATCAATTAACATCCATCGAAGGCTATATTCTGATTACGGATAAAAAGGAACTGCCGCCTACTTCTTTACAGCCGGTCTATTTATATGAGAACATGATAGATAATGGAGATCCTGATTTTGAATACTCTGCTCATATAAATGAAAGCGCTCCCGCAGGCATGTGCTATACATCCGCTACAACCGGCAATCCCAAGGGCGTCGTGTATTCGCACCGCGGAATCTATCTTCATTCGCTCACTATCGGACTAACCGATACACTAGGTTTATCCGAACAAGATATCGTCATGCCCATCGTGCCGATGTTTCACGTTAATGCATGGGGGCTTCCCTTCGCTTCGGTCTGGTTCGGCAGCAAGCAAGTACTCCCGGGACCAGCGCCGACACCGGATATTTTATTGCGACTGATCGCGGATGAAAAGGTAACGATAGCGGCCGGTGTCCCTACGGTATGGACGGCTTCGCTTAAAGTCCAGGAGATGCTAAAGGCTGATCTATCCAGCCTGCGCGCCGCCATATGCGGCGGTTCAGCCGCGCCTCGCAGCCTCATTGAAAGCTATGAGCAAAGGTTGAAGGTCCCCTTCTATCATGCTTACGGAATGACCGAGACGACTCCGCTCGTTACAGTGGCTCGCCTGAAAAGCTATCAGGCAGAGGCGCCCTTGGAAGAGCAGTATAGAACAAGAGCTACACAAGGCATACTTGTACCGGGCCTCGATATGAAGATCGTCGGTCCGCGCGGCAAAGTCGCCTGGAACGGTCAGGAAATGGGCGAGATTCTGCTTCGCGGCCCATGGGTGGCGACAGAGTACTACAAAGATGAGCGGTCACGAGAATCGTTCGAGGACGGGTGGTTGCGCACCGGGGATATCGCAGTTATTGACGAGGAAGGGTTCGTAAAATTGGTCGACCGGGAGAAGGATTTGGTCAAGAGCGGTGGCGAATGGATCTCCTCGGTGGATTTGGAAAATGCTTTAATGGCTCACCCGAACGTGTTCGAAGCTTGTGTTATCGGGGTTCCTCACTCGAAGTGGGACGAACGTCCTCTCGCTTTTGTCGTGTTAAAAGATGTTGCGTTGCAGGCGGGAAACAAGGTAGAGCTTCTTGAATTCCTCGGTAGTAAGTTCACGAAATGGTGGATTCCCGATGATCTTATTTTCTTGGATGAAATTCCAAGGTCGTCAGTAGGCAAATTTATGAAGCGCGAGTTGCGTGAGCAATATCATACCTATTTCACAGGAGACTAGACTTCTCACTAAGAAAGGATTTGGCTTGCGTGTTCAACGATGATCTGTTGAAAGATAAAGTTATTCTTATTACAGGCGGTGGTACGGGACTTGGCCGGGCTATGGGTGAGAAATTTTTGCAATTAGGCGCGAAGCTGGCTATTACTAGCCGGCGCGAGGAAGTTCTGGCCAACGCCGCCGACGAAATGAGAGGGGAAGGCAAAGAGGTATTTTTTACAGCTTGCGATGTGCGGGACCCGCTCCAGATTCAATCGATGGTAGACGCGGTGGAGCAGCACTATGGCCGCATCGATGTGTTGATCAATAATGCAGCCGGCAACTTCGCTAGCCCGACAGAGCATCTCTCTCCTCGTGCGGTGGATGCGGTGCTGAACATTGTGCTGCACGGAACCTTTTACACGACGCTGGAGGTCGGCAAACGGTGGATCCAACAAGGCACGGGTGGTACGATGCTCAACATCGTGACTTCCTACGCGTCCACGGGCTCGGGCTTCGTCGTGCCTTCTGCCGCTGCAAAAGCCGGCGTGCTCGCGATGACCCGGTCGCTCGCCGTCGAGTGGGCGCACTACGGCATCCGCCAAGTCGCCATCGCGCCGGGGCTGTTCCCGACCGACGGCGCGTGGAGCCGGCTGGCTCCGACGCCCGAGCTGTCGGAGAAGCTCGTGAACCGCGTGCCGCTGCGGCGCGTCGGTGAAAAGGATGAGCTGGCGAACCTCGCCGCTTATCTGATCTCGGACTACGCCGGATACATCAACGGCGAGGTCGTCACGATCGACGGCGGCGAATGGCTGCAGGGCGCCGGGCAGTTCAACGACCTGCTCGAGGTTACCGAGGAGCAGTGGGCCGGCCTTGCGGAATTGACGCGTAAGGGCAAATCCTAGCGCGGAGTGCAGGCAAGACTCTACCGCGGGTGCGGCTCAGCCCTTATGCATAACCTCCTCGACTATCCCAGCAACGGGGCAACTTCCCAGACTTTAACGCGGAAAAACCGCGCTAAGTCGGATTCTCGACGCATCAGCGGTACTTTAACGCGGAAAATCATACTTAACCTGCTCGATAATCCCAGCAGCGGGTAACTTCCCAGACTTTAACGCGGAATAACCGCGCTAAGTCGGATTCTCGACGCACCAGCGGTACTTTAACGCGGAAAAACATGCTTAACCTGCATGCGCGTACCCTCCTGAGTTGCTCAGTAAACAAAAAATCGCCACCCAAGCGGCTCCACACGGAGTCTTCTGGATGGCGATTTTTATTTTAGCGTTCGACAATGACGTCCGCGCTGAAGCTATGCGAAGTATCGTCCCAGTTCATCTTCACGAGCAGCCGATCGGCCCGGAACGAATAATACGAGGACAAATAGACGGATACGGCATCAATGACTTCCTGCTGATTGAGGCGATACCGTCTGCCGTAAAGCAGACCGCTGGCTGAGAACCCATAACGTTCATCGAACGAAATCTCAACTTCGTGAACGTTGTGAGGGGCACTCCCCTCTACGCGCCCGTTATTATCTTGAGCTGCGATATAAACATGAACCGAATCTACGACGTCTTGTTGATCAAGGAATAATTGCATGGATTAGTAGCTCCTTCTTCTGAACGACCTGACAATGGCAATCACGATAGAGATGACGACGATGAACAAAATAATATCCAGCAACATGGAGAAAAAGGAGAATGGCTGGTGCACATATCCCATAGACGAGTTACCATAGTAACCTCCCCACGGGTGAAGCATGGAACCTAGGAACGTTCCAGCGGCGAACGCACCGGCCATTGGCCAAAAGCTGCTGGTACGCGTTCCTGACGGAATGTTGTTCGCATAGGTACTATTCCCGTAGTACGTGCGACCTGTATTCGGATTAACCGTACTTCCATTCGTTACATTCGAAGAAGGACGTTGAAAACCTGTGCTATTCGTTGCGCCACTGCTTGTGCTGCCCCCCGAATTCGACATACTCGGCACTGTCGATTTGCTGGACGATCCGCCGCTGAAGCCGTTTGAAGTACCGCTATTTGATGTGCTAGGCGATGTTTTACTGCTCGACCCGCCGCTAAAATTCGAATTGGACTTGGAGCCCGTTGAGAAAGACCCGGATCGGGACGATGTGCTTGGCGAGCTTCCCTTCGCATCCGCGACGGAGAGGTTAACTGTGTTAGCCAGCAATAAGACAGCCGTCATAATGGCTAATAATTTTGTTTTCATTTTGTTCTCCACCTTATCTGTAAGTCGATTTAACTCATATATCTAGTAATACGAAAGCACGGATCGATAAGTTTCATTTTCTGAACCTAGAAAAAACTCCCTCTACAGGATGCGGAAACGTGAACGCCCGCGATTCTTGTAGAAGGAGCTTGTCTTTTATACGAACATATTGACCAACAAAACGGTTCCAAAGGCAATAAAGGAAAGCAGTGTTTCTAGTACCGTCCAGGTTTTGAAAGTTTCTTTAACGGTTAGTCCCAGATACTCCTTGACCATCCAGAAACCGGCATCGTTAACATGGGAGAACATCAGCGAGCCCGCGCCAGTCGCGATGACAAGAAGTTCCAGATTCACACCGGACATGTGCTCGATAATTGGCGATACGATACCCGCAGCTGTTGTCAAGGCGACCGTCGCCGAACCAGTTGCAATTCGGATCAAACCGGCTACCATGAACGCTAATACGATCGGCGACAACGACATATGTTCGGCCATTTGCCCAATGGATGTGCCAACACCGCTTGCGACCAGAATCTGTTTGAACCCGCCGCCTGCGCCGATGATCAGAATGATGGAACCAACCGGCAGCAAACATTCATGCGAAAGCTTGTTGATATAATTTTTATTCATCCCTTGGCGAAAGCCCAGGAAGTAGTACGCTGCAAAACAAGAGATAAGAAGTGCAATGACCGAGTTCCCGATAAAGACTAGGAATTTCAACAACCCGCCCGGGATCGGCAAGTACGGAGCAACAACCGACAAGACCATGAGAATAACAGGCAGTAAAATAATGAAAAATGAGATACCTGTGCCAGGTACTTTTTGCGGCGCCGGAGTCTCGCCGAGCAGCGTCGGCTCTCCAATAGGCACCACGCGCTTGTTCACCCATTTTGCAAATAACGGACCCGCAATAATAGCTGCAGGAATGGCGATAATCAGAGAGTAGATCAACACTTTACCGATATCGGCTTTATAGATGCCAATCGCGGTCATAGCGCCAGGATGCGGCGGCACCAGTCCATGCACAATAGACAAGCCGGCGATGACGGGCAGCCCGATCAAGAGAATATTTTGCTTCGTCGATTTGTGAATCGAAATGACCAAAGGCAGCAGCATAACAATCCCTACGTCGAAAAATACGGGAATCCCAATAATAAATCCTGAGAGCAGCATCGCCCATGGCAATCTCTTTTCACCAAAAACACGGATGAAGAAATTGGCTACCTGTGTGCCTGCGCCTGAGTCCGACATCATTTTGCCTAAAATCGTACCTAACGCCAGAATGCCGACCAAGTGTCCTAAAACGGCTCCAACGCCGGTTTCATAAGCGCTGACAATTTTGTCCATCGATAATCCAGCCATGAGCGCGAGAAACAAACTCGCCACCGTTAAGCTTATAAAGGCATGCCATTTCCACCAAGCAACACCTAAAATAACAATCACAATCGCTAACAGTGTAACCATTAACAGATACAAATTCATCTCTAATCCCTCTTCTCCATGGGTGTAGTAAGCGTTATCATTCTAGTAGCGAGAAAAGGAATTGCACACAGTTAAGTGTTCCTATATGTCGTAATTAACCACATAATTTTGCAATTCCGTGTTGTAATAGCCTTGACTGTACTCTATCAGATCGCCGCTCTCGTCGTAGGAAAAGCGTGATCTTTTAAGCAAAGGCGCCCCTTCCTTGACTTGCAGCAACTTCTCAACGTGAGAGGGGGCGGTTGCAACAGCAAATTCATCCCGATACTTTTCCAAAGAAATATCTTGCTCTTCAAGCAACACGTACAGAGACTGTTCATTTAAATCCGATAGCTCAATATCCGCCATCCGCATCGTTAAATAATGCGTGTAATGAATGTAAGGCACATCATCCAGGTGGTATAGCCGTTCAATACGGAAGCAGCGCTCCCCCAACCAGCGATATGGCTCGGACCCCTCTTCATTGATTACAACCTCTGTCTTCAGCAATTGCTTGCGAATTTGGTGACCTTCTTCGACCAGCACTTCCGTGAACCGTTTCCACTTGGAAAGCTTGGAAGCCGACGTATTGCGAATGACTTTCGTCCCTTTGCCGCTGCTCTTCTCCAGGTAACCTTCCTGTGCAAGCTCTTTTATGGCGTTGCGGACTGTAATTTTGCTTACGTTAAATTCCTGCTCCAGCTGCGGTTCCGAAGGTATATTGGTCCCAAGAGGATACACACCGTGAAGGATGCGTTCCTTCAAAATATTCATGATTTGCAAATATAATGGTCTTTTATTACGTGACAAGTTCACAGATACATCCACTACCTTTCTACATCGCCTACTCTTTCCGTCATCGCGCGAAGAATATCGCCCACCGATGACATCGGCGTATCGCCCACAATCGTATGCGCGAGCATACCTGCCGCTGCGGCAAAATCGACTGTTTGTTGCGGTGAGAATGCTTGAATCTCCCCATGGACGATACCGCTTGTGTAGGCATCTCCTGCACCTATTCTATCATAGACGGAAAACGTGAGAAGCTTGGAGAAGGTGAATGTTTGATTTTTATAGATAAAACCTCGCAAGGAATGCGTATTGTCGCCGTTAATCGAACGATGCGTCCCCGCGATGACCGAAATTTGATAATTCCGGGCAACGGTTGGAATCAGGTCCATCAGCTGATCTTGACGTTCTACCTTGTCAGTCGGCATGCCTAGGATCAACATCGCGTCTTTTTCGTTCATCATGACCATATCCGCCAGATGCAGCATCTCTTCGTAGTGCGGCTTTGCTTTGGCATAACCACCTTCTCCCCAGTGGCCCGGCCGATAGTTGCAATCGAATACGACGATGCCGCCATGATCTTTGACCGCTTTGGCCAAAGCTTTCATGTGCTGCCGAACGTTATCGTTCATCGCCAGTGTAATTCCGCAAAAATGGACAATATCGATATTTTTAGCGATCTCGACATAATTATAAGTGCCTTCAGGCGCTGTATTGAAGCTGCTCTCCTGGCGATTGGAATACGTAACGCGGCTGGGCCGCGCACCAAATCCATTTTCCAGGAAATACATGCCCAAGTAGTTGCCGCCACGACTGAGGAAAGACTGGGAGATGCCTAACTTGCGAAGATAGGATTCCGCCGCATCCCCCACGGCATTGGCCGGCAATCTGGATATCAGGTAGCCTGTATGCCCGAGGCGCGCCAAAGCCGAGCTTACGTTCACGCCTGTTCCGGAGAACGTGTAGTTTAATGTGCTTGCTTGGGACAGGAGTTCATACCCCGGTACTTGCAAACGCATCATGACTTCTCCAAAAGCCGCAATTTTCTTAGCCATGTTGATCAACCAGTCTTTTCATGACCTCGAGCAACTCGCGGACATCTTCAACATTCGTTTTACCTGTAGCCTTATCGATAATTGATGAGTACACGTGAGGAATCACTTGCGGAACTTTAGCTTCCAACGCTATGCGCAAAATCGTCTCGAAATTTTCTTTATCGATGCCGCCCGTCGGCTCTAACGCAAATCCTTCTTCTCCGCATGCCTGAGCGACTGCACGCAGTTCGTCTTCACGGCTCAAGCCGTTCATCGGGAAATATTTCAATGCATTGCCGCCCATGTCGCGTACCAGCGCGATCGCCGTTTTAACCGGAACAATCGCATGCTCTTCGTGCGCAGCGCTGACCGGGCCGGTGGAGATGTTGACATAGCCTACACGGCCTGTCGGAGACACCAAGCTGTTGATCCAGCTATCTTGATCACCCAGGTTAGCACGAGTTGCCCCTACGGCAGGAAACACTTGATTGATGTGACTGCCAGGATAATGCTTAGCAATAGCCGCTACTACGGCTGCCTGACGATTGTCGCCGGCACCCAGTCCGATCGATACGGCTTCGTCGATAGCTTTGCCATATTCTTTCATTGCAGCTACTGCCGTTTCTACTGTCGGATAATCCTTGGAAAGAACGCCGACCAATACATAGCCTTCTGCAGCTTCGAAAACCGCTTTAGCATTTTCTACGCTGCTCGCCAGTACATTCAACGCCGCACGGCCTTTATAAAAACGTTTTGCAATGTTGGACATGTTAATTGCCTCCTGCCAGTTTCCGTATTTGAGTTGCAATGACTTCCATATCGTCGCCTTGAAGCGGACGCGGATCAATATCGAAGTAACCTTGTCGTACGCCGTAATCGCGCGTGTAGATAGCGATATCTCCATCGCGCAATCCCGCAACGATTTCTTTGGCTGTCGTTCCTGTCTGGCCCGGATCGATTAAGATACGTGCGCGAAAAATCGCTCTGCCGGCCTCATCCTGAACGATGGTAACGTTAATGCCCGGGAGATCATTTAACGGCATTAACGTTTGCAGAGCTTGTTTCTCCTGCTCGCTTTTATCTGCTTTAACACCGTATTCATCGAGTGCTTGGAGCAGGCCGAAAGTCGTTTCCTTCCCCACTTTCATGCTTCGTCCAATGCCATGCAGCTGAACTTTGACCCATTCGATATATGTGCGCTTCCCGCCGATAATCCCCGAGGTAGGGCCTTCAATCGCTTTCGAACCGCTATAAATCGCAAGATCCGAATATTTGACATACTTCTGAATATCTTCTTCCGCGGCCGCATCCACGATAAGCGGCACCCGGTTGCGCTGCGCGATCTCCCACGCTTCTTCAACGGAAATCATGTTCTTCTGGACGGCATGGTGGGATTTCACGTAAAGAATGGCCGCCGTATAGTCCGTGATCGCATCTTCGATATGTTCGGCTTTGCCTTCGTTGGCGTAGCCCACTTCAACAAGTTTGCCGCCGCCCAAATAGACCATTGTTTCAACCGGAGCGCCGTATTGAACGTTGTGCCCTTTTAAAATGATGATCTCGTTCTTGGCAATGAGATCTTGATGGAGCCGTTCACTCTTGCGGCGATTGCCTTGGGTCACGATACCCGCAACGGAGAGGGCGATGCCGCTGGAAGCAGAATTCACGACTACGGCTGCTTCGGAGCCGAGAATGCGAGCGATATAATCGCCTGCCTTGTCAACCAGATCGGCTATTTCCACATAGTTTTGGCCGCCATGCTTCATGGCCTCCATAACGGTATCCGTCGGAGCCGAAACGCCTAGAATGCTCATTCGACCGCTCGCGTTTATCACGCGTTTCAATCCATATTTAGCATTCAATGAACTTGCCATTCACAAACACTCCTTTAGCTTCTATTCTTTGGTGACCTACTCGCTTGTCTCCTTCGGAATCAACGAGTATCACGGATTCATTTTCAACGGTAAACAACGTAAGATTTGCCTCGTCTCCGGCCTGGATACGACCAAGCTCCGGCCTCTTCAGCCAACCCGCTGCATGCGTGGTGACCGCGGCGATCACTTCTTCCAGCGAATAACCTAGATAAAGAAATTTCGAAAGAATATGAGCCATGCTGTACACGGGGCCATTTACCCGGTTCCCGCGATAGATGTCGGTGCTGATCGTATCTAAACCGATGCCGTTGCTTTTGGCAGCTTCAGCCACTTTAAATGAAAAGCTCGCCGTACCGTGACCGACATCCAAGTGAACACCTCTGGCTATGGCATCTGTCAGCACTTGAAGCGGCTTACCTTCGTTATCAAAAAGGTTGTTGGCTTTTCCGTTCAGGTAGTGGGTAATAACGTCTCTTTGTTCTAAAAGAGGGACGATCTCCTCGATACATGGAGGTCCGGAACCGATATGGACCATTAACGGCAGCGACGTTTCTTTAGATAAAGAACGCGCGATGCGCAAAGGTTCGATTCCGCTATCACGTACGACGCTGCTGCTGATTCGCGCTTTTAATCCGACGATGACTTCTTTATATTGTTCGACGGCTTGCACGACCTTGTCTTTATCGATCCAGTCCAAATTAGATAATTCATCGACTCTTTGCAAACCAATTCTGGATATGTTCAAAAATGCAAACAAATTCGTCTGAGCGCGTTCGCGGCTCGCTACCAAATCTGCAATCCGGTCCGCCCCGCAACTCCCAGCGTCAATGATGGTGGTTACGCCTTGCTTGACGCCGATTTCATCGATTTCATCCCCGTAAGGATCAAAATCCGGAAAAGCATGCACATGCATATCAATCCAGCCGCTCGATACATAAAAACCCGAGCAATCCAGCACTTGGTTACCTTGTCCGTGTCCCGCTTCCGTGATCTCAGCGATACGGCCATCAACGATGATGATATCGATGCTTTTTTCATTTATTTCTTTTGCATTCCGTAATACAATCCGTTCTTTCATTCATTTCACCTTTTTCCGCAACTCTATTTAATACGCTTACATGTAGTTCTGAAAGTGGATGAATTATTATAACGTTATAATGTTATGATAGCACGGAAAGTTCTCGAAGTAAATATAACGTTATAATGTTTAAAGTGGTATTTGATGGGTAACGCTTGCACCTCATATCCTGTACGTTTTGCAGGATTTATATAATTTGAGAAAGTACATTCTCATCCAGAAAGGTCAGACTTGTGGGATAGCCGCATCATTCGCGGCTTTAGAATGGACTAAACCCATTAGGCGTTGATGAAGAAGTGCAAAGAACGATGCGGTGTAACAGATTAAAGCCGCCTCCCGCGCCTTCTCTTGAGCTTCGTCAACGAGGATCAAAAGCAGCAAGCTACACAAACTTCTTGAAGCAGCCTTAAAGAACAAAGGTCGTTATTAGCGTACAAGTTTGACGCTATGGTATTGGTGAAATGGTCAAAATAACGCTCGAACGAACAAATTTCCATAAATAGAGAACAATCTTCGCTAGTTATGGAATTTTATTCTTTAAAGGCGTGATTGGTGGTATTTCCCTTTTCAAAAGAGTCAAAATGTTCTCTATTTGCGACCTTGGTTCTTTAATCGCTGAAGCGGGGAAAACTGTAGAGATGTAGGGCTTTTGCGACTGTTTAGGCTGTTTCGAGTGGAGAGACCGGCAAGGCAGAATTGGTTTCGTATATAAGAATAAAGTCAAATGGCACAAGGGCCATCTGACTTTATCCACATTGAGTATAGTAAAGCACCTGATGCTAGCCCTTTACCGCGCCTGCTGTCATTCCTTTCATGATTTGCTCCTGGAACAGCAGGAACACGATAATGGTCGGCAGCACCGCTATGGCCAATGCAGCCATCGTCAACTCGTAGTCCGTCATGTAACCCGTGGCAAATGCGGACAAGCTGAGCGGTACGGTCTTGAGCGCAGGCTTGCTGATGAAGACGAGCGCGAAAGCAAAATCATTCCAAAAGCGCAGGAAACCTAAAATCGCAACCGTCGAAAGCGCCGGCATGCTGAGCGGCATCATCATCCGGAAGAAAATGCCCCAATAGCCCGTACCGTCGATGAGCGCCGCTTCCTCGATTTCCTTAGGGATCGTGACTAAATAAGCGGCGAGGACAAATATCGCGAGCGGCAGCTCAAAAGCTGTATATGGCATAATGAGCGCCGCGTACGTGTTCAAGATGCCGATTTTTTTCATCAAAATAAAAAGCGGCACTAAGGTGCTGTGAATCGGAATCAGCATACCTAACAGAAATAAGCCCATGAATAACGGCTTTAGCTTAAATTCAAAACGCGACAAGATGAACGCGGCCAACGCGCCAATAACGAGCGTGAGTACAAGGGAGATCACCGTGACAACGGTCGAGTTCCAAAGTGATAAACCCATGCCGGACACTTTCCAGGCTCTTACGAGGTTATCCCATTTCCATACTGTCGGCAGCAAGAAGGGCCGTGAATAAAATTCCTCATTCGACTTAAAAGCGCTAATAAATAACCATATGAGCGGGTACAGCGTGACTAAGGCGTAGAGGGTAAGAAAAGCATTCTTTACACCCTGCGACCACCGTCCCCGCGGCTTGCTTCCCGCAGATAATCCCGTTTGCATCGAGACAGCTTTATTCATGATGTCACCCCTTCAGAGTTTTCTTGAGAAAACTTGCTTAGCAAGCTTTACAATTAACGATAATCGCGCTTCATCAGATATTGGCTGCCGGCAATCAGAATGAGACTCAGAATGATAATAGCAGTAGAAATCGCGCTGCCGAAGCCGAAGCGGTACACATTGAATGTGCTGTTGTACATATAAGAGGCCAAAAGCTCGGTCGAGTGCGCCGGACCGCCGCCAGTCATGACATAGATCAGGTCGAAGGCTTTCAAGCTGCCCGATATACAGAGCACAATCGCGACCTTCACCGTGTCCCAAATCATCGGCAGGGTTACGGCAAAAAGCTTACGTATCGGCCCTACGCCGTCTAGCTGCGCGGCATCCTCGATTTCAGGCGAAATATTTTGCAAAGCGGCAATAAACATAATCATGTAAGGACCAATATAATTCCAGATGATCGGCACCATAAGGGCGTACATCGAAACTTTCGGATCGGAGAGCCAAGCCTTTTTCCAGCTTTCAAGTCCAATACCATCGAGCAAAAAGTTTAAAATCCCAATTTGCGGGTGATAAATGTATCCCCAAATAATCCCGACTACGACGGAGGACAGCACCATCGGCATAAAGACCGAAGCGCGAACCATCCGTTGAAAAAGCGTGCTGCGCATCAGGAGCAGCGCCAGAATCATGGCGATCGGCACCTGACCGAAAACGGAGGCGGCGACGACAAGCATGTTATTTTTAAAAGCTTTCCAGAAGATCGGATCTTTCAATACTTCGACGTAGTTATCGAAGCCGATGAATTTAGCGGCTCCGATCCCTTTCCAATCGAAAAAACCGTAGTACGCCGACCAGAAGATCGGCACGATGACAAACAAGAGATAAAGCACAAGTGCTGGAATCAGCCCTATCGTGATGAAGCCTCGGATGCGTGTGGCTTTAGTCATAACTTCCCTCCTATAGCTTTGTTACTTGGTTGCTCGAAGTCCGGCTACAGTTGGGAGCCGTTCCGGTCTTCAGACATTTAACTCCGGTCGCTGTTGAAATCAAGATTTCAAAGGCGAACACTAACGTTCCTCCGTCAAACATCTGAGCCCTCCACTCTAAATTTGTGCTACATAAACCCCGAGCAAAATGTTTTAAAGCTTACTCGCTTTTGAAAAAAGGCTCCAGCCGGGATTGTGGCTGGAGTCCTTAGGCTTTAACATTATTTGCCGACGGCTTTGGCTTGCGCGTCTTGGATTTTTTTGGCGATGTCTTCCGGTTTGCCGCCCATGAGAAGTTCTTGAAGACCGTTGTTGACAACGTCTGCTGCTGCGGAACTGAGTTTGCCGTCGTATACCGGCGTTCTCTTGACGGTGCCCATCATTTTGTACACTTCTGCAAAGATCGGAGTTACTTTTGTTGTATCCAGCTCCGCTTTGTAGCTCACCAGGTTGTTGCCGTCGAGAATCGCTTTTTGCGCCGCAGGTCCGGCCATAGCGTAGATCAAATCGTATGCCGCTTGCTTCTGTGCGCCTGTTACTTTTTTGCTCATACCCAGACCTGTTCCGACGACGCCGGAGAGGGTGTTCGGATCGCCTTTACCGTTAGGCACAGAAGGCAGAACCGTTACAGCCATGTTAGCCAGTGCTTCTTTGGATGCATTCGCAGCCAAGTTCGTTAATGCCCAGCCGCCGTCGATCATCATTGCCGCTTTGCCTTGAGCAAACATTTGCTCCATTTGCGTGTTGTCGATGCTGTTGAAGCCTTCCTGGAATGCGCCTGCTTTGCCAAGCTGCTGCAGGTAGGTCAGCGATTGAACGAATTCAGGATCCGTGAATTTCGCACCGTTTTGATCAACGGCTTTCAAGAACCAATCCGTCCCTGTCACACGGTCAGCCAAGGAGCTGAGAATGCTGGATTGTGCTACCCATGCAGCCTTGTTACCAAGGGCAATCGGCGTTACGTTGTTTTTCTTGAACGTATCCACCAGTTTCATCAGGTCATCCCAAGTTTTTGGTGGTTGTACGTTGTATTTGTTAAATATTTCTTTGTTGTAGTAAAGAATCGATGTCGGTGAAAGCGCCATTGGAGCACTGTACGTTTTGCCGTCAATCGTAAAATCGTCGAAAGATCCAGTCAAGAAGTTGTTCTTCCAATCCGGTTTGCCGTCCAACAGCTCGTTGATCGGTTGAATCAAGTCGCCGCCAACGAATTCTTTCGTCATCACACCCGGCCACATCACGAACAGATCCGGCATTTCATTTGCCGCAGCGACCGTTTTCAGACGAGGACGGTAGCCATCGGGCGGAATGCCTTGCACGTCAAGCTCCACGTTCGGATGGTCTTTCTTATATTGATCAATGTAAGCACGCATCGTTTTCGCGCGAAGGTCTTCGCCCGTGTAATTGTGCCAAATGGAAAGCTTCACTTTTTCACCAGGTTTAGCTGCATCCGTAGATTTCGGTGCCGCGCTGCCGCCTGCTTGTTCGTTCGTACCGCTTGCTCCACAGCCAGCAAGAAGCGAGAATGACAACGCTGCAGCTATCGTGACAATAAAAGACTTTTTCATATTTTTAAACCCTCCTCTAAAAGTTTTCGAAGAAAACCCGCCTCATTAGCATAAGCTCCTCTAGTTACAAGTTAAGTATAGGGGACATGGATAGGAGGCGGTACGGGAGAGACTTCGGCGCGGAGGGGGTCATTTTTCAGTCTTTGTTCCCCTGACGGAACTCGGAAGGCGTTCTTCCGGTATACTTTTTGAACTGCTGCGTGAAGTATTTAATGTCTTCATAACCAACGCGTCTGGCGATGTCGCCGACTTTGGTCTGCGAGCTTTGAAGGATGTCAATCGCGCGTTTCATCCGTTCCTGCGTGACAAACTCAATATAGGTATACCCCGTTTCCCGTTTAAATACTTCGCTGAAGTGATTAGGATTCACGTGTACGAAACCCGCTACCTGCTGAAGCGAAATGGACCGATCCAAATTGTCCCGAATGTAGGCAATGGCCTTATGAATATAGGCATAGCGCTGCTGGCCCAAGCTTTGATGAAAGCTGGACATGACCGCAGACAAAGCCTTAAACACCTCATCTTCGGGCCGTCCCTCTTGGATAAAGGCGGGCATGGCCTCCAAAGGCACGGTCTCCTCTTGCGAGGAGCGTGCGCGCTCGAGCCAGCGATGGCCTGCAATGACCAACGATTGCAAATAGCCCTGTACGGTAATTGGCGTTGCAGCTGCATCTTCCATCTGCTCACGCACCTTTTGATTGACCCAGTGACGCAGTTCCGTCGCATTATCGCTCATCAGGATAGCTGTAAGTTCCGCTTCTTCCTTCTCCGCGCACACCGTTCGCCCTCCACTGCGCTCCCGAATATCCTCCTGCGTAAACAAGCCCTGCGTACCGAGCAAGCCTTGGTAAGCGAAAATCTCTTTGGCCACGCGGTAAGATTCGCGAAGATCATCGTAATCTTGCGCAATGCTGCCGATCGCGGCAAACGCGGAACATTTGAGCGTATCCGTAACACGTTTGAGAGCAAGCTTCAGCCCGGCGTAATCGGTCAAGCCCGCTTCATAACGGACGACGAGCAGCAAATGATCTTTATGCATGAGCGTTACGCAAGGGAGCAGCTCGGAAAGTATGTTTTCCGCCGCTCCTTGCAGAAGTCCGGTAAATTGCGCCTCTCCCCACCCAGATACCGAGAGAAGCATCACCTGCATGCTTAACGCAGCACCCGTTTCCGGGTGAATTTCGACGTTATGTCGGCGAAACCAATCGCGAAGCTGATCTTTCGCAGCCGGATCATCCTGCAATCCCCGTTGCAGCGCCCGATCCAGCAATTGCTGGCGCAGAGCGGCTTGCTGGAGATGATCCTGCTTGATCAGCTCCCATTTATCCATGATGTTCTGCTTCGCTTTCATGGCAGCTTTAATAATTTCCTCGGGACGGCTTGTCTTCAGCAAATAGTCCGTAACGCCTTCACGCAGCGCCTGCTGCGCATAGCCGAAATCGTCGTAACCCGTTAGGATCACGATCTCCGTATCCGGCAGCAGCTCTTTGACCTTGTGGGCGAGCTCGATGCCGTCCATACCGGACATGCGGATATCGGTGAGAATTATATGCGGCTTCTCGGCGGGAATGCGCTCCAATGCCTCTTCAGCCGAAGATGCCGGTGGCAGCAGCTCAAGGCCGAGTTCCTTCCAGTCAATCACGGTGCACAGACCTGTACGGATGATCACTTCGTCATCCACGATCATTATTTTCATATCGCCGACTCTCCCTTCGACAGAGGAATGATAAATGAAATGCGCGTTCCGACCCCGCTCGTACTATCGATATGGAGCCCGGATTGGACCCCATAATGAAGCAACAGCCTTCGGTGCACGTTAATAAGTCCATAACTGGTACCGGCTTTCTGCGGTTCCTCCTTAGTCCCGTTCAACATGCCCAATTGACGATTGGCCGAAGCAAGCTGCTGCCCAATATCGCGAAGCTTGGCTTCGTCGATTCCGATGCCCGTATCTTCGACGGTGAATTTCATCCGATCCTCCTGCAGCTCCCCATGCACGTAAATGTTGCCTTTAGCCTTTTTCTTTTGAATCCCGTGAATAAGGCTGTTCTCGATCAGGGGCTGGAGCAGCAGTTTTAGCATCGGAATTTGCTGCATCGCCGGATCAATAAAAAACTCAATCTCAAACTGCTCCGGGAACCGTATGGACTGGATATATGCGTAATTCTGGGCATGAGAAACTTCTTGCTGTACCATACAAAATTCTTCGCCCTTATTCAAACTGAAACGCAGGAAATCGCTCAATGCCCCGACCATTTCGGCAATTTGCCGGTCCTTGTTCATGAGGGCGATCCAATGAATGGACGATAGCGTGTTGTACAGGAAGTGCGGGTTGATCTGCGCTTGCAGCGCCATAATATCCGCCTCTTTTTTCATCGCTTCATTCAGCTGCACCTGCTCTTTCAAGCGGCCGATCCTTTCGCTGAGCTTGTTATAGCTGTGGACGAGCAGCCCGACTTCGTCGGTGCTTTTTACCTCGTATGTTGGGATCGTATCGTCCGGGTTCAGATCCTTGAGATATTTGGTCAATTTGATCAAAGGCTTCGTTACCCACTGCAAAAAATACAACACCATTATGATGGCAAGCAGGAGGGCGATTCCGATTGCGATAGCCGTGACCGTGACCACGTACTCATTTTGCGCCCGATAAATATGCGTCGGAATAAACCCGACCAGCTTCCAGTCCATCCGCGGAATCGCATTGTACAATACGGTCTGGCGCTGGTCCCCTTTTTCAATGCTTAAAATGCCGTTCGTGCCCGGAAGCTGTCCGATCTGCGGATAGATTTCGGCCATGGCATGTCCTAACCATGCAGGGTCGCCTCCCGAAATAATGTTATTATTCTGATCGAGCAGCAGCACGAACCCGCTTTGCTCCCAACCGGCTTCCGTCAAATACCGCTCTAGCTCGGATTGATCCATGCTGATAGCGAGCATGCCGGTCGTTTTGTAGTTGCTGATATCCCGGGTCGGCCTAACAAGGGAGAGGACTTTCTTCGGACCGTCCGTGGTTTGGTTCACATATAACGGGGACCACCATTTAATCGATGATTTGTACACGGATTCATTTTGCTGTAGTAGCGCATATAATCCTGAGCTCGTAATCGTCGTCGTCGACAACACAGGATTGCCGTTTTTCGGTGTGATCGTAATATTAGACATATATTTTTTGGAATACGAAAGATTCCATAGCGTGCCAACGATTTGCGAATAGCTGTTAACGTCACCCTCCTGGTTAGCGAGGTAGGCTTGAATATCCTTTTGCCCGATCAGAAAAATGGATGTATTTTCCACATCCTGGGTGACAAAGTCAAGCTTGTCCGTTATTTGCTTGAGCGTGTTCATTCCGGCCTGCTTCGCTTTCTCCTCCGTTATGGATGTCGCAATACGATAGGACACAATACCTGTGGATAAAAGCGGTAATACGACTGCGAATATAATGAGCAATGAAAGCTTGCGTTTCAAGGATTTGGCAAACCAGCGTATCATCGGTGACCCCTCGAT
This sequence comes from Paenibacillus sp. GCM10027628, assembly GCF_042676385.1. Taxonomy (NCBI): domain Bacteria; kingdom Bacillati; phylum Bacillota; class Bacilli; order Caryophanales; family Paenibacillaceae; genus Paenibacillus; species Paenibacillus sp. GCM10027628. Next base: position 45,316 of record NZ_JBHTHA010000026.1, read on the forward strand.
TCTTCGTTGTCTTTTCAAATATATTAACATGAGCCGCGAGAACAAATATCATACTTTTTGTTAGTCAGCCAAACTTTTTGTTTGAAAACCAAGCAAGTTGTGTTACCATTTTGCTCAGAATATCCCTGTAAAGGAGAAACCATGCATGGAATCGATTCGGGACGAATTTGAGTTTTTGAAGGATCTTGTTACCGGGTTAGCGGCCCAATTCGGTGACAATTGCGAAGTTGTGCTGCATGATTTGACCGGCTCCTACGAAAGCACGATTGTCGCCATTGCCAATGGACATATTACAGGGCGCAAAGTTGGCGATCCCGGTACCAATCTCGGCTTGGAGCTGCTCCGGGGGAATGAAGTAAACGGCAACAAGTTCAATTATACGACGCAAACGAAAGACGGACGCATTCTGCGTTCCAGCTCAATGTATATGAAAAATAAAGAAGGCCGCATCATCGGCTCGCTCTGCATCAATTACGATATTACAGAGCTCATGATGGCAGGCAGAACGCTGCAAACGTTTATTAACCCGAGCGAGCAGCCGGAAGTGAAAGAGTCGTTCGTCACCAGTGTCGGCGAACTGCTCGACGCTCTGATCGAAGAAGCGCAGGAGCAGGTCGGCAAGCCCGTCGCAGCCATGACAAAAGAGGATAAGATGCGGATGCTCCATCTCCTCGACAGCAAAGGCGCATTCCTGATTAAAAAAGGCGGCGAAAAAATTTGCAGCTATTTGAATATTTCCAAATATACGCTCTATAGTTACTTGGAAGAAGGCAAGAGCAGCTTAAAGGAGGGTGAATTGTAGTGGAGCAGCAGGCCAAATGGAAGTCGGAAAAAGAGATGGAGTCCGGAAATCAATCGTTAGCAGCTTTGGAGACACCCTGCTTAATGATTGATGCAGAGCGCATGGAACGGAATATCGAGAAGATGGCTGACGTTGCGCGGCAGCATGGCGTGAAGCTAAGACCTCACGCGAAAACGCACAAAATGCCTAGCATCGCGCTCCAGCAGATCGCAGCAGGCGCCGTAGGCATCACGGTGGCCAAGGTATCCGAGGCGGAAGTGATGGCTGCACACGGTGTGAGCAGCATCTTCATCGCTTACCCGCTCGTCACGGAAAGCAAGATCGAGAGAGCAATCCGCCTCAGCGAGCGAATTGAGCTGATCGTCGGCGTCGACAGCTTGGCCGGTGCGCAGCGTTTGGAGCAAACGGCCAGTCGGCTCGGGCATTCGCTCCAAGTCCGGCTCGAGATCGACACCGGCTTTCGCCGCACCGGCGTGCTCTACGAGCAGGCCGAGCTGCTTGCCTGTGCAATTGCCGGGATGCCGCACCTGCGGTTAACCGGCATCTACACGTTCCGCGGCGCTATTCTCGCAGGCAAGCCTACGCTCGACTTGGCCGCGGCCGGCAAAGAAGAAGGCGAGTTGATGGTGCAGCTCGCCGAGCGCATAAGAGCGCAAGGCATCGCCATCACCGATGTCAGCGTCGGCTCTACCCCGACGGCAGCGTATGCCGCTGCCGTAGATGGCGTGACGGAGGTGCGCCCCGGCACGTACGTCTTTCAAGACCGGATGCAGGCGCGATACGGCGTCTGCAGCTTGGCCGACTGCGCCGGCAGCGTGCTCGTCACGGTCGTCAGCCGCCCGTCGGCGGACCTGGCGATCGTCGACGGCGGCAGCAAGACGTTCGCCACCGACGTGCAGCCGGGTACCGCGCCGCTGCAGCTGGCGGGCTTCGGCCACATCGTCGGGCTGGACGACGCGCTGCTCGTGCGCATGAGCGAGGAGCACGGCATGCTCCAGCTCGGCCCGGAGGCGCAGCGCTCCGCAGGCCTGGAAGTCGGCGACCGGCTGCGCATCATTCCGAACCACATTTGCAGCACCGTCAACCTGCATAATGAGGTCATTCTCCAGCGTGGCGAAACGCTGGAGCGAGTGCCGGTGCTGGCTCGCGGCATGTTGGAGTAAGCCGGATGAGCTGGCTGTTCTGATTAGCCGCTGCCGCATTGCTCAGCGATACGAGATGCATTTCGTGCAGGATAACCGGCGAATTTAGCCGCTTATGTGCGATTTACCTGCATTTTGTGCAGGATAACTCGGCGAGTATAGCCACTTATGTGCGATTTACCTGCATTTCGTGCAGATCATTGCTGCTCAAAGTGGGTTTTTTCGCCAAAAAGAGTCCGATATCTTGCACAAATAAGTTTAGTCAGCAGTTTAGAGAATATGGGTCGCTATTAAAGCACCTGTTGGACGCAAATTTATTGGAGGTATGTTCCAAACGGGCCTCCAAAGAACAATGGTCTTTAATTAGAGAACCATTTTCGTTACTTATGGTCCTTTGTTCTTTAATCAACCCCAAATCGGAGATTCCTCCCCTTTTAGCGTCTCTTCGGGCGTTATTAGAGAACGATGTTCTTAACAGGAAAAGTCGGCATACTGGACTGGAGTTCGGTCCATTCATAACATTCAACCCATTTTATCGGAGGTCATTCGACTATGTTACAAATCGAACAACGATTACAAGAACTCGGCATCACGCTTCCTCCTTCACCTGAGCCGCGTTTTACTTATATTCCTTGCAATCAAACAGGGAATCTCATTTATTTATCCGGCCAGGATTGCCGCATCAATGGCGAGTTGATGTTTGAAGGCAAGCTAGGCAGCGACATCACCATCGAGCAAGGGCAGGCAGCCGCACGTCAAACGATCATTAATTGCCTGGCTGTGATGAAAGGCTATCTCGGCGATCTGGATCGCGTCGTGAAAATCGTGAAAATGCTCGGCTTTGTCAACAGCGCTCCGGGCTTTGCCGATCAGCCGTATGTCATGAACGGCGCGTCGGACTTGCTGGTCGCGGTCTTCGGCGAAAAGGGCAAACATGCCCGTTCTGCGATCGGGACGAGCGAACTGCCGTTCCATACGCCGGTGGAAATTGAGCTGATTGTTGAAGTTCGCGATTAATTTCACACCGCGTCAACAAACAAAAGCCGACTTCAACCCAAATAGGGCTAAGGTCGGCTTTCATCTATCCGCTTATCGTCATTTATACACGGAACCTGCCAATCAGCTTCTGCAAGTCCTCGGCCATGCTGTTCAGCACAGCAGCCGAAGATACGATCTCCTCCATGCTGGCGTACTGGCCTTCGACGTTGGAGGAGACGACTCTAGCCCCTGCTGCCGTCTGCCCGGCGACTTCATCGATGGAGCGGATGACCTCGACCGCAGCGCGCGTTTTCTCGGAAATATCAACGGATCGTCCGGTGACCTCCTCGATCTGGCTTGCGAGCTCGTCCATCGCGCTTTGAATTCGCTGGAAGGTATTTCTGGCTTCGCTTACAACTTCAAGTCCCGTCTCCACCTCGCGACTTCCTGCTTCCGCCCGGCTGACGACCTCCGAAGTTTCGCTCTGGATGCTTTCGACCAGCTCCGCGACTTCTTCGGCAGCGGCCCCGGTTTGCATCGACAGCTTGCGAATTTCGTCAGCGACGACCGCAAAACCTTTGCCTGCGGCACCGGCGCGTGCTGCTTCAATGGAGGCATTCAAAGCAAGCATATTGGTCTGCCTTGCAATATTTGAAATCATGCCGTTCGCGTTTACGATTTGTTCAGAGCGCTGTCCTAGTCTTTGTACGGAACCAGCCAGCTCCTTCATCTTCTGATGAATGGAGTTCATTTGGGCAATTGCCGTGTCAACGGCCTCATTGCCGGCCCCTGCCTCCCGCTGGGCTTGGGTTGATTTCACATTAGCAGCTTGAGTGACACCGGCAATCAGATCGACTGCTGCGGACATTTCCTCCATGATCGCTACGCCCATATGAACACTGCGCACTTGAGCATCGGTCCCGGTGGAAATCTCCTGCACGATATTCGTGATCTGTTCCGAAGACTGGCTCACTTGACCAGAGCCGACACTAAGCGCTTCCGACGCAGCCGCCACTTGCTTGGCGCTGCTGCCCACCTGGCTAATGAGGCTGTGAAGGTTCGCTTTCATTTGATTGAAGGCTGTTGCCAAACCTCTTAATTCATCGCGGTTTTTCACGTGAATATCGCTTACGGTCAAGTCACTTGCGGCAATTCGCTCAGCCGCCTGCACCATAGAACGCATTGGCCTTACAATCATGCGAGACAGTAAGAGACCGATTGCGAGAGCAAACAGGAACGCTGCCACACTGACCCAAATTAAAGTGCGGATTGTCGAAATCACGGTATCATGATTCCGAGCCGAAGCTTCTTCTTGTGCCGTTTTCTCCAATTCTTCAATCTTTCCGGCAGCTTGTGTTAACGTTTCGGTTGTAGGAATTGCCCACTGCATGGCTTCAGCTTTGGCTAAAGATGCGTTTCCATTATCAGCGTAATCAGTTACTTTTTTGACGAGTCTTGCGAATGTCTGATTCGAGTCCATCATCGATTGGATGGCGCTCTTCTCGTCCTCATTCTTGGCCTGATCCCCCATCTCCTTAATGATCGAAGACAAAGTCGAGTTCATATCCGTTAATAGCTTTTCCTTATCTTTGGACGGATCCAAAACGTAACCGAAAAGCAAGCTATTTTGCATCTGTGTCTTCTCTTTAATCTCAGAAACATGTTTGAGCGTTGACACGGTTTCACTTAGTAATTGAGAATTCGAGCTATCCACTTTATTCAAGTATGTATACGACATTCCGCTTGTAACTCCAACCAGCAATGATACAATGACAAAGGTTCCGACAATTTTGTTTCGTAAGGAATAGGTAAAACGCTTTTTCTTCTGCTTTTCCTGACTGCTATCTTCCATCTGCTGTCCCCCTGAGAGTTTTGCTTTAGCAAAACTTGCTTTGTAAGCATTAACCCAGCCTTCCGTAGAAAGCTTATGTCGTCATCCTAACTCTGAAAGTAATCGCTTTCAATACCTACATTATATAACGGGCTGTCGCAAAATTCGACAGCCCGATTCACCTTTTTCATATAACCAATTTCTAACAATCACATTGGTATTTATTTGGAATTCATGTACTTCCGCATGTCGAAGGCTACCGCTGCTACGATAATTAACCCTTTGATGATCAACTGCCAGTAAGGGCTGATACCGATGAACGTTAAACCATAGTTGATAACGCTGAAAATCAATACCCCGGCAAGAACGCCCGGAACCGTCCCGATACCGCCTGATGTGGAGACGCCGCCGACTACGCAAGCCGCGATCGCATCAAGCTCGTACATGTTCCCGTAGTTGTTCGTTGCACCGCCGGTTCTTGCAGCTTCAAGCACCCCTGCCAGACCGTACAATGCGCCTGCTATGGCATAGATGTAGATGAGGTACTTGTTTACGTTAATACCGGAAACGATTGCCGCATGCATGTTGCCGCCGATCGCGTACATGTATTTGCCGAGCTTCGTTTTGTTGAATACGACCCATACGAGTAAGGCAACGACAATAGCAATAATGACAATATAAGGAATGGAATACGTAGCGTCTTTACCAATAAAGCCAGTTCCCAGCTTACTAAAATCAGGTCTCAAACCGCCGATTGGCTGCGATTGATTCGGTTTCATATCGAAGTAGAGGGAGTTGGCGCCATATACGGCAACCATCGTTCCCAATGTTGCGATAAATGGCGGAACCTTAAACTTGGCAACGATGAATCCATTGAGCCATCCGATCAGAAGACCGACAATAATGGATATGATGATTGGCACAACTAGAGGAAGATCCGGAAGATCCGGGAAAAATCTCCGGCCATATTCCTGTGTTTGAAGCAGCGAGGCGGAGATAACAGCCGTCAACCCGACAATCCGTCCTGCAGAAAGATCCGTCCCCCCGGTAATCAGGATAAACGCAGCACCGAGTGCAATCAAGACGCGAGTGGATGATTGCAGCAAAATATCACGCAGAATGTTCACCGATAAAAATCGCGGATCATAGATCGTAATACCAACGACCAGAACGACGAGCACGATGTAAATCGCATATTTGGTAATAAACCCGCTAAAATCTCTATTTTTCACTGTTTCTGTGTTAGTACTCATTGTTTCTTGGCCCCCTCCATTATGCCGTATGCTGTGCAGCAAGGCGCATGATCTCTTCTTCTGTTGCTTTATTTCCGTCTACGATACCCGTAAGGCGTCCTTCGCTCATGACCATGATTCGGTCTGACATCCCAAGCAATTCGGGCATTTCAGAAGAGATCATGATGATACTTTTGCCTTGCTTCGCGAGGTCTGCGATGATTGAATAAATCTCAAACTTCGCGCCTACGTCAATTCCCCGTGTCGGCTCGTCAAGCAGGAGCACATCCGGTTCAGTGAGCAGCCATCTGGCGAGCAGCACTTTTTGCTGGTTACCGCCCGAAAGATTTTTGATCAAGGCATACATGTTCGGTGTTTTCACACGAAGCATTTCAATACTTTTCTTCACTTCTTCGCGGCGTTTAGCTTCGTTAATGAGTCCTAGCGGATTCATATAGCGACCCAGATTGGCAATTACTGTATTTTCAAGGACGGACAATACCGGGAAGATACCGGTTACCCGACGTTCTTCGGTCAGCAGCGCAATTTTTTGCTTAATCGCATCGATCGGCGTTTTAAGCTTGACAGGCTTGCCGTGCATGGAAATCGTTCCGGATGCGATCCCGCGGAGTCCGAACAAAGCTTCAATCAACTCCGTCCGCTGTGCCCCGACAAGACCGCCGACGCCAAGGATTTCACCTTTGCGAAGCTCGAAGGACACGTTTTTGAACGATTTTGGGAGTATGGAGGTCAGCCCTTCTACCTTCATTAACACACCGTTCGGTACATTGCTGCGCTCTGGGAAGCGCTCCTTCAGATCTCGTCCAACCATCTTCGAGATGATCATGTCCGTCGTTAGCTCGGAGGAAGCCCATGTGCCGATTTTCGTACCGTCGCGCATGATCGTGACTTCATCCGAAATCTCAAGGATTTCTTCCATTTTATGTGAAATATAGATGATCGAAACACCGCGGCTCTTCAAGTCGCGAATGATTCGGAACAGTTGTTCAACTTCATTGCCGGTCAGCGACGAAGTCGGCTCATCCATAACAATGATTTTCGAATTAAATGAAACAGCCTTGGCAATTTCGATGGATTGCACTTTCGAAACGGATAACGTGCCAACCAGCGTATCCGGCTTAATGTCCATTTGGAGCTGTTTAAACAAGCTCTCTGTATCTCTGCGCATCTTTGAGTGATCCACTAATTTCAAAGGTCCGATTCCTTTTAGCGGAAATCTGCCAAGCCAAATGTTCTCCATCACATTGCGGTGCGGAACCGGGTGCAGCTCTTGATGAATCATTGAAATTCCATTTTGCAGCGCATCTTTGGAATTGGTAATGGAGGCGATCTCGCCATTCAGCTTAATCTCTCCGCCATCCGGCTTGTAAATGCCGAATAAGCATTTCATCAATGTGGACTTGCCCGCGCCGTTCTCCCCCATCAGCGCATGAACGCTGCCAGGCCGAACCTTGAGGGTGACGTTGTCCAGTGCTTTTACGCCAGGGAACTCTTTGGAGATTTGATTCATTTCCAGCAAATATTCATGTACAGTCATGGTAACTCCCCCTGCCATCTCACATTCCCCTATAATGTAAGCAAGGGCGCAACGTAAGCATACATTGCCACCCTTGCCGCCTGCTTAAATCCGAATTACTTCGCTTCGTTCATGTTATCTTTTGTAATCTTCTTGTAGGAAATCCACACGTATTTACCGTCAGTTACATCGTAACCTGTAGTTTCTTTGCTAGGCGTTTGGCCGTTTGCCAGAGCTGTAGCTACGTTTGTCGTTGCTGCGCCTTGGTTTTTCGCATCGTTGAGTACGGTTCCGAGCAATGTGCCGTCGCCCAGCGCTTGAAGTGCAGGAGCTGTAGCGTCAACGCCTACAACCGGCATGAATTTGTTGTCTTTGAAGTAACCTTTAGCTTTCAACGCTTCGATAGCGCCGAGAGCCATATCGTCGTTGTTCGCAAGAACAGCGTCGATTTTGCCTTCGTTAGCGGCAAGGAACGCAGCCATTTTCTCTTGACCTTTCACGCGATCCCACATAGCTGTATCTTCAGCCACTTTTTCAACTTTCAAACCGGCGTCAGTAATCGCTTGAATGGAGAATTTTGTCCGAAGCTCAGCGTCTTGGTGACCTGGCTCGCCTTTCAGCATTACGTAGTGAATCACACCGTCTTTGCTATGGTATGCTTCCGGGTGAGCTTTGAAGTAGTCTACCAGCAATTGGCCTTCCATTGTTCCGGATTGCTCTGCTTTCGCGCCTACATAGTAAACTTTATCCCATTTTTTCATGTCTGCTTCCAAAGGCTCGCGGTTCAAGAATACAACTGGGATGTTCGCTGTTTTGGCTTTATCGATGATAACGCCTGCTGCTGTACGGTCAACTGCGTTGATCGCCAGAGCGTTTACTTTTTTCGTAATGAAAAGGTCAACTTTATCGTTTTGAGTCGGTTGGGAGTTCTGGCTGTCAACGATATCAACTGTCGCTTTATCTTTAGCAGCGTCAGAGATCGCAGCGCGAACACCGGACATGAATGTATCGTCAAATTTGTAAATAGCTACACCGATTGTTGGCTTTTTGCCAGCGTCAGCTTTAGGAGCAGTTGTTGCTGCTGCACCGGTGGATGCGGCTGGAGCCGGGGATGCAGAAGGCGTTGCAGCTTTGTTACCGCAACCTACTGCAGTTATAGCCAAAGCGCCTGCTACGGCAATGGTAAGAAGTTTTTTCAAGGTAAGATCCTCCCTTTAAGGTACGTGTTTGTTTTTACATTCCTTACTATAATGGATCAAAACAACAAAACAAATGCGAAATCCTCATGTGTTCTATCGAAATTCTCATCACTTTATGAAGGGAAACAATAGTTTTTGATTATCCGACCAGAACATATTATCGAGATCGATAGCCTTGGTCCCCGTGTCTACCCGAGAAGGAATCTTCTTTCCCTTCATCGTGTCTACAGCGTTTTTCACGCCCAAATAGCCGATGCTGAACGGATTCTGAACGATCGTGGACTGAATGACTCCTTCCTGCAGCAGTTCCAATTCGTCTGAAGTACTGTCAAAAGTGATGATCTTCACCTTGCCTTGAAGGCCAAGCTTCTGAATCTCATCGGCGACGCCTATAGACGATATTTCATTCAGAGCGACAATGCCGTCTAGCTGTGGATACTGCTGTATGATTTGTCCCGTTAACTGTCCGGCCAAATCCCGATCCGTGAGACTGTACACTTTGTCCAAAACCTTGATTTCCGGATATTTCGAAATCTCTTCGAGTAGACCTTGTTCTCTTTGCTCCGCGTTCCGCTCGCCCTGCTTGAAGCTCACAATCGCGATGTTCCCTTTTGTCCCTGCCAGCTTAATGAGCTGCTTGCCCGCCAATTGTCCGGCTACATAATTGTTGGCTCCGATAAAACTCTTCGTTTTGTTCGATTCCACTTCTGAATCAATGGAGACCACAGGAATGTTAAGACTTGCGGCATGATCCACCACCGCAGTTAGTTCTTTATAATCGTTGGCCGCGAGCACGATGGCATCCGGACCGATGCTAATCGACTGTTCCATGAGGGCAATCTGACCTTTGACGTCCGCCTCATCCCCGGGAGCCCGAAAGTCCAAGGTCACATCGAATTCTTTGGCCGCTACCTCCGCGCCCATTTTCACCGTCTTCCAGTAGTCGCCTTCCTGGCTTCTAAGCAGCACTTCCAAATGCTTCTTATGCTCCGTTGGCAGCGGCTCGCTCTGTTCCGTACAAGAGGACATGGAGGTGCCGGCGATTAAAATGGCGAACAAAAGCCGTCCAATTTTTATTGTTTTTTCCATGGCGTCTCCTCCTTATTCATCCTCAAGCACTTTCGGAATCCATATGTTGACGGTTGTCCCTTCTTCCAGCTCACTCTCTACGGTGACGCCAAAGCTGGAACCGAAATAAAGTTTGATCCGCTCATTCACGTTGCGCAGACCGACGCCGGAGCCTTTCTCGCTTTTGGCTTGTCCGGATAGAATGCCCTTGAGCTTCTCTTCAGGAATGCCGACTCCGTTATCGCGGATTTGGAACAAAATCTTCTCGCTGACGACGCCGGCAGAGATGCGGATATACCCTGCATCCACCATATATTCGATACCGTGATAAAGCGCGTTCTCCACGATAGGCTGTAAAATAAGCTTCAGCGTCATATAAGGCAGCGCTTCTTCCTGAACCTCAATCTCATAATCGAATTTATCTTTGTAACGCATCTTTTGAATGATCAAATAGTTGCGGATGTGCTCGATTTCTTCCTGCACCGTGATGATATTTTTTCCTTTGCTCAATGAAATCCGGAAAAACTTGGACAGCGAAGTGATGGTCGTAACCACCTCATCGTTCTTGCCGCTGCCAACCATCCGTACGACGGAATTCAGCGTATTGTAGAGGAAATGCGGATTAATCTGCGATTGCAGCACTTCGAGCTCATTCTTCCGTTTCGTCTCCTGTTCGTGGATGCTTTGGTCCATAAGCTCCCGCACCCGACCGACCATCAGATTGAACCGCCTGGAGAGCTGCTCAACCTCATCGGCGCCGCGAACATGGATATACGTATCGAAATGACCCTTCTCCACCATTTCCATCGATTTTTTCAGCCGTTTGATCGGTTGCGAGATCCGGGCCGACATGAAGGCGGAAATGAGCAAAATAAACACCAGAACGATGACAAGCAGCCAAATCATGAACGTGCTGATCTCTTTTCTCGTCGTAATGATTTCGTCCAAATAGGAGACGCCGATAATTTTCCAGCCTATATTACTGACGGTCTTAACGACATTTAGGCGGGTTTCGCCGTCTGCTTCGTCCATGTACTTACCATAGGAGAATTTCAATGCTTGCTCGACATTCTCATATTTGAGACCAATATAAATAAGCTGCTGCTGAGGGTGGTACACGATGTTCCCTGCTGATTCGTCAATAATGTAAACGTACCCTTTTTTGCCTAGAGAGACGGTGCGGAACACATCATCAAGCGTCTTAAAATTCACGTCGACCAGCAGAACGGCATCGACCCATTGACCATCCCGCTCAATTGTAACCCCCTTGCTCATAGAAACGACCCATTTATAAGGCTCCTTGAACAAGTTCTGAATATGCGGCAGCGAAAAAGTCAGATGGTTCGGATTCTCCAGAGCCGACTTGAACCAGGACTGTTCGGTCAACCGCGTGTTTTTGCGCATCTCCGTATTATGAATCCCGGTCACAATCTGGCCGTCCGCGGTAAATAAGTCAATCGAGACGATATCCTCCCGCGTACTTGCGATCGTATCGAGCTGCTCCAGCAGCTTGTCCGAAGGGATGCCGCGACTCTTCGCGATTTTGGCATCGACCACCTGGAAGGTGTCGGACATGCCTTTAATATAATTTTCCAAATTAAACTGCATCTGCTCGATGATCTGCTGTGTATTGAGAAAAGCGTTCTCTTCGGCTGTTCGCGAAAACTTGTTGTACAGCACCAAAGAAACGATCAGCATGACCGTCACTGTAATAAAAATAAAAGACAATGTAATCGTAAACTGGATGCTCTTGACCCTCATCGTGTCAAGCAGTACGGTATACAATGCCCTAAAAAGCGCTTTTGTCTTTTTTATCAACCTTTACACCCCTTTGGAACTGTTTCTATACTCTTTAGGGGAAACACCGACATTTTTGCGGAAGCTGAAGCTGAAATAGTTCGCATCTGAGTAGCCAACTTTCTCTGCGATTTCCAGAGCCTTCATGTCCGTTGTGCGCAGCAGCTCCTTGGCCGCTTCCATCCGAATATGATTCAAATAATTAACGAACGTCATCTTTGCCTCTTTTTTGAAAATACTGCTGAAATAGCCCGCACTGATGTGCAGGTGACTGCACACTTTATTGATCGTAATATCGCCTTCGTGATAATGGCTTTTGGTGTAATCCTTGGCCATATCCACCAGATTCTTATACGTATACTGACGGTCCGTGGCGATGTGATTCATCATGCTAATACATAGCTCGACAAGCCAATGCTTGGCCTCTTCAAGCGAAGTAAACTTATTAATCTCCGTAAAAGGAAAAAAGTTCTCGCCGAACACCTCATCGATGTTCAGGTTCGAGTCTTTAGCCGCCTTAAGGATGCAGGTGAGAATTTCTAGCAGGTAAATTTGGTAGTCCTTAACAGAAACACCGGCCTCTACACCATGAAAAAGCTCATCGATCGTCTCCTTAATCTCCGGATTCGTGCCAACCTTAATGCATCGCGTTAACGCGTGCTCCTTCAGATCGTCAAAGCGAATCTTCTCGACATTCCGCTGTTCCACATCATCGATACAAATCACCCGATTGTTGCCGAGAATCAGCCTATAGTCGAGCGCCAGCACCGCATCTTCGTAAGAGTAGCTGGATTTCGCAACATCTTTCATCGTCGAACCAATGCCGACTGTTACAGAGAACTTGAGGTACTTCTCGACGTTCTGGCGCACCTCTTCCAGCACCTTCATCGTTTCCTGAAGAGCAGCTCCCCGATCTCCGGTTTGGCGTATAGCCAATACGACGACTTGATCGTTATGCATGAAAACAAGACCCAACTCGCGCTTTTCGACTATTTCCTCGGAAATATTTAACAGGGCAAAATATTTCAGCGCCTGATCCTCCGAATATTTCAAGGAAATCGACTTCGCCAGCTCGCTCCGGTTCTCCACATCATCTTCATGAATCAACACGCCATCCATACTGACGACCGCCACCACGAAGCTGTTTCCGTCCAGCCTAATGCCATAATTCGCTGCTTTATCAAGCACTTCATCCCGCGGAAGCTTGCGGTTCATCAGCGCCGCCAGGAAGTTCTCCTTCAGCACGGGCATGCTTTTGCGGTAATGCTCCTTCAGCAGCTGCACGTCTTCCCGGTGCGCCACTTCCTCTTGAATCTGAGCTTTCACCTTGAGTAAAGTATTAATCAGCTCTTGCGCCGAAAAAGGCTTGAGCACATATTCATCAATGTGCAGCTTGATGGCCTTCTGAGCGTATTCAAACTCATCATGTCCGGTGAGGATAATGATTTTAATCGTAGGAAAGCGCTCTCGAATCGCTTCGGCAAATTGCAGTCCGTTCATAAACGGCATCTGAATGTCCGTTACCACCACGTCCGGCTGCAGCCGCTCAACCATCTCCAAAGCTTCCCGGCCATTCTCCGCTTTATCTATCACCTCGAAGCCGATAGCTTCCCAGTCTACTTCGCGGACGACGCCTTCCCGCACATCTTCTTCGTCATCCACCAGTATCAGCTTGTACATATATATCCCCCTAAAAGTTTCGTGAGAAAACTTGCATCGTAAGCATTAACTAAGACTTTTCGCGTGAAAACTCACTTCGTAAGCATTCGCGTTTTCACCATCATTGTACTAACTGCCTATCGATTATACAACTAGATACGTTAGTAATTATGGGGGAGTCGGTATTTTTCACAACGAATACTGATTTTCTGTTAAAATTAGGAAAGCACTACTTGCAATGATCACTGATCGAAAGACAGATTCTCACTGCTGAATTCTTACTGTTGCTCAAGTCGCTTGGCACGAGGTTTATTTGTAAAACCATCAAGGAGTGATCAAAAGTTGGATCTCGCACAAATTGAAAAATTAGCCGCACGTATCAAAGAAAATGTAGGGCGCGTCATTGTCGGCAAAGACGAGACTGTCGAGCTCATCCTGATCGCCTTGATCGCCTCCGGCCATATTTTGCTTGAGGATGTGCCGGGAACCGGCAAAACCCAGCTTGCCAAAGCGTTAGCTCGCTCGCTCGACGGCACGATGAAGCGCATCCAGTTTACGCCGGACCTGCTGCCGTCGGATGTAAGCGGAATCAATTACTTCAACCAGAAGCTGGGCGAATTCGAGTTTCGCCCAGGACCTTTATTTGCTCACATCGTGCTTGCCGATGAGATTAACAGGGCGACGCCGCGCACGCAGTCCAGCTTGCTGGAGTGTATGGAAGAGCGGCAAGTGAGTATTGACGGCGAGACGCGCAGCCTCGAGACGCCGTTTCTCGTCATTGCGACGCAAAATCCAGTGGAGAATCAGGGTACGTTCCCGCTGCCGGAAGCGCAGCTCGATCGCTTCCTGATGAAGCTCAGCATGGGCTACCCGTCGGCGGCGGAGCAGCTGCAGATTTTGAAGATCTACCAGCAGCGCGATCCGCTGGATCAGCTGCTGCCGGTTGTGAGCCGTGCCGAGCTGCTAGAAGCTCAGCATCTATACACGCAGGTGCGCGTTAGCGACGACCTGCTGCAGTACATCGTGCAGCTCGCGGAAGCGACGCGCACGCATCCCGACGCCGCGCTCGGCGTGAGCCCGCGCGGCGTTCGCGCCTTGATGAAATCGGCGCAGGTCTACGCGGCGCTGCGCGGCCGCGATTACGTCCTGCCCGATGACATCAAGGGCATGGTCAAGCCCGTATGGGCGCACCGCGTGCTGCTTCGCACGCGCTCGCGCCAGGGGGACCAGCAGGTGCATGCACTGCTGGACCGCATTATAGCTTCAGCTTCCGTTCCGACGGAAGCGAAGCTGGGGTAGCCGATGGGCATAAGCTGGATTCTGCTTATTGCCATCGTTCTGGTTCTTGCCCAGCATCGATTCTACGCCCGCTGGGGTTTAGCGGGGCTGCGGATCGAGCGGACTTTTAACAAAACCCGCTGTCATGCCGGAGAAGAGGTGGTGATGGTCGAAACGATTGCCAATCCTAAGTTGGCTCCGCTCCCTTGGCTGCGACTGGAGTCTACGCTGCATGCAGGACTCCGTTTCTCGAAACAAGCGAATCTTGAGGTTAGCAGCGGGGCTATTTCGCAAAATCACCGAAGCCTGTTCAGCCTTATGCCGTATACGAAAATTGTTAGACGCCACCAGATTCTCTGTGCGAAGCGCGGCTGGTATAAGCTCGAATCCGTTGCCATATCGATTGGCGACATGGTCGGCCTGCAAGCCGGAGGGATGACAAAACGCTTGAATCTGGAGCTGCTTGTCTATCCTCAGTTGGTGCGATGGGAAGACATCCCTCTTCCCTCCAGCCGATGGCAGGGCGATATCGCTGTAAAACGGTGGATACTACAGGATCCGTTTCTTTCATCGGGTGTGCGCGAATATCATTACGGTGATACGATGAGCAGCATTCACTGGAAGGCTACAGCCCGCAGCCAGCGGCTCCAAGTACACAATCGCGATTTCACCGCAGATCCGCGGCTGCTCCTGGTGGTCAATACCCAAATTACCGAGACGATGTGGGATGCGGTGACCGACCCCGAATTAGTCGAGAAAGGTCTCTCCTACGCCGCCACGCTTGCCGATTATGCCGTAAGTCAAGGCATACCGGTCGGATTCGGCTATACCGGCGCCTTGCAAAGCGAACCTGGTATTCCTGTATTTATAACCCCGGAAGGCGGCTTGCCCCATCTTGATGCCATGTTCGAGACAATGGCGAAGCTGACCGTATCCTGCTGCCGAACGTGTCCAGATTTTTTGGATAATTGGATCATTCATGACGGGTCTGCCATGGATATCGTGCTCCTGACCTCCTTCGTTTCTACAAGTATGCAGGAGAGCATCCGAGAGCTTGAAGCCTTGGGGCATACCGTGTTGGTCGTACCACTGCAGCACAGCCTCGTTGATCTCATTGGACAGGAGGCGGATCCTTCCGATGCGGCAATCTAATAAGCAGCGTTTGATACAAAGTTTAGGTATGACAATGCTATGGGGTTCGATCGAGCTAATCCTTTATTTCCCGATTCTCGTATTAATCCAATTGTATGTCGCGGATACTCCGATCTGGATGACTAGCCTTCAACTTTTATTTTGTTATGCAGCAGGCACTATCGGCGGAAGCACACGTTTATTAACCAGGCGTATCTTTGAGCTGCTGTTTGCAGCGGTCGTGAGCTATGGATTGGCTTGTTTGCTGCAGGGCAACGGTTGGCAAAGTGGGGTATTTGCCGTTATCGGCATACTGCCCGCCTTTCGCGGCATCCAATTTACAAAAGCGGAATGGACGGAACTGTTTCCGACTAACGCATTCATCTTCCCCTGCGTGATTTACTTCATCGGCGTCCCCATTATGGGGCGAATAGACCCTTTCCACCCGTGGATCGGCTGGATGAACGGGTTCGGCTTCTGCACTTTGGTTATCATCTTGTTCGCTATCAACCGAACTCAATTGCTGCGTGCAACTCTTGCGAGCACCGAGCAGGCACAAGCCGCACTCTCCGTAACGGTTCGGCGATTTGGACGCATTTGGCTCCTTCTACTCATCGTCATCGTTGCCATCGTCGCTTATTTTCAACAGTTGAAGCAGGGAGCGGCCGCCTTCATTCATGCGTTTTTCGCCTGGATCTTCCGCATGCTGCATACGGATTCACCGCCCGACTTGCCGCCACAGCCGAGTCCTGCGATACAGCAGCCTTTATTTCCGCCGCCTGAGCCCACAGCCGAACCAAGCTGGTTCGACATCTTGCTTCAGCGCATTGAGGTCATCGCCGGATCCGTCATCGGTGTCGTTTTCATCCTTTTGGTCCTATATTTGCTTGCTTCTAAACTGGCTCCCATCATTCTCGCTTTTGTCCGTCGATTACTTCATCGAACGCGTCAAAACAAACGTTCCACGGAGTCCATGGATTTTACGGATGAAAAGGAAAACTTGCTCGAATGGAAAGAAATACCTCGCTTGTGGTGGAACCAACTGACACAGATGTGGTCCAGAGAAAAGGAACGCCAACTGAAATGGGCCCATCTGGAAAACAACCGTCAACGCGTCCGTTTTCTCTATGCCCTCTTGATCGGGCACGCTGCGGGCCATGGCTATGTCCACAACAAGGCGCTGACCCCGAACGAAACAGGGCAACATTTGAAGAATGAGTTCCAACTGTCTGAGCAAGCCGTCCATGCGATCACCGAAGCTTACAATCAAGTGCGTTACGGCGAAATTGAAATCCACGATGACGAGTTGGATCAGGTGCTCCTTGCTGCACAGCCTATCCTGCATAAGAGTCAGAAATAATTTATTATGCAACCGCAGATCCAGGGTTTAGCCCTCATGTGAAAAAGCCCATTCTCTTACAATTGATTGATTTCATGAAAAAATGGAACATATTTTCAAAACGCGGCATATACATAATTGTTTGAATACAATCGACTGAGGTGGTTTGGGATGTTGGCAACAAAAGCCGTGTGCGAAAAAGAAGAAGTTATGAACACATTATGCGAGATGGGCTTGGATCAAATCGCAAGATGGATTAAAGTATTGCCCGAAGACAGGTGGGAAAACATGTTTGTCTCGACATGGCCGACACTTGCAAAAAAATGCGGCGTCCATAAATAGCCGTATCTACATAAAACCGGTAGAGTTCGAACAATCACAACGCTTTGTGCCTAGTTGGCGCAAAGCGTTATTTGTCTTCAACCCGCTAGGGGCATCAACAGATCTTCTCACGCATTTTCGCACAAAACACGATATACTGTAAGTATACATGTTGTCGAATAATGGGAGGATCGTTCATGTTTCAACGCTCGGATCTGCACTTACTGCAAACGAAAATGCACGCTCCCGGTACAAAAGAAAACTTGGTTAACCGAGAGCGTTTAATAAGAATGATGATGGAAGGCATGAAAGGACGATTAACGACAGTTTGCGCGCCGGCCGGATTCGGTAAATCGACGCTGTTGAGCCAGTGGGAACAAGCTGTAGACGCCCCCTGCGCCTGGGTTTCTTTGGATGTTATGGACGATGATCCGATGCGTTTTTGGCGTTATGTTGTCCATGCATTGGCGGCTAAATTTGTCCCGCCGGCAGATACACCGCTTCGAACGCTCGCACAAGCACTTCCAAACTTATCTACGCCGACTTTCCTTGATGCGCTGATCAACGAGCTGTTTGCATATGGTAAACCCATTGCGATCATCCTTGACGATTACCATACCATCACGGATCCGCGCATTCACGATAGCGTCAGCTATCTGATCGAGTACTTGCCTGACTCTGCTCATATACTTATTGCAAGCCGCATGGAACTGCCTTTCTCAACGGCGAAATGGGTCGCTAGAAGCGAACATACGCAACTCGACGCTGTGAAGCTCCAATTCACCCTAACGGAAACGGAAGCCTTCTACCGGGAAGTAGCCAAGCTACCTCTTTCCCCTTCCCATATAGAGAAATTAGTGCAACGGACGGAAGGCTGGGTTACGGCGCTTCAACTGGCCTCCATCTCTTTGCGAACCGAGGCCAACTATGATCAATTTATTGAGGGATTCCAAGGGGACTCTCGCAAAATTGCGGACTACCTTTTGCAGGAAGTCGTCTCTAAGCTCCCTCATGAAATCTATGACTTCGTGCTCACAACGTCCGTTTTGGACCGTATGGATGTCAGCGTCTGCGATGCCGTTACCGGACGCACGGACAGCTTAAAGATGCTGGAAGCTCTCCGGATGCTCAATTTGTTCCACATTCCCCTGGATGAGCAGAATGTATGGTTTCGTTATCATCATGTTTTTTCCCAGTTTTTGCGCAGTCTGTTAAAAAGACAGAATTACCCTTTTTGGTTAGAAGCCCATCGTCGGGCAAGCCTTAGCTTTGCGGCACGAGGGTTTAAGGATGAGGCTATTGATCACGCGATTGCGGCTCAGGACTTTTCATTGATGCAAAGCCTGCTCGAAGAGCATCTGATGGCCGTCCTGCAAAGAGGCGAGTTCTCCACGCTGCTTCGCTGGTTCGAAAGCATGCCAACGACACAAACGACTCACAAGCTGTCACCTGAAATGTCATTAATTTATGCTTTCATTTTGATCGTAACCGGTCAACTGCCTCGCGCAGAAATAGAACTGGAAAGCGTAGAACGCGAATGCGAGTCTGTGGAACAGCCTCAACGTCGTAACGAACTTCAGAGTGGCATACTGTTCGTTCGCTCGAATCTGGTATTCGCCAGCGGAAACTTCGAACAATGGTTCCGGTTTGCAGCCGGCATAGAAATGGCCGATATGATGCCGGAGAACACTTTGTTTTATAACTTTAACTATAACAGTTCCGAACCGCTGGTCCGGCGAACTGCCTTTGGATTGAAAGGCGTGCTGTCCAGCGATACGGAAACAATCGGTAAGCAATTCGCCGCAGTTCTCGAAGCACACGGTTGGCATAACTCTTTGATTAACTTGTATCTGAAGCAGTCTCTTTGCGAGGGTTATTATGAATGGAACCGTTTGGATGAAAGCTACGATTTGCTTCGGGTCATTGAACGTGCGCCGCAGTTTAGGCAAACACCAGGCTTATTTGTGCCTCACCATATTACGGAAGCACGCATTCATCTCGCGAAGGGAGATACAGATTGGGCTCAGCATCTGATTCAAGAAGCCATCGATACGGTTGTGAAGCTTTCGGAATTTCATTGGCTTGAGGCGCTAAGAGCCTTTCAAATTCAGATCTGGCTTTCTGCCGGACAACTGGCGCAAGCAAAGAAAGCTGCCGCATATTTAAAGCTATCCTCAAAAGATAGACCTACATTCAACAAAGAATATGCATATTTGACCTTCGTTAGATTGCTGGGTGCGAGTCGGAAGGAAAGCGAAGCTCTCCGCCTGCTACAGGCGATGAAACCGCAAGCGGCGAGAGAATCTTTGCTTTCGAGCATGGCCGAAATTGCGATACTCCAAGCGCGTATGGAAATGCAGCGCGGACAGCGCAAGGCTGCCCTGCATCATCTGCACGAAGCTCTCCAGATCGGAGAGAGGAACGGATATATCCGCAGCTTTGTGGATGAGGGAGAGGCGATGGCTGAGCTTTTAGAGATGTATGGCAAGCTGAGACATAGCGAGGAACTGAAAGGTGAAACCGTGTCCGAAACTTATGTTCAGACGCTATTAGGATTACTGGCTGGAGCAGGTGTTGTGAGCGACGCTTCCAAGCCTCAGCCTTCAGCTTCATCCGTACTTATCGAGCCTTTGAGCAGAAGCGAAATCAGCGTACTCAATTTAATACGGCAAGGTGCAACGAATCGCGAGATCGCAGATAAGCTATCATTATCCGAAGGAACGGTAAAAGTCTATTTATCCCGGGTCTATGCGAAGCTCGGCGTCTCATCACGCACCCAAGCTTTGATCGCAGCACAAGATCTCGCTATTTTTGGTTAAGAAAACCGACCCTTTTGGCTTGCTCTTCTGCAGATTCGATTGCACATCTTGCAACCATCGGCTACTTTCAAAGAAATGAGAGGGTAACCTTCGGGTCACTCGCTTGATAAAGAACAAGGGTCGCTATTAGCGAACCAGTTTGACGCTAAATTTCGGAGAAATAGCCATTTCGGGGCTCGAAAGAACAAAAGTCCATAAACAGCGAACAATCTTCGCTAATTATGGACTTTTATTCGTTCGAAGCCTGATTGGTGGTCATTTACCCACCAATTGCGTCAAAATGTTCTCTAATTAGCGTCCTTGGTTCTTTCCACGACAGGAAAGGGGGAACTGTAGAATATAGGGCATTACCGACTGTTTAGGCATTTCATTCTTCTCTACTCGAGCGTCTTTATTAACGAATAATAGCATCGGTCATCTATCTGCAGCGAATGCTTTTTGAACGCTTGCGGCTGCACGACTGTACCTGGGTAACTGTCATTCTTCTCTAGCATGATTGACCATAGAATCATTCATTTGGACCAGCGCTCTAATTTGTGTATATTTCTAGTAAAAAGTCCGGTGAGAAAACGTGGGAAGCCGAACTCTACGAGCTTTTGCTTGACTCGTTCTTTCATTTGCTCCGCTGTCAGATCCGGCAGTGTAAACTCACCGTTCTGGTAACAATGACTGCAGTACACCTTGCTTTTGGCTCCGTTCTTCTCCGTACCGCCGCCATTTTCGTCACGCGTAAGCGGCATTCCGCAGCTTTGGCAGTTTTTATAGGCAACTTCCATTCATATTGACCCCTTTCGAACATGCTTATTCTACTTTCATCATACCAACGTCACATGATTATGCAACAAAAAAAACTCCCCAATCAGGGAGTTAAGCCCACTTAGATCGCTTCTTCAGATCCTCTCAGATCAAGCGTTAAGCCAGTGGTCATCTTGGTTTGGATGTACTGAATGAAGGGGACGACAAGCTCGGGATCGAATTGTTTTCCCGCAAAACGTTGTAACTCCTCAATCGCTTCCTCTATTGTCTTCGTAACTTGATAAGGGCGCTCCGTTGTCATGGCATCGAAGGAATCTATGATGCACAACAATCTTGCAAGCTTAGGAATTTCTTCATTCTTCAAACCATACGGGTAACCGGTCCCGTCGTAGCGTTCATGGTGCAATTCAACCAGAGGCACGAGATCCTTGTATTTACCGGTTGCCAAAACGATTTCTTTGCCCCACAGCACGTGCTTCTTGACCATTTCCCATTCGTCCGCCGTAAGTTTCGACTTCTTGTTGAGTACGTCCCTTGGGATCTCCAGCTTCCCAATATCATGAATCAAAGCACCCAGGATCAACAATCGACGATCATCATCACTCAGTTCAAGCACCTCAGCCATATCGACTGCATACGAGTAAACCCGCTTGGAATGCTTAAACGTATAAACGTCCTTGGATAGAAAAATTTTCAACTGCTGCTCCAAATCATGGATTTCCTGCTCGATGCTTTGCGGCAGTTGGCTTTGCTCGCCGTAGATCAGCACCGTATTCTTCCCTTTTTCTTTAGCCATGGATAAGGCTCGGTCAGCCAAATCGACAAGCTGCGATTTATAATAATTATCTCTGCTCACTTCATAAATGCCGGCAGAGAACGAAATACAGCCATGAGGAAATACTTCTACGCCATCGAATGGGGTATCGTTGATTTTCTTTCTAAGTTCATTCAGATAGGCGAACGCCTTTGCCTTCGAATACTCAGGCATAATGATGGCAAACTCTTCCCCGCCATATCGTGCGGCCAGGAGCTGCCTGGATTCACACTCCACCTTGATGAGTTTGCCGAAAAAACTTAAGAGCTTGTCGCCTTGCGGGTGACCGAAAGCGTCATTATATTTTCTAAAATCGTCCAAATCCAGCAGTGCTAACGAGAAAGGACGATCTTGCTCGCGATATTCACGAATAGCTTGCTCTAATTTTTCTTCAAAGTAGCTGTGGCTGAAAAGCCCCGTACGATGATCTTTATTCGCCTTTTCGCTTAATTCATTATACATCAGAAATAAACGTCTAAAAGCATGTGAGAGCAGACTGGCGATTGCCAGGAATAAGAATAATCCGAAATATCGATTATTTGTAACTAACACAACCAAAACTATAGAAAGCAAAAGTGTACTTAAGTAAGCAAAAAGTGCATCTTTAAAAAAGTCCCATATAATATCAAACAGTTTACCTTTATGTAAAAGAAAGAAATAAATGCCGATTAAAACAACATTCGTACAAAAATATGCCATTAATGCAAACAAATAAGCATATAAATGATTGGAATCGAACTGCCCTAGCTCTCCCCCAAAAAAGTAATAGACAAGACTAGCCCCGGAAATCATTAGCGTATAGATGGAGAAATTGACAAGATGTTGCCACCATTTCGTTCTTCGATCGAAAAGCATAACGATCAACTCACTGAGCAGCAGAACGGTTAAAGCAAAGCCCGTACCGAAAACAAATATCGTAGCGAGAAAAACCGAAGAGTCCATCGATTGATAGTTCCCTTCCGGGGGCAATTGAAAAATAAAATAATGAAGGATGAGAACTGCTGCAACCAACGAGTAAATCATGACCCAATCATTTAGTGTAAATGCAGGCAGAGACAATTTAAAGCTCGCTACAAATACGAATGCACCTGTTAAGATTACTAATAGTGCATAGCAGTTACTAGGTTGATATAGACGGGTAATAATTTTTCGTGCGGCCTCCATGAATGCATACGACCTTTCCTCGCTATTAGCTGTGAAAAGAATTTAAGGGAAACAGAAAATTTCCTGTTTCCCTTAATATTAACACAAGTATAGATGGACTTTAACATTTTATCTTATGGCGCACCAATTCTGAACCCGGAAGAAAGAGAGATAATTACAGAAGCAACAATAATCGCGTTAATTATGACACGGCTGTATTTCATTTCTAGTAATTTTTTCATCAAGACCCTCTCCTTTCATAACTATTTTGGTATGTAAGTTTACTTTATTTCTACAAGTGCAGCTTGTACTTTGTGTACGAGCATCACTTTTTGTAGATAAATGAAAATACCGAAATTCATAATGACATCCCCGATGCTGATAGCCTGCCTTCTTGGATAGGGGGATGACAAGGAGATGATGTCTCCGAGAAAAGGAAGACGGGTCGATTCCGTCATGAGGATATGTTTATATACGACAGGATCCTCTTTAAGCATTTTGATATAGATAGGGTCCAGTACGGACGCCGCTTCCTCAGAAACTGGCATTCGACCGCCATTAACCAACATGACGAGCGTATTCAGGGCGACACCGGCGAAGATGAACCAGAAGCCTTTCTCATGACGATTCAGCCAAATCAGATATAGGCCGAGTAAATAGACAACCATAAACAAATATCCGTTATTTTGCGCTAGAAAGTGGCTATGATCTTGTAAATAAATTAAAAGCAATTGAACGATAAACAGGAGTGGAAATATCAATCCGCCTCGAATGCGAACTTCAGACAACGCATGGAGTCCGTTTTTCAAACCGGCACGAATGAAACCGACGATTAAACCTATTAATATCCCATCAAAAACCATCAACTGAACTCCTTTATTGGGTTCTTAATTCTACGAATTTTCTTCCAACATTTGTAATTTACTTTATTAAAATTATAAGACTTCCCCTAGCAGACGTCAACATTTTTCACCTATTTATACCAATATGTTATAGCATCCATCATGTGACGACAGGAAGACTGAAACTTCACAAACTTTAAGCGCTTTCAGGGAGGATTTGTGCTATCTTTTAGCGAATCTATGAATCATGTTTGATCAAGGAGGAACAATGGGTGAAGCCTGTCACAGTCAAAGATTTAGTGGATCGCTTCTCGCTCGAAGTGCTCGCTGGACATTCGGAATTACACCGCACCATTACCAAAACTAGAGCGCATCGCCCCGGCTTGGAATTTGTCGGTTTTTTTGAATATTTTCCGCAAGAGCACGTTCAGCTGCTTGGCAGTAAAGAAATTACTTACCTGCATAAACTGACTGAGCACGAAAGGAATCTGCACATCGGCAACATTGTCAAATACCACCCGCCTTGTTTTGTCGTAACGCGAAACCAGGAGGGCCTGAAATATTTAAAGAAATACTGCGAGGAGGAGAAAATCCCGCTCCTGCGCACGCCTGCCCCGACGACAAAGTTTCAGGAGCTGGTCGATATTTATTTGAGCAAATCGCTCGCTCCAGAGATCGCTGTTCACGGTGTCTGCGTCAATGTGTCAGGGATCGGCATTCTGCTTCGGGGCAAATCCGGCGTCGGCAAAAGCGAAACTGCCCACACATTAATTCGTCGAGGGCATCGGCTCGTTGCTGACGATATCGTCGTGCTCAAGAAAATCAGCCCGGAGACGATTCTCGGCACACATAACGGGAAGACAAAGGAATTTCTGGCACTGCGCAGCATCGGACTCATTAATGTATCGCGTCTGTATGGAAGAAAAGCATTCCAGGAAGAGACGCGCATCGTGCTGGATATCGAGCTGACCAAGTGGCAGGAAGATGCGCTCAATAACGATTTGGAACTGGAACCTAAGTTCACGGAATACATGGATATTCGGATTCCTCACATCGAAATCCAGCTGCAGCCAGGACGGGATGTGGCCGGGCTTGTTGAGGCCGCAGCCAACAGTTGGTATTTGCGCCAGCAGGGTTACAGCGCTGCTGAGGAATTCATGCAGCGTTTGCAGAGCGGGACGGATTAGCCCCCGATTTGTCTTCATACCGCCTTAAAACCCCTCCCGCTATCGAAAGTTGTTGGTGGAGGTGTTTCATCATGAATCAAAAATTACGAATCACAATACTTGCGATCACGATTGGGTTGTTGCTGTTCGGGGGTTGGACGGCCTATGCTTCAACGTCATCCAGCGCCCAGGTCTCCACGGCCATTGAGGGGACATTCAAATCCGTTGATTCCACCAATACGAAGGTGACTGTGACAACGGACAGCGGTGATCAAACCATTACGTTAGCCAAATCGGTATGGGTATATCGCAACGAACAAAAAGCGCAATTGTCCGACCTGAAAACAGGCGATAAAATTGAATTGATCCTGAACAACAAGCAGCAAGCCGCTTATGTCAAAGCTGCATCAGAAGGCGCTGCGGTTGCTGAACCGAAACCGCCTGTCCAAGCGTCACCGACGCCGACACCGACGTCTTCACCTGCAGCTTCCGGTGGAAATGAAGTCTCAACAGGGGCTTTGCCGAAAGTACCGACCGCATCCGCACCGGCAACGAGCACCCCATCTCAAGTGCCAGCACCGCAAGTGAATGAGGTGTATCCCGGTTTGGACGGCTTTGACCTGAAAATCGATGGCAAGCATTTCAAGCTGCATATTCAACAAGCTCCCGGCGGCAATGGCAGTCAGTCATACGACCTTAACATTAAGCCTGAGGGCTCCGGAATGGTCCATTTAAAAGGCAATGAGGCCGCTGCTTGGATTCAGATGCTTCTTGCCACAGTCGACCTGAAATCTTCAAACGCAGAACAGCAGATCCTTGCTGAGCTTGCCGATCATTATGGACTCGATGCCAGTAAGCTGAATATCCAAATGAAATCCAACTGGAAGCAAGCATCCTCCTTGCAGAAGCAAGATGATGATGAGAAGGGCAATGGCAAAGAAGAAGATAATGATCAGGGCGATTCCCAGAAGAATGAGCATAGCAATAACTTCAACAACAACAACAACAACAACAACAACAACAACAACAATAACAATAACAATAACAATAACAACAGTAATAACAACAACGGCAACCATGATAAAAAAGCAGAGAAACAGGATAACCATAAAAAGAACGAGAAGCAGCATGGCAATAAACATGATGATTAATAACGATCGTGAAAACCGAAAAGAGGTAGAGCAGAAACATCCTGCTCTACCTCTTTTTTCACTTCTCGCCTGGGCTCATTTTTTCTTGCCTTTGCCATGCCCGTGCTCATTGCCTTTTTTCTCATTCTGCGCCTGTTCTAAAATGGAAGAAGCGTCAAAATCAGCCGATGCCGGAGCCGCTTGTATGTTCGGCATGTCAAAAGCAACGACAGGCGCCTGTGCCAACGCACGAGTCATCATTTCCCTGAACAGCACCGCCGGCACTGCACCGCCGGATGTGGTCAGATAGTGGGTGCGATCCGTCCGATCGTAACCCACCCATACCGCAGCCGTAAGCTCCGGCGTATAGCCTACGAACCAAGCATCTTTGGCGCTGCTGGTGCCGAGCCCTTTGAATTCATCCGTTCCGGGCAATTGTGTAGTCCCGGATTTGCCTGCCACCGGGCGGTTCATCGCCGCATTTTTACCCGTCCCGCCCGCTACTACCTGCTGCAGCATACCCGTCATGGTATAAGCCGTCTCCGGCTTCATGACTTGCACACCCTTCGTGCTAGCTTGAATTAGTACATGACCGTCGCCAGTCTCGATCTTCGTAATGGTATGTGCTTGATGCAAGATTCCTTTGGCGGCAAAGGTGCTGAACGCTTGCGCCATCTGGAGAGGCGATACGCCCTCCGAGAGCCCCCCGAGCGCAATACCCAGCTGTCGATCCTTAGCCGGCAGTGTAATCCCTAAGGATTGGACGAATTTGAGACCACTGTCGATACCCATCTCATGAAGCAGCCAGACAGCTGGAACGTTCCATGAAGAAGTAATCGCCTCCTGCATCGTCACCTGCCCTCGTGATTGATGATCCCAATCCGCTGGCTGGTAGCCGTCGATATTGAGCGGACCATCGTAGAGAACCGAATAAGGGGTATAACCTTTTTCGAGTGCCGGTCCGTAGACAACAAGCGGTTTGAACGTGGAACCGGGCTGCCTTCTGAGCTGCGTAGCACGGCTAAACCCGCGAAAGACCCCGTCGCCGCGTCCTCCGGCAAGCGCACGAATGCCGCCCGTTTGCTGGTCCAGAATAACCGCACCGCTCTGAATAAGCTGATCAGGCTTACTCTCCGGAAACAACTGATCATCGTTGTAAACATCGGTGACGGCCTGCTGAACCGAAGGATCCAGCTCCGTCGTAATCCGCAGCCCGCCCGTTAGCAGCTGCTCCTCCGTAAAGCCATATACATTAACGGCCTCTCGTATCACCGCGTCGACATACCCCGGATAGCGCCCCTTCAAGTCATCTTCCTTGCCGACTTTTACGACGCCAAGCGGGGCGGCCTTCGCCGTATCGTACGCCTGCTGCGTGATCTTCCCTTCATCGCGCATGAGCAAAAGGACGGTATTTCTCCTCTCGAGCGCCTGAGCCTCGTCCTGGAATGGCGAATACTTGCTTGGAGCCTTAGGCAGTGCTGCTAGAACCGCGGCCTCCTGCAAGGTTAAATCCTGAACGTTTTTGTTAAAATACGTTTTAGCGGCCCCCTGTACGCCCCAACTCCCCTCTCCGAAATAGATGCTGTTCAAATACATCTCCAGGATTTCATTTTTGCTGAAAGTCATATCGATTTTAATCGCGTATGCCGCTTCCTTCAGTTTACGCCCTATCGTTTTGTCCGCATTTAAGAACAGGTTGCGCGCCAACTGCTGCGTGATTGTACTGGCACCCTCCGAGTAACCGCCACGGACGACATCGCGCATCACTGCTCGGAGAATGGACTTCACATCGATACCCGAGTGCTCAAAAAATCTTCGATCTTCTACCGCCACGACAGCATCCGTCAATGCTTTGGGCATTTGCGACAGCTGTACGGGGTCTACCTTCGATGCGGACAATTGCGATGCCGGTTTGCCGAATTTATCCAACACGAGCGTTGCCTCGGGAAGCGGTTGATTCAGTTTGGACACGTCGAGCCCCCGGATGTATATGAACCCTGCCAAACTTAAAGCGCCGGTCCCAGCTAAGACCACTCCAATTAAAATCGTCCATAATTTGCGATTCTTCCAAAACCTCTTGCTCATCGTACCTCTCTCCTTTATCGCTTATACATATTCGCAGCGTGTTAGCTGTAAGCGACGCTTAGGAAGATGGTAGTTAAAGCAAATTATTTCGGGCTTAGAGACCAATCAATCCTAATAAACCCCACAGGGAGATTCGAGGTTTTCTTGCAAAGGACCGGGTCCATTCCCAGGCATCGCGGTCAATTTCTTTAAGTTGTTGATTGTGTTGTGCTATTTTTCCTTCGAGAAAATAAGGATGATTTGGCATTGTTATGCACTCCTTTTTCATACAAGGTGTTTGTTTGACCTCATTGTATGAAAAAAAGTATGACAGCTGCGTGTCATACTTCTTCGTAACGTTTTAACATTTTTGCTATTTTAGTTTGAACAAGCTTCCTAAGCGTGAGCGGCTCCAGTACCTCCACATCTTCTCCAAAGCTTAGAACTGATGCTACTAACCAATCCACATCCGAAGGGTTGATGACCCTTATCGTCAGGCTCCCGTCCTCATTGTACCTTTTATCTTCGGCATAAAAGTAATCAAGCGCCCGTGCGAAGGAGCCGCCGGCAAAGTGCAGTACAGCATCTTCCATTTTTTCTTGCTGATTGTTTTCTACAGAAAGCTCACCCGGAGGCGTCGTGTGATTCCGATGAAAGATTTCCGGCAGAGCAACCAACTCCGTCATTCTCGAAAGCTTAAACATCCGGTAGTCTTGACGTGATCTGCAATACCCGTGCAAGAACCAGGCGTAATACTTAAACAGCAAGCTGACCGGCTCAACCGTTCGAAGACTTCTTTCATCCTTGCCATTCATGTAACCGAATCTTACGACATTTCGTGTGCTGATCGCTGACCGAAGCGTATACAAATCATCGTTATTGGCCCGCCAACTGCCTAAGTCCATGGTCAAGCTCTGCGAATGGGTATCGCGTTGAATCGTTTGAAGCCTGTGAATCGTTTCTGTCGTTTTGTCATCTTTGAACACGGTAGCCGTACTGTGAAGCAAAGTGATTAACGATTCAATATCGTTAGAACCGAGCAAGCTTTTATCCATCTTGTATTCTTTGATGATGCCATAACCGCCATTGACGCCTTGATAAGATACGACAGGGATGCCAGCCGCACATATAGCCTCAATATCGCGGTATATCGTCCTTTGCGAAACCTGATACTTCTCTGCAAGCTCCGATGCCGACAAAACCTCGTGATTTAACAACGCGTATGTAATGGAGATTAGCCGTTCTAGTTTCATAATGATCACCATTCATTAAGATATATGAATTTCATTCATTTCACGAACATACGTTCATTATAGCACAAAAAAAACGCGTCAAATCCGAAAATGGATCAGACACGTTTTTTATTTATGCAATCGATGTCGGTGCATCGAAAATAGTTGTATACCCGCTAATGGAGCTCAGGATGCGTGCCGCTTCTTCGTCGCTCATCGAACCATAACGCTGAACGGCATCGACGATTTTGGGGAACAAATGAATGTCTCCCGCGCTGGCAAAACCGCTGACCCCGGGGAAGGATAGTACAAAATGCACACAGGCATCAATGACTTCCTGCTGGTCGAAGGGCTCATACCAAGTTGCGTAAGGCCGGCTCTGCCCTTCTGTCCACGGGGCTTTCGCAATGGCTTTGATTACGCGTACGGCGGCCGATTGCCGATTAGCCTCTTCCATCAAAGCATCGAATGCCTCACGGTACTCAGGCAGACTGTACATGTAATAGTTGAGAGGTAGCAGCACAGTGGCAAACGGAAACCGGCGAAGTGCTTCCAGATGAACGACCGGCGCCTGATGTCCATGGCCTGTAATGCCGATTTCTTTAACAATCCCTTCAGCTTTTGCTTCTACTGCGGCTTCCAAAGCGCCGCCTTTTTCCGTGCAGCGGTCTAATTCATCCAATGAACCCACCGCATGAAGTTGAAGAAGATCAACCGAGTCCACCTGCATACGCTCTAATGAGCGGTAGATCTCTTCTTTCGCTTCCTTCTTGGTGCGCTGCCCTGTCTTTGTCGCCAAGAAAATGTCATTACGCACCCGGCTAATAGCCGGTCCCATGCGCAGCTCCGCATCCCCGTAACTGGCTGCCGTATCAAAATGGTTAACGCCATGCTGCAAGGCATAAGTAATGGATGCATCCGCTTCTTCCTGGGTGACGTTCCCTAGGCTTGCGGCCCCGAACATTAAAACAGAGCTCTCGTAACCCAAACGACCGATCGTTCTTTTCAGCATGGGTGAAACGCCTCCTTCACTATTCTTACAAAGACGAACCAAAATCACGTTCATTATATCAAATGGCCGATCCATACGTAAGTGCTTTCATATGGTTAAGTTACTCACCATAATGATCCTTGATATAGGTTATAAGCGTTCCTATCAGTTGTCCTTTGAAAGCGTCAGAAACTGATTGACCCGTTGGATTTGAATAATGGTAAGCTTTCATTTCCTCATCATAAGAGAACCCTTTTTCTGTTAAAAAATCATGAAGTTCGCTGGGAAATTGGTCTGATCCTATTTTTTCAATCAAATACAATGTAGCACAAACTTTTAAATCTACGTCACCCCTTCCAGTGTAGAGAACAAATATGTCAGTATCGTTACGTGATATCCATTGCCCTTTTGAAAAGATAGATAATCTGGCTTTATCCAGCGAAGCGATTCCATCTAGATTTACACCAAATATCCCATTAATCATATTTCTAATTTGCGATCCTGTTATCTGTTCGCCATAGGAATGTAGGTATCTATCCATAACTTCTACTTTTGTCATTGCCATGATTTGAGGATCGAGCTCAGTTGAAGCAGGGTTATCATTTTGGGTTTCTCTAACACGCTCCATGATATCAAGGGGATATGTCGTTAGTAGGCTGCCTTCACCATTTGCGGAAATTGTATCTAAGTTGATTCGATAAATATCGTTTATCACTTTCCTAATCTCACTGCCTTTTAATTTCTTCTGACTGGAAATAAGATATCTATCCATAACCTCGACCTTGGACATATCCTTAATTCGACAGTCCAATTGTGTAGAATGGGGTTCTACACCGATACTCATTCTGATTGCCTCCATAATTTGATGAGGATATTTTGTTGTTTGCAGTTCACATAATGAACCCTGTTGACCTTCAATTTTGGACATTTTTCGTTAACCTCCTTTTATCCAATAGCCTATGACAAAACCCCATCCGAATGAATGATGGGGTTTTCCTCAATGTTAATCCAAGCTAAGCAATCTCGTAAGAATAGGCGGAATTTCTAACGGATCAACCATAACTTCAATGACCGTTGCCGTTTTCGATTGTAAGGCTGCCTGAACAGCGTTCCTGATGTCCGTCTCATTTTCACAACGATATGCTGAAGCACCCATGGATAAAGCAAATAGACTGACATCCAGCGGCCGTTCATACACAGCGCCGACAGATCGCCCCGTATTGTAAGACATTCCTTTATCGACCATATCTAATCGCCCGTTATTCAGAACGAAGAAAATGACTGGCGCCCCATGATTCACGGCTGTAGAAATCTCCGTCCCATGCATCATGATGCAGCCGTCTCCGGTTACGCATACAACAGGTCGGCTGGGATCCGCAATTTTCGCACCAATGGAATAACCGATCGCTGCGCCCATGGCAATGAACACTTCGTCAAAATAGAACGTTCCGGGCTCGATGATCTCAAAATTTTGTACGGCATGAAACGAATGGCTGCCCGCATCTCCGAACAGAACAGCTTCCTTAGGAAGCGCAGCGCGCAAGCTTCTGAAGGCTGTTCCCGCTGTCAAAACGGTTTCCGTTTGCGCCGACGTTGCCGCCGCCTCTTCAAGAGCCATTAACGGTGCGTGCTGTCTGGCCGTGGCACCGCTCTTTTTGACTAATTGGCTAAGGTTGTAATGAATGTCACCAAGAATGACTCGCGTCGGCGCTTGGATCGTTTTGCCTGCGAATGTGAGGTCGTACTCAAACTGCAGCACCTTGTCGGGTTCCATATCGGCCGTAAAGCCGGATAGCTGCATGTCGCACAGCTTACTTCCGACGACGATCATCAGATCGATACCGGATTTCATGTAAGCCGTCACTTGTTTGGAACCGCCTAGACCATATCCACCTAGATAAAGCGGGTGCTTGGTCGGAAATGCACCTTTGCCTCCCGGCGTCGTAACAACAGGGATTCCCCAATGCTCGGCAATGGTCCGTAGTTCGGCATATACATCCGACATGACGGCGCCTTTTCCAAGGAAAAGGACCGGTTTCTTCGCCTCGTCGAGCATAGCGATCGCTTTATCGATATCACGTGATACGACGGGAGAGATGTGGTCGGGCAGCGGAAGATAAAACGACTCCACTTCCTCCATTAGCACATCAAAGGGGATGCACAGATGGACGGGACCTTTTTCACCTGCGTACGCTTTTTCCAGGGCATGTTTGAGATAAAGAGGAAGCAGGTCACCCCGCTCAATACGAGCGCTGAATAGAGTCACGGGTTCAAACATTTTAACCAGATCCGTGCCGAATTGGCTGGAATCCTGGCTCAAGGCCCGGCCTGTGTCTTTCATTGAAGGTTGTCCGGTAATGAACAACACCGGCAATTGGAACTCTTTGGCCTGCCCGGCCGCCGTGATCAGATTCGTCCCGCCAGGGCCTGACGTACCGATGGCTATGCCCATCGTTTTCTTTGCGAGCGCATAACCGGAGGCCTCGAACCCGCAACCGGTTTCGTGACGGCCCAGCACGTATTCAATTTCGTGGTTTTCCAACTCCAGCATTAGCGGAGAAATCGACTTGCCGGGAATACCGAATACATGCGTGACTCCCCAGTTTTTAAAATGCTCAACCAGTATGGTATAGACTCTCTTTTTCATCTTTTCACCTTTACGAATTAGTTTTCATGGCCGTTGTTTTCGTGAATAACTGTTCAATTTGATCTGCAGGTAAAGGCCGATGATAGTAAAAACCTTGCACTTCGCGGCAATTCTGGCTTTGCAAAAAGTCCAATTGATCCCTCGTCTCGACCCCTTCGGCGATGACATCAATCCCGAGCTTATGTGCCATGGCTATAATCGTAGCCACGATATCCGCATCATTCGTATCCGTCATAATGTCACGGACGAAGGACTGGTCAATCTTCAGCCGGTCAATCGAAAACAATTTCAAATAGTAGAGATTGCTATATCCTGTTCCAAAATCATCGATACAAATCTGTATGCCTAATTCTTTCAGCTTCCCTAGCACTTCAATCGCAATCTCAACATTCATTGTCATTGACTCTGTAATTTCCAGCTCCAGGTATTGCGGATCCAGTTGGGTGTCTAACAGAATTTCTTTGACGGTGTCGACCAAATTGTGCTTTGAAAATTGGCGAGAGGAAAGATTGACCGATACCTTGGTAGGTACGAACCCCTTATCTTTCCATATCTGATTTTGTCGGCACGCGGTTCTCAGTACCCATTCCCCAAGTGGAACGATGAGCCCTGTTTCTTCCGCAATCGGGATGAATTTGCCAGGAGGGACTAGGCCGAGGGTTGGGTGATTCCAACGAACTAGCGCTTCGGTACCGATGACTTCTCCTGTTCGAATATCGATTTGAGGTTGGTAATATAGCACAAACTCCTCTAGCTGAAGGGCTTTGCGGATGGAATTTTCGAGTGTAAGGCGTTCAAGGCCGCCGCTATTCTGGGTAGGCTTGAAGATGCTGTAGTTGTTCTTGCCTTCGTCTTTGGCTCGGTAGAGGGCGATGTCGGCGTTTTTCATCAAGGTTTCAGCATTCAAGCCATCATGAGGATAGAAGGCAATTCCTATGCTGGCTGTAATGTAGAACTCGTATCCATCTACAGCAAACGGTTTCTCAAACGCTTGAATGATTTGTTCCGCCACATGAATGGCGTCCATATGTTGGGTAATCTCCTTCAAGACGATCGTGAATTCGTCCCCACCCATTCTGGATACCAGTTGGTTAGGGGCATGACAGCATATCTTTAGACGGTCAGCTACAAGCTTAAGCAGCACGTCCCCATTGTTATGACCTAAGGTATCATTGATTTTCTTGAAACTATCCAGATCCAGAAACATGATCGCAAAGATACAGTTTTCGTTCGCACCATGCTTCAGCAATTCCGCGACATGCCCCGCGAAAAATCTTCGATTCGGCAATCCAGTTAGATCATCATGATAGGCCAGATAGTTGATTTGCTTCTGTGTATGATAACGTTCCGTGATATCCCGAAATTGTGCGAATGCGCCCATAATCTGCATATTCTCATCGTGTATGGGAAAAGCGTCAAACAGGCATACAAGCTCATCTTGTCCCTCTTTGGGCGGCAGCATCAATTCCATATCTTCGTATTCTTTTCCCGTATGCAAAACTTCGCTGATGAACCGTTTGGTATTCATATCGCGGATCGGTTTGAAAATCACATCATGCTTCTTGGAGCCCGTTATGATTTCGGCAAATTTATTAAACTCGGTTATGACGCCCTCGCGGTCCGTAATAATGATACCGTTGCGAGTCGTCTCGATGACCACTTGATTCAAAATATGTAATCTTCGGTTTTGTTTTTTCAGAAGCAACTCTCTCTCGATAGAATCTACGACCGTGCTGAGCATCGCCAGCAAAAAAGGATTATGCTGATCGATGGTCGTCATAATCGTTATCGTACCGAGCAAATTGGATATATCCGTATATTGGAATGGGACCGAATAACATGCGGAGGATGTGAGAAATTGATAATAATGATCTTCTCCGACAAGTTGAAACGCATATCTGTGTTCAAGAGCCAGATTAATGCTGTTCGTTCCTGCTTCATGTTCATTGAACACGAGACCGACCTGAATTCCGGATTCGTTGACTACACTTTTAATCGCTTCGTCTCCCGCCATCTCCAGGATACAGCCCTTCTCGTCCGAAATCATGATAAGCAGCGGAATCCCCTTCATGAGTTCCAGCAATTTATGGACGAAAAAGTTGATGACGGACAATATCTCTTCATAATCCCCCCGTTTTTGATTCAGTTCGGTTTCTGATAAAAAGGTGGAAAAGGAGGGGATTGCGTAAGGATCAATACCTAGCTTTTCACATCTCCACTTTGATTCTGAGATCCAAGTTTCTTTATTCATCTAATCCCCCTTCTCAACTATGAAAGAGTGCAGAAATTAATAAAATTCCATTTAGAAAAACAGGTATTCTATCTCTTCTTTCCCATTATGTCAACGAATATCAAATTTTGTCAATTCATTTCTTGGCAATTACAGGTAACCAAAGGAACTAGTCAAAAGTCCACGCATTAGGGCACATATAGTATCTATGGGCTATTCATGAACAAAAAGCGGGCTAAGGAGTAGTTCCTTCGCCCGCTCTGCTTTAATGCAAAAATTGAGGTGAAATAAGAGAAAGCAATTTTGCAACGTCTTCCTTGTCGATATTCCCAAACGGGTTCGATGATTGGGTAAGGGCTGTTGTTATTCGGCTAATGTCGATTGTGGGCATTGTAGACGTGATTGGAAAATATTTATTTCTAAGCGCATTTTGCACCTGCGATTGGGAGGTGTTATCGGTAAGACCAATGCCAGACCAAGTACTAGATATGTTGCTGGGATCTGTAGTAAAAACAGTGTACAAAGAAATGTTGGCAGCTCCTTGTGGGACAGCTGTAGATGCTGGAATGGATATAACCAGAGGGCCATCCTTGGCTGCCCTGCCAATTTCACCGAGCCTGTGCCAGTTAACGTCGGTAAAATAAGCGACGTACTCTTTTACCATCGATTCATCCACTGCGTGTTGCCATGATAAAGAACCATGGATTTTTCCTTGATGCTCGTCCCAATCCGTAAATTGGATAGAGCGAGCGGAATGTAATTCCGGGTGAGGGTCCATCATATTAATTGGAACATAGACTGGCGCACTTTCTTGACCTTCCAAATTTATGGTCGTATTTGCAATCTGCTTAGCACCGGTTGGTAGGACGGTCGAATCATTGAATTGATAAGAAAGATATGACCAGCCTTTGGGCAAGTAAACCTTGCTAATGGGTTGAAGAAAACGTCCTTGAGCATCGGCAAAATACAAATGATAGCCTTGTATAGCACTGGTGACGGCATTGCCTGTAGGGACGCTCCATCCAAAAGAGCCAGTTATTATCCCTTGTGGGTTTGCCATCGTGTAGCCCGTAAAACCTGTAGGAACCGGTATACTTTCCGAATAAGTCACATTCGTTACGGTGTCCGCCAATTGGTTATCAGAGAGTACCAGCGTACTATATAGTTCTTCCCCTTTGGCATTGTTTGCTCCAATCGC
The DNA here is from genome assembly GCF_042676385.1 of Paenibacillus sp. GCM10027628. NCBI lineage: Bacteria > Bacillati > Bacillota > Bacilli > Caryophanales > Paenibacillaceae > Paenibacillus > Paenibacillus sp. GCM10027628. The sequence continues at coordinate 81,662 of NZ_JBHTHA010000026.1, forward strand.
AAAGTAAGCCAAATTAGACGGAATGTCGGTTACGCGAAATTGATAGGTTTTGTCAGCTCTTTTGGCTATTACGCCTAATAAATGATCTGTAATCTCGTCTCCTTGCTCGCGATAAAAGACACGGTATCCCGCTACTTGAGAATCATCCGCGGAACCGCTCCAGGTTAACAGTCCGTCAACGACGCCTCCATGCGGATTCAAATCCGTAAATTTCAAACCAACAGGCGCGTACATGGCTGTTTTCCAAATTGGCATCGTTTGTTTGGCAACCGTGAAATCGCCATCTTGGAGTTGTATGCCGATTCTAGTCGCCCCAGTTGGAATAGGCGTGGGAGGCAAATTAAACGTGCCGTTATCAGACACTAGCGTGCTACCTGAATCTTGCAATTCACCCACTAGCTTCTCTTCATTGTCAAAAAAACCATAAAGAACCTTGGTCCCATTAAAATACTCAAAATTCTTATATATTGACCAGGTGATGATGCCTGCGATTTTATTAACATCATTAGATAAAGTGTCTTGAAATGAAAAGGACAGTTTCGGAAAATCTTCGAACTTCCAATCAAAAGTTATATTGCCAGAGTAAGTATCACCTTCATTTAGAAATGAAGTTATGAGCGATTGATTCAAGTCTCTTGAAGTTAATACTTGAATTTTGTAGCTGCCTGCAGGCAGGTTGTCAAAAGAGGCTCTGCCCTCATCGTCTGTTTGGACCGAAAGGGGAAATGGGATACTTGATGGCGCAGTTGCCCCTGTTAGCCCGACACGAACTCTCCCCACAGGTGCCTCATTGCTGTTGATTACAGTAATGTGAATGGATACTCCTGATGTAGAAGCAGATACTTTGTTCGGTACTTGCAACGCAACTAACAAACCCACCAGGAAAACAAAAGCCACTGTCCATTTTGATAGTAGTCTAATCATAATAAGCTCCTTATGTCCAAATTCTGGTTGCTTTGATTATTCGACATGAACTGACACTTTCCTCCCAGGACTAAAGTGGCGGTAAAATCAACTGCGAAACGACTGCTCCACTAGTCTGGCGCTGCTCAGCTTCACCACAAACGCCGCACCTAGCAGCGCTAAACCTGTAATCGCGAAAACAAAGGGAATTCCGATCCAGCCCCCTAGAAAGCCGCCAAGCAGCGGACCTATCACGATACCGAACTGATTTGCCGATTGGTTCAAACTGACCGCCCTTCCGCGGAAATCAGTATCCGCATATTTGACGATGAGCGCATTCAAAGCCGGATAAACGGCCGCAAAAAACAGCCCATAACTGAAACGAAGGATGCCAAAGCCGACAAGTTGATTGACGCCTAGCTGAAGCAGGTTGCCGATGCCTCCGCCTATCAAGCCGATGAAGAGTATTTTGTCATAGCCGATTCGACCGCCTATGATGCCCCAACGGGGACCCATAATGACCGTAGCTACGCCAACCGCTGAGAAAACTATGCCTGAGCTTAGCGATGCACTGTCGATATTGCCGCCGATTTGCACGACATAGATCGTCAGCAGCGGCTCCAGAATCAAAACTGAAGTCGATACCAATAAGGTGAGCCCAAAAATCCGCATCAAGCGTGTGTTGCCCGCCGCTTGTTTAAGGTCACTAATCACACTTAAACGGACCCCGGCTTGTCGTTCGTGAACCTCTTTAACTCCTACCAGAACGATAAATGCAGATAGTAACGTAATGACGCCCGATGCCACGAAGCATTCCCGCAATCCCATCCAATGACTCAACACGCCACCCGCCAGCGGTCCTAGAATGCCGCCTGCTGCCGTTGAGGTCGATATGACGCCTAGTGCGTAACCGACATGCTTCTCCGGCGTATTGGTGCCAACTAATGCGATCGAGGCAGGACTAAAGCCTGCCATTAGCCCCTGGAAAATCCGGACAACAATGAACATGTAAGGATCATGAACGAAAAAGTTGGCGAAGTGCGCCAAGGCTAGACCTATGCCAGAGCGAATCAGCATTGGTTTCCTGCCGTATTTATCGGCAAGCGAACCCCAGAAGGGGGCGCACAACCCACTGATCAGAAAGCTGATCGAAATGGAGATGCCAGACCAAGCCTCCAGCCCGCTTTGAATCCCAAGATTATTTTGCAAAAATATAGGGAAAAACGGCACCGAAAGGGTATACGCCATGTGGTTAAAAAATAAGCCCAGCCACAACATATGAAGATTACGTTTCCAGTACAGCTCCATGCTGCATCCACCTTTCGTTGCTCTCTGCCGCTTGAGTACTAAGGCATTCAATAATTTTTATTAATCCTATCGACTAAGTGCGATATGACCCTAAATTTACCATTGGTTTCTCAGTGTTGTCTAATAGATTTTTTCAATCCAAAAAAATAAACGACCGCCCCGGCCGATGCCGGAAAACGATCGTTTATTTATATAGAAGTTGCAGTTATCAAGCTCCGCAGCATTTCTTATGCTTCTTGCCGCTGCCGCACGGACAAGGGTCGTTTCGCCCAACTTTTTGCCGGGAAGCAAAATTGAATACTTCCGCTTTGGCCGGCGGCTGCTGCATCAGAGCAATAGGCGCGCTTGCAGGGGAAAGTTCATTTGGCGTATAGCCCTTGAGCAGCCACTGGCGGGTATTGTTATTTAGATCCGAAATATGGTTCATAAAGCCCTGCGTCAGAACCAAATCATTAATCTCCAATTGCTCCTGAAGCGATTTGAGCAGATACCCTGGCGAACGTCCGAGACGAATGTCATCCGCACACATTTCGACGATTAAATCCGCCTCCTCCCAAGAGATGGTGTAGTTTTTTCGGATAAAATCTACGAATGCTTTGTGGCTTGGGTTCCGGTCGACGTATTCGGGCTCGCCTGCTTGCAGAAGCTGGATCTTGGTGAACGGATAGAAGGACAAATCCAATCTGGACTTCTGCCCCTGAACCACTTGATTGTCACTCATCATTAGTTGGCTGTAGAAGCCTTCTGGACCGTGATCGATCCGCTCATAGAACGGAATAGAATCCTCTATAATGGAAAAGTACTCATCCATTTCCACATGCATACCCGTCAACTGACTAATAAATCCTACCAATTCATCCAGGCTAGCAACTCCATAGTAAAACAACAAACCATGCGTCAGTTTGACCCATTCCGTATTCCTTCTGATCGATTCGCGAAACACCGAATGGTTGAGGCTTTGGAAGCTTTGTGCAACTTCTTGCGGGATAATCAGTGCATGTTTCCCTCTATGCTTGCCCTGGAAAATCAGCCCTCTACTTTGGAAATAAGCAACTTGATCGGATTCGATCAACGAATACGTATAACCGCCGCGCGCAGCAATCTGCTTTAAAATTTGATAACGGGTCTCGTCGAATTTATGTAAAAGCTCGGGAAGTGCTTTTGGAATCTGCTGCTCCAATACGTCCGCTAACTGTTGTTTATTCAGCGAGCTAACGCCTTTTACCGCCAGAAAAGTCCTGATTTCGGTCAATTCACTCTTGGACAGCCCGGCAAGGCCTTCAGCGAGCGAAAGCGGCACTTCAAATTCGGGCCAACGCTTCCCCCCTGCTTTAGCCTCCATTTTTTGCTGCGTCTCTTTCGCCTTTTCTACGGCGTTGAGAAGCGCTTTCTGGTCTTTCGCGCTCAGGCGCTTGTTCATTTCCTTCATCCTTTCCGAAACAAAAACAGTATACGTTTAACCCATATATTGTACACGCAATCTCTTACTTTCGATAGGGTTTTCCACTATTTTCCGGGAGGTCGGAACGAATGGCGCTCTCGGAAGCTTCTCCCCATCACAATAAAAAGCCCCCCTGCTTCAGAGCTGGTCTGAAAGCAATGGAGCCTGAACCTTTACTTCAACCTAATGCTTTTAAGCAAAATATCCAAAGGTTCCTTTTCTTCCGTTTCCCCGCGATGCAGATGCTCAACCAGCTTATCCAGCCTTGCCACTTGATGGCCGTAGTCGTATAACGCCGCCGCTACCACGGACAATCGCAGCATACCCGCAGGCCGTTCATTGTACCGCTCAATGAGCATGGTCATGAAGCGCTCGTTCTCCTGTTCCATCTCCAAACCTTCTGAACTATCCGCCTTCAGCTTGTCATCGAACTTTAGCAGCACATGCTCATGAAATTTGATCAGCTTCTCCAGATGGCCGTCGAAATAGCTATCAACCTCAGGCGTACGCGCTTGAAAATAGTGCTCATCCACGGCTTCCAGCACATCGAGCCCTTTGTGCATCGCAAGCAGCTTTTGCTTGTAGATGACAAGGTGGCGGATGCGGCTGAATCCGGCTCGTTTGAGCTTTTTCACTTCTTCTTCCATGAGCTTATACTTATCCGCCAAAGCATGCAAGGCGCTCCGCAGCCCTTCCTTTTCTTCCCGAAACACCGTTTCCTTCATTTCATTGGAAATGACCGTCCGCAGGAGAAGCGACATTTTACTGAAGGCCGACTGAATTTGCACGGCAAATTGTTCTTTAGGTTTTGGCGGGAAAAAGAGGACATTGATCACGAACGCGCAGCCAATACCGATTAAGCTCAGCAAAAAGCGATTGAGGGCGAAATTCCACTCCGCCGAAGCCTCCATCACCGCCACGACCGTAACTAACGTAAGTCCAATCGTTTCTTCCATCCCCATTCTTAAGCAGATGAGGATGACGAGAATACACACGATCCCGATTGCAATGATATTATTGGAGAAAAACATGCCGGCCAGTAGAGCCAGCACAGCCCCCAGGACGTTCGTCTGCAACTGCTCGAGAAAATAGCGCCAAGACCGGTAAATCGAGGGCTGCATCGCAAAGATCGCCGCCACGGCAGCAATAACTGGAGGTGTAAAATTTAACCAAGCACTAATATATAAAGCCAATGTAACCGCAATCCCTGTTTTCCACACACGTGCACCGAAAACCACAGAGCCCCTCCTCTTACTTGTAAACCTCATAAGTCTTATCTTACACAGGTGCGGAGTCGGATGCAAAAGAGAGTTGTCAAAATCGGGATTAATAAAGCATCCCCGTAACCGTCTCTACCGATTGCAGCCATTCCCCTTCCAGCAAAGCAGCCGCCACGTTCTCGATATCCCGCGAAGTGGAGCGGTCTTCCACGACCGGTGGGACGAGTGCCCGCAACTGGTCGTACAGAACCCGGGTTGCCGGAGCAAGCCCCTCGGCCCCGATAAACTCGGCGGCTTCAGCAGCGCAGATGAGCTCGATTGCCAGCACCTTGGACACGTTGTCGATGACCTGTACGGCATGCCGTGCGGCTGTTGTGCCCATCGACACATGGTCCTCCTGATTCGCCGAAGAAGGGATCGAGTCCACACTGGAAGGATGTGCGAGGACTTTATTTTCCGAAACCAGCGATGCGCTGACGTATTGGGTAATCATCATACCGGAACCAACCCCAGGGTTATGGCTCAAGAAGGCAGGCAGCCCGCCAGACAGCGCCGGATTGACCAGCCGTTCGGTACGGCGTTCGGAAATGTTCGCGAGCTCGCTCATGCCGATTTTTAGAAAATCCATGGCAAACGCGATCGGTTGCCCATGAAAGTTGCCCCCGGAGATGACAAGACCTTCTTGGACGAATAACAGAGGGTTGTCGGTAGCCGAATTGATCTCAACGGCAAGCTTATCTTGGGCGTAAGCAAGCACTTGGCGTGTTGCGCCGTGTACTTGCGGCAAGCAGCGCAATGAGTAGGCATCTTGTACGCGAATTTCGCCTTGGCGTGTAGTCAGCTTGCTGCCCTGCAGCAGCGTGCGGAGGTTTTGGGCCACTCCGATCTGTTCCGGATAAGGCCGTACACGCTGCACCTCTTCGGCAAAAGCATCCGGAATGCCGCGCAAGCATTCGACGGTCAGCGACGCGATGACATCGGCCATTTTCGCGAGGCGCTGCGCTTTAATCAATGCCAATATGCCGATGGACGTCATAATCTGGGTGCCGTTAATCAGAGCAAGCCCCTCTTTGGCTTGCAAAGTGATCGGTTTGAGCCCTGCTTTAGCAAGAGCTTCAGCACCTGGCAGTCGTTCGCCATGGAAGAACGCCTCTCCTTCGCCCATCAGGACAAGCGCCAGGTGAGACAGTGGCGCCAAGTCGCCGCTAGCGCCAAGCGAGCCCTGTTCCGGTACCACCGGGTGTACTCCGCTGTTGATGCAGTCGAGGAGCAGCTGCAGCGTTTCCGGGCGGATGCCGGAATGCCCCTTTGCGAGCGCATTGGCGCGCAGCATCATGAGTGCGCGCACTGTCGGCTCCGGCAGCGGTCTGCCGACGGCGCAAGCGTGGCTGCGGATCAGGTTTACCTGCAGCTGCGCTGCATCTTCCGGCGAGATATGCACATCGCTGAATTTGCCGAACCCGGTCGTGACGCCATAGACCACTTGGCTTGTGGTGACCAGTCCCTCCACCATTTGGCGGCATGAAACCACTCGTTTCAATGCCTCATCATCAAGTAAGACAGGTATGCGATCATAAACAACCGCCGCCACCAATTCCGTTGTCAACAGCTCCCCGTCTAATAAAACCGGAGTCACTTCAGCGTTATTTTCCTGCTGTTTATATACCATTGCCATCGTCTCCTCCGACTCCTTTCTCGCTTTAACAAAAGAAAGGGACCGCACGGAAGTTATTAGCTTCCATACGGTCCCTTTTTATAAAAGAGGGCTTTATGCGATTGTCCGGTATCCTCATCCTGCCGATACAACATCGCGATCACTCACTTTTTAGTTAAATAAGATATAACTTTATTCTCACACGCGCGGCAAGGAACTGTCAAGAAGGCATATGGCCCGTTGACTTTATCCTTCCACTTCCGCAACGCGCACGACAAAATCCATCCCATAAGGGTAACCCGATGCATAAAAGAACTTGGCTTCCTATATGAAGCAAATTCAGTCGATGGGATTCGGGTGGTGAGGATTTTTTCGCTTTTTTCATTATTTTAACCAATCAAATTACTTTTAATTCGGTTTTCTCGCATCATGAGGCAGAATCAAGTTACTTTAGCCCCTTATTCCGGGTATATTTCCATCCAATTGAGACAAAAACATCATTAAAGCACGACGCAATTCGTCTGGTTTACTGAGCATAGGCAAATGCCCTGTTTCAAGCATTTCGACATGCTGAGGGGCAAGATTGGCAATCATTTTATCCTGCACAGACAGAGTCAACTCTCGATCGTTTGTTAATTTCAGATACAGTTTCGGTACTTGCGGAGTGGGTGCTCCTATCCGATCCGTATAAACGCGAGCGGACTCCGGGACAAAACAGCGCACGATTTCAGCTGCTTGTTCAGGCGAAAGATCATTACAAAGCCCCTTGCGAATGGCTGATTCCGGTGGTTGTGTTCCAAACATACGCAGAATAACGCGCATCAATGTTCGTTTTGCAAATGGCAAAACCGAGAGAAATGACCCTCCCCCGCGAGGAATCATCGCCCCAATCGCCACCAATCCCACAAGCCGATCCGATAGATCCTCGGCGACTTTAAGAGCGAGAATTCCTCCCAACGAATGCGCGACGATGATAAATTTTTGAACATTCCAGGCTTGAATTTGCCTATTGATATGTGCCGTATAATCATAAAGTGAAAGCCCTTGTCTTCCCTTCTTCTCACCATGACTCTGCGGAAAATTAACAAGTAAATAAGGAGATTCCAATCCTGTTACGACCTGTTCCCATATCCTGCTTTCAAGACCTGCGCCATGAATAAATACGAATCCAATCTTGTCCTGTTTATCTGCTTCAATGCTACTCATTTCCCAACCCCCTACCGGTTATCAACTAATGTCATAATAGAAAAACTTCCCTGACAGCTATAGTCAGGGAAGTTTTTCTCCGGTATATTCGATTTAGATGGCAATCTACGCCAGCGACCATTACTGAATTATTACTTCCCTGCGCTGTTTATTTTAGTGACAGTATAATGCTTCATTTCTTCAATGGCATTAAAAAAGGGACGGACATGCGCGAAGAATGGCTGAAAATCAGAACCCGTTCGAAACCCTTTCATATGCCCATCCAATGAATCCCACTCGATACGAACGATATAGCGATTGGGTTCCTCCATTCCTTTTATCACTTCGTAGCTCAAACAATGTTGCGAACGATCCAGATATTGGCTCGCTTCCTGATAAGCATTTAAAAACTCTTCCTCTTGACCGGCAGGCACATTGTAACGAATAATCTCTACGACCATGAATTTGCGCTCCTTTTTCTGGTAATTTGCACATTCAACAACTTCATATTACTAACAGATGAAAATATTAACAAGAACGCACTTTTAGGTAAGAGTAAACGTACAGGAGGGTTTTGTCGGTGAAAACAAATTATAATTGCTCTGTGGAGGCGACACTAGAGGTTCTTGGAGGCAAATGGAAAACTCTGATTCTCTATCACTTAACGGATCAGACGCTTCGGTACAATTCAATTAAAAAGTTAATCCCCAACATATCATATAAAGTATTAACTGCCCAATTGAAGCAATTGGAACAAGACGGTCTCATTCAGCGCGTAGAGTATGAACAAGTGCCTCCTAAGGTGGAGTACTCACTCTCGGAATACGGAGAAAGTCTGAAACCTGTTTTATCTTCCATGTGCAAATGGGGATTCAACCATATCCAAGATTTAGGAATAAACAGTTCTAAATAAAAATCGCCTTACTCCATCTCCCAGTAAGGGATAGGTGCAAGGCGATTGCCGTTCACAGTATAAGCTAGCGTGATTGCGTATTATTTTTTATTCGTTTTAGCCCATTCATCCAGTTGTCTTTGCTTCTCGGCAATAATTTTATCCATCCCTGCCGCTTTCATTTTGCTGACAAACTCAGGGACAAATTTCTCAGGATCGATCGTCCCCGTGTACAAGCCGCCGGTGAATTGCGTAGCCACATTGTTCGTAGCGGCAATTTCGTTTTTCACCTTCTCCGGATCAAAAACAAAGCCGAGTGCGATCGATTTTTGAGCGCCGGTATTAAACTCTTTATAACGATCCCAGATCTTAGGATCTTCGGTTTTCCAGATAAAGGAGTTCAGTTGGTTACCGAACATCCATGGCAGGTTCAGGTTGTAACCAACGGATGCGGCGTCCACGCCTTGCGGATAGTCGATAATGTTGTCGCCTGCTTTCACATAGTGTTTGCCTTCAATCCCCCAGTCGAGCAAGTTCAACAAGTGTTTATCCGTGTAAAGCAAGTTCAGGAACATCATCGCTCGCTCCGGATCTTTGGACGTGTTCGGGATGGCAAACATCGCGCTGGTAGTATCGCCTGTAGTCGTGTATGGCTTCGTCAGTTCGACGGTCACCATCGGCATACCGGTGTTGCGCGTTTCCTGCATTTCAAATCCCGGCTTCATGGATTCGCCGTAAGCGAAGGCTTTGCCGGCTTTCACAGCCAAGAACTCGCTGTCTTTGTTTGTAGCTCCGTCTTTATTGATATACCCCAGTTTATACCACTTGTTCATGAGTTTAACCGCTTCCATGAATTTCGGCGTTTCAAACATGTCGATGACCTTCAGCTCTTTGCTTTCACGATCCAGCACGCCCGGTCCATCGCCCAGCATATCGAACAGTCCGTATCCTAGAATAGCACTGGCCGGGGAACGGTCATTTTTCACCTGAAGCGGCGTGATGCCCGGTTCGTTATCTTTGATCGTTTTGAAAATAGGCTCGAGATCCTTCAGCTCTTTGACCGCTGTCAGGTCGATTTTATATTTATCGACGAGGTCTTTGCGCATAACGACGCCTTTCGTAGCCGCAAACTCTTTGTTCGCCACGACGCCGTAGGATTTGCCGTTCAGCTTGCCGCCTTCTACGTAAGCGGGGTCGAGCACGCTTTTGATGCCTTGACCGTACTTATTGATCAAATCGTCCAATGGGATGATTTGGCCTTTGGCCGCTTCTTGGCCTAAACCATACCAAGAGGCGGTAAACATCAGGTCGAATTGCTCGCCGGAAGCGAACATCAGGTTCGTTTTGTTCGTCCACGCGCCCCAATCGATCGGACGAATTTCAATCGTTGCATTAATTTTTTCCGTCAAATACTTGTTCATCTCGTCTTGAACCGCAGGCAAATCTTTCGGCACAACGCCGGATGGGAAAATCATGACCAATTTGTATGGTTTCAAATCTTTAGCGGATGATGTCGCTTTCGCTTCTGTAGTCGCAGCCGCCTCCTGTTTCGGTGTGCTAGTGCTTGTTTCGGCAGCAGGTTTGGCGCCGCTCGAGCAAGCCGATAGCGCTAAGGATAAAACTAACGCCGATGAAGCGATGGAAACCAGTTTTCTTTTTGGTTGAAACACGGATACCCCTCCATTAATGGAAAATTTGTAGTATGATAAACCGAATTGAATCGGCTTTACCCTTTTACAGCGCCTACCGTCAAGCCCTTGACGAAATACTTTTGGAAGAACGGATAGGCTAGAACAATCGGACCCACACCAATGATCGCCATCGCCATGCGCACCGTTTCGGTCGGCAGCGTCGCCATGATTTGCGAAGCATTCGTATTGCGTGAGTTTTGGGAGAGAAACTGGATGTTGAGCAAAATTTTATTTAGCAGATATTGCAGACTGTAGTACTTGGAATCGGTGAGAAAAACCAAACTGTTGAACCAATCGTTCCAGTACCCGAGTGTGTTGAATAAGCCAATTGTTGCCAGTACAGGCGTGGATAAGGGAAGCACAATCCGGAAAAAGATTCTGGCTTCGCTGGCTCCATCCATGTAAGCTGATTCGATGATCGCCATCGGTATCGAGTTTGCGAAGAAGGTACGCATAATCAGGACGAAAAACCCGTTTAAGAGCAGCCCTGGGATAACCAAACTCCAGATCGTATCCTTGAGCGGAATCAGCTTGGTAAACACGAGATACCAAGGGACTAAGCCGCCGTTGAACAGCATCGTGAAGAACACGAAGAAGGTCAGCATATTTTTATAAGGAAAATCCCTACGGGATATCGGATAGGCCAGCAGTGCCGTCAGCATAAGGCCGACGATCGTACCGACGATGGTTATAAAAATCGTGACCCCATACGCCCTAATAATCGTCATCGAATCCAGGAATAGGTACTTGTAGGCCTCGAAGCTAATTTTGTGCGGAAAAAAGGAGTAACCGTTTTGGGTGATCGTCGTTTCATCCGTGATCGACACCATGAAGACGAGAATGATCGGCAGAATCGTCGTACATGCGATGCAAATGAAGACCAGATGTAGCAGCCAGTGCGTTTTATTATGACTTGCCAAGCGAACTCTCCTCCTTCTTAGAACAGCGCCTGATCGCGATTAAATTTGCGAACGACCGCATTTGACACAAGCACCAATACGAATCCGACAAGCGACTGATACAGACCGGCGGCGGAGGACATCCCCAGATCTCCGAGCTGGAGCAAGCCCCTATACACATAGGTGTCAATTACGTTGGTTACCGGAAGCAGCATGCCAGAATCGAGCGGCACTTGATAGAACAAGCCGAAATCCGCATAGAAAATGCGTCCGATAGATAAGAGCACCATGGTGGTAATGACCGGCATTAGCAGCGGAATTGTAATGTGGCGGATTTGCTGCCACTTGCTCGCCCCATCGATTACGGCAGCCTCGTAATACTCACTGTCGATACCGACAATGGCTGCAATGTAGATGACACAGGAGTAACCGACGCCCTTCCATGTGTTCACAATGACCAAAATGTAAGGCCAGTATTTGGGCTCGTTGTACCAGGAAACCGGATCGAGACCGAAGAGCGGCAGGACGATTTTGTTCAGGAATCCATACTCTGAGCTCAGTAAGCTGTAAACCAGATACGCAACGATAACGGCGGATAAAAAATAGGGAAGCAGCAAGGCGCTTTGATAAAATTTCTTGGCCAGCTGTTTTCTGACTTCATTAAGCATGATCGCCAGACTGACGGAGCAGATGAGGGTGATCACGATAAAAACCGCATTGTAGAGCAGCGTGTTCCGAGTAATGATGAATGCGTCGCTGGTACTGAACAAGTATTCAAAATTTTTAAAGCCGACCCAGTCGCTTTTCCATATGCCTTTGGCGTAGTTGATATTTTTAAAGGCAATGATGGTGCCGAACATCGGCAAATAGTTGTTAAGCAGCAAATACAGGATGCCCGGCAGCGCCATCAGCCAGAGGGCTTTGTACCTGTTCATCTGTTTCCAGAACGTGCGTTTATGCGTAAATGGTTTGGTCGTCATGGTCGCGGTTCATCCTCCTTGATTGGTAATCTCATTATATTTTCAATCCGGAGTTCGCCCTACCAATTCTGTGACCTCAAATGATACGATTGTGACTACCTGATACCGTACATTGGGCGTGTCTATCTCAAATCACCTACCATGAGCCACACTTTTGTGATATACTTTTTATAAAAAAACGGCCGTAAAGTATACGCCGCTCTTATCGATGTGCAGCAGTTCAATCGGACTGAACGCACAGGATAGGGCGGCGTTTTCTTTTGGTACCAGTTGAAAGGGAGGTTGTCGCATGTGAGATTCGAACAGGCATATGAAAACTTCATGCAAACGCAAATCACCGCCGAAACGAATGGCAGAAGACGGGAGAGATTAGTTAAAGGGCTTGGACACGGAGAGATGGAATTTCTTCGATCAATTTGGTTCCCTATAGTTGGACATTTCGAGCACCTTTATCCGGAATGGGAGGTTCGTGATTTTGCCAACGGATATCGTTACTTGGATCTTGCGTACATGCCAGGTGCGGCCAAGGGGGTCATAGAAGTTCAAGTATTCGGTTCCCATGCACGGGATATAGAAGCCTGGAGGTTTAAGGATCTTTGCTTGCGGCATTGTCATCTTGCGTTAGATGGATGGGTAATTATGCCGATCGCTTACTCATTGATGATGGAAACGCCAAAGCATTGTCAGCAGCTTATCCTCTCGTTCATTGGTAAGTTCATTTCTTTGAGCGTTCCGGATGAGCTCACTTGGCTGGAGAGCGAAACGCTTCGGTTTGCGCGCAGGCTTCTCCGTCCCTTTACCCCATTAGAATTATCTGCACACCTTAAAATCAGTACAAGACATGCTAGAACCATTTTACATAAACTAGTCGATATGGAATTGTTGATTGCAATGAGTGGACAAGAAAGAGTTCGAACATACATGCTTCAATATTAACGCCACCTAATTTCGGAGATAGATTATTAATCTAAGAGGAACAACAGTACGCTATTGCTCAGAATCATTCACATTGTCGAAGTAAAATGTAACTACGATTCGCTATATAGCTGCATTTGAGCTCAAAAACCCAGTTTTGTGTGAATAAGATATTGACGTTCCGTTAAAGCATCTATAAAGCAGTCATCCCCACTTATAACGCACCCACGTTCCGTTACTGAGGCACGAAAAAAATTCTTGGTGTAATCTTGCTTCGTAGCACAATGTCAAAGAGCCTAGCCGAATCCGCTAGGCAATTTATGTAATTCGGCTGTAGACGCGACCTTCAGTTTCAAACCCCTATTTCTTTCGATACTCCTGCGGCGTCACGCCATATACCCGTTTGAACATTCTCGCAAAATATGAGAAGTTGCCATACCCCAGGTTCACGGCGATTTGGCTCACCGGTTGGTCTGTTTCCAACAGCAGCTCGGAAGCTTTATGCATGCGTTCCTGCAAGATGTAGTCCGATAAGGAAAGCTCCGTCTCCGCTTTGAACAGTCGTGAGATATACGCCGGGTTCAAGAATACGTACTCAGCCAGGTCCTCCCTCGTAAAATCCACATCCAGATGGCTGGCGATGTAGTCTTTGATCTTCTGCACGATCGAATTCGGCGGCCGCTTGGAGAACAGGAGCCCGGTGACATTCCCGATCATTTGCTTCATCCATTGCTCCAGCAAAGAAAGTGATTTCGTTACAACGGCTGCATCCGACATGGCCCTGTCCTTATAGAGCATTTGCGCGGGAAGCCCCTTTCGATGAAGCACGTAATAGACGACTTGCAGGAACCCGTGATAAAAGGCTTCCAATGTTTCGATCGTCACCTGCCGTTCACCGAACGCGACCACCTGCTGTTCAACCAGCTCAAACAATTTCTCCCGATCGCCTTTCTCAAACCAGTCCGCCCAATCCATTAAGGAAATGCTCGGCAGGCCCTCCTGCTGCGGATTGCGATAGTCGCGATAAAACATGACCCGATTCTGCTGAACTACATTTTTATGTTCCCACTCCAGCAAGGAGTGATACGATTTCATAATGTCGCGAAGCGGCACAACCTCACTGATGTAACAAGAAAGCTGGCAGTATAAATATTGCCGGCAGGCTTGCATATAGCGCAAGCAAGTTTCGCTGAGTTCTTCCTCACGACCGGAAGCTGCGCTATTGCTGTAAAGCATGACGATCATATTCCCCCGGTTGTCTTCGACCACATGCCCGCGGTTTGTGCTGCCGATTATCATCTCTTCCGCAGCGTTGCGCAGCGCAAAGCTCATGATTTCCTCATCTCTGGCGCTAAGATGCTTCTCCCACTGCTCCACGCTTATCAAAATCAGCGTCACATGGGAATGTGCCTCAAGGGGAAGCTGGTACTCCTCGAAAGCGGAGCGCAGTGTCGCCTCATTCGGCAGCAAGCGCTGGCATAGGATATCCTGCCAGAAGCGTTCGATCAATGCCGTCTTTTTGTGCTCCCACATCGATTGATATTTTTTTAGATGCTCAGCGGTCTCTTTCAACTCCCTGCGCTCCTGAATACTATCCAAAGCGCCCTGCAGCACCTGCTCCAACTCGCCAAAAATAACCGGCTTCAGTAAATAATCATAGCTGCCCAAGTGAATCGCCTTCTGTGCGAAGGCAAAATCAGCATGGCAGGTCAAGAACAGCACAACGACTTCCGGCTTATTGGACTTGACCCACTCGACCAGCTCCAGCCCCGTCTCATCCGGCATTTCAATATCGCAAATCATCACGTCAATGTGCGATTGCAGCAGTCTTTCCTTTGCGGTCGCTGCATGGTAAGCCTCGTAAACCTCATGTATGCATAGGCGATCCCAGTTCACGCCCGAGATCATCCCTTTGATCGCAAAAATCTCGTCATCCACCAGCAGAGCTGTGTACATGGCTATCCCTCACTCATCCGTACTCTGGCGCGGAAGCCTCAGCGTAACGATCGAACCACTAGGCTCCGCCCGCTCCAGCACCATGTCTACATTTGATTTGTAGTAAAGCTTACACCTGCGCATCACATTCCACAAGCCGATATGGTCATTGCCCTCTTCCTCAAAATAACTCTGGGATTGCAGCATCCTGAGCTTCTCCTCCGGTATCCCCTTCCCGTTGTCATGTACCTGAACAAGAATGTGTGACTCTGAGTCAGGATCGGATCGAACTTCAATCCGGATGTGGAACGATTGCGATGGATTGACCGAGAATCCGTGAATCATCGCATTTTCCACGAGAGGCTGAATCGTAGAAGGCGGCATGCGGTAGCTTTGCAGTTCAGGCTCTATCTCAATGTGAAAGGAGAGATGCTCCGGAAACCGCACTTGCTGCACAGCCAGATAGCTTCGAATATGATCCAGTTCTTCCGATATCGTGACGGAGGAAAGGTGCGTGCGAATGGCGAAGCGGAAATATTTAACCAGATGAATCGCCATCTGCTGAATAAGTTCAAAGTTCTTCGTTTGCGCCAAATTGTAGACGATATTCAAAGAATTCATGAAGAAATGCGGGTGAATTTGTGTCTGCAGATGCTTAAGCTCCGCTTTTTTCGTACGGATTTGCTCTTCATAGATATCGATCTTAAGCACTTCAATCTGTGTAACCATGTTATTGAACGTATCGCCAATCACCCTGAATTCCATCAATCTGTCATTCATAAACCGTACGGACAAATCCCCGGAGTAAATCCTCCGCATGCCCTTGATCAACTGAGCAATAGGTTTCAAAATAAACCGCTCCAGAAACAACAAATAAAATAACAAAATAACAAGCGCCAAAACAGGCACGTAGTAGTTAATTCGTTGGAAAAAAGTCAGCCCTTCCAGCAAATTGCGTTCGGGAATCATCACGGACAAATAGATGTCCGCATGATGCGATGGCTGAACAACGAGCAAATACTTTTCGGCCAGACGCACGATCTGAAAAGGTTGATCCTCATTCGTCACATCCACTTTCCAGTCTTTGGCTTGTTGAAGACGTGTCTGGAATTCTTTATCTTTAAGGGCATTAAGGACCGTACCCTCCTTAGACAAAAACAGAGCCTGCCCGCGCTCCCCCAGATGGAGCAAATTCAGCGGGACCATGAGCCGATCAATGTCCACCCATGCGCCAATATACGATTCATAGCCTGTATCGACAAGCCGCACAAGCGAGTATTGATGATCTTGATAAATCAGCTGCCAGGAGCGCTGCAGCGTGCTGCGGGTCCCCGTATCGAGCATCAGCTTTTCCAATCTTGCTTTAATAGATTCCTTACGTTCATTATTCATGTACGGCTGCGGGGCCACCAGCAAATCACTATATTTGGAACTGTAGGCAAACAGCACGTCAGCATCTTTATAATAGTTCGTATTCAAATACATCGCATTCAACGTACGAATCTTCGCATAATAAGACTCCGGATTGTCCTTGTCAAAAGCGCTGAGCGAAATCAAATCGTTATCCTGATTCGCCGTTCTATACAAATACTTGTCCAGCTCTTCCAGCACCTGATCGATTTGATTCATATACATCGTCAGCATATTTTTATTTGACTGCGCGACTTGAGAATGTACGACCTTGGTCGCATACATATTATTCCATATTAATAAAATGACAAGCGGAACGGTGACCAGAGCAAAACCCAAAATAAGCTGAGAGCGAAGAGTTCCTCTTTTCATGACAGTTTCACTGCCTCCTTTACATCCCGTCAATTCCACATCCGCTACCTGATTCCTTCTTTTTATGCCTATCGTTATTTGGTATATTAGGTCTAGTAGGGGGTATCCGCATTGAAACTCATCAGCAAAACCGCAGCCGTTTTGACCACCAGCCTAATATGTTCAACCTTGCTCCTGTCCTGTGACAACACGGAGACCGCACCTCATGCAGCCATCTCTCCCTCACCCGTGAGCGAACAGCTGAACGAAACAGCGGCAAAACTGCCGCCTTACCATATGGTGATGGTCTTTCCAATCGGCGTCGTTCCTAAAGATCTGCCCGAAGTGCAAGACACGATGAACGCTTATTTGAAAAAGAAAATAAATGCCACAATTGAATTACGGCCGATCGACCAGTCCGTCTGGTTGGATAAAACCAACCTCATGTTCCTCTCAAACGAGCAATTCGACTTAATGTTTACGTCCTCCTGGTTGTACCTCGGGCAGGAAGTCGCTAAACAACAAATCATTCCCTTAGATGACCTGCTTGGGCGGTACGGACACGACATTACAAACATACTCGACCCCACTTACAGCGAAAACGGACGCGTCAAAGGCAGCATATACGGCGTGATGACCAATAAAGAATTCGCTTCGACCAAGGGCATCGTGATGCGAAAAGACCTCGTCGACAAATACAACATCGATCTCTCTACCGTTCATGAGCTTGAAGATTTTGAGCCGATCTGGAAAAAGATCAAGGATAACGAGCCCGGCATGGTGCCGCTGCAGGTCAAATACGACCGTTCTCCCTTGACCGTGCTGAATGGCTACGGGAAGTTCGATATGCTGGATTCCAGCGGAGGACCGGGAGTGATCGACCGTGAGAGCAAGGAATTGAAAGTCATAAATCTGTATGAGACTCAAACCTATCTGAAGTATGCCAAAACCATGCACAGCTGGTATAAGTCCGGCTACATTAACAAAGATGGCTCGACCACCCGGCAGGATGAATTCGAAGCGGTCAAGGCCGGCAAAGCATTTGCCTACGCGCAATCCATCAAGCCCGGCTTTGATACGCAGGAGTCGCGGAATACCGGATTCCCTATGGTGACAGTAGAGCTGACTAAGCCCTATACGACGACCGGAGACGTAACCAGCGCCATGTTCGCTATCCCCCGAACTTCCCGTGATCCGGAACGGGCGATGATGTTTCTGAATTTGCTTTACACCGATAAGTATTTGCTAAACCTGCTGGACTGGGGAATAGAAGGCAAACATTATGTGAAAAAAGCGGATAACCTCATCGACTACCCGCCCGGCGAAACAGCCAAAACCATCGGTTATAATCTCAACTTGCCGTGGATGTTCGGCAACCAGCTGAACTCCTATATTTGGCCGAGTGACGATCCCAACCTGTGGGAAAAATACCGAATCTTTAATCAATCGGCAGACAAATCTCTGGCCCTTGGATTCGTTTTTAACCCCGACATGGTAAAAAATGAAGTGATCGCATGCGGGAACGTCCTCCTTCAGTACGCAGGCGCGCTCAATTCCGGAGAGTACGATCCTGAGCAAATTCTTCCCGCGCTGTTGCAAGCCTTGAAAGGGGCCGGTGCGGAGAAAGTCATCGAGGAGAAACAGCGGCAGTTGGATGCATGGGCCGCCGAACGGAAGAAGAAGTAGAAGATGCGTGAAAAGCCCCTCATACCGGGGGCTTTTTCTTTTACCATCTTTTCAGCCAAACGGCAAGCTCGCGTCTATGCGTATAAATCAAGATAACTGCATTTCCAAACCAAATCCACAGGATCGCGCCTGAAAACTCCCTCAAGTATAAATAGACAAAGAGGAGCAGCATGCCGCTTACGACCTGCAAGCCATCCATCTCCGCGGATTTGGGCTTGCTTTTGTTTATCAAACGTGTGGCCGCCACAAACAACGCTAAAATCACTGCATAGACCAATGAAACTTCGAACCGGGTCAACGCGCTCCATACGCCGAAAGTGACGGCAATGGCCTTGCCGCCTTTTCCTTTCAGAAACGGCGAGAAGGCATGCCCCAGTATAGGGGCTATGGCAAGCGGCACGATTGCATAGCCTTGGGCATAATCGCTTCCAACAAGCAAAAAGATCGGAAGATACCCTTTTAAAAAGTCCAGTAAAATGCCAGCAATACCAAGCTTGTAGCCCGAAGCTTTCCACAGGTTCAAGGCGCCCGGATTTCCGTCGCCGACGGCTTTTAGATTTTTCTTAACAAGTAGACCCATCCAATACGAAAACATAAGAGAGCCGGATAGACATGCACCCACAGTCAATAAAATGATCATGTATCCTGCCGGCCTCCCACTCGGATGAGCCTTCCTTTCCATCTGACGTGCCCGAGAAAGAGCACTTGATAGGCTGAATACAGCATGATTACGAGGAAAAACAACGAAGAAACAATATGCAGAACAGGCATGAGAATCCCGAACACACCTATATATTTAACGAGGTAAAATAATTGAAGCATATAGAGAAGATAGCCGATGAGCAGAGGCACAGCCCACGAAGTGCCGGCGAAAAT
This sequence comes from Paenibacillus sp. GCM10027628, assembly GCF_042676385.1. Taxonomy (NCBI): domain Bacteria; kingdom Bacillati; phylum Bacillota; class Bacilli; order Caryophanales; family Paenibacillaceae; genus Paenibacillus; species Paenibacillus sp. GCM10027628. Next base: position 101,008 of record NZ_JBHTHA010000026.1, read on the forward strand.
AAACACCGTTTCAGAAGCCAGCAACCCCACCACCCAGATGGCAATGGGAATGACCGTCCAAAGACTCAGCGTTGAAGTGCTTAAAACGGCTCCTTTACTAAAGCCTTCGATTTCGCTTTTGATGCCTTGCGGGTACATCCGAAACGAAACTAAGCCAAAGCCGATATAGTTGGCAATTGGGATGCTGGCCTCCATAAATTTGGAGCCCAGGAACAGATCATCCAATATTTCAGCTTTAATGCTTGCATGACCATTGATTTTTTCGTAGTCTTCCCTTGAGGTCAGGATGCAGGAGCCGTAAAGACCCTTTTTCGGATTATTACTTTCAAATGGTGACGTAAATGCAAATGCCCCCAGTATATTTGTAATCATCGCGAGCTTTTCGTACAACTTCCCCGTATGGTGAAAAGGAACGACGGAAACGACGCCCTCCGAGTGCTTCCTCGCCTTCATCAGCGAAGCCAACGCGCCAGGAGCCAGCCGTATATCGGCATCCAGAAAAGCGAAAGTATCACCGGAAGCATGCAAATAACCGTTCCATACCGCCCAATTCTTACCTGTCCATCCCTGCGGAAGGCTGCTGTTCGCTATGACCTTGACCCCATAGCTTTCGGCTATTTCTTTCGTTCGGTCGTCCGAGAAATCATCTACAACGATAATTTCGTACGGTTGATAGGTTTGAAGCCTTAGTGAATGGAGAAGAGTCGGCAAATTACACTCTTCATTGCGGGCGGGGATGATCACGGACAGTTTACCAAATTCCTGACCGGGTTCACGACAGATGGTCAGCGTATTTTTTCTAAACAGCAAAAAGCCGGAAAGACATCCGACGATGATAAGGATTAACAACCACATCCCTGACCCCTCCTTCGCTTGTATCTATGTATATGAGGGGTCGGGACGATTTATTTTCACTTCATTGTAGAACCCGCACTATCCCCAGTAACGCCTGGATACACAGTGCTCTTTAGCCAGATGAAAGCTGCTCAAATCGACGATTTCAATTGATTTTATCGTTTCAGGCGAATGGATCATCCGATTGTCTCCGGCATAAATCCCTACGTGGTGGACGGCTCCCTTGCCTTCCTCCTCTGCGAAAAAGAGAAGATCACCCGGTTCCAGCTGTTCTTTCGCAACGAGGATCCCCTGGTTGGCTTGATCCGAGGCATCCCTTGGGATCGATATCCCAACATATCTGTGCATATTGTAGGCAAAACCGGAGCAATCGTAACCAAATGAAGACATGCCGCCCCACAGATAAGGCAGATTAAGGAACCTGCTTCCCTGTTCCACGATGGCGCGTCCGATGTGGCTTTCTCCAGGCTTAGGTGCCAGGGGACCGTTGATTAAGCGGATCTCTCCCGCTTTCACATATCCCACACCTTCCGGCGTCTTCACCGTCACCCATTCCTCTGTAACTTTCAGTACAGGCAGGGAGGTCAGATAGCTCAATTCGATCAAAGCTTCGGCCGGATTGGGATTCGCATACAACCAAGCTTTATCGGATACCACCTCTGCACGCTGCGGGCCGGCAGGCGACCCGGTCTCGGGAACCAACTGGCATCTCGGCACCCAGCCCGGATAGCCCAATGATTCCTTGCGAGTAGTCTGCTGGGGAATGAGCACCTTGACCCAATCTCCCGCTTCCTCCACAGCGAGAACGGAAGCACCGTAAAGGATCTGCGTCTGCACACGGTTCGCTAAACACAGATCCAGCTTATCGTCCAGCGTCATGCCCGCTAGCCATTCTCTGATGCCGGCGGGATTCCTCAAAGCAGGCTCATCCAAAGGCCTCGGAGACTCCGGCCTCGTCCATACGGTTGCGACAGAAACAGCCACTGTCATTCGTTGATGCCGGCTCATGATCCCACCACGCTTTGGCTGTGGACGACATCAAGGATGCCAAGTCCGGGTTCCTTAGGGAACGTCATCATCCGGCCGTCATATTGTACACCGCCAACTACAATATCGTTCAGCATCATCAGCGGGGCATCGAAATCGAAGCGTGTAATGTTCTTCTTGCTTGCCGCAAGATGGGCGGCAGCCGTTACGGCTACGCGCGATTCGATCATGCTGCCGACCATACACTCGACCCCGAATTCTTCGGCGATATGGTTGATGATCTGCGCTTTATAAATACCGCCTGATTTCATCAGCTTGATATTGATCAAATCGGCTGCGCGGTGCTTTAGGACTTCAAAGGCCTGCGCGGGAGAAAAGACGCTCTCATCGGCCATAATCGGCGTTTCAACGGCATCCGTAACCGTTTTCAACCCTTCAATATCAGTAGCTTTCACCGGCTGCTCCACCAGTTCGATATCAAGCCCCAAGTCCTCCATACGGCGGATCGTGCGGATCGCATCCTTCACCTGCCAGCCCTGATTGGCATCGACGCGAATTTTCACGCCGTTCCCGATGCAACTGCGAATTTCCTTGATTCTTTCGATATCCTCTTGAATGTTATCTTTGCCGACCTTGATCTTTAACACGTTAAATCCTTCGCGCACATATCGAATGGCGTCCTCTCCCATTTCCTTGGGGGAGTTGACGCTTACCGTGAAGTCCGTCTCGATCTGATCTTTATACCCTCCTAGGAACTGATACAAGGGCAGACCGCAATACTGCGCAACCAGATCGTAGACAGCCATATCCACTGCGGCTTTGGCACTGCTGCTACCGATCATCGAGTGATGAATTTCCTGCAAAATGCGCTCGTAGGCGAGCAGATTTTTGCCGATTAAAAGCGGAGTAAACGTATGGACAATGGCCGAATGGATACTTTCCAAACTATCTCCCGTGATGACGATGGTCGCAGGCGCCTCACCCCAACCGAACCTGCCATCGTCTGTCTGAATGCGGACCAGAATGGACTCCGCTTCATACACGGTTCGCAGCGCTGTTTTAAACGGTTTTTTAAGCGGCGTGGCCTGCCTCATGACTTCAATCTTTTGTATATTCATGCTAGTTGCCTCCTCATGCTATACCCGGTTCCGTGCATTCCAGCACCTTATCAAACGTGCTCATCCTTGCTGCGATTCCGATGGGAACCGCAATATTCGGGGAGCAGTGGCCAATTTTAAATCCAGAGAGGGTAGGTTTCCCTGCGGAAACGATGTGGTCGTTAAAAATCTGCTCTAACGTAAGCGATACTTTACGTTTGTTAGGTACGCAATTGTTAAAATCGCAAATCAAAATGCCCGCCGCATCGGCAAATTTTCCAGCCTGCTTCAATTGGTTTAACATCCGGTCTAACCGGTAAGGTTCTTCGTCGATATCTTCCATAAAAAGAATTTTGCCTTTCGTGTCCAGTTCATACGGAGTTCCAAGAGTGCTTGCGATCAAGGAGATGTTCCCGCCGACGAGGGACCCATATGCTTCACCTTCCACTAAAGCTTGCAAAGTGGAGATCTCTTCCGTATAACGGAGAACCGAAGGCCGCAGGAGCGTTTCAAAGTTTTGCACCGTCAGCGGGTGCAAATCCTCTTTTCCCAGATCGATCAGCATAGGTCCGTGAAACGTAATCAATCCCGCGCAACGTCCTATTGCCGCATGCAAAAAAGTAATATCGCTATAACCCCAAAATATTTTGGGGTTGGCCCGGATAAGCGCATAGTCGAGCCGATCTGCAATTCTTCCGGTGCCGTAGCCTCCACGTGCGCAGATGATCGCTTTGATGTCCGGATCGGCGAACATCGCATTCAATTCAGTCGCTCGCTGCTCATCGGTTCCTGCAAGGTAACCGTACTGCTCGGACAGCGTGCTTCCAAGCCGAACTCGCAGCCCCAGCCTCTCCAGATAGGACGCAGCCGCTATCGTTTGTTCCCAGTCGACCGGGCTTGCCGGCGCTGTGATGCCAACCGTATCCCCCGGGCTTAACCGCCGAGGCTTGATAAGCTCATCCATCAACGACATTCCCTCCTTACCCGCTTGAAAAAAAAGGGGAAGCACCCTCTACAGGTGCGCACCCCTAACCGTGATTATTTCAAGTTCGCCCATTTAAAGTCGATAAAACCGAAAGCGTGTAGGACGACACCCTCAACCTTATCGTTTTGCAGGTAAACGTTATTGTAGAAATAAAGCGGCAAAATCGGAGCTTCATCCATCAAAATTTTCTCCGCATCGTGCATCATTTGGTAACGTTTGGCATCATTTGGTTCATTATATGCGTCTTTAATCAATTTATCATATTGCGGATTGACCCAACCTGTTCGGCTGAACGGGTTTGTCGATTGGAATCCGTCCAGGAAGTTGATCGGATCGGCAAAGTCCGGAAGGAACGAAGAACGGGACAATTGGAGCTGCAGCTTCTTCTGCTCGTCTGTCATTACTTTTCCTTCTTTGCCGGCTACTTTCACGTCAATGCCCAAGTTATCTTTGAACATGGCTTGAAGCGCCTGAGCGATTCTTTGGCTGACATCGTTAGTATTATAAGTCAAGGTGACTTCCGGCAGCGTCGTATAGCCGGCTTCCTGCATTCCTTTCGCCAAAAGGCTTTTGGCTTCGGCTGCGTCGAATTTAATCAGACTTCCGCCGACTTTGCGGAAATCCCCGCCCGCAGGATCTTTAAGTCCGGGAGAAACAAAACCGACAGCAGGTTGCTGTTTTTGCTTCAATACCAAATCAACAAGTTTCTGTCTGTCTACCGCAGCGACGAATGCTTTACGAATGTTGACGTTGTTGAATGGCGCCAACTTCGTATTAAAGCGGTAGAACGCGGTGCCCGCCCCGTCTTCAACCTTTACTTTATTATCGGCAAACAGTTTATCGCTCATGTCAGCCGGGAAAGCTCCGGTCGTATTGGACGTGTTCAGCTCGCCGGTGCTGAATAATTGGTAAGCCGTGCTGGAATCATTGACCATTTTAAACGTCACGCCATCCAGCTTCACATTGGCGGCATCCCAATATTGATCGTTTTTAACCATTTTGAGTTCATCATTATGCTTCCACTCGGCAATTTTGAAAGGCCCGTTGCTGACAATCGTTGCCGCTTCGCCGGCCCATTTCGCATTCTTTTCCACGGCGGCTTTATTTACTGGGAAAAATGCAGGACTGGCTACCATCCCTATCAGCCAAGAAGCAGGCTGTGCCAGAGTCACTTCGAGCGTCTTGTCGTCAAGAGCTTTTACTTTCACGTCATCGGCAGTGCCTTTGCCGGAGTTATAAGCCTCCGCGCCTTCAATGGGATAGGCAAGAAAAGCCGCATCGGAAGCGGTTTTAGGGTCGAGCAGACGCTTCCACGCGTATTCAAAATCGGCTGCTTTCAGCGGCTCGCCGTTCGACCATTTGATGCCGTCGCGCAGCGTGAATGTGTATTTCTTGCCGTCGGGCGCGACCTTCCACTCTTTCGCCATGGCCGGCTCCGGATTTTGATCCTTGCCGAGGCGAGTCAGTCCTTCAAACGCATTGTTGACAACATCATAAGAAACTTGGTCAAAGCCAATAGGAGGGTCGATCGATGTCGGCTCTTTTAAATTGTTGTACGTGAGGATTTTGGGCTTCGCGTCTTTTCCGCCGCTAGTCGTCGCCTTAGGCTCGGCCCCTTGATCTTTACTGCACCCCGCTAGTAATGAACCGACAATCAATGTACAGCTGATAAGCAATGCAAAACCTTTTTTCATGCACACATCTCCCTTTTATAAATGATGTTGTTTATCCTAAAACCGCCTCGGCTCCAACTTCCGTTGTGTTTGGCGGCCGGAATACAGCTTTGGCACGCGGATCTTGTAGCCAGCAGGCTACGGAGTGGCTGTGAGACACCCGGGTTTCTTCAGGCTGATACGCTCCGCAAACCGCCATGGCGTAACTGCAGCGCGCTGCAAAAGCGCAGCCCTGGGGCGGAGCGAACAGATCCGGCGGCGTTCCCGGGATCGGTGTGAGCGGTAGCTTCCTGTCCATGTCCAGACGCGGCATGGAAGCGAGCAGCCCTTTGGTATACGGATGCTGCGGATTGTGAAACAGCTCCGTAACCGTCCCGGTTTCGACAATCTTGCCGGCGTACATGACGTTCACCCGATCGGCGATTTTGGCAACGACGCCGAGATCGTGCGTGATGATGATGATCGAGACGCCGGTCTGTTTCTGGAGCATTTTGAACAGGTCGATGATTTGCGCCTGAATCGTTACATCCAGAGCAGTTGTCGGCTCATCAGCAATGAGGATGGAGGGGTTGCAAACCGCCGCAATCGCGATCATGATCCGCTGCCTCATGCCGCCGCTGAACTCATGCAAATACTGCTTGAGACGCATTTCAGGGTTGGTTATGCCCACAAGCCCGAGCATGTCTAGCGCTTGCTTGCGCGCTTCGGCACGCGATAGCTTCTGATGGCGGATGATCCCTTCCATAATCTGCTCGCCAATGGAGAGGGTCGGATTCAAGGCTGTCATCGCATCCTGAAAGATCATGGATATTTCAGATCCGCGCAGCTCCCTCAGCTGCTTCTCGCTCAGCTTGGTCAGCTCCTTGCCTTTGAAGCGGATGCTGCCTTCCTTGATCTTGGAGCTGTGCTCGGGGAGCAGCCTCATGACGCTGCGGGCGGTTACGCTTTTGCCACAGCCGGATTCGCCTACGATGGCCAGCGTCTCTCCCTCATTCAGTTTAAAGCTGACACCGCGGACGGCCTGGACTTCGCCGCCGTAGGTCGTAAACGAGACATGCAGATTATTCACGTTCAGCAGCACGTCAGACGGGTTCGTTGCTTTCATTTTGCTACCTCCTCTGCCTTGGATTGAACGCATCCTGCAAACCGTCGCCCACCAGATTAAAGGCAAGCATCGTCAGCGAAATGAAGAACGCCGGGTAAAACAGCCTCCACCAGTGTCCGGATAAAATGGTCGGAAGACCATCGTTGGCCATGACACCCCAGCTTGCTAACGGAGGCTGAATGCCGAGGCCAAGGAAGCTGAGAAAAGCTTCCGCAAAGATCGCAGACGGAACGGAAAACGTCACCTGCACGATAATGACCCCTAGCGCATTAGGCAGCAAATGCTTACGGATCATGTAGCCTGCACCTCCGCCAAGTGTCCGCGCCGCCAATACGTACTCGGCGGATTTCAAGCTCAGCACTTGTCCCCTAACGATTCGAGCCATGCCGATCCAGCCGGTGGCGCTTAAGGCCACGATGATCGTTAGAAGGCCCGGACCCATCACGACCATCAGCAAGATAACGATCAACAAATAAGGGATTCCATACAAAAGATCCACGAACCGCATCATCAGGTTGTCGATGCGACCCCCGAAGTAACCGGAGATGCCCCCATAAACGATACCGATCAGAAAATCGATCAACGCCGCCATAAGCCCGATAAATAACGAGATGCGGGCACCGTAGAGGATGCGGGCGTAGACGTCGCGCCCGAGCTCATCGGTACCGAACCAGTGCACGGCGTTCGGTTTCTGGTTGGTCTCCAGCAGCACCTGCTTGGAGTAACTTTGGTCGGTTAGCATAGGGCCGAAGATGGCGAGGAGTGCCATCAAAATAATGACGATAAGGCCCGCCATGGCCAGCTTGTTTTTAAGCAGCTTCAGCCAGGCTTCCTGCCAGAATGACAGCCTAGGCCGGACAATCTTTTCCGCATTTCCCGGCCGATTGGGCATAGCTACAAATAATGAATCCGGAATGCTCATCCTTATCCCTCTTTTCTGTGCAGCTTGATGCGGGGGTCAATGAGACCGTAGGCGATATCCACCAAGAACATCATAAAGATCAAAAGAGCGCTGTAGAAAACGGTCGTACCCATAATGACCGCATAATCACGATTATTAATGCCGTCAACGAAATATTTGCCCATTCCCGGAATGGCGAAAATTTTCTCAATAACGAAACTTCCGGTGAGAATGTTGGCGACCAAAGCGCCCAGAAGCGTGATGACCGGCAGTACCGCATTGCGAAGCGCATGCTTAATGACAATCGTCGCGGGCGAGAGACCTTTGGCCCTTGCCATTTCGATGTAGTCAGCCGTCAGCACTTCCACCATGTTGGCCCGGGTCAGTCTGGCGATGATCGCCAGCGGTCCGGTTGACAGCGCAAGTGCCGGCAGAATCACGTGCTTCCAACTGCCCCACGTGGCGACCGGCAGCATTTTCCACTCCACTGCCACATATTTGATCAACAATGTCGCCACAATGAAGTTCGGCACCGCGATCCCGATGACGGCAAAGACCATCGCGAAGTAGTCGATCAGCCGGTTCTGCCTTAAGGCGGCGACCGTTCCGAGCGCTATGCCCGAAACGATGGCAAACAGGATGGATACTATGCCGAGTTTGAAGGAAACCGGAAATCCCCGCTCGATCATCGAATTTACACTATCGGGGAAATGCCCGATGGAAGGCCCGAGATCCAAAGTCAACAGCGATTTTAAATACATCAGGTATTGGACGGGGAGGGGCTTATCTAAATTGTAAAATTCCATCATGTTCTGAACCGCGGTCGGATTCGAATTCTTGCCGTCTTTTTCAAATGGCGACCCCGGTACGGCATGCATCAGGAAAAACGTAATGGTGATAATCAGCCAAAGTGTGACCACCATGGAAATAAATCTGCGAAGAATAAATTGTGTCACCGGATCACCCGCTTCTTAACAAAATGCCGTTCGCATCGCCAACTCAGTCATGACCAGCATGGCTTGATAAGCTTCCAAAATGTTTTTGGCCTGATATGTGACGACAGGGCTATTGGCATCAATCGTCGTCCCCGGCATCAGGTTGGCCCATTCGGCTTGGCCGTAATTTGCGAATTCAATCGTCAGCACCGGATTCTCCGGAGGCACAAGCGGCTTCACCTTATCGGCGTTCGCCAGCGCTTCTTTCGTTTTCTCGCGAAGCAGCTCTCCGCTCTTTTGCGGGGTCAAGCACAGCGCCGCAGTCCGCGATATGCGCTTTTTCACGATGGCTGTCGTGACGCCCGGAATCAGCTCTTCCGCTTCGATGGCGGTTTCGTCGTCTCCCGCCACCAAAAGCACTGGCACGCCGTAATGTCCGGCCACATAAGCATTGAAACCCATCTCGCCGATCGCCATCTCGTTGATGTACATGTTCTGTACGCCGAAGATCATCGTATGGCTAAGGACGCCTTTTCTTGCCGCTCTCGTATGATAGCCCAGAAAAGCAGCCCCAGTATAAGAGGCATCCAGTCCCTGTACCATGGAAAAAGGTTTGACATCGCCCGAGATCAATTGCGTTTCAGGGTGAAGCTTCTCGATCAGCAAATTGTTCATTTTCGAATGACTGTCATTGACAATGACTTCCTGCCATCCTTCATCAAAAGCCGTGCCGATCACATGATTGGCCTCATTCGTCATGATGTGCTGCCCACGCGTGTAGTTGTACTGTCTGGAATCAACAAAAGTGTTATCGACTAGTCCGGTGATGCCTTCCATATCGATGGAAATATACAGTTTCATGGGTGATCCTCCTATTTGGTCAAATGACAAAAACCCCGCAAACAGCTTTGGGACGACTACTCCCAAAGAACCATCTGCCGGGTTTTATTTACGTGTATGTTGCCATACGGATAAATAAAGCAGCTCACACTGTACCGGTAGCTTGGTTGCCCAGTTCTTCCCGGCCGTTAAGTGCTATTTTATATTTTTTTTGCGCGTCCTTGTAAGCGACGATTAATGCTTTCTGGGACGATCCGTGATACCTGCGCCGGATTTCCTCCGCTACCCCTTCTAACAGCAGCATATTGTGGCCGATAAAGATGGAGCGGACAAATTCCGAGGTGAGCGGAATCGTCGATGAACATCCGGCATCCACGATTTTATGGCTCGTCGTATCTACAACAAGTCCGATAAAAAACGCGTTGTACTGCTGGGTAATCGGATTGTTCACGGAAGCTTGCGCGTCGCCGATGATATAAACCGTATCTTTGTCGTATAACACCAGGCCACTCTCCTTCAGCTATTGCGGAGCAAAACTGGCTTCTGCTGCATCCGCTCGATCATCAGCCAACGTCTGTGCGGGATGTGGGAAGTGGTGCTTCCAACGACCGCCAGACAGCCAAAACCTTAGGATGTAACATATTCTAACATCATAATAACATGTTGTAAACAGCGAATCTCTTTGGGTCCGGAGCTAGCTCAGAAAGGCAGCATGCAATAGCTGCGCAAGCTCTTCCTCCGCCTCAAAATAGACGCCTTGCCCTTTGGTCTGAACAAGACCGTTCATCACCAGAATGAGGCCCCATCTCTCTTGCTTGTGAAAATACATATCACTGAGCAGTCCATAAGCATCGCCTGCATGCCCAACCAAGCGTTGTCCGGGGATCAGATCGTCGGTAATCTGAAATTGAAGCCCGCTATTGCGGAAGAAGCCATCCATCCGATGTCCTGCCCACTGAGGGGTATGCATGAGCTCCGCCGTCTCCGGCTTCAAGATCCGGATCCCGTTCAACTCGCCGCCCCCCGCGTGCGCCTCCATAAACCGGGTCAAGTCGTGTACAGACGTCCGAAGTCCTCCTTGAGGACTGAACAATGCTCCATTAGTGCCCGGTACGTAGCTGCTGTAATCGATGGCATCCGGCTTCTTGCCCCCGAAATCGTCAGTACCGACAAAAAACCGGTCCTCGGCCTCTGCATATTCGTAGAGCACGGCAATATCGTCCATATTCGTGAAATCGCCGATATTGAAGCTTGTCTCGTTCATCTGAAGCGGTTCGAACAGATGCCGTTTACAATACAGGTCGAACCGTTCACCCGAAAGCTTCTCCACAACCGTTGCCAGAACCGCGGCCCCAAGATTTGAGTACTCAAACCGGCTTGGATCTCCAGGCTTTCCGTCTCCCCAAAGGCGCTCCGTATAATACGGCCCTTCGGGCAACAGGATATCCGCGAGTTTGATCTTGGGCGGATTCTCGTTACGCGAATCGACGACAAAGCGAACGTATTCGTCCTGAAGCCCGGAAGTATGCGTCATGATTTGTGAAAGCGTTACCGAAACATCCGGGTATTTGGGATTCCGCACCGGAAATCCTAGTATTTCACCGATATCCTGATGGAGATGGCATAGCTCTTTTTCCACGAGCTGCATGACTGCCGTTGCAACCACCGTCTTGGATATGGAAGCAATCCGGAAAACGGTATGCTCCGAAACCGGAACACGTCTGGCGAGATTCGCCCATCCATACCCTCCGCTCCAAAGCCGGTGCCCATCCTCTATCACGGAGGCCGCTAAACCAACAATCCGGTGCTTGTCCATCAACTGCCGGATCCGTTCATCCAAAGCATTCAAGGCGAGCCTCCTTCGTCCTGACTTTGTTAAAGCGTGGTTACAATCTATTTACATTATAATAAAGTCTATCTGTGCTGGGTAGCACTTTTTTACATTTATTTAAAATGACGGCATATCAGAAAAAATGACAAATAACCCGCACGGGTTATGCCAGTGCGGGTTATGCCAGTGCGGGTTATTTGTCTCAGTGCAAGCCTGATTAAACCATGATCTTGCAAATATCATTGGTAAACTCTACAGGATCTTGAATCGTCAAGCCTTCGATCAGAAGCGCTTGATTGTACAATAGATTGGTGTACAGATTCAGCTTCTCTTTATCTTTTTGATACGCATCCTTCAAGGATTGGAAGACCTCATGATGAACGTTGATTTCCAGAACCTTGTCCGCTTTCACGTCTTGGTTGTTCGGCATGGCTTTCAATATTTTTTCCATCTCGATCGTGACTTCACCTTCCGTGGACAGGCAGACCGGATGGGATTTCAGACGCTTGGACGCTTTGACGTTTTTCACTTTGCCGGTAAGAATGTCGTTCATATAAGCAAATAAATCTTTACTATCGTTCTCTTCGGCATCGGACTGATTCTGATCGGCATCCGGCTCGATTCCTAAGTCGCCGCTCGATACCGATTTGAACTCTTTTTCTTTATAGGACATGATCATCTTGATCGCAAACTCATCGATATCATCGGTGAAGTATAAGATCTCATAACCCTTGTCGGCTACCAGCTCGGTTTGCGGCAGCTTCTCAATGCGCTCAATCGATTCTCCGGAAGCATAGTAAATGTACTTCTGATCTTCCGGCATTCTCGATACGTACTCGTCTAAGGTCACCAGCTTCTTCTCTTTGGAAGAGTAGAACAACAGCAAATCCTGAAGATCTTCCTTATGCGTTCCATAATCGCTGTAGACGCCGAACTTCAACTGTCTGCCAAACGATTTATAGAATTTTTCATACTTTTCTCTCTCATCCTTCAATAAGCTCAGCAATTGACTCTTGATTTTGTTCTTGATGTTTTTGGCGATCAGGGTTAACTGGCGGTCCTGCTGCAGAATTTCTCTGGAAATGTTAAGCGATAAATTTTCCGAGTCGACCATCCCTTTGACAAAGCTGAAATAGTCGGGAAGCAAGTCTGCACACTTGTTCATGATCAGTACGCCATTGGAATAAAGCTCTAAGCCCTTCTCATATTCCTTCGTGTAATAATCGAACGGCGTATTCTCCGGGATAAATAGAATCGCATTGTAAACCACCGCGCCATCGGCACTGATATGGATATGCTTGATCGGCTTGTCGAAACCGTAGCGCTTCTCAAAATAAAAATTCTCATAATCTTCAGGTGTGAGTTCATTTTTATTTTTGCGCCAGATCGGGACCATGCTGTTGACGGTTTGTTCTTCGCTATAGTCCTCGAATTCGTTGTCGCTGCCTTCTTTAGGTCTCCGCCCAGTCACATCCATCTTGATCGGGTAGCGGATGAAGTCAGAGTACTTTTTGATGATCGCTTTTAAACGGTACTCATCTAAATACTCGTCATATTGATCATCCTCGGTGTTCTCTTTGATTTTTAAAGTAATCTCGGTACCGACCGTATCTTTCGCGTAAGGGACAATCGTGTATCCGTCCGCGCCCTCGGACTCCCATTTGAAGGCCTCATTGCTGCCGAGCGCCTTACTGATTACGGTAACGACATCCGCCACCATAAACGCGGAGTAGAAGCCCACACCGAATTGGCCAATGATATTGTGCCCGTCTTTGGCTTCATTTTCTTTTTTGAAAGCTAAGGAACCGCTCTTGGCGATAACCCCCAGGTTATTTTCAAGGTCTTCTTTGGTCATCCCGATACCCGTGTCGGAGATCGTCAATGTTCGGCTTGCTTTGTCTGCCGTTACTCTGACGTAATAATCTTCCTGGTTAAACGTCAACTGGTCATCGGTTAAAGCTTTGTAATAAATTTTGTCAATGGCATCACTCGCATTCGAAATGAGCTCTCTTAAAAAGATTTCCCGCTGCGAATAAATGGAATTGATCATCATTTCGAGAAGTCGTTTCGATTCGGCCTGAAATTGCTTTTTTTCCATGAATGGGTCTCCTTTCAAAATAAAGCGCTTCGTATGCTGGCACTCAAATAGTTAGAGTGCTAATTCTTAATTTCTATATAACACAGAGTAATTTTTGATGTCAAGCGGAGGCTCATATCCACTCCGTAAAATTCGTTTGCATGACATAAAACAAAGAATCTGCAGTATACGTGCTTAGCGCATCTGCAGATCTCTATTGTACTATTCCTTTCAGCCATTGTGGTAATAGCTTAGAATGGTATTTTGTTTGGCCATACTCAATTTCCAATAATATTTCATACTCTTCCCCGGAATTATCCAATATAACAGATATATCAGCGACCAAAATAGCATTCTTTAAATTTTTGAGGGAAATGTCATATCGACGAATAATATCTTCAGCAGCAATAAAATGTCCACCCTCCAGAACGCGAGTCCTTACACGGTCAATATGCATCTGAACATCCTGAAGACCAATGTAGTAAAGATATACTTTATATCCTGATTCTTTTGCCGCTATCATTTGCCTTATAACAAATTTCCCAGATAATGTTGTCTCCATCGCAAATGATTGCTTTTGCTCCAAAGATTTACGAATTTCATCGACCGCTTTTTTCCCAGCTGATAAATCGACACTTCGCGGATCGGTAGGATTTAATTGTTTGGCAATCTGATCGGGATTAATAATGATACCAAATCCACCACCAAAATGATCGATCAGTGTTGATTTCCCAGCTCCATTACAACCAGCAAATATATAGATTTCAGGCAAAGTAAACACCTCTATTCCATGTCAAACTCTAACAAATTGCCTTCAGAATCGATTACAAGAGCGTACTTTTTCCCATTTGCGTCTTCACGTATTCGTTTACCATTACGCAAATAATACAGGGGTGCACCTGTGGATTTTGCTTTCTCTCGAACCGACTGACTTGCCTTCTTAAGAACTTCCTGAAGTTCTTGGCCCGTTTTAACTGACATAACACTCACTCCTAAAAGGAATTCATTTAATTTCTAATTATATCATAACAACCACCTAATCGCTTTGCATGAAAATGTCGTAATTCTTTTCGCTCCGCTCTATAATAAAGAGGTTAGCCTACTTTATTTTTTAGCAAGGAGCTTTGCTATGCGTTCGATTCCTGCTTTAAACGATGAACAATGGTTGGAGCTGCTTGAGCAAGTAGCCAAAACTTTTAACGAGGTTACCCTTAGCCGCGGGTTTAATTATTTTAAACAACAGCGTGTGGCGACTCTGAACATTTCTGAGGATCGTGTCGTGAAAGCGAGCGTTACAGGATCGGAAGACTACACGGTTACGCTATATTTAGACAAGTTCAAATCCAGTTCGTGTACGTGTCCGGTTCGAACCTCCTGCAAACATCTGGCTGCGGTTATGATGGAGCTTGCCGACCGGCTCGGTTATCCGGCTTCGCAGATTGTGAATGCTAGGCATCAAGTGAAGCGATCCTCTATGAACTCATCCTCAGGCTCGTTGCTTGAACAATTGCCGGGAGCGGATATTAGCAGTTGGCATGAGACACTGAACCAAATAACCGGTCATTTTAAACCAACGTATGATCAGGGGATTTATGCTGACTTGCTGCGGGTTCACCTGCAAAATATCCGGAAGAGTTCGATTCCATTTACGGCGATTGACAGATTTTTCTTCGAACTGCATAAGGAACTTTTTATCGTCCGGAAAATTAAAGAACAAAACGCTTCGAGTACCTCCTATCATTTCACGTCTTATGCGCTATATCGGAATTATGATGAAATTCTCACTTGGCTGCGGAAAGAATCTGCCAATTTTAGTGCTATGTACTCCGACGCGGGAGCTCGGCTAGAACAAACTTTGGCTTATTTACGACAGCAGATGGCTGTGGAAACCGGTCGTAAGTATTTGGATTTTAGCCTCTATACGACACTATGGAAACATTGGATATCGCCTCAACCTGACGTCCGCTACTTGGCAACGCTTGAAATCGATGCGATTGAGAAACAACCGCTTGATTCGCTTTCAGCTTCCCTCTCTGCGGCTAAGGCCTTTTTGCTCCTGCAACAGTCCAGAAGCAGCGAATCTTGGGCGACTCTGGAAGCAAGTGGCAAGCTAAAAGAAGCGCCGCTCAGTCTATACCTCCCTTTCCTCGGACAACTCTCCGATTCCCGTGATTGGGGACTCTTAGTAGATTGGTTGATAAAAACGGCCCCTTATTTTTATGGCCAAAGGACCAAGGAACTCGACAATTATATGGGTTACTGGAAAGTAGCTGTCGCTCATGTCCCTGAAGCCGAGGAAGAGATGTGGCGCGTTCTGGAAGAGATGCTGCCCCATTCTTCACGGATCATCGAGGACATGCTCTACGAGCAGGGGAAATGGAAGCCTTGGGTGGAAATGCAAATCCTCCAAGGGCATGATCCGCTCTACCACCGGGTTAGTGTTCTGCAACCCATTGAGAAGGAAGCGCCGGACCTCCTTCTTCCGTACTACCACCAAGCCATCAGCCAGTATGTCCTCCTCAAAAATCGGCATGATTACAAATTAGCGGTCAAGCTGCTAAAGAGGTTGGAAAAAGTTTATAAAAAAATGAAGCAAACCGATCGTTGGGAGCGCTTCTTCGACGGCTTTATGGAACGGCACAGCCGGCTGCGGGCGCTGCAGGAGGAACTGAAGAAAGGAAAGCTGCTGGAATGAGTACAAAATTACATGAGATGACTTTGCATGTGATGCTAACCGATAGCGGGGACGCCTTGCTGTGGGGGCAGCAGGACGGCCTTGAGGTTCCGGGCGATAAATTCCGTAATCTATTGTTCGCTTGGCATGAGCCATCTTGCTACGGAACAACGCTGGAGCTCCAGCAAGCTGGGGAACTGACATTGATAGTACTCCCTGCGGAAATGGTGCTCCCCTTCTTCAACGAGCCGAATTTCACGGATATCCTTCGTTGGGAGGGCGGAAACGATGCCGCTAAAGGGCTTTTTGAAGCTGCGCCTCTTCTCTATGACGAAGTCAAAGCAGGCCGGTATTTGCCAAGCTACAACTCTTTTCGGAACGGGAAACTGCAATGGACATGGGAATCGGAGTCGGAAAGCCTGAAAGAACTGGATTGGGCTGCGTTGAATAGTCTGGACTTACTTGGTGAGGAAATGTCCGGTTTGCGTGCCTGCTTCTCCGCGGCCGTTTCCGCAGAACACTATGCGGACGAAGCCTCCATCTCCGATCTACGGCGGGATTATCCGGCGCTGTTCCGAGGACCTCAGGCAGAATCAGCATCCGTCTCGGCAGATGCCGGGTTCACCGAGGAAGAGTGGCTCGCAGCGCTCGGCTGGAAGCCGGACACGGCCCCCTTCCGCCCTGCTTTGCAGCTGCTGGAACCGGACGAAGAGCAGTACGACTGGCGCCTCCGATTGGTGCTGCAGGATAAGAGAGAGGGCTCAGCGCTTGTGCCGATCCGCCTAGCTTCAGACGGGCTGGCTTACGGCACGTGGGCCAGCGATTGGAGTCCTTACATCCGGGAACGATCTCCCGGATGGGCGGCAAGACTGGCCGCTGCGCTTCCAAGCGGAATTAGCGGCGGTGAGTTTTTCGCCGAACCGCTGAGCGACGAGGCCGCGTGGCGGTTCCTGACCACGGACAGCCGCGAGCTGCTGCTGGGCGGCTGGAACGTCATGCTGCCCGGCTGGTGGGAAGCCGCTTCGAAGCGTAAGCCGCGCCTGCGCGCGCGGGTTACGACCGAAGCCGGCGGCCGGGGCCAGTCGCTGTTTGGACTAAACGCCTTAGTCGACTTCGACTGGCGGGTTGCTATCGGCGATGCGGATCTCAGCGAAGCCGATTTCGCAGATCTGCTCAGCCATAAGCAGCGGCTTATCCGCTTCCGCGGCGAATGGGTCTACTTGGATCCGGCGCTGCTGGAGCAAATCCGCAGGCTCATGGAGAGCGTGAACCCGGATGAAGGCTTGTCTTTGCAGGATGTCCTTCAGCTGCACTTACTCAGCGAATCGGAAGGGCAGCAACAGCAGACACGCAGCGGCACAAAAGCTGAAGATGAAGAAGACGAAGAAGAACGGATTAAAATGGAGGTTGAATTGAATTCGCACCTCCTGGCACTGCTCCGTCAGCTTGGACAGCCGTCGGAATTAAAGGAGCTGCCCGTGCCCGCCGGACTGCGCGCAGAGCTTCGCGGCTACCAACGCGAGGGTTTTACGTGGCTGAGTTTCTTAAGAAACTTTGGACTTGGCGCCTGCTTAGCCGATGACATGGGGCTTGGCAAAACGGTTCAATTTATCACATATTTACTTCATCACAAAGAAGAGTCCGTGCATCCTGCCTTGCTAGTCTGCCCTACCTCCGTGCTCGGCAACTGGCAGAAGGAATTGGCCCGTTTTGCTCCGGATTTAAAGGTCATGCTGCATTACGGGAAGGGACGGCTAAGCGGTGACACGCTTGCTGCCGTTTTGAAGGATACGGATGTTGTCATTACTTCCTATACAACTGCACTGCTCGATCAAGAAACTTTGCAAGCAACCGAGTGGAGTTCGCTCTGTTTAGACGAAGCCCAGAACATCAAGAACGCGCAGAACAAACAATCCGCGGCGATCCGCTCGCTCCGGGCGCGACACCGCATTGCTTTAACCGGGACGCCGATCGAAAATCGTTTGTCTGAGCTGTGGTCAATCTACGATTTCCTCAATCCCGGATATCTCGGGAATCAGCGCGGGTTTCAACATCGTTTTGCCAATCCCATCGAGAAGCATCATGACGAGGAGCGGACAGTGCAGCTTCAAAAGCTTGTTAAACCTTTCATGCTGCGCCGCAAAAAGAAAGATCCTTCGATCCAACTGGATCTGCCGGACAAGCAGGAAATGAAAGTCTATATCAACTTGACCGCGGAGCAGGGAGCACTTTACGAACAAGCAGTCAAGAACCTTATGGAACGCATGAAAGAGCTGGAGGGCATCGAGCGCAAAGGGGCCATCCTCGCCGCGCTGACCCAGCTGAAACAGCTGTGCGACCATCCCGTGCTGCTGACAAAGGAAACGGCGCTGTCAGAGGAGTCGCTGCGCTCCGAAGAGCTGCGCGAGGCCTTTATTACGCGTTCTGCGAAGCTGGAGCGGCTCGTCGCCATGGTCGGCGAGCTCCGGGACGAGGGCGACTCCTGCCTGATCTTCACCCAGTATGTCGGCATGGGCCGCATGCTGGCTGATGTGCTGCAGGCGCAGCAAGGCGAGCCTGTGCTGTACCTGAACGGCAGCACGCCCAAGGCGGAGCGCGACAAGATGATCGATACGTTCCAGGCGGTAGACGGAACGGGGCCGGGCATCTTCGTGCTGTCGCTCAAAGCCGGCGGCGTCGGCCTTAACCTTACGGCGGCCAACCACGTGTTCCACTTCGACCGCTGGTGGAACCCGGCCGTCGAGAACCAAGCCACCGACCGCGCCTACCGGATGGGTCAGAAACGCAACGTGCAGGTGCACAAGTTCATCTCCCTCGGCACCTTGGAGGAGAAGATCGACGAGATGCTGGAGAGCAAGATGAGCTTGAGTGAGAACGTGATCTCTACCTCCGAAGGCTGGATAACAGAGCTTTCCAATGAGGAACTGCGTGATTTGTTTGCGCTGCGACAGGAATGGTGATCGGTCTTAATCAAATGGAACCTAGGCACAATGAAACTCGTGTCTAGGTTCAAATTTTTTATCCCAACGATTTTCTTACATGTACTGAAAGCTGCAAAATCTAATATAAATGATACTGCATACGAAAGAATGGGGTGCGCTCTATCCGCTCAGCAGCAAGATTCCCTTAATCGAAAGCATTCACAAGATTAAAAGGAGGAATCCACATGCAGTTGCAGGTTGAAGAGGATGGCATTGTTACACTAACGCCGGAAGGTGAAGAATCGATTAAAGACAGCCCCATGTATAACGACGGATTGCGTCCAACGAGGAAATCCGAACATAACTGGACCGCTTACAATTTCGCCAGCTTGTGGATCGGCATGTGCATTTGCTTGCCGTCTTATGCGCTTGCCGCGGGATTAATCTCTCTTGGCATGAACTGGTGGCAAGCGGTGGGGACGATTATTTTAGGCAATCTGATTGTGCTCATTCCCATCTTGTTAAATTCTCATGCCGGAACGAAGTTTGGCATTCCTTACCCCGTCTATGCCCGGCTCTGGTTCGGTTCCAGAGGGGCGCACATTCCCTCCGTGGCGCGCGGCATTATTGGCGCAGGCTGGTTCGGCATCAACTGCTGGTTCGCCGGAGGCGCGTTGGACACCTTGCTATCCGCTCTAGGCGGTTGGGGCAACTTGGCCGGGCACCTGGGATATTCCTTTGCGATCATGTGGGTATTAAATGTATGGATTGCTTACAGAGGCCCTGACGCCATTCGTAGGATGGAATTCTGGGCGGCACCTACTTTAATTGTGATGAGTATTGCTTTATTGGTTTGGGCATTAACTTCCGCCGGCGGCTGGGGTCCGATGCTTTCGGCACCTTCGACATTCAAGAGCTCAGGTGAATTCTGGAAAGTCTTCTTCCCATCTTTGACGGGAGCGATAGCTTTCTGGTCAACGCTGGCGCTGAACATCCCTGATTTTTGCCGATATTCCAAAAGTCAAAAAGCGCAAATCGTCGGCCAATCCACCTCGATGCCTACCACAATGGGCCTATTCTCCTTCATCGGTGTAGCCGTAGCCTCTGCCACTGTCGTTATTTTTGGCGAAGCTATTTGGGATCCCGCCGCGATATTGGCTAAATTTTCACCCTTTGTCATTTTCCTTGGGACATTAGGCATCATTTTAGCAACCGTCACGACCAACGTAGCGGCCAACGTCATTGCGCCTGCCCGCGCTGTAGAAAATCTCGCCCCTAAAAAGATGACCTACCGGATGGGCGTCATCATTACCGGTCTTGTCTCACTTCTCATGCAGCCGTGGTACATCCTTGAAAACTTTGGAAATTATATCTTTGTCTGGCTTGGCACTTACGGGGCGTTGTTAGGTCCAATAGACGGCATCGCGATTGCCGATTACTGGTTCGTACGCAAACGGAGAATCCATTTGGCGGAGCTCTATCAGCTTGACGGCCGGTACTCCTACCGGAGCGGCTTTAATCAAAAAGCCATCTACGCTCTCGTTATAGGCATTATCGTCCCTGTGGTATGTAAAAACATACCCCCACTGCAAATCGTTTGGGATGGGGCCTGGATATTTGGATTAATCATTTCGATGCTCTGTTATACATGGCTGATGAATACCGATCAATCTCTCGTTTCTTATACGGAATATAGGTCCATCACCAAACATGTGGACGAAAAAGCTGCCGGTTAAATAGATTCGAAGCAGGCGTGAGTCTAACACTCGCGCCTGTTCTTTTTCTCTATGAACCATCATAAGTTGTAAGTGAACCATTCACTGGGAGAGGCGGGTGAACATCGTGTCCGAACCGAACGAATATGGATCGAAATATTTCGAAAAAATGTTAACGATCATCGATGTAGGTGTTCATCTCATTGATAAGAAGGGTATTACCATTTTTTACAATGACAAGATGGCTGAAACCGATGGGTTTAACCGGAAACAAGTGGTGGGGAAAAATTTCTTCGACCTCTTTCCCTCCCTGACCCATGAGACGAGCACGTTCATGAAGGTTTTACAAACAGGCCAAGAAATACGTGAGAAAATACAGACCTATGTCAATGTAGAAGGAAAACGAATCACAACGATTAACAGTACTTACCCGCTGCTCGAGGACGGCGAAATTATCGGCGCCTTAGAGGTGGCGAAAGATATAACGAGTATTGTGCATCTTCACGATCAAATTCTGGATCTTAGGCACCAAATCTATGAAACCCCAAAAAAAGACAAGAAAAGTACGGGCACAGCCTCCTATCATTTCAGCGACTTAATTGGCAAAAGCGAGTCATTTCTCCAGACCGTCTCCATGGCCAAAAAAGCATCGCGTACAAGCTCCCCTGTTCTGATATGCGGACCTACCGGTACGGGCAAGGAATTGTTCGCTCAGAGCATACACAATGCCGGCGCCCGCAGAAGCCGCCCGTTTATCGCTCAAAATTGCGCAGCTGTCCCCAATGAGCTGATGGAAGGCATCATGTTCGGAACCGCAAGAGGCGCGTTTACCGGCGCGATAGACCGTGCAGGCTTATTTGAGCAGGCCAATGGGGGCACGCTTTTTTTGGATGAGCTGAATAGTTTGGACGTCATGCTGCAGGCCAAGCTGCTGCGCGTGCTTCAAGACGGCATGGTTCGCCGGATTGGCGGAACTCATGAGCAGCAAGTTGACGTCCGCATCATAACGGCTATGAATATTGATCCGAGAGAAGCTTTAGATAAAGGATTACTGCGTAACGATTTATTCTTTCGGCTCAATGTCGTCAATTTGCATCTGCCGCCTCTGCAGCAGAGAAAAGAAGACATTCCGCTCCTTACGCACCATTTTATCGAGAAATTCAACACGATGTTCGGCATGAAAATAACAGACATCGCCACCTCAGCGATGGAGCGGTTAATCGACTACCACTGGCCCGGCAATATCCGTGAATTAAGCCATGCCATCGAGTCCACTTACAATATGATAGAGTTGGAATGCGAAGTCTTAGAAGAGCATCACCTGCCCGCTTATATCATGGAAAATAGATCAAAAACCTCGACCCCCACTCTTCTCACCCGCTCGTGGAGCGATGAAAGAGCCCAGTCCACTTCAGGCAGATTAACCGATAAGGTGAAACAAATGGAAGTGGAAACCATCACGGATGCGCTGCAAAATCATCAGTACAATATCACCCTGACCGCACAGGCCTTGGGCATCAAGCGCCAGGCATTACAGTATAAGCTGAACCGCTATGGAATCGCGAGGAAACCTTGATGGAAGGGTCTCGCTGGGGCTCCGGCTGGGATTGGCTGGGAGCGGCTGAGACCGGTTAGGATTGGCTGGGAGCGGCTGGGATAGGAGGAATCGGCTAAGACCGGCCGGGACGACCGGTTGGGTTCATCCGGGCCACCATTGGAAAATGTCCAGCAGAATACTAGGGTTGTGACGCTATGGCGTCCTTATGTTGGAAATCATCCAACAGAATTGCCGTTATTTCTTGCTGTGAACGATCGCGGGACGATTTCATTGTATAAAATCCAATCTGCATCGTATTACGTCAACCATCGATCATAAACCATTGGACGGTTTCCAATGGGAGTGAATACTCTACGGACCTGAAGCGCAGCTTCGGGTTTTTCTTTTTTGTGCCTCTGGATGAAATCTTGGCACGCTTTTTGCTACTACATAAAGTAGAAAAAGCATCATTACTGGAGGTGCAAGTATGGAACGACGTGACTGGAAGCAAATTGAGCTTTGGAAAGACGTAACGGATGAGCAGTGGAACGATTGGCTTTGGCAGCTAACGCATACCATTCGCACCTTGGAGGATTTGAAGAAAGTCGTCAATCTGACTCCCGAAGAAGCAGAGGGGGTTCGCATTTCGACGCAGACGATTCCTTTGAATATTACCCCTTATTACGCATCTCTGATGAACCCCGACGACCCTCGCTGCCCGATCCGCATGCAGTCCGTTCCCATTTCCGCGGAATTGTTGAAAACGAAATACGACCTGGAGGATCCCCTCTACGAGGACGAGGATTCCCCAACTCCCGGGTTAACACACCGTTACCCTGACCGGGTGCTGTTCCTGGTAACGAATCAATGTTCAATGTATTGCAGATACTGCACTCGCCGCCGTTTTTCCGGTCAGGTAGGCATGGGCGTGCCGAGAAAACAATTGGACGATGCGATCGCATACATTCGAAATACGCCCGAAGTGCGTGACGTGCTGCTTTCCGGTGGGGACGGATTATTAATTAACGACAACATTTTGGAGTATATACTGAAAAATTTGCGGGCGATTCCCCATGTTGAAATTATCCGCATCGGCACGAGAGCACCGGTCGTTTTCCCGCAGCGGATTACGGAACATTTGTGCAGCCTCATCAAAAAATATCATCCGGTCTGGCTCAATACTCACTTTAACCACCCTTTGGAAATGACAGACGAAGCGAAAAAAGCCTGCGCCATGTTGGCTGATGCCGGCGTTCCTTTAGGCAATCAGTCCGTCATTCTAGCCGGTATCAACGATAGCACCTACATCATGAAAAAACTTATGCATGATCTTGTGAAAATTCGTGTACGTCCCTACTATATTTATCAATGCGATTTGTCCGAAGGCATCGGTCATTTCCGGGCACCTATTTCTAAAGGCCTGGAAATTATCGAGTCGCTGCGCGGCCACACCTCCGGGTATGCGGTACCTACCTATGTCGTAGACGCTCCAGGAGGCGGCGGGAAAATAGCGCTGCAGCCTAACTATTTGATCTCGCAAAGCCAAGATAAAGTCATTCTGCGCAATTACGAAGGCGTCATCGTCGGTTACCCCGAGCCGAAAAACTATGTGCCGGGCCGTGCAGACGAATATTTCAACGAAGTCTACGGGATCGAAAAACAGTCGGAAAGCACCGGCATCATTGCACTTATGAAAGATGAAAAATTTAATCTGGTGCCAGAAAATTTGCGCCGAATCGGCCGCAGAAAAATTTATCAAGAAACGCCGGAGCATGCTTCGCTCAAGGACCGCCGCCAAAAGAGAGACGAAATGAAGGACAAATTGATGAAGGCCCAGCAGAAAGATGGCGTGCCAAAAGATGAGGTGTAATTAGCCTCAAAATTAAATATAATGAATCCCAAGCGACGAAGAACGTCCCTATTCATCATCCGATGGATCAGGGACGTTCTTTTTTTTATCTGAGAAAAAGGAGTTGTTGGTTTAACATGGATTTTGAAGATGTACATGCGGCGTTTATCGATTCCCATCTTGGTGGGAGATCAAGGGAAATTTGGATGATCTTCATCCGGAGTATGAGATTTTGGATTGGCGTGGAAGATCCTACTTTGCAGACTTTGCCTATTTAGCGGGGAATTTGAAATTTCTTTGGGAAATTAAAGGATTCGGCCCCCATGTGCGGGACATGGACCGGAAGCGATACTGTGACGAAATAAACAGGGAATTGTTTTTGCAGGCGTTAGGATTTCGTGTAGTTTCCTTTGCCTACGATGATGTGGCTCATCGCCCGGAGCTGTGCATCACTTTGCTGCGTATGCTGCTAGGCCGCTTTCAACCCGGTGTGCCGCCTGTCGACCGCGCAGTTCTGGCCGAACAGGAGGTGATACGGCTTGCCTATAGTTTGGCGCGACTGGTTCGGCCGATAGACATCGCAAAGCATTTCAAAGTGAACCATCGGACGGCGGTGCGATTGCTGCAAACCGTTTGCGCGAAGGGTTGGTTGCGACCGGTCCGGCGAGGGAAGGAGACGAAGGTTCTTGGGTACGAACTCGTGCAGGGAGCTTGGGCGTATATGGGCGGATAAGCCACATCTACATGCATTTCATACATGTGGATTCATCCAATAGCTGACTTGTAAAGAGTGACCTGCAAAAGATACATCTAAATCAAGCATATTTACTCGATTGAAGCATTTTTCGGGCAAATGAGATGCAGGTTTTGCAGGTAAGTGTCTTGAAATCAGCAAATCATCCAGAATAAGATGTACGTTTTGCAGGTTGTTGCCCCGGAATGGTGAAATAGAGCCCCCAACCCTTTGGTAGCAAATGGTGAGAGTCAAGGTGGGAACCGTAATGAACGGTCCCCTCAGGATGTACACCATGCACCACCTCAGCGGCCTTTCATACAGCCGCCGTAAAGCATCCAATCGGAACCGCAACTGCTGGTCTTAAACGCAGCTCGTACGGTCTTCATATCAATGAGCTTCTTTAGTTTCCGGTCCATCACCCAGTCCTTCTGTTCCGTCCATACCGCACCAATGAATCAAGGTCAATGCGATGATCTCCGCAGCCTCAAACACATGATCGAGCACAATATGCTCGTTCGGATAATGGGCGACCTGCGTGATGCCTGGGCCGAAGACGATGCACGGCGTATCGCCCAGCTGCGTCAGCAAGCCGCCATCCGTTCCCCACGGCGATGCTTCATTGATGGGCTCCTCCTGCCTGACCTCCCGATACTGCTGCATCAGTACCTGCATCAAGTCATGTCCGGGATCTACGCTGCCCGGAACCCATCTGGCTCCGAACCATTCCACGACGGGCGGATGCGCTTCGAACCAAGGGTCCTTTTCACGCAGGCGCTCCATCCAACGGGTCATTTCCTCCTTGGCCTCCTCCAGCTTTTCCTCCGGCGCAACGCCCATTCTTCCCTCAAGCTTAACCGTATCGGGAACAGACGAAGGCCAGTTCCCTCCTTGAATAACGCCGATATTAATCGGAATCGGAATGGGATTTTGGGCATATAAAGGATCGGAAATTCTAGCATTCCTCTGCTCCTCGAGCTCCCGAATATGCTGCACGACGATCATGCTTTTCTCGATAGCGCTAACTCCTTCGTATCTGGTCCCGCCATGGGCCGAGCGGCCTTTAACTTCAATGCGGAACCACATGGAACCCTGCTGCTTCGGAAAGATTCGCAGATTGGTAGGCTCCGGGATCAGGGCCGCATCGGCTCTATATCCCTTCATAATCGCTGCCAGCGTGCCCGCCCCGCCGCTTTCCTCCTCAATGACGCTTTGCACAATAACGTCGCCCTTCAGCTTAATCTCAAGCCCCCTGATCGCTCCGACGGCCAACAGCAAAGAGGTGTTACCGCCTTTCATATCCGTTGCCCCGCGCCCGAACAATTTGCCGTCCACAATGCTGCCGCTATATGGATCATCCTGCCATTGCTCGCGATTTCCTTCCGGAACGACATCTATATGCCCGTTAAGGATGATGGAGCGCCCCCCACCTGCTCCCTTCATGACTCCGACTACATTGGGACTGCCGGCAAACCGGCTTCGAGGAGAATAAAAAAACGGATGCGCTTCGAGTGCCTCTCCATCCGGCTCCCACAAATCAACATCCAGCCCCATTTCCCGCATCCGTTCGGCGATCAGCAGCTGTGCTTCCCTCTCATTGCCTTGCGTGCTGGGGATCCTGACCATGTCCTGCAAGAAACGGGTTCCTTCGTCCTGGTGTTGCTGCATCCACCTCTGGATGCGTGCCCGCAATTCGCTTAATTCGGCATTCGGATTCGCTGCCAAGAGATTCCCTCCTTCGGGTTTGCGCGAGTAGAGCCGCAGCTTTTTACGGAATATACGAAATGCTTTCCGGTATGATTAACGAAGCTTCCGTGTGACTGACAACGTCCTCTACGGTGTAAGGCAACATGACTTCTTTTAAAAGCAAACCTTGACCGGTTACCTCCAGCACAGCCATTTCCGTCACGATCAGATCGACGCAAGCCCGAGCAGTCAGCGGCAAGTCGCATTGCTTCTTCACCTTCGATTCGCCCTGCCGATTGACATGATTCATAAGGACGATCACTTTTTTCGCTTTTTGCGCGAGTTCCATGGCGCCCCCGATACCCGCTACCCGCTTGCCCGGCACGATCCAATTAGCCAAATCCCCGCACTCACTAACCTCAAGCGCCCCAAGGATCGTTACGTCGATACATCCCCTGCGAATCATGGCAAATGCAACGGAGCTGTCGCAATAGGAGGCGCCGTCTACAATCGTGACGGGGTACCCTCCCGCGTTACAGAGAAAAGCGTCTTCGTCCCCAAGAGCCGGGGCTCCGCCAGCGCCCAAAATCCCGTTTTCGGCATGGAAAACAAGTTGAATGCCGTCAGGAACGTAATCCGCAACTTTGGTCGGGATGCCGATTCCCAGGTTGACGACCATGCCGTCCGTTAGTTCCTGAGCAGCCCGCTTCGCTATTCGGTCGCGGCTTTCTTTTCCCATACCCATTCCCAATTCACCCCTTTGCCCAGGATCACCATATCGACGAAAACGCCCGGCGTTACAATACATTCGGGATCGAGCTCACCAAGCGGTACAATCTCATCGGCTTCCACAATCGTTATTTCTCCGGCCATGGCCACCAGCGGATTTAAATTTCTGCCGCTTTTATCATAGACAAGGTTCCCGAAGGGATCGGCTTGTTTCGCATGGACAATGGCAACGTCAGCCCGCAAAGACGGTTCCACCAAATACGTTTTCTCATCAATGGAAACCTTTGCTTTGCCCTGCTCCATAATGGTGCCGACGCCGACGTCGACCAGAATCCCTCCAAGGCCAACGCCGCCTGCCCGGATTTTTTCAGCCAGCGTGCCTTGCGGGTAAAATTCCACCTCCATCGTGCCTTCCTCCATCCTTTGACCGGCAAAAGGGTTCGAGCCGATATGAGAGGCAATGACCTTCTTGACCCGGCCTGCGGTAACTAACCGTCCAATGCCGATGTGCGGAAAGCCGGTATCATTTCCGATGATCGTTAAGTCTTGCACCCCCTTCTGCAAAATACCTTCGATGAGCGTTGGCGGCGTGCCAATCCCGCCGAATCCGCCATACATCAACGTGCAGCCATCGGTAATCGCTTGAAGCGCCGTCTCCAAGCTCCTTATTTTGCCTGCCCCGATCCCATTCCCGCCCTCACTTGGCTTCATCCGATCCCCCCCAGTCGTTTCCAGTAACTTCTTGCATGACTTCTCGGACCGTTTCTTCCAGCATGCGCACGAGCAGATCGATCTCTTCTTCGGAGATGGTGAGGGGAGGAGCTACGATGATGGCATCCCCTGCCCCGTCCACCCCACCTGCCGCCGGGTAAACGAGAAGGCCCTTCTGAAAAGCTCGGTCGATGATCCGAGCGGTCACGCCTAATCCCGTCAGAAACGGAAGCTTGTTAGTCCGATCGGAGACGAATTCCATGGCCAAAAGTAACCCTTTCCCCCGTACATCGCCAATCATCCCGATTGGTTCGGCCATTTGGCGCAGCCGTGCCAGCAAATAGCTGCCCTTAGTCTCGGCCGCCTGAGACAGCTGATGCTTCTCGATGTAATCCAGAACAGCCAGGGAAACCGCCGCCGACTGCGGATTAGCACTGTAGGTGTGGCCGGACATTATGCTTTTGGAGCCCTGCAGAATCGGTTCCATCACATGATCTTTGACCAGCGCAGCCGCCATCGGCGTATATCCCGCGCTCATCCCTTTGCCAAGCGCCATCAGATCCGGCTCGACTCCAAAATGCTCCATCCCGAACATGGCGCCCGTACGGGCAATACCGGTCATCACTTCATCGGCAATAAATAAAATCTCATGGCGTTCACAGATCTCCTTGATCTTCTTGTAGTAACCATCAGGCGGCACAACGGCGCCACCAGCAGCGCCAATGATCGGCTCCGCGATAAATGCGGCGATATGATCGGCCCCGATCCGCTTGATGGCAGTTTCCAAATCATCCGCGCACGCGAGCCGGCACTCCGGATAGGTTTTATTCATCGGACAACGATAGCAATAAGGCGGCGCAACAACCGGGAAGTCCTCCAGAAGCGGAATAAATCGTCTTCTTCTAAGGACGTGGCCCGACATCGACAGCGCGCCCAGCGTGATCCCGTGATAGCTCATCCTTCGGGAGATCACCTTATTTTTGCCAAGTCGTCCCTTCTCCTGCCAATGTTGAATGGCGATCTTCATCGCCGTCTCCGTTGCCTCAGACCCGCTGTTCACGAAAAAAGACCAGTAATCGTGGCCGGGCGCCAAATCGCTCAGCTTTTCCGCCAACTTCTCGGCCGGTTCATTTGTAAACTGGGAACGGTATACAAAAGATACCTTACTCGCCTGCTCTTGCATCGCATCGATAATTTCTTGCACACCGTGCCCGATTCCCGCCGTCACAGCTCCGGATGAGGCATCCAGATAAGCTTTGCCTTGATCATCGTACAAAAAAACGCCTTTCCCATACCGGATGGTGGGATAATGGTGATCCAATACCGGCTTGATCAAATGCTCCCGTTTCATAAGGCACCCCTACCCTATTTGAGAAATATGTTCTTGATTCGCGGTGCATTCATCAACTGCTCATAGCTGAAAACCGTTCCAAGCGCGGACACATCATGCCAATATAGGGCCTCATCGACTTGCTGCGAAATGTTCTCGGTTACATAGGTACCGCAGCCCGCGCAATTAAGCGCAGGAACTTCCACAATCTGTACGGCCGTTTTGCCGTCCGGCATGATCCAGTAGCAATCTTTTACGCTTTCCCGAATATCTTCCGTTTGACACCATATGCAATTCATATGCGTCCGTCCTCCTTCATATGGGTATAGAACATTCTTATGCTTACAACATATCTAAGCAAAATGGATGCCAACTTTTCGTGAAAGGCGTCTAGCTTTCAATTCCAGTCGTTCACCTCCGACAAAGCCGCCAATGAATTTGCAGTGCCCATTTTTTTGCGGCAAGATTTTTAGAAATGACCGATTGACAGTATGTGGAAACGAAACATATGAATGCTTTGAAGTTGGCACCAATTTTGCATGTAACTGAATTAGCGTAGAAAATGGAAGAGGAGGATGCCGGATGGCGAGTGATCTGCCTTATTATACGAACCAAGTCGAGAACGGCAGTGATTATTCGGCGAGCTTTTGCCTTGATTTCTTTAATAAAAGATTGAGAGTGGATGACTATCAAGGAAATGTCGATGCCATCTACAAGCGAATAGCCGATATTGCCCAGACGAACGCTTTAACCAAAGTGTTTATTAAAGCGAAGGAGGGTGACTGGCAAACCTTTTTATCGAAAGGCTGTATGCTGGAAGGGATTTACAAAGGATATTTTCGCGGCTGTGACGCTTACTGCATGGCTTTTTATTTGGATCTTGAGCGCCGGACCAGCGATTATTGGATGGAAGAGGATCACCTATTAGAGCAGGTGCTCGCTCTCCCGCTCAAGCCCGATCGGCCTGCGGTGCCGGAAAACTGCATCCTGCGTATCGCCCGGACAGAAGATGCTGAGCATCTCGCCGCCTTATACGATCAAATCTTTCAAACCTACCCGACTCCGATGAATGACCCCAGCTATGTCGAAAAAGTTATGCGGGAGGGAACGATTTTTTATCTCGTAGAATCGCCCGATCAACAACTGGTCAGTGCTGCCTCCGCGGAGATCAATACGCTCTATGGCAATGCGGAAATGACCGATTGCGCTACACTTCCCTCCTATCGTAATCAGGGGCTTATGCGATTGCTTATGCATGCCTTGGAAGATGAGCTGCTCGCGCGAAATATATCCTGTGCTTACTCCTTATCCCGCGCCCTTTCCTTAGGCATGAATGCGGTATTCTTTCAAATGGGGTACCGTTACTATGGCAGACTGACGAAAAACTGCGATATCTATGATAAATTCGAGGATATGAATTTGTGGGTCAAAACGCTCAAGTAAGCTATCGTCGTTTCCCCGCTTTTATGCCTATGCTTTATATATGTATTCGGGGATGGAGCCTTCTTGTCATGAAAAAAAGAGCTATCCCTCAAGCCTCTCATTTGGCTGCCTGTAGGATAACTCTAATTATGTTTATTTGCGCTTTTATGCCAGCATCGCTAATTCTTTGACGCCTTATCAGCTAAGGCTTGTCACCCTTATTGCCGCTGGTGCCCGCTGCGCCATCCCCTTTTTTAGTACCTTTGCTTTTATAAGGTTTTGGAGCACTCTTCGCTCTGTTGGCGCTGGCTTGCCATCTGTTCCATCCCTTTTTGTCCGTTCCTCTGCCTGTACCGCCTTTAGCTTTACTCATATCATCACTCCGTTAATGTTATTGTCTGCAGCTTTATCCAAAGCATTTTGTTTCGAAACTCTTCTTCCTGCCCTAATTCCCTGCCAAACCAATGAGGTATAGAAAATGACTTCGCGGCAGTTTCATCAGGAAACTCGACCTCAACTACCCTAAGATCCAGCTCTTTATATTCATCAATCTGAAATAAGACACCCTGTCCCTCAACGGTTATACGGATCTTCTCAAGCGGGACTAGCCCGGTATGGGATAAAAGCTGCCGATAGATTTTTTCCGAAATTTCGTATTCAATCTCTTGTCTAACTAACCCATGCCCTGACTTAAAAGTATGTGTATAGTGAGAAACACCCTGATCGTCAATCGATTGACGCACCCGGATTTCCTGATCATCCGAATAGGCTAAGTATGTTTGAAATAGGCTATGCTTGGCAACCATGGTTATTTCCCCACGCTCAAGTTCGCGGAATGGGAATTCCGGCAATAAAAATTTCCTTTCAATCTCGACATTCATATCATAACCTCTTTCCGGTGTAATTCATTTTCTCAGGTTTAAGTTTTAGAATAAATTAATCTTTTCGATGAATCTTAAGTATACATATCCAATAACAACTGCGATACAAATCAATTTTTGTAAAAATCCAAGCGGAATATGCGTGATCTTACAAGCATATGATAAAACCTTTGGACAAGTATTTGTACCAGTGTGGCTCTACTACTCGGTAGATAATTAATAAATAATTGTTCCCCACTAAAAGGTGACTCTCAACATAAAATGGATTATGATGAGATAAAAACCTTTATTTGGAGGATATGATGAGAAAAGAATTTCTTTACACTGTTTTATCGCTAAGTTTGCTTCTAAATTTTGGACTTACTATTTATAATTTGTTAAAACAGCCGACTATAGCTCCATCACAGCAGCTCCAAAACATTCGTGGGGATATTTCACTGAATCAGGGCGGCGTATCTAGTTCAGTAGCGCCCAATGGAGATATGTGGTTATTTATTTCAAATCAAAATAAAATTTATTATATTTCTAAACCAGATCAGTCTGGAAAAATTAATATCTCCACGGAATTTTTACCACGCTAAAAAGTAGCGGAGCCATTTATCTAATGGCTCCGTATTTTGTTATGGCCATGAGAAGAAACACCTGTTACATTAGAGATGCTGAAATTCAATTAAAAATAATATGTGAGACTAAACTATGCGCTTTATCAGATCCACTTTTATTGCTTTAACTTCAAATGTATTGTCCGTGCCGGCTATTGGAAACTCATCATATCGAATGTCCTTGGTGCGGGGCCGAGTTAGAAAAGGAACAGCAATACTGTTCCAAATGTAACAATGAACTTATGCAGTTTGAAGATGATAAGAAATTTCAAACTAAACCGGAACTTAAATCGCTGGGTATTTGGAATTTTGTATATGTAGCCCTATGTACGATAGCAATTGTTCAAGTCTTATATGGCTTTTATCTGTACTCTAAGTTAGATGTAACGAATTACTGGGGTGGCTTTCCATATTATCTGACATACGCTATTACTCAAGGTTCCATACATTTACTTTGTCTAATCATTTCCGTTGTTTGTATTCTAAAGCGTTTAAGATTTGTTCCTAAAATAATAATTATTTTTGAAGTGGTTTATTTGATCTTCATGTTGATAAGTTATTATGTGTCAAAAGTTACTCCTGTTCAAAACGTTAACTATATATGGCTTATCTTAGGCCGATCTTCTAAAATAATATGGATTTCGTACTAGAGTGTTACTAAAAGAGTGAAACAGACTTTCATACGATAAGCCTTGCGCGAAACAATGACCGTTTCAGCTTTATTCTTGCACCAAAGCTCCAAGGACCTTGCCTACACTATCATTAATCAAAAAGTCAGCTATGGAGTCAAATAGTGTAGGCATTTAATATGTCAGTCAGCCTTCAATGATGCTCGCTAAGTCAAAAACGAGTATCACAATCCATGCCGAAGATCAA
Source organism: Paenibacillus sp. GCM10027628 (assembly GCF_042676385.1). NCBI lineage: Bacteria > Bacillati > Bacillota > Bacilli > Caryophanales > Paenibacillaceae > Paenibacillus > Paenibacillus sp. GCM10027628. The sequence goes on from NZ_JBHTHA010000026.1 coordinate 133,960, forward strand.
ATAACCGCGCTGAGAATTCATCCAATCGATCCCTAATCAATATAGCCTCTCTATACTTTGTTGGAATCTTCTCATACCCATAGTAAATGCCAGCTAGGCCTCCGGCAATCGCGCCAATCGTGTCAGAGTCCCCACCCAAATTGGCCGCCCTTTGCACAACTTCACTAAATTCAGAAGAATCTAGCAAAATGTGGAGTACCCATCGAAATGTATGAACAACAAATCCGCTGGGCTCGCAATTCGGTGCGGATGTGAGTATACTTTCATACTCTGTACCTGCCAACTCCTGCTGAATTGAACTTTTTAACTCTTCTCCATGAAGCAGCCGAAAAGCTATTCGATTATAGATCGTGCAAGCTTCGCTGCACCTTTCATCATAGTGGGTCATTTTGGATTGCATATGGGATATTCGCTCGATCTCATCCAATTCTGTGTACGCAAGAGCTACCGGCAAACAACGCATTAATGAGCCATTCCCTCCGCTTTGGCCCAAATCGAGATCCGTTAGGAGAGCAGCCTCGAACCAGTTCCCCTCATAATTTTCAAACGTATGTCTGATAATATTGCCGATATCTTTGGGCCTGGATTGATACCAATTCATAAATTGAACACCAATGGAATCTAGAGGGTTCTTTGGATTCTCCAATAAGCCCTCAGCCACACACAACGTCATCATAGTGTCGTCCGTCACTTCCCCAGGCTCTAATCTCCATACACCTCCACCACGAATCTCCGTCAAATAACCGAAGGCCGCTTGTATTTCCCGGACACTCATAAATTCTGTCGTTCCGCCCAAAGCATCCCCTACGGCAACTCCGTACATCCCGCCTTTGATTTTATCGAACAAAATGTTTTGATTCATTTTCGACACTCCCTCCCATACGAATGATTGCTCCTATCATAGATTGTATTAACGCTCCTTGCCCGTGAACAAACACTCTCCCAAATTGCGATATTTGCAAAATTGCTCGAGAACTTTTCCTACCCTTTCAGCCCGTTCATCTAAAGTACCGTTTACTATGAAAAAGGGGATCTTTCTCATTTTGAGGTCAGCAATAATTTGCTTCTGGAACACAAGTCTCTGTACATCCCCAGAACGATCCCAAGTGTCCGCATAAGGAATATCCGTATCACAAACAAAAACTAGATCATACCGCGACACCGCATCCGCCGCCAATTGCGTCAAACGTGGAGTTGCTTTTCCATGATAGTACTGAGAAAACATATAAGTCGTAATGGCATTGGTATCGACAAAAAGAACATCACGTGCGTCCTGCACAAGCTGATCCTCTCTTTCCAGATGTCCCTCTGCAATTTCCTCCAATTGCTCTAACGATAATCTTCTGTCCACTTGGTGCTTCTCCCAATACTCCCTGCCATACTCCGGCATCCACACTGTATTCTTCTGCTTAGCCAAATAAGTGGCTAGTGTAGTTTTCCCTGTAGACGGAGCTCCAAGAAATACAGCTTTAACAATCATGTCCTTATAAACGACTGGACTAAGGAACCGTCTGTTTTCATAAGGCGCGTTCCTCACTTGGGTGCCTGAGACCGGAACCCGTTGCCGCTGAGGATCGACCTGACGGTTCTCAGCTCCCAGAGCAGCACTCATATGATCGCCATAAAATTCACTGGAATAAAAGTGAGTAACCTTCTTCCCCTCTAGTTTCTCCAGTATATACTCCTCATGCATGCGTTTAATTTCAGGAGTGTCCCCCATTTCCGTAGGGCCGTCCCATGCTTCAATGACGTGCACCTGAGGATAGAGGGATCGGACCCAATTGGATCGGACATTCAGCGGGATATCGGTCGTTTCCGGACAATCGTAGATCACAACGATCACCTCTTCCGTTTCCTGCAAGGCTGTTTCAATCATGAATTGATGGCCGCGATGAAGGGGCGCAAACTTTCCTAGTGTCAGGCCTGTTTTACGTTGGAGCATGCTGGCTTCCTCCCATCTACATGGAGTAAATCTCGCTTCCAGGAAATATATCCGGCCGTAGCGATTAACAAGAAGATGAGGTAAAGAAATGCTACAGCATACAGATCTTTGTATGCATACATAGCTATGGACATGACATCGACGGCAATCCAGCAGAGCCAGTTCTCCAGCACTTTGGATGAGAGCAAATACTGAGCAACGATGCTAAGCGTGGCAATTAAGGCATCTGCGTATGGAATAGAAGCATCCGTGAATGTCTTTAGAACATAGCCCCAGAGGATTGTAAATCCCACAAAAAGAATGCCTAGAATTAACGCGAGCCGGAAAGTGATTTTGCGGGTGGGGCGAACCTTATATCCTTCCCTTTTAGTCAGCCAAATCATCCAGCCGTAAACACTCAATATGAAAAAGAACACCTGCAGAGTCATATCCGCATAAAGCTTCGCTTCCCCGAACATAAAGAAAAAACAGCCGACATTGACCAGACCTACCGGCCATGCCCAAATATTTTCCCTAGCTGTAAGCCATACGCTTAACAATCCTGTCGTAGTTGCAACGATTTCAAGAGTCGAAGATGAGGTGTAAACTGCAATTGCTACCATAAAAATGAATAAAACCAATAAAGTCCATACCTTTTTCATAGAAAATTCCTCCCTACATTCAAAATTTACAAAAATCTTTAATACTATCATAACGACAATATCAAAAGGTAAAGATAAGCGCCTAGCTGTAAATGGACAGCTGCGGCGTTAAATCGGTAAAACGGTATAACTGTGCTGCTCTTTGCGAATAGCGGTTAGAGAGCTTCGGCTCTCCATTTCGGTCTTTTACTTCCTCGATAATTCCTTTGCGGCTTTGAGTGGAAGTGATTTTACGAATGAAATTCTTTTCCTCAAAGTCCGGCACGACGGTTTGGATGACTTGATAGAGCTCGCTAATCGTAAATTCTTCAGGAAGAAATTCCTTGGCTATCGTTGTCGTAAGCATCTTTTCTCTGATTTTATTCCAAGCATCTCTCAATATCTCCTGATGATCGAAGGCCAACTCCATGCGAAGAGCCTCCTCTAGAGGAAACAAGCGTACATCCGTCGCATCCGAGTCGGCACGTCTCTCAGCCAACCAGTTCTCATGTACTAAGGCAAAGAAAGCGTGTGAGATGATCCAGCCTCTTGGGTCACGTCCCGGTTTACTGTATACGTTAAAGTACTCCATATGAACATCCGTCACGCCGGTCTCTTCTTGCAGTTCCCTCAGCGCACATTCGTACATACTTTCCGTTTCTTTGCAAAACCCTCCAGGTAATGCCCATTGGCCTTCAAACGGCCATTTTTTCCTTTGAATCAACAGGACCTGCAGCTCTCGAAAAGGAAGAGCCTTTTTAGCCGTGTTCTTCTCGGTTGAGGTAATGGTGAAAATGACAATATCGCTGGGGGCGCCGTCTGGTGTCCGATATTTATTAGATGTGTAGTTTGATTCATTTTCAATGAAATCCATTATTCCACCTGCTTATATTCGGTCTATAAATGTCGTTTTGATATTCTCATTATGACACATTTAAAGCTGTTGTCAAGGTGCAAAAAAGACACTTGCATAATTTCCGAGGCCACTGAAAAAGTTGCGTTTTTTCCGTAACGCATTGATTTTTAGTTGGATGCTAATGAAAAACAACGAAAAGACCGTTTAAAGCCATCTCACAGGCTAAAAACGGTCTTTTTGCATCTTTGAAAAACGTCGTCAGGACTTTTTCAGTGGCCTCTAATTTCCACAAGTGTCTTTTTTGATCACTAGCACAGTTCCCCTCTCAATGCGGCACCGTTACTAATGTATACCCCTTACTTCTAATGCCTTTAATAATATCCGGCAAAGCCGCTATGGTAGAGGGATGATCATGCATGACGATAATGCTTCCAGATTGAACTTGGGCCAACACACTTTTAACGACTTTTGAAGGGTCCGTTGTCGCCCAATCTTTGGGATCTTCGTTCCACAGCACCATTTGCATATGGTGTTCTTCCGTTACCAGCTTGGTATCGTTATTATAGGCACCATAGGGCGGACGAAATAAGGTGACCGGGTGTTTATCGAATTTTATAAGCTTATTAAGACCGTTATCAAACTCTTTTTCCTGTGCGTCATAGGTCATTTGCGACATGTGAGGATGCGTATCCGAATGATAGCCGACCTCATGGCCCTCATAGACAGCCTCGGTCACAGACTGCGGATAAGCTGCCGCATTTTGTCCGATGAAGAAAAAAGTAACGTGTATGTTTTGTTGCTTTAGAACTTTGAGAAGTTCCTCCGTATATTTTGTCGGGCCGTCATCAATGGTTATGGCTACTTGACCTTTTCCAACCGAATATATCGGCTTTAAGGCTGACTTCTTCGTCTGCTTCGTCGCACCAGATACCACGGGTTCTTCCTTTGGCGAACCTGTTTCGAAACCAACCGGCTCCTTAATCGGGCTAGTGACTGGAGTAGTGTTTACGGAAGGCACGCCGCTTTCCGATACAGGTTTAGGTGTAACAATAGGATCGGATGAAGCCGCGGGACTAACTAATGCAGCGGTATCTGGAACGCTGGGAGTAGAAGCTTGCTCACACCCCGCTAACATTAGGATCGTAAGCATACCCATTAAAAAGCATTGAGAGAATTTCATAGTCAACCTACCCATGTATTATTGGCTGTATATTATTTCTGAGAAACGCCCATTCTATGATCCATAAGTGACATTAACCGTCACAGATGTATAACCTGTCAACCTTGTATCAGCACCAAATTCATAGGTCACTTTTCCAACGTTGTTATTCATAATTATACTACTGGTCAGCGCAGCTTTCATAACAGATTGCGCACTGCCCAATGCGTTTTTAAAATGGAAAGTGATCTGGCTCTGCCCGGCTGAAATCCCCCGTTGAAGAATAGCCTGAACCGCGGATATCGAATCCGCCGTGTTCTCAGCCGTTTCGCCGGACAGACCTGTAGAATTCAGCAATGCTTGGGAAGAAGCTGCATCCATAGCGCCCGACTGAACTTCTTGTCCTAACGCTTGAATGAAATCTTGAGACGCAGCCGGGTAAGTCCCCGTCCATGTATGATCTTGCCGCATTTGGTCATCTGTCAAGTTAAAGTAATGATAAGTCAATCTACCTTTCACATCGGGTACAGGGTCATCCCATGTTGTATCCAAATGGTACCAGTTCCCATCCAATTTGACCAAATTCCATGTATGCAGTTGGCCCCCGGCCTGGCCTTCCACAATTTTATTCGGAATGCCGGCCTCGTCTAGCAAGCGATATGTGAGCAACGCATACCCTTGGCAAACAGTTGTGCCTTTCGTCAATCCACCGTATGCTGAATGTTCGACCAAAGTTTGATCATATGCCAGATGAGAGATCACATAATCATGCACGGCCTTCTCTTTCTCAAAATCGTTCATCCCGGCATGAGTAATGGAAGCTACTATTGATTTAGCCTGTTCGGTTACATAGTCGCTTTGCGCCTTAGACTCCAAATAAGAGACTTTGAAAGTCGCTGTCGCTATACCGTCAAATTCATAATTCATGCCACTATAGATGTAGTGCAAATAATCGTTATCAGCCAGCACTTCATTGACATAGCCTTTAATCTGCTGGAACTCGTTCGGATCGTCCAGTGTGATTTGAAAATCGGTTTCTTGGTTCAGCAAATGGTCCTTGAGCGATTGCTGCCATGATGGCAAAGCAGCCACCTGTGTCTGTGTCGTCCCCGGATCCGAAGCGGCAGAAGACGTCCAAGTGCTACCCGGCACATCTTTCATGGAATGGGCCAGCAAAGCAGCCATTTCCTGTCTTGTCATATTGTCGCGTGGTCGGTATGACCAACTTTCCCCCGATTTACTGGCATCTATAGCGTACCAGCCTTTGGATAGCACACCGCTAACCGCAGGGATCGCCCAGACATCAGGTGAGTCCTGAAAATTAAGAGCTGCAGATGCGGCGATGCCTTTACTCTGCGCTAACCGCCATATCATTGCGGCCGCTTCTTCCCTTTTTACCGGTTGTTCGGGTGTAAAGGTACTAGCACTCGTACCATCAATGATCCCCGCTTGATAAGCCGCACGTACATAAGGAACAGCCCAGTGACTTTGAATATCTTGAAAAGGGACGGACGAACCGTCATCCTTCAGCTGAAAAGCAACCGCCACAAACTTAGCGAACTGTGCGCGTGTCAGCGTCATAGACGGACCGAACTGCCCAGGTGCAACACCATCTGTGACGCCAAGCCTTTGAAGATCATTGATATAGGAAATATAGGGACTTGAACTCGAAACATCAGCAAAACTACTGGCTGAAGCCCCCGTTACGTTCCAAAGAGAGAACAGGCTGATCATGGATGCGATTAGACCTAGTTTCTTCATGTTGTAGCCCTCCTCATTTTCTTTTATCCGTTCACCAACATAACATAGCAAAATTAAGCTCTCATTAATGCTAAATTAAATTTCTAATATAGACGATGGAAATTAGTGCAAGGTTCATAGAAAAATGCAGCTGCCTCATGGAGGACGAGCTGCATGCTTGAAAACCAGGCTAGTTTAACTGTATTTAAATGTGTACATAATTAGTGTAATGGAATATAATAATTACCAGTAAAAACCCTTTGTTTATAAGCATTTTCACGTGTAAAGGAGTGGTGTAAAATGACATATACTTTTTCATCCGAACATTTCATATATGAAGGGGAACGATTGGTGTATCGTCCTAATTTTAACCCCTTCGACTACGAGATTCAGCAACTTATTTTAGAAGCAGAAAGAAATATCGGTGCATTGGCAAGACTTGGCCTCAAAAGCCACCCGCTAAAGCCAACCATCCTACGCAATTCATTAGTAAGGACAGCGCATTTCACAACCAAAATAGAACAAAATAAATTGGAGTATAAAGAAGTTGAACAAGTATACCAAAGCTATAAAAGAAATCCATTAACAATTAAACAGAAGGCCCAACTTGAAGTAAGAAATGTCTTTGAGACCTATGAGTTCATCTATGATTTAGACCCATCAAAAGAATTCTCAGATATGGATGAGCCTATATTAAAAAAAATGCAGCAATTACTAATGAAAGATTTAACCGGCTACCCGGAAGGTTATAGACAAATTCCTGTTGCACTTCAAGATGGCGATGGACACGTTAGTTATCAACCTCCCGCCTATAACCAGGTTCCCCAATTAATGAATTCATTCTTCGCGTGGTTGTATACTAGTGTAACGGGATATATGAATGCATACGATTCGGAAATAAAACATGAGAAAAAGCTGCATCCACTTTTAATATCAGGTATTACCCATCACTTGATCGGATACGTCCATCCATTTCCTGACGGTAACGGACGGACGGCTCGTGCATTTTCGACTTTAGTAGGATTAATTCATAAGGATCTCTCTAAGATAAAAGATGCATTTAGCGTTGAAGAGTATTTCGACAAACGAATAGAAGATTATTATGATACTCTAATGATGGCTACACAAGGTGACCTAAAGCCCTTCCTCATTTTTTATCTAGAGTGTGTGAATGCCTCTCTCACCAAAGTACTTAATGAGTTACAAAGATATGACAAGATTAAACACATTCGAGAGATACTTGGGAAGGGCCACGCAAAGACAATGTTTGAATTAATAGCTAGAATGGAAGATGGCGAGATGTTCCATAGGCAATTATTTGATGATACCCTAGATGCATCTTCATCAAGCATTGCCAAAAATTTATCAAAACTAAAAGATTTAGGCGTAATTAAATCAGGTGAAAATCGTGGAGAATATATGATCTCTATATTGGATTGATCAGATGTGACGATACTAGTCGAAAAGATAAACGCCCCATTTTTGCGCCAAGCGCACTGAATGAAGCGTTTTTTTATAGGCCAACCTATTTAGTTTAACCCACTACCAGATCCTCTTCATACTCGCCAGCGAAGTCAGTGAACAATTGATCTAAATCATCGTGAAACCAATCAAAATCACTCGTATCCTTAACAATCGCCCTTATCCTGTCCCGAAATGCATGATACAGTCCAATTCCATGATCCGCGCTGATTTTTTTAAGTGCATTCTGATACATGGACACCAAACTATTATAATAGGATTCATTCATATCTCCGTTATCGTTAGTAAATTCTACCCCCAACTCTACGTAGTAGATCATAAGATCTATCGTTTTCGCTGGATTATTACAAAGCTTACCAAATTCGGAAATAGCTTTTTTAGCCTCTGCCAATTTCAGCTTCGGTTCACCGCGTTCCGGATAAAACTGATGCAAAATTTTCTTTTTTGCTTCATCGAACAATTGATTTTCCGTGCTCTCAGGATCCATCATCATATGCATATATTTTTTTACATCCTCGCTGGATTTATAAAAATCTATAATGATGGAAACTAGTTCTTCAGCTTCATACGTTCTTAAATGCTTCTTAAGCTCCGTCAGTGAGATTTTGGTCATACTCAAATCACGAACCTTTCCTACATAGTAGTTTTTCAGCAAGCTTTCTTTCCAGGTCCTTCATATACCCTTCGGTATACGAACGTTATTAAGATTAGTTTATCATATGAAGAATAGAGACTAGAAGAAGAAAAACCGCCCGTTCACATTTAATTGTGATATTAGACGGTAGCCTTTTATCCACGTCACGGGCGGCGTCGTAATGAATGGGTTGCCCGGCTCCCAAAATATCAAAAATATGTAAATAACCATAGAATATTGATAGTTTAATTGAATAGAATAGCATATCTATTATTGTTTATTAGGGGAGGCAAGGCGGGGATGAATCATAGGCATAGGCATAGAGATATTAATAAAATGAAAAGAGAAGCAAAAATAATCGGCTATGGCTCGAAACGGATCGTTTATGATCTGAGAAATGGCTATGTATTGAAAGTAGCCAAATCCAAATACGGGATCATAAGCAACAAAAGAGAAGTATTCGCCTTTACTACCGCTCCACCCAAAATAAAGAATCATCTTGCAAATATTCTAGATTACGGTAATGGATATAGCTGGATCATCATGAAGAAGTACCCTTCGAATTTGGATAAATCAAAGGATTACTACAAGCGAAAACTATTTGAGTTGACAGCCAAGTTTAGGGGAAATGGGATCATTCCTTATGAGGTTGTAAATAGTCATGAGCAACCAAATTATCAAAACTTAAGGTTAAACGCTAATGGAGAGATTGTCGTGATTGATTATGGAAATTTCAAGTTTTATAAGTCTTACTTCAAACGCAGATGACAAAGGAGAGAAATGGCAGAATAATATAAAAGGCGCAACCATATTGGATTGGTTACGCCTTAAAATTATTCCGGTTTTAAACAAAACCTTAAGCAGTATACAAACGTTCGCGCCTACTTATTCGAATTGCTTAGGATTTGGACCATATTTATTCTCATATGGCTGACTATCTTGACAATTAAATACAAGAAGAATAATAGCGCCGATCAGCGGGATTAAGCCAATCAAAATCCACCATGCGGTTCTCCCCGTATCATGAAGTCTCCGGAAAGCAACGGCTAGCGATGGCAATAGGACTGCTAAAGAATAGAGACCGGTTAAAACGTTATTCAGTCCCGTTACTTTGTCCAGAATCGTAAGAATAATAGAGGCGATGAAACTGAATAGTGTAAACATCCAATATTCCTTACGTCGCGCTCTTCCTGAAAAGCCTACGTAATTTTTTAACACCTTTAAATACCATTCCATTTTTAGCCCTCCTTCATGATTAAACAATTAGATTGTGAACAATTTTTCACAAATTATCTATTAAGATTTGATAAATTCGACACGAAATTACATTTTGCCTACCTCTACTATACAGTCACCGGGGCCTTCTCTCCTTTAAGAACTGATTTTCTTTCATACAGCGGCAACAGTTTATGTTTCTTAATGTTTGACCTTAGATGTGGTAATTCATCAAGCTCTAATAGCAGATATTCGTCGGAATTTGGGGCTGCACTCGCAATTTTCTCAAGAATGTGCTGCTTTTGTTGAGTGTGATTGATGGAGAATTCCACAATGACCAGATATATTTTTTTATCTAACGTATATGTTGTTTTCTTTCTAAGTATGTGTGCTCTTTCGATTGCTGCATGATTTTCAAGTTGTTCTTTTAATGCTGCGATAGCCGCTTCACTTGGCTGTTCTGGGACAAGAACGTCCTTTGAACTAATTGTTGTAGTTTCCTGATGTTGTTGATTTAACAGTTCCATTGAGGCGATGGCTCTTTCAACCGTTTGATTCGCTCGAACCTTGTTATCGTTTTTCATGTAAAAGAGGAAAAGTATGCGGCAGGCATAAGGGACCGATGCCGAATCGAGGTTCATGCAGTACTCCAGATGCTCAACCGCTTCTCTACGATTCTGCTCGGCCATAATTCGTCCAATCGCATAATGGGCAGTTGCCATGGACGGCTCCCGCATAACTGCATCTTGATAAAGTGGGAGCGCTTCTTCAGGAGAGTTCAGCTCCTCGATGATTTCAGCCATTTGAAAAGTTTCTTCAACCGATAGCTGCCGTTTCGTTTGTTCCATTAGGCTTCCATAAAAAAAAGGTCATGAACCCAAAGTTCCATGACCGATTAGTTATCGTAATATTAATATTACTCCCATATATTGTCAACCTGAAGTTTTGAAAGAAGCGGAGCGGTTCTGCGATAAACCCGCTCCGCCATTTTTCAAACGTGTTGCACCCCTTTAAGCTGTTCCAAAATATGCGGATCTTTGATCTTCGTATCTTGCGCGAGCATCACGATTTTGGACAAAATCTCCGATGTTTTTGGGTCTTCATCCATAAACGGGAGAAATAATTTGCCGCGATGTTGGGAGTGAACCGGCAAGATGTACAAGGTACCAGCCGCCTGCTTCTGAACAGTCCCGCTTCCAAGGTGAACACCATATTCCCCAAGAATTCCTCCAATTCGGGCGAAGTTCCCTTCCAGCCGAACGTTGGAGATCTTCATGAGTCTCAAGGATTCATTGACGATCGCCTTCCGAAGTTCGATCGTAGTTAGGCTCGCTTCCGGATCGACCCCGCCTGCGTGTGCCGTACTCACGACCAGATCCACGTCCCGCATAATTTCTGAGAAGATAATGCCGGGAATGCTGCCGAGTTCAAGCGGCTTATACGTTTTCCGATCCATAAACGATACGATCTCAAGTGTAGGCGCCTCAATATCCGAAGGTGAGAACCAGTCCGCCAATGCATACACCTGTGCAATGATATTCTCCTTATGGTATACCTTCTGCAGTCCCTCTTCATAGCTGACGGTCCAAAGCCGGGTTTTCAGCAGAGCGGCAGCTCGCTTCGGCTGAATCTGGTGACCGGCGTATCGTCTCGAAACCGAACCGCTCTCCAGCTCATCTTTATTGGGCAGATACAGCTCTCTAAATACTTGCTTGAACGGCTGCTTCAGCTGCCGATCGAATAGGACCTTCTGGTACTGGCTCCACTCGCCACTTTGATAAAGGTGGAGAGGGTGGCTAATGAAAAGGACATCCTCATTGACCAATGGATAAGATTCGCCGGACGCGCTAACCAAATGACCGTTTTCATAGAACCCGAGCCGGTCCCCCGCTTTAAAGATGAGTGTACGAAGAATGGGAGCGATCGTTGGATTTTTCATCAGATTCGAAAGCTCCGTATAGGTGAAGGTGCTTTCCGATTCCATGCACTTTTCGAATTCGTTTCTCGCCCGCTTATATTGATCCCTCAAACTTGTGACGGTTTCTTTCAAGGAAACAATATAGGGATGCTTGTTGTACTTCGACGGCAGAGATTTCAGCGTCTTGCCTTGCTTGGCTACCTCGATATCGGCCCGGCCGGTCTCATCGATGACGATCTTCACTTCAATATCATCAATCGCCATCGGCTCGAGCAGATGATGGATCTCTTCAATTTTCCGCGCTTCCATATCCCATTTGAGCCGTATCACATCTTGGTATCCGGCATTTCGGGACAAATTATCGAGCGCGATAGCCGCAGCTTTTGCTTCACTGGCACTGCGCTGCGCCCCGAATTTCTTGCTCTCTTTGAGGAATTGTTGAATATATTCATATCTTTCGAGAACATCCCGGTCGCGATCCTCGCCGATCGGAATTAGGCTATAGCTGAGCAAATGGTCTTTATTCCGCTTGGCCTCCACGGAAGCTCTGATTTCACTGAGTTCCAGTTTACCGAGAACGGCATCCGCGAAGAGCTGCGACCTGCGGTGATTGGCTCCTGCGGAAATGTATTTGGCGCACTGGTACAGCACGTTGAATCGTTTCTCGCCCAATTCCTGATAAGCGTCCATGAACCAACGGATATCGAATGCCCCATCATTAAATTCCGCAGGCGAGATCGGCGAATAATGGGCCACTATCGTTTCTTTCTCTGCTGTGAAGCTATCATTGACATGGGCGTGGAAATACCATGCGGCACTTCGCAGTCCATTCCATTTCAAATGCTCGGAAATGAGCTCGATCCATTGCGGGGCATACATCGCTGCTTCAAGCAGCCGCTTTTCGGAGATGTTTTTCCCCTTCAACATTTCCTTGAGTTTCTGAACATCGTCACTTTCTTTCGGATGACAGACGCGAAGAAGATGGCTGAGTGCCTCCTTCTTGCTACGATTACCGTAAATATATCCACGAACAAACGCTTCCTGGTCGAGGCCAGATAAAATCGCAATGAAATACTCCAACCCCTCATAATAGGTGATACCCATGGCGAGGTCCGATACATCCGTAGGTAAATCCCCACGATTCAGTTCGAGTTCCAGAATGACGGACAGGACGTTCTCTTTAAACCGCTGCATCGTCGGATACTGCTTAACGAAGTCCACCCTTTTCCCAGTGATCGAGATTATATGCCGTTTGCTCCGTTGACGGGTCATCAGCTCTCTATAAAGCTCATCGTCGTCAATGAGATCCAGATCCCTCGCTCGCACAAACTCGCTTAGCTCCGGATGAAAGTCCTCATAATGAGTAAGCATATCGAGATTCAGCTTCATCGCAAAATGCGCAAGGAATGAACGATCGTCGTAAGCGGTGTCACCAGACCAGGAACTCCATGGTGATGAAAGGACAGACCACGCTTTCGAGTTTTCCTCCAGCCCCATTTTCTGCAAAACACCGATGATCTTATTTAAGATTTTGCTGGACATGGCGAACCGCTCTTTTATGTCGCTATCATGGAAGTAGGCAAATACGATTTGCCGAACTTGCTGGAGATACGGCAGGCCCGGAATAAATTCATAAAAGGCATGGATCGTTTTCATCGGATACAGCTCCGATAGCAATTTCTTTCCCCAGTCGCCTAAAGATTTATACCGATTCGCCTCCCAGCTTGTAAGCTTATCTGTATCGTACTTGTAGAGTGACTCTGAAACGAAATAAAAAATGATCTGACTGAGCTCTTGAGGCGTACAACCACGCTCCCGCAAGTAACTCTCCCATATTTCAGCTAGCGGATAACCTTCCAAATGTGTTTGTTCACGCTCCTGCTTGTGGTACCCCTTCAATCGTTCAAGTCGAGCTCCAAGCAGATAGTTCTCCTTACTGCCGGTATACCTTTCGGTTGTATATTCATAATCCCGATGCGTATGGACCAAATCCGATAAGCCTCGAAGGAACTCTTTGATCTTTGCCATAGGCATCTCGAAGTAGTCTTTAACGCGAACATCGGGATAATCGGGGAGCTTGTGAAGCTCCAGACTCTTATTCGGATCGAATAAACCGTATCCGTTATGGGCCCCCTTCTGCTCCTTCTGTTTGAGGCGATCAACCAAGAGACGTTCTTTATCCGAAGGCTCATTAATAGACGCAATGTGATGTTTTACTCGCTCAAACTGGGCAGTCCGCATCTCATCTTCCTTCAGCAGACAGAGCATCTCCAAGGCGCCTAAACGCTGCAGCTCCACCGGGCTCTCAAGAAGCGTTTCAATGGAATGATCCAATTGCTCCATGTCCTGCTTAAGCAGAATCATAATGGCGCTTTGCCGCAGCGCACCTGTCTTAAGTTTCAATAGACGTTGAACCATTTCTGCATCCTGTGGGGTAAGTGTCATTTCATTAATGCGCGTCAATGCAGCTTCACGATTGGTAACGCTTTTATCGGATAAGGAATCGAAAAGAAACTGTCGCTGTTCCGGATTGAATAAATCGCTCGTAAAGGCCCGGATCAAAGCGTTGCGGAGGTCAGGACTGACCCGCTCCTTAAGAGCAATAACCTCAGCGATCAAATCAGAGTCCAGATCATAAGCCGTGAGATAAAGCATTTTATTGGCAATCGCGTCCGTCGTGTGGGAATACGTCATCCAGTCAAAGACTTTCGACTTTTCCACCACTTCCAGCTTCGGCATTTGGACAAGCATGGTTTTAAATAGCCCGAATTGTCGAACTCGCTCCTCTTTCCTTTCCAGCATGGGGACTCGTTCAACGACCGGCTTGTTCTTTACGGCTTCATAATCCGGATGAGCTCTCCATATCCTTGACCATTTATACACGTAGTTGGTAATGATAAGCGACTGCAGTTCCGGATCGGATTGAGCAATATATGGAACGGAAAGGGAAAAACGGAGCTCGTTATTCTGACTTTGTGTCAGGAAATATTGAGCAGCGATTTTTTGGTACGTGGCCCCGTGGTCCATAATGTGCTTGAGCGGGTCTATGAGACGGTCCTCTTCCCTGACGGCCGTAGCCCATAAGGAAAGGTACAGCTTATGAACGTCATTGCTTTCCGCCCACTCCTGACACAGCCCCTCATTGCTCAAACAGGTGTGAGCGTACTCGATGCATTGCTTGACAACTCTGGTATTAGCAGCCTCCAGTGCAAGACCGGTCCATACATCCAGTGCGCGAATGACGGAGCTGTATCGGATGAAATCATGATCGATGATGACCTTAAGTAAATAGGTAAAGGCTTCAATCGTACCTTCATCCATAGATTCAACGATACTTTGGCGCAAGCCCTCCTGCAGCCGCGCAGCGATCAGCATCTGGCCAAGCATTTGGTGAGCCTCCGCTTGATGGCTGAAGAAGATGCCTCGAATCATAGCCCGATTCAAAAGGGCTGTGTTGTTATCCCCGAACAAAATCTCCTTAAGTGCATCAAACACTTTCCGATTGTTTTGATCTAGTTCATAGGCAAGCAAAAAGCAAACCATCGAGCTGTCAGCTAGGTTGACCGGTGTCGTAAGGTACTCAATAAGCGAAAAGTCGGTCCTGGAGATATCGTAGAGCGCGAACAGCTTACGAACCATACTTTCTACATGAACACGCGGGTTCTTGGTCCGAAATGGCCGGCGTACATACCCTACGCTGTAGGGATATTCGGTTATATGCGTGATTAAATACCGCATGATCTCGGCCGGGTAGTCACCAGCCTTTTGCTTGATGATGGAAATGAAAGGGGCAAAGTAGGAATCCCCCTTACCTTGCGCATGAATTTCGTCGAGGAGTGCACCGATCTCTTGATAGGTTAAACGTCTTTCTCGAGGCGCCTTATCCATGTTCTCAAATAACATCTGTTCCAGCTTCTTCGTAGCTTCATTTTTTCGGTTGAAAAATAGCACGTCGGTTCCCCCTCCATTACCAAAGTCGGCCGGCTAACATCGTAAACTTAATAAATGTGATGTCATCCCCATCCTGAATGCCAATCCTGGTACTTAGATCCGAGACTTCCTCTTCGCGTATAAACACCCGATACAATCCATCCTCAAAGGCTAATAGGGCACTTTGAATGGATTCTTCTTCGTTCGCCTGCCGGTCATCATACTTTGAGCCGAAACCCACTTTTCCTTCGATCCCTCTGGCGTTAATTTCTTCTTCAGTTAAAAAGGATAGGAGTTGGCTCTCCTCGGACCGTTCATTGTATTTTCGTACATGATACGCGACGATTTCGGTAATTAACTCCCTGAGCGTAGGTGGTACGGATGAGAGGATATATTCCTCCTTCATCAAGAAAGGCTTTCTCTTACCGACACTTTTTACCGTAAAATAAATTCTCATTGCAACTCCGTTTCTGCCTGAGATCTGGCAATATAGTCTATAAAAAACTACATTTAGATGCGAATCGGTCGGTAAAATGGGTAAATATACCACTTCCCCCATCATAACATACCCTCAGTCCACCTAAGTGAGTTTTTCTATCTCGAGAGCATCCCTACGCCTTACAAAAAAAAGACCCACAGCATCATTTAAGCTGTGGGTCTACTTTCGAGTTCACTAAAATAAATCATGGAGAACCCGCGCCGGGGCCTCCCTATCCGCACTCAAAAAGTATTCGTACCTGCCGAATTTCGCGAGCGCATCATGGTCGGGCAGCCAAACCCATTCGTCGATTTCGGTCTGGCAGCGGTGGGCCCGAAATGCGGCGAGCTTTGCTTCAAGATGATCATGAACGTCGATTTTGATGACATCCTTGCGGGAATACCCGTACCGCTCCGGACGCTCCATCGCC
Organism: Paenibacillus sp. GCM10027628; assembly: GCF_042676385.1. Lineage (NCBI taxonomy): Bacteria > Bacillati > Bacillota > Bacilli > Caryophanales > Paenibacillaceae > Paenibacillus > Paenibacillus sp. GCM10027628. The sequence goes on from NZ_JBHTHA010000026.1 coordinate 150,364, forward strand.
TCACCGAACGTAATGAAATATAAAGCGCCTCGATGTCCTGTTCGCCCAAAAGCGGCCGTCGTCGCTTTTCCAATTGCACAATGATCCGGGTGTCCACCCAGCTTTTCGTGAAACGTAAGCACGACATCAGGATCCACTTCGCGGATGAGAGCCGCAATCCTTGCCGTCAGGCTATCCTCATCGGTAAACTCAACCGTCTTGTCGCGGATATCCAAAAATAGGAGCTGCCGGATCCCCAGACTCTCACAGGCTTGCCGTAGTTCCATTTCACGGGCAGCAGCCATCGACTCCCGGTTGAGATATGGTGGGTTTCCCATGCGTCGTCCCATTTCACCCCGCGTGGCGCTTACCAGTGTAATGTCGACCCCCTCGCTGGCGTATTTGGCAAGGGTACCTCCACAAATAAACGACTCGTCGTCAGGATGGGCAAACACCGCGAGAAGCTTTTTCACTGGAGCTCTATCGTTATTGTTCATTCTGGAAACGGCTCCTTTCCCAAGTGAAGCGCAACATTCATCCGACCTCTGTCATCATACCCGGCCAGCAAAAGACGCCCGTTCCCATCTACCTCATAATGCGTCAGCGCCTCCATTCGCAGCCAGCCATGCCCATCGAATCGGAGAGCGGCACGAAAAGGGCCTTCCCCCGCTATAAAGACATGGGTAACCTTGACCTTAAAATTGCGAACGAAGACAAATGAAGTTGCTTCGCTGTGAATATAAGCATCAGTCCCGACGAAGGCCTGAAGCTCGGCTTCTACTTTCGACCTGTTTATTTTGATCATCGCGATTGGCTCTCTCTTTTCTGAAAAGATTTAATTTGCTTCATTATCGTATCACAAAAAATCATCATTTAACCTCTTTAGTTAGTAACTTTAACTATAGCAGGTTACGTTCAGCTCATATACTGAAAAGGATTTCACTACTTTTAATAACACAGGAACTTCTATAGAATAAAAAATATCATCACGTACAAACCTTCAAAGAATTTAGTCTCTACTAATATCAAGAGGAATGTGGGAGGATGAAACATGAAGTATTCATATTTAGGAAAATCCGGATTAAAGGTCAGTCAATTATGTTTAGGAACGATGAATTTCGGGCCGGAAACCGAGGAAAAAGAAGCTTTTAGAATTATGGATACCGCACTAGACGCGGGAATCAATTTTTTCGATACAGCTAACGTCTATGGCGGAGTAGAAAAAAGAGGATGGACGGAAGAAATCATCGGGCGCTGGTTCAAACAAGGCGGAGGCCGCAGAGAGAAAGTCATTCTAGCGACTAAGGTCTATGGTGACATGAATGATTCGAATGATGGACCGAACGCAGAACGAGGATTATCCGCATATAAAATCAGGCGTCATTTGGAAGCTTCACTAAACAGACTGCAGACGGACCATATCGAACTGTACCAAATGCATCATATTGACCGCAACGTAACTTGGGATGAGTTGTGGGGAGTATTTGAATCCTTTGTGAACCAAGGCACCGTTGACTATATCGGCTCCAGCAACTTCGCAGGATGGCATATTGCATGTGCCCAAGCTGAGGCCAAAGCCCGCCATTTCCTAGGCTTAGTCTCAGAGCAGCACATGTACAATTTGCTTGCCAGATTGCCGGAGCTCGAAGTACTTCCCGCAGCAGAAAAGCTCGGTCTTGGCGTCATTCCATGGAGCCCTCTTGCAGGAGGCTTGCTTGGCCGCAACACCTTGGCAGGTACAGGTGCCCGGAGTGCGCGTTCCACCGAACGGATTGAGAAGCATCGGAGCCAGTTGGAGCAATTTTCAAAGCTTTGCAACGAAATCGGTGAAAAAGAAGACGTAGTCGCCTTGGCCTGGGTATTGTCTCATTCGGCCGTCACCTCGCCAATTATCGGACCGAGAACGATCGAGCAGCTTCAAGATTCGCTACGTGTGCCCGAAGTCACACTAAGTGAAGATACGTTGAAAAAGCTGGATGAGATTTTCCCTGGACCCGGAAAGCCGGCTCCGGAAGCTTATGCCTGGTAAACCTTGATAAGGAGGCGTACAAATGATCAAACAAATCGGCCATATTGCGCTGACAGTACGTGATATGGAAGCATCGCTCCATTTTTACTGTGATATTCTTGGTTTCCATAAAGCGTTCGATATACTGGACGACCAAGAAAATCCATGGATCATTTATATTAAAATTGGGAACGGCCAATTTATCGAACTTTTTTATGGCGGGGAAAACACACCAGAGCCCGTGAATAAACCGATTGGTTACAACCATCTATGTCTAGAGGTTGAGGACATACATACGGTTGCTGAACATTTGAAAGCCCATGGTGTAACTTTGGATGTAGAACCCACACAGGGTAAAGACTTAAATTTCCAATGCTGGGTGAAAGATCCCGACGGCAACCGAATTGAATTCATGCAAATGAATCCGGCATCTCCCCAAATGAACTGCTAAATTTAAACGGCTTAATTGGAGGACTAAACCATGGAAAAAAGACAACTAGGTCAATCTGGCTTGGAAGCGACCGTAATCGGATTTGGCTGCTGGGCTATTGGCGGGGACGCTTGGGGACCTGTTCAAGACCAGGAATCGATTGAGGCCATTCAAGCGGCGCTCGAAGGAGGCATCAATTTATTCGATACAGCTCCGGTTTATGGTAAGGGGCACTCCGAAATCCTGTTAGCTAAAGCACTTGGTTCCCGGCGGAAAGACGTTCTAATCGCGACGAAATGCGGTCTCGTATGGGATGAAGCAGGTACGGTCAGTCGGAACAGCACCTATGATTCGATTATGCGGGAAGTGGACTTAAGTCTGAATCGTTTACAAACCGATTATATTGATGTCTATCAGATTCATTGGCCGGATCTTGAGACTGATATCGAGCAATCAGCGAGAGCCATGCACGATCTTTATCAAGCAGGCAAAATAAGAGCAATCGGCGTCTCCAACTTTGATGTGAAACAAATGGAGGACTTTAGACAGATAGCGCCGCTGCACACGCTGCAGCCTCCTTACCACCTGCTTCGCAGGGACATAGAAGAAGAGATCTTGCCTTACTGTGCTGACAATCATGTAGGCGTGCTTGCCTACGGACCGCTTGGTCATGGACTTCTCTCCGGTAAAATGACGCCCGATACAACGTTCCCTGAAGGCGACTTCCGTGCCAAAAATGCACTCTTCCAAGGTGATGCGTTTCAGCGCAACCTCCAGTTCGTGGATGAGCTAAAAGCCCTTGCCGCGAAAAAGAACACAACACCAGGCCATATCGCTATCGCATGGGTCTTGGCGCAGCCAGGCTTAAGCGTCGCATTAGTCGGCGCTAAGACGGCTGATCAAGTAAAGGCAAACTTAGGTGCAGCAGAAGTGAAGCTTGCTCCAGAGGATCTCAAGCGGATTGAAGATGCGCTGCAAATGGTTCACGCATAAGCGTGGGCTGATTTCATGACAAAAGGCTCTGTATAAATCCGTCCAACGGAATACAGAGCCTTTGTTATATAATTAAGCCCGTTCATGTAATGGGCTGCTTGTTTCACACCGAAATCATCTGCCAAGACCATTCTCAAGTCTCCATCATGATTCACCAGGAAACATCACAGCTGTAATCACGATGTCTGCCCCAATAATCGTATAATAAATCTTACACTTACGAATAACGGTTCGTGCAAACCTTTAAACTCTCCGAACTCCTCAACATACGTGCGGCCTAGCACCGGATTTAGCAACAGGTCTTCCGTTTCCATTATCAATCTTACAATAAAATCATATGACTCCTCAGGCGTAAAACGATCACTTCTAAAGGTTGTTAGCTTTTCGGCAACAGGATTTGGCCAAATCACTTGTTTAGAGTTCATTTTCTAAAGTCCCTTGGAGACAAGGATTTCAAAAAGTCCGATGTAGAGATGGCTTTACCTTCATGATAAGCTTTCAGGCTTTCATCCATTAATTGTTTAAGCTGTGGATTGGCACGAACCTCTGCAGCGATGGAGTTTTGATCTTCCTCCTGCAAAACGATAGCAAATCTCCCTTTGCCGGGAATAAAAATCTGGCATACTGAGTTTTCTTTGTTCATATTTGCAATCTGCTCCATCAAATCTTCCGTTGTTCGGATTTCCTCCATGTTTTCACCGCCAATCCGTATTTATATATCATCATCTTACCATAAGATGAACACCACATAAACACTGCCGGTATCTTAAGCTATGAGTTCATGTTATGCCGAAATGAGTTTCAGATAGATCATACTTGGAGTCCATTATCCGCCGCAGACACAAGAAAAATATCCCTACATCACTATTCATGATGATGTAGGGATACTATTTTTCAAAGACTATTTCGTTGCGTCGTTTTGTTTAAGCATTAGAAATTAAGGAATTGTCCACGACTACTCTCATTGATTAAATATTTGATAATTCGTTTCACTACATAATTTGCAGCTTCTTCGATTGAAAACTTGCTTGTATCGATTTCGATTTCCGGGTTCCCAGGTGTATCATTTGTGCTCGAGCTGCCTGCAAGTCCGTTTACATAAACCTCAATATATTCTTTGCCAATGATGTCTCGCGCGGCTTCTCGGTCGTTTACGTTCGGTGAATCATTCGATACCAATGCAATAAGTCCAGCATCGTTCATCAATTTTGCAACTTCTGCTAGTCGCTGCAACGATTCTCCCTGGCCATTCCCCAGTAACATGGTATGGTGGCCTGTCGATACCAAACGTTTTTCGACTTCCTTCGCAAGGGTTGTTTTATCCGGAACCGTACCGGTGAACCAGAGGGTTAATGGATTCTGGCCTTTTTGCTGGGCACGAACATCTCTGGTGATTTCCGTATCTAGCCGTACAGAACTGTCGGAGCTTTGAAGGGTTTGGTCAATCACTCCGCAAGCGGATGTCATATTGGTTACACGATCGATCAGAATAAATCCGCCAATGCTTTTATTTTGTTCAAAAGAATCAATAACGATGTTGTCCGATAAAGAAAATTCACATTTTGCCACTTCATTTTTGACAATATGATCTGTTGGAACCGTCTTTCCAGTATTAATATCGATTTTATGCGTAATTGTCGTCACGGTACCGGGCAGGACTTTCGTTCCTACTTTGACCAAATAATTTTTACCTGGAGTCAGTACGGAGTCATCCATCCAAAGAATCGTGGCGGCGAAGCTATCAGCCTCTTGGATTTGATTGTCTTTCGTAAATACACAGCCCCGCGAAACGTCGACTTCACGGTCCAATTGAATGGTTACAGGTTGTCCAGCATAGGCTATGTCCCTATCTTGATCTGTCACTAAGATACGTTTGACTTTCGCTTTCTCATGACTAGGTAGAGTCGTCAACTCATCGCCAACCGCGATGCTGCCTGCCTCAATCTGGCCTTGGAAACCGCGAAACGTATGGTCCGGTCGGCATACACGCTGAATTGGCATCATAAAATGCTTCGTATCGTCGGTCTCATGAACATCCACATTTTCTAAATACGACAACAATGGAAGACCCGCATACCAAGGTGTATGTTGTGACTTTTTGGTAATGTTATCCCCTTCTGTGGCAGAAACAGGGATCACCTGTATGCTTTGAAAATGAAATTCAGCGGCCGTTCGGGAGAAATCTTCTTTTATCTCATCAAATATCTTTTGTTCAAAATGAACTAAATCCATTTTGTTCACAGCTAATACAAGATGTTTAATGCCCATGAGTGCGCAAATCCGGGTATGGCGTTTGGTTTGGGTAATGACCCCTTTGGTTGCGTCCACAAGAATGACAGCCAGATCCGCAAAGGATGCGCCTACTGCCATGTTACGTGTATATTCTTCGTGTCCCGGCGTGTCCGCTACAATGAATGAACGGTGATCCGTCGTAAAATACCGATACGCCACATCAATCGTTATCCCTTGTTCACGCTCGGCCAGCAATCCATCAAGAAGCAAGGAATAGTCAATTTTTCCGCCGCGACTGCCGAGTCTGCTATCCAGCTCTAATGCTTTTTCTTGGTCGGCGAATAAAAGCTTTGCATCATAAAGCATATGCCCAATTAAGGTGGATTTTCCGTCGTCTACACTTCCGCAAGTAATAAATTTAAGCAGACTTTTCATTTTAGAAATAGCCCTCCCGTTTACGTCTTTCCATACTTCCAGCCGCTTCTTGGTCAATAACCCGAGTTGTCCGTTCGGATGAAACCGCACCAAGCGTTTCTTCGATAATGGCATCTAGCGTATCCGCCTCCGACTCGGCACCGCCAGTAAGAGGATAGCAGCCTAATGTGCGAAACCGCATCTTCTTCATTTCAATTTTCTCATGAGGTTCGAGCTTCAAGCGGTCATCATCCACCATGATGAGATGTCCATCGCGTTCGATGACGGGTCTTTCCTGTGCAAAATAGAGAGGCACAATGTCAATGTTTTCTCTACGAATGTATTGCCAGATATCTTTCTCTGTCCAATTGGATATTGGGAAGACGCGAATGCTTTCGCCTTTATTAATTCTTGTATTGAAAAGCTTCCACATTTCCGGCCGTTGATTTTTCGGATCCCACGCATGATTCTTGTTCCGGAATGAAAAAATCCGCTCTTTCGCACGCGACTTCTCCTCGTCACGTCTTCCACCGCCGAACGCAGCCGTAAATCCGTATTTGTCCAATCCTTGTTTCAATGCTTGGGTTTTCATAATATCCGTATACGCGGCACCATGGTCAAATGGGTTAATCCCTTGTTGGACACCTTCTTCATTCGAGTGAACAATCATTTCGATCCCGAACTCTTTCGCTTTGCGATCGCGGAATTCGATCATCTCTTTGAACTTCCACGTTGTATCGATATGCATGAAAGGAAACGGCGGCTTCTCAGGATAAAAAGCCTTCAGCGCCAAATGCAGCATCACCGAGCTATCCTTCCCGATCGAATACAGCATCACGGGATTTTCACATTCCGCCGCTACTTCTCGTATAATATAAATCGCTTCAGCCTCGAGTTGATCCAGATGCGTCATTTCATATGTGGAATCAAGCATCGGTTTTTGCATGGAAAGGTGCCTCCTTTTAATTCGCACTAAGTCTATCGTATTTCTTTATATCCTATCAGATTCTGGCTTTTATGCAAAGTGGAAGAAAGTGAAAATCTCTATATTTTTATTATTTTCGTCGAATTGTGTCGTACTTTTTCTGAAAGCGTCACTTTCTTCCACAATAATCACTGGGTGACATTAAAGTTCACTTCGTTACGCCTGAACAGAGGATTCTTCACATTGGAAAAATAGTTCTTATTTCCTCCGGTAGACGAACGTTTGTAAGATTAGTTTATCATATGAAGAATATAGACTAGAACAAGAAAACCGCCCATTCACATCAGAGTGTGAAAGGCGGTAGCTTAATTATTATATAGAATCTAGATTTTTATTAAAGGAAACGCGAGTTCGTTATGAACAAAATTCATGTCAGAATCTCTTGAAATTAGAGTTAATTCATTTATTAGAGCAGTGGCTATTATGATAGCATCTGGAGTTTTAGCTTTCGTCCCTTACCTTTTTGATCTCTACGAATAGTTCCAGCTAGCTTGGCAATTTCAAAAGTTACCTCTATACATCTTTTTGAAGTAAATAGCTTTTCCGCCCGTATACAGGTTCCTCATTAACAAGAATTGCAATCGCAATGTTCGTGTCAAGTAAGTAACCGCTACTCATGAATCCCATTCCTCGCGCGATCTTTTCACTTCATCGAGTAATTCTTTGCCTCTTTCAGGGATAACGTACCTGCTGCTTCAAGAAGATCATCAATAGAATAATCATCCTCTGCTGCTTCAACCGTGTGCTTTTCAAGGTCAATGAGAACACGAGCATTATTTATATTTAGTTTTGAAGCATTAACTTAATTGCACTTACCGTTTGAGAATCGATTTTTTGGGGGATCATGGCTATCCCTCCAATGCGATTTTATAATAAAACTCCATTTTCAATAATACTATTCTTATTGCAAATTGAACATTTGCGTAAATTATATTGAGTACCACAGGTGGCACATCTCCCTACCGGAAATATATAGTCGTATAAGCTTATGGTTATATAACCATAATTATTGCATGGATCATCACATATTGGACTATCTTCACCATCTCTGAGAGCACTCGAGTCAGCGTCTTCTAAACGTTGGGCGTAGTTGGTAAACCGTTGATCGATTGCGTCAATAAGTATTTCAGCTAAAGTTTTCGATTATTTGACTTCTAGAAAGCACTCTTACTCCAGCCTGATCAATATGAAGCTCATCTCCAACGAGGGTATGAACACCTAAGCCTCGATAGTCGTAAGACAGGCAATGGGGCAAGCGATGTAAATGATCAGCGGGGAACTGTTGCAACAGCTGCTTGGGCAGGTCGGACAGCAAACGGAGCAAATTCCGGTTGAAACGGTTAAAGCTTTAATGACACCGGTGAACGTTCAGGAGGAAGTCATGCATCCACTGGGGGGGAATAATGCGTCGGGGAATGCGCCGGGTTTGTTGACCCAGATCATGTGGATCGGCAGCCTGGTGTCCGGAGTAGTCTTGTTCCTAGTTAGCCAGAAGGCGGTCGCCGCGGGTTCAGGGAGATGGACAGGTTAGCGCGCTGCAAGCTATTGGGGGATTTGCAATGTCGGCATAACGTCGGGCTTCACCATATGGATGGCTTCGTCGTGGTACGGCATGGAACTGGCGAATGCGGGGGAGACTTGGTTGTTCTTATGGTTGGCCGGATCGGCGTTCTTCTTGTTGCAATCTTCCTTGCTGAATTGGATCGGATTCCCGGCTATGCCGCTTCTCGTACTGCTGATGTTCTTCTCCGTGCCGCTTCTGAACATGGCTCCGGAGTTCTTGACACAGACGACGCGAGATTGGATCTATTCGTGGACGCCACTACGGTTCGCTGCAGGAGGGCTGCGGGAAGTGATGTACTTCGACGGACTGAACACGGTCGGCTCGAACGCCTTCGTTTTGTGGGGCGTCGCCATGGGATTTTTGGTCCTGCTGCTCGCTTCCGGATTTAAGGCCGTCGAGCGACTGATGCGACCATATATTGAGCTATGCTGTCCAATTGTTTAACGAGGTTGCCCGATCTATTCCGCGGCAACCTCGTGATGTTTTAATGAAACTAACGTTTCCCGTTAGAGCAAAAAATTAAAATATTGTCGGTACCATTCCCCCATCTATGCGGATCGGGGATCCTTTGAAGGCGGAGGCCATCGGGCTGCAAATGAAAGCAGTCAATCGGCCGATCTCCACAGGTCTGATAAACCGTTGAATTTCGGATTGAGGCAGGTTCTTCGTCATAAAGTCTTTCTCTTTATCCTCGAAGGTCATCTCTTCGTTCGAATAAATGCTCTCGATGATCTGCTGCACGTTTTCGGAGAGGGTTGGTCCCGGCAGGATCGTGTTCACTGTAACTTCGGTTCCGCGGGTCAACTTGGACAAGCTTTTGGACAATGACAACAGCATGGATTTGGTCACACCGTATTGAGGCATCTGTCCGGAAGGCATGACGGCTTCCTCACTCGCGATGAAGATAATACGTCCGTATTCGCGACTCAGCATGGAAGGCAAATAAAACTTGGTTAAGTCGTTGGCGGCGAGAAAGTTCGTGCGGAAGTACTTCTCCCATACGGCATCGTCTACGTCGTCATAAGACATGATCTCATAGATGCCCATGCTGTTGACGAGGATATCGACGTGGGGGAAATTCGCGAATAAAGCTTCTCTTTGCCGCGAATCGACGAGATCGGCCGTTGCATTTCGAGGTTCCGTTTCCGGGAATGCCGCTTGGATCTCAGCTACCGTGCGCTCTACGTCATCGTTGTTCCGACCATTTATGAGAACATGAACGCCTTCCCTGGCAAGTTCAAGGGCAATCGCTTTTCCTATGCCTCTAGTTGATCCCGTTACTAAAGCTGTCTTATTCTTCAATCCCATATCCATCTTCCTGCACTCCTTATGTCTAGGATAGGGATCATGATACATCGTTTCGCCTACTCGGTAACTAGCACGGAGCGCCAATTTTCTTGCGCGACGCGCCAATTGGCGGGAGTCTCCCCTTTCCATGAGCGGAACGCGCGATAAAACGAATTTTGGTCCTCGTAGCCGACAAGAAAAGCGACCTCTTTGACCTCCAGCGTAGGGTCTGCCAAGTAAGCAACGGCCATCTCCCGCCTAGTTTTCGCCAGCAACTGCTTAAAGCTTGCGCCTTCTTCCGTCAGCCTGCGCTGCAAGGTGCGCTCGCTCATCCCCAACTCGGAGGCTACGGTTTGAATGTCTATTCGCCCTCGAACTAGGCATCGGGTCAAGATCCACTGCACCTTAGCGCTCACGGTGAGCTGGTTCTGTCGTTCTTCCAGCGTACGATCCAAGGCAGGAGTCAGAATCTCGAGAAGTTCTTCGTTGTACGACGTGAAGGGACGATCCAGATCGTTGCGATTCAGTATTAGCCGATTGCGTCCCGTCCCCATCCGAACGCGGCAACCGAAATAACTTTCAAGGGCTTGAACGTCGCCCATGGGGTTTATGAATTCGACGGAATGAGCCTTCAGATGACGGCCGGTTCCCCGGCGCCCTAACTCAAGCAGGTAAGCGAGCGTAATGCCGACAAGCACCTGCGGTCCGGGTAGCTCGGCATGCTGCCACTCCAATTCAATAGAGCATTGCTCTCCTTTTTCCTGAATCCTCAAGTTTTCCGGAGGGCACATTTGCTTATAGCGCGCCATTCGGTTCAGCGCGTCCCGGTAGTCGCGAGCGTGAAAGGTCGCCAAAGCAGCCGGCGGATACTGAGCTGTCTCGTACGCAGTCGCAAGCTTAACGATTCCCGTAGCGATGTCTCCGACTAGTTCGGAATAGGCTTGCCAGATCGAATAATATTGTGCGGTCGTGACTAATGGTTCGGTGATGACGGTTAGCGGTAGACGTGCTTGGCGCACTACATCAATGGGTTCTACCCCTATTCCTCTCAGGCTAGTCCAGAAACCTGGCGAGATCTTGATTCGGTCTGCGGAAGAAGCGTTCATGGCTGTCGACCTCCAAGGACAAAGTCCAATTGCATAATCCACGGAGCCCGTGGACCATTGATTCTTCTGATTATAACCTAACCGGGCGGGGTGAGGCCACCCCGTTAATTAATTTGCGGCGGCTAAAAAACGAACATACATTCTATATTGACATAGAGGGTCTTGTCTTAAGCTAATAGCTACTACTACCTTCGCCATTCGGGACTTGAACCCTAGCGATAGCGCGCATGTTGGGCGCATAACGAAAAGCTCAACCAGTAAAAACTGACTGAGCTCATAATATGACTGCCCCCGTATGACACCAAAACGTGAACGCATATCACGATCGATTCAAAGGCTTCTTCCATTTCTTCCGCGATGTGACTACAAAGTATTTGAATCACTATGTCACATAGCACCATTTCATTGATGGAACAACCTCGCTGTCGGCACTTGCGAGATCCAAAGAACTTTCTCACCAAGCGCTCCGGCATTCCATGAAAACAACTGGGGAGACGCTTCCTGCCTACTGTGAGAACGAAATTCAGAAGATGGTCTCGTAAGCAACAATCTTCTGGAACTCATCCAATAACTCGAACATTCCCGCCAAGAAATTCATGGCTATATATATCGGAGATTCTTTCCAGCACATGCTGCGCATGCTCTGTAAATTTCAAGTCCGTAACCCGATCTTTCAACAAAAACACGCCGGTCTCATTGCAGTGTTTGCCAAGGGCTCCCTCATATAATAGGTTGGCGCCATGGGTTGGCGGAGATGAAAAAAGCTTCATAAACAGTTCAAACCATACGGTCAGTCCGGAATCTTTTCCTTTTCTTAGAGTATTGTTAATTCCCGGGTCAACGCTGCGGATCTTAATGTCTTCCTTGGCAAGTTGCGGTGCCACGGCTTGAGTCCACAGCGAGAGTGCCAGCTTTGAAGTCGCATAAGGGCCAAACATTTTGCGGAAGGTTTTGGGATGCTCTAGGTTTTCGATCGTAAACTCCTTCGTAAATCTAAGCACCTGTGATGAAGTGTTAATCACCGTTTTTAAGCGGCTGTTTTTAAGTAGTTCCTTCAATTCTATCAGAATGATATAAGGAACGACCGTCAACAATTCATAATGCTTTTCGCGACCTTGTTTCGAATAGCTCAGCTCACTAGAGCCGCCTCCGGCGTTGTTAAACAAAATATCGATTCGCTGCTCCTTGCCTTTGATTTCTTCCAAAGAGTTTCTCAAGCTGCCATAATCGGTGAGATCCGCCACTTTATAGGTTCGAAGACATCCGTTCTTGAGGTGATCTTGAATGAACCTATCTTCCGCTGGAAAATTGGACCGGTTCAAAGCAACCACCTGCCAGCTCTCCGAAAGCAATTTCCGGGTTAATGCCAACCCGATCCCACTATTTGCGCCTGTAATCATTGCTATATGTTCCCGTTGATTCATATTCAATGTATGTCCTCCCTTTATATTTCAGAATATTCACCGGTTATTTACATACATCAGTCGGAGGCGGGCAGGAGGATCAGTTTGCCGTGGGCACGCCCACTCTGACTGATTTCGACGGCTGAACGCCATGCGTCCAGTGCGAAAGTCTTGGCGACCGGAATCGTGAACTTGCCGTCTGCTGCGTACTGGGCAAAGTCGCCGACAACGTCATAACGAAGGGTATGTATTTCTCCGTAGCTGGCGCGAACGCCAAATTCAGCAGCTGAAGCGAAATCGCTGACGGTTAGGACGCGCTGGGGATGCCCATTGACGATATAAATCAGATCTTTCATTGCGCCGCTGATTGGTGCGGTATCCAAGGCGAGGTCAACCGGCTGCTTCGCCAGTTCGGTCACTCGCTCGACCATTCCATCATCGTACGAGGTCACCATCGCTCCCATTGCACGGAGTTTGTCGGCGTAGGTGGCACCAGCGGTTGCGACCACACGAGCACCGCGCATGAGGGCAATCTGAACGGCGGCGAAGCCTACCGTTGTGCCTCTGGCCCGACCTCACCCCGAGAGAATCGATGCCTCGGTAGGCGGTTTCGACCGCCATTGGCAGTGCTGCAGCCTGTACAAAGTCGAGTCCGACCGGCATGCGGAACCAGTAGTACATAATCGCTCGGTCGGACGCACCGGCGCTCGTTCCACCCATGAAATCGGCAGCACCCAGAACGGCATCACCGATGGCGACATCGGTTACACCCTCTCCAATTGCGTCTACAATCCCTGACACGTCCAGACCAATCCCACGAGGCAAGGGCAGTTGACCGGCAAAGTGTCCTCGGCACATCCCCCAGTCAACCGGATTTAATCCACAAGCTCGTACACTCACGCGAATGCGTCCCGGACCTGGTTCTGGGATCACCACCTCCTCCAAGCGCAAGACATCGGTCGGTTCGCCGTAGTCGTGGAACCGGATTGTCCTCATGGTAACAGGGGTGGATACCTGATTCTTCACGTCTTTGAATGAAGTATCTAAATTCTCCATCTCGATGTTCCCTCCATTTTGCTCTGATGGAATAGTGTTCTTCGTGAATTCAAACCGTCTTCCTAGGAAAAGGCAGGAGAGTTACATGAAAATTCATGACCTTCCTGCCCGCGCTTTAATAGTCATGAAAAAAAAGCCCTGAGCCAGTTGCGAACTGAGCGTGCTCAGATCTGGGAGCCGCCTCCGTCGACAGGGAACTCAGCGCCGGTGGTATAGGTGGCTTCAAATGCCAGGAATGCTACGGCTTTGGCGACCTCGACTGGATCGCCGAAACGCAGCATTGGGATCTGCTGTCTCGTCTGCGCCGCGGTCTGTTCTGCAGCTTCCTTCGGCATCGACCTCTCCAAGATGCCAGTGTCGATGGGGCCGGGGCTGACCGCGTTGACGCGAATCTTCCGCGGTAACAGCTCGCGGGCCAGACTGCGGGTCATGGAGCGCAGCGCTGCTTTACTGGCCGCGTACGCACTGATCATCGGGATCCCCAACACGTTCACGACAGAGGTGGTGAGCACCACGCCGCTTCCTTCGCTCAGCAACGGTGCGAGTTTTTGTACGGTGAAATACGGACCTTTGGCGTTGATTGTAAGTAACTCGTCGTACACTTCTTCGGACATTGACTCGAAGGGGGCATAGCGCGTGATGCCGGCGTTAACGAACAGGGCATCGATCGTGCCGAACTCGGCCCCGACCCTGTCGGCCAACTCGTCGATATCCGTCAGTGACGCGGCGTCGCTTAGCACTGTGACCGCGTTGTTGCCGAGTTTTTCACGAGCCGAGTCGAGTGTAGCCTGGGTACGTCCGGTAATCAGAACGTGTGCTCCTTCATCCACTAGCAACTTCGCTGTCGCGAGGCCGATACCACTGCTGCCTCCCGTGATCACGACTTTCTTGCCGGAGAATTTGCCCTTACTGAATTGTTCCATTTGAACCGTCCTCCCTTTATATAATCCGCAATCGGATGATTAGGTACAGGAACGATTATACAGTAATAAGTATAATAAGTAAACTAAATGATATAATATAGTATAGTTATTAATTTTAATACATAAAAGCCAGCAAATTTGTTATAATGAGCTTGATAGGCATCAAAGGGAGGCACGTATCCGTGAGAAAAGCCGTGAGTGTAGATACATATGTGGAAAAAATAAAACCCATTATAAGAAGAACAAGATTCAGCCAACTGAAAGTCGACGATCTTGCAAAATATATGGATATCAGCAAAGCGACACTTTATAAGCATTTTCCTTCCAAAGACGATATCATCGAACAAGTTGTGAATTATTATATTGATTACTCGATGAAGGCTGATACCGTTGTCAAAGATGATTCCGTCTCTTTTTTGGATCGTTTTCAATTAACATTTTTACAAACCTTGATGTGTGTCACGTTTATCTCTGACTTGTTCTTGCAAGATCTGAAGGAATTTTATCCGCGCCATTTTGAGAAACTGTCTGTTGCCCTACAAAATCGGAATAAAAGCTTACAAACTTTTTTTGAATCAGGAATGGAGCAACAGATTTTCAACAGATTGAATGCCGTGTTGTTTATGGTTCAAGATGACGTTGTGCTGCGACGCTTTATCGAGCCATCATTTTCGATTCAGTATGATATCACCTTGAAACAAGCGATTATGGATTTCTACAACATGAAGCAGTATCAGTTACTAAAACCTGAATATCTGAAAATGATAGACGACTCCGAAATGGAAACGAAGATCGTTAATATTTTGCAAGCCATTTCATGAGTGAATCGCCTGTGCATATCACGACGAAGTCGACTTAAACGTAGAAAACAGGCATCATACGATAAAAAGCACATTGAGTACTTTTGGCGACTAAGGCCATGTGAAATATGAGGTTGGACAGTCGGATACTAACCTTAACGGTGTTTCCCCGATCTATAATTTTGAGATCGCGGCAGGAGGAAAGTCGATTACCGCATTTAACCATCCAATTGAAGTTACCTTCAAATATGATGAGAATCAAGTTGGCAATCCTAAGAACTTAGCCGTTTATGTACTTGACGAGCCTTCAGGAACTTGGAAAATTGTCGGAGGAACACTGAATGATAATGGCACGATTACAGCTTCCTTACCGCACTTCTCCAAGTATGCTGTCCTCGAGAAAAAAGAGCGTGGCTCAGAAGGGACTTCTACCTTCACCGATATTGAAGCCCATTGGGCACAAAAAGAGATTGAGAAGCTCGCTAGCCAACACATTATCGATGGAATGGAGAATAATTCCTTTTATCCAGATGCTAACCTTACCAGAGCCCAATTTGCCTCTATACTTACAAAAGCGTTACAACTTAAAAGTAGCGGAAAAAGTACAAGCTTTAAGGATGTTACAGAGAATTCATGGTATGTAGAAGCCGTCAATGCCGTCTATGAGGCTAACTTGGTATCGGGTATCAGCGAGCATGAATTTGCCCCTGAAGCCAATATCACCAGAGAGCAAATGGCGGTTATGATGGTAGAAGCCTATTTATTTGTTAAGCAGAAGGACCTTTCGGAAGTTGCACCTAGTCAAGCTGCCCCTTATTCGGACGCAGAAACGATCTCCAACTGGGCACGGGCGTACGTTCAAACAGCAACCGATTTAGGACTACTAAACGGATACGAAGGGAACCGTTTCGATCCAACACTCTATTCCTCTAGAGCACAAGCTGCAGTGGCCATTGTTCGATTGTTGACGCAAATAACCTCAAAATAATGCGATAGAGCTGCCGCGGCAGCTCCTTTTGTTGTTGAAAGCTTACCCCTATACGACGGAATACGGTAAAGCGGAAGTTAGAGGCGCTAAAGCTATGATGATTGTGGGGGCCCTATAAATGAAATTTGTGCAGCCTCTTCGCGATAAACAGCAAATCAATGAAATGATGAGAGTTTTGAAAGCGTCGAAGCGTTAAATACATGCATTATCGGTAATATAGTGGCAGCTGAGCGCAAGTATTGTCTATAATGGTGATCCAACTGCTTGATCAAAAATTACATTATGGTTAACTCAGCCCATCGTGCAGATAGTAACTTTGCATAAGAAAATAATCAATAGTTCCCTAATGCGTACCAGTCATTGACTTTTATTAATAACATTTCTCCCTTATCAGTTAGTCCAAAATCAATAGCGTAACCATGAGGAGCAAATTTGAATTGTGATACAGCATTTTCAACAACTTTATAATCAAAGTGTACTCTCCAATTTCCTTTGTACCGACGGATATCCAGAACATAAGATGTCTGGATCTTCACCATATACACCATAGCCCATTAAATCTTTAGTGTCTCTAATTACAACTCCGGTAATTTTTTTGTCCTCGACTACATTCTCAGGATCGTTCGCTATTAAACTTAGTTAGGACTTCCAGACTTTTCGTCCCAAGTAGCTTATTAATTCTTCGGGATAATCAATTTCAGGCGGGAGTATATCATATTGTGCAAATACTGTTCTTACATCATCAACATAGCCAACAATGGAAAACCAACGGTTTGGCTTGATCAAAAGCATGAATATGACATTGCTCCTAAAACAAATCCAAGGCAACTGCCCTTGTTAACAGAAAAGAACCATTGACACTCAGACGAGTTATTGTCAATGGTTCTTTTCTGTTAACAGCTAAATCATTAAATTAAAAGCGGATGATGGGAATCGAACCCACGCTACCAGCTTGGAAGGCTGGAGTTCTACCATTGAACTACATCCGCGTCTATCGGGACGACACGATTTGAACATGCGACCCCCTGCTCCCAAAGCAGGTGCTCTACCAAGCTGAGCTACGTCCCGATAATATTCATTTTAAAATGGCGTGCCCAGAGAGATTCGAACTCCCGACCTTTTGATTCGTAGTCAAACGCTCTATCCGGCTGAGCTATGGGCACATAAAATATGGAGCGGAAGACGGGATTCGAACCCGCGACCCTCGCCTTGGCAAGGCGATGCTCTACCCCTGAGCCACTTCCGCAAGTTATGGTGATGCGCGTAGAGGGACTTGAACCCCCACGGTCTCCCGCTAGATCCTAAGTCTAGTGCGTCTGCCAATTCCGCCATACGCGCACACTGTAAATCAGGCAAATGGTGAGCCATGTAGGACTCGAACCTACGACACCCTGATTAAAAGTCAGGTGCTCTACCAACTGAGCTAATGGCTCTTATAAATAATTTCTGTATAATGGCAGGGGCAGCAGGAATCGAACCCACACCAAAGGTTTTGGAGACCTTTGTTCTACCTTTAAACTATGCCCCTAAGAATGAAAACTGGCGGAGCCGACGGGATTCGAACCCGCGGTCTCCTGCGTGACAGGCAGGCATGTTAGGCCTCTACACCACGGCTCCACATATAATGGTGAACGCTGACGGGATCGAACCGCCGACCCTTACCCTGTCAAGGTAATGCTCTCCCAGCTGAGCTAAGCGTTCATGANTATAATGGTGAACGCTGACGGGATCGAACCGCCGACCCTTACCCTGTCAAGGTAATGCTCTCCCAGCTGAGCTAAGCGTTCATGAATACTGCCTTTTGGGGCTCCCCGCAAAGTATTTGGAATCTTTATTCCACTTTGTGGGGACTTATGACCCGTAGGGGATTCGAACCCCTGTTACCTCCGTGAAAGGGAGGTGTCTTAACCCCTTG